>ONHN01000046.1 GCA_900317635.1 uncultured Prevotellaceae bacterium | reverse complement strand
ACGAGTGGTGCGCGGATAGTGCGCAACGGATGAAGCGGTGCGCAGAGCGTACCGCACATTAAGAAGAATAGGTTGTGTCGCAAAGAGGACTTGCAACGTGCAGTACGCTCCGCGCACTGGCCACAACGCCTCACACCTGCCGCGCATCCCTCCTCGCTACGCTCGTCAGGATACGCGGTTAAGCATAGTGTGGTACGCTTCGCGCACCATTAAGCATGAATAATTTAAGTTTCGGAAGTTGTGAGAGAACGAGACAGATGGTGCGCGCTGCGCACCATTTGCCCCCCCCCGTATCACAACTACCGAAACTTGAACTCTTTTATTGTACGCCCGCGCTCCCAGTTATCCTCTCCTATTAGTACATATCGGTGACATTGCCCTTATACCATTTCCCTTGGTTGGGCTGGCTCTCAGTGAATGTGCCGATGAAGGTGCGGCCCTGAGTAGCGTCGTAGTAAGCACCTTCGGCGAGGTAGCCGCCGCGCCATGTTCCCGTATAGACAGAACCTTTCTCGTCGCCGGCGGTCTTGGTGAAGGTGCCTTTTCCTTCGAAGTCGCTGTTTTTGTACTCACCCCAGTACACCCCCGTCTCGTACACGCCACGGCCCCGTCCGTTGGGTTTTCCGTTCTCCACGGTGCCCGTATAGACGAAGGTCTCATGCTGCTGCACTCCGCTGTAGTCGGTGTAGAAGTTCGTGATTTCCACGCCTTCCACCTCGTTGTCGTTCTTCTTGATTTCCGTTGTGGCAGGAGTTTCCTCTGCAGGCTTATCGTCTTTTAGAAGTAAAAAGGCAATGATGAAGCAAGCAATGGCAATGAGCGTTATGCTGACGGGTATGAGCCATTCCGGGGAGGATGGGGCAGGGGAGGCGGCGGGTTGCGATGCTGGCGGGTTGGAATTGATAGTTTCGTTGTCCGCACTTCTTGCAGGTTGCTGCAGCGTCTCGCCGTTAGCCTCTACGTCGATGACATTCTCCTCGGGATGTCCCAGCTCCAGAGCGGTTAGGCGGTCGGTGAAGGCCTTCACCGTCTGCGGACGCTGCGCGATGTTGGGGTTCATGGCCCACCGCACGAGATGCCAAAGTGCGGGCGTTACGCCAGGCGGGCAGTCGCCGATGCCAGCGAAGAGTTTCGTGGCCTCGGGCGGAGCCTGCCCTGCGAGCAGCGCGTAGAGCGTGGCACCGAGGCTATAGACGTCGCTCTGCGGCGAGAAATGGCTCACGCCGCCGGTGGAGTACTGCTCCACGGGACTGTAGCCCGCCGAGATGCCGGCGGGCGTGGTGCTTGTGCCCTGTCCCGCCTCGTCGTAGCTCTTGGAGATGCCAAAGTCGATGAGCTTCGCCGTGCCTTGCGCGTCGAGCAGGATGTTGGCGGGTTTCACGTCGAGGTGGCACATCTTCTGGCGGTGCATCTCCTGCAAGGCCGCTCCCACTTGCAGGATGAGCTTTCGCGCCTCCTCTTCGGGCAGCGCCCCTTCCTTCTTCAGGCGTTCGGAAAGGGAGCCGCCGCCAAGATACTCCATGACGTAGTACGTCGTATCGTTCTCGTCGAAGACATCGGAGACCTTGACGATGTTGGGGTGGTCGAACTTCGAGAGAGCCAATGCCTCCTTGCGGAACTTACGTCGGAAGCGTTCGGTGTCTTCGCGGCTGGCCGTAGAGGGTACGGAGACGCGACCCGTCTCATCATCGCGCACACAGGTCTGCTTCATGAAAAACTCCTTGATGGCCACGCGAAACTCCACGGGCACGGAGCCCAGTTTGCCCGAGACGGTGGCGAAGCCCACACCGCTATAGGTGATGCCGAAGCCACCCTGTCCCAACTTTCCCGTGATACGGAAGCGGCGGTCGGCCAAGTAGGTGCCTTCTTTAAGGTAGGTCATGACGATGTCTGCTTAGGTTGTATTACGATAGCGCAAAGTTCAATAAATTTTGTTGAAAAGGCAAGTGATGCGCTGAAAATGTAACGATAAGTGGGGGGGCCGTGAAGTGCGCGCCAGCCCGTAGGAGCGAGGTATTATCGTCTTAAAAAACAATAAACGCGCGCAAAGGTTTTGTGTTTTGCGCGCGGCTTGCTACTTTTGCACCCGTATAGCGTCTGCACGTTGCTGCATTGGGCTGCAAACCGTTAGTTTTATGAACCTCGTAATTGACATAGGCAATACCTCGGTGAAGTGTGCGGTGTACGACGGCGAAGACTGCATCTGTCGCCATCGTTATGCTTCCGATGCTTTCATCGATAGCGTGCTTAGCGACTTACTTTGCGAGGCAGACATAGACCATGCAGCTTGCGTAGCCAGTGGCGGCTTGCCCGCATGGATGCCTATGGTCTTCAGCGAGCGGGGCATTGACTTGCTGGTTGTGACGGGAGCTACGCCCGCTCCCTTGCAGTCCGCCTACGCCGAGCCAGAAAAGCTTGGCGGCGACCGCTGGGCGGCCCTTATAGGTGCTGCCGCGCTCTCGCCCGATACGCCCCTGCTCGTTTGCGATGCTGGCACCTGCCTGACCTTCGACGTGGCAACGTCCGACCTGCACTTAGGCGGTATGATTGCTCCTGGCCTCACGATGCGTCTGCGCGCGATGCACGACTATACCCACGCGCTACCCTTCGTGGAGGCAGAAGGCGAAGCCACCGTCTTAGCCGCCGACACCGATAGTGCCCTGCGCGCAGGTGCCCTCTATGGCATGGCCTTCGAACTCTCGTCCTATATGGTTGCCACTAAGCAAAACCTCACGGGCGTGCAATGTTTCCTCACGGGTGGCGATGCGGAGCGCCTCGTCGCGTTAGGTCTCAACGACTTCCGCGTGGAACCCGATTTAGTACTCATTGGTTTGAACAAGATACTGACTTGTCATTATGAAACAACATAAAACCCTACTCCTTGCCGCCCTCCTGCTGCCAGCGCTCTACGCCTCGGCACAGGACAATGGTAGCAACTCTCCCTATTCGCGCTACGGTTTCGGCCTGCTCAATCCGCGCACCAGTTCCTATGCCGCTGCCAGCGGTGCCACCATCGCTATGCAGGGCGGGCGCGAAGTGAACTTTTCCAATCCCGCCAGCTATGCCGCTATCGACTCGTTGACGTTCCTTTTCGACGTGGGCTTGTCGTTGCAAAACGCAAACCTCAACGAAGGGGGCCGCAAAGTCAATGCGCGCAATGCCAGTATCGACTACGTCACGGCAGGATTTCGTGCAGCCCACAACCTCGGCTTCTCTCTCGGCCTGATGCCTTATAGCACCATAGGCTACAAGATGGTGAAGGAAACCCTGATGCAGACATCAACGGGCGAAGTGACCGAGACCGACTCCTACAATGGTAGCGGCGGCCTGCACGAAGCCTTCGTTGGCATTGGCTGGCGTCCCTTCAAGGGTTTCTCCGTGGGTATGAACGCGGGGTATTTTTGGGGAGCCAACACCCACACCGTCACCGCCACGTTCAGCGACGCGGGCATGAGTAGCCGCATCCGCACCTACGATAGCGATATTCGTAGCTACAAACTCGACTTCGGCTTGCAGTACATGCAACGACTGAACGAGCGCAACGCCCTCACCTTGGGTCTCACCTACGGTTTGGGCCACAACATCAACAGCACCGCCCGCTACTACGACCAAACCCTCAGCGGCTCTACCTATACTGGCGACACCATCTCTTGCCTCAATGCCTTCCAACTGCCCCACACGTTTGGTGCGGGTTTGATGTGGTATCATCGCAACCGCCTGCGCTTAGGCGTTGACTATACCTTCGAGAAGTGGAGCAAAGTGAAGAGCCCTGTGCTTGGTACGGGAGCCTTAGGCGGCTATACCTATACCGCGCAAACGGGCCAATACACCGACCGCCACCGCATAGCCGTCGGCGGCGAGTACGTGCCCGATAACAACAGCATCACGTGGTCGAAACACATTCGCTATCGTGCCGGTCTGAGCTACACCACGCCCTACACGCGCCTCACGGGACAGGACGGCCCCTCCAACCTGACCGCCTCTATCGGTGTGGGCCTGCCCATTATGAATGCCCATAGCAACCGTTGCATCCTCAACTTCGCCGTGCAGTACGAACGCGTCAGTCCGAAAGTCGCTACGCAGGTGAAGGAACAATACATCCGCTTGTGCCTCGGACTTTCTTTCAACGAAGAATGGTTCCGCAAGTGGCAAGCAAGATAATGCTGCTACATCGCGCGCGCGTATATATATAATATTGTGTATCCCTTATGCACGTCTCGTTGCGAACCGCATCACTCAGCTTGTTAGCCCTGCCAGTTCTGCTGGCGGGGTTAGGTTTGTTGGCGGCATGCACCAATGAGGCCCCACCCATGAGCCAGCTGACGGCGCAGCGCGACTCCCTGCCACTGATGACTACCTACGGCGTGTCGAAACTCATTTCCGATAGCGGCGTCATGCGCTATCGCATCATTGCCGAAGAGTGGCGCATGTACGACAAGACCAAACCGCCGCGCCAGGTCTTTCCTAAGGGCATCTTCCTCCAACGCCTTGACAAGGCTATGCTCACCGACTTCTATATCACCGCCGACACCGCCTGGTGTTACGACGAGAGGAAGTGGCACCTCAAAGGCCACGTCTATATGGAGGACAAGCAAAAGGGCACGCGCGTCAAGACCGACGAACTCTATTGGGACATGCAGCAACACCTGCTCAGTTCCGACTGCTACACCCACGTTTGGCAGCCAGGCGAAGAGCTCGAAGGCGACCGCTTCCGCGCCAAAGTGGTTGGCAACGAGCCCACGCAATACCACATTTGGAACGCAAAGGGCTACATGCCACGCCCCGAGGACAAAAACCCGCAACCCGCGAAGACCGACACCGCAAAAACCGACACTTTGCACCGATAAAATGCAAAAGAAGCAAAAAAACTTGCATTACCCTTTCTGTTATTCCACAATAAGCGTTAACTTTGCGCGGCATTTTGGCTAAATGCTTCAAACTGCAAACAAACAAATAAAAAACAATAACATCTATGGCAGCTATCCAGAAAATCAGAAGCTACAGCCTTTGGTTGATGGCCATCGTCGGCCTTGCGCTGTTCGCTTTTATTGCCGAACCCCTTTTCGAGTCTTTTAAGACACTCGTAGGCTACGACTCTATGCAAGTCGGCTCTGTCTATGGTAAAAGCTTCTCCGTGCAAGACTATCAAAACGAGGTGAACGACCGCACCGAGATGGCAAAGATCACCAAGGCTATGCGTGGTCAGGCCGATGCCCTCACCGCACAGGAAGAAGACCAAATTCGCGAAACAACGTGGCAGGAGTTTGTCACCAATGCCGTCATTGAGCACGAGGCCGACAAACTGGGCATTGAGGTGACCGACGGCGACGAGCATGATGCCCTGCGCCAAGGCCAGCTCCCCAGCCTGCAAGTGCTGGCACAACTCGGCTTTGCCAACCAGCAAGGTGTGTTCGATGCTAACGCCCTGCAAGACTTCATCAAGAACTATGACAAGAGCCTCAAGCAGCTCGTTGCCAACGGCCAGCAGCAATATGCTGAGCAGTATCAGCAACTGCGCCGCATCTGGGAATTCTCCGAGAAACAGCTGCGTCGCGAAATCCTTCAGCAGAAGTATGCCATGTTGCTGCAAAGCACGTTCCTCAGCAACCCCATCGCCGCTAAGCAGAGCTTCGATGAGCAGACGCAAAAGGCCGATGTCGAAGTGGTGGCTGTGCCCTATAGCACCGTGCCCGATAAGGACGTGAAGGTGTCCGATGCCGAACTACAGGATATGTATGCTAAGAACAAGGAAATGTTCCGCCTGACGGCTCCCGCCGCAATACTGAAGGTGCTCGACATCGAAGTGAAGGCCAGCGATGCCGACAAGGCCGCTTTGATGAAGGAAGTGCAAAACTGGCAGCAGCAGCTGCAAGAAGGTGTTGATCCCGCCAATGTCGTTGGCGGTAGCAAGACTTCTTTCGCTTACAGCACACTGCCCATGAGCAAGAAAGCTTTCCAGAGCATCCCCGACGTGGCCGCTGGCCTCGACTCTATGGCCGTGGGTGCCGTGAAGCCAGCCTACTACAATGCTCAGGACAACACCATCACGACCTACAAGCTCGTCAGCAAAGTGCAGGCCGCCGACAGCGTACTCTATCGTCGCATCGTGGCCGTGGCCGAAACGCCTGAGAAGAGTGCTGCCCGTGCCGACTCCATCATGAAGGCCATTGAGGGCGGCAAGACCTTCGCAGCCATGGCTAAAGAGCTCAACCAACCCACCGACAGCGTGTGGAGCTTCAGCAGCCAGTACGAACAGCCTGGTCTTCCTGCTGACGAAGCCAGCGTCATCGCCCAGCTCAATACCATGGAGCCTGGCGTGAAGGTGCTCAGCACATCGCAGGGTAGCATCGTCTTCCAAGTGCTCGAGCGTCGCAATATCGAAGCCAAGTACAACGTGGCCGTTGTGAAGTGCCCCCTCAACTTCTCGAAGGCGACCTACAACACTGCCCTCAATAAGCTCAACAAGTTCCGTGCCTCCAACACCACTTTCGCCGCTTTCGAAAAGAATGCAGCCAAGGCTGGCTACACCCTCCTCGACTTCCCCGCATCGGCTGACAACCTTGCCCTGCAAACCAACATCGGCGGCTCTGCTGCCAAGGATGCTATGAAGTGGGTGTTCGACGATGCTAAGGCAGGCGATGTCAGCAAAATCTACGAGTGCGGTCGCGAAAACAACCACCTCCTTGTGTTGGGCGTGAAGAGCATCACCACCGACGAGTATATGCCCCTCGACAACGACGACGTGAAGAAGGTCATCACCTCGATGGTGCAGCAGCAGAAGAAGGCCGAAAAGCTCATGGCACAGCTCAAGGGCGTGAAGGACATCAACGCAGCTAAGGCTCAGAAGGGTGCCGTCGCCGAAGAGCTGAAGGAGCAGACCTTCTACTCCACCACGATGCTCCAAGCCATCGGCGTGCCCGAGCCCAAGTTGGCTGGTGCTATTGCTCGCACGCAGCAAGGCAAGTTCAGTGGTGCTGTGCAGGGTGCAGCTGCTATCTACTTCGTACAAGTGCAAAGCAAGACCGCTGGCACCGAGAAGTACGACGAGAAGATTGCTCTCGAACAAGCCTCTTCCGCCTTGGCTCAAAACGTGATGCGCACCATCATTCCCGCCCTGGCCAAAGATGCTAAGGTCCGCGATCAGCGCTACAAGTTCTAATCCCGAACTTCATCTCTACGCTCTATAGGAAAGCCTGCGGCCCTTGCCGCAGGCTTTTCAGTTCTGATATGATGGGCAAAAGGTGCGCCCGCGCACCGCTTTCGCGAGGTGCGGCCTATATATTTGTTGGTTTTTGCAAGGAAAGTCGCCGTAGCCGACACAAAATACAGCCGCATTCCCCCGCCGCAACAGCCGAAAATTTGCGTTGCGCTTAAAAATTAAACTCTCAAGTTTTGTCACTTCATAAAAATGTGCTAACTTTGCACGCCGAAAATGAAGTATAGGCACTAATCATTGACAACAAATAAAAAGAAATAAGCAATGAAACGTACATTCCAACCCCACAACCGCAAGCGCAACAACAAGCACGGTTTCCGTCAACGTATGCTGACCGCCAATGGTCGTCGCGTACTCGCCAACCGCCGTCGCCACGGACGCAAGAAACTCACCGTTTCCGACGAAGTTCACGGCAAGCGCTAAGCCCAAACAATGCGGGCTTGTAGCCCCCTGCTGCAAGTCCCGCCTTTAGCTATCGAGGCAACTATGAGCCTTAAAAGCTTCTTCCAGAAATTCCTTAGCGTTCGCCTTTGGCTGAACTGCTTGGGTATGATTGTCCTCGCCTTCGGTATCATTATCGGTGGCGTGGCCTATTTGAATGTATATACTCACCACGGCGAGACGGTCAAAGTGCCCGACGTCGTTGGTAAGAACATTACGTCCGTGAAGAAGCAGTTTGGTGGGCTCGGCATCAAGGTCGAGGTTATTGACACGTCTTACATCAAGACCCTACCCGCCGACATCATTCTTCAGCAGAGCATCAAGCCTGGCTCCATTGTGAAGCCTGGGCGCATCGTGCAAGTCACCATCAATTCCGCACGTCCGTTAGCCATTGTTTTGCCCGACATTGCCGACAACAGCTCTTACCGCGAAGCTGTCTCTACGTTGCGCGGTTTGGGCTTCAGTCTTACCGAACCGAAATACGTAGCGGGCGACCGCGACTGGGTGGTAGGCATCGAGGCGGCTGGCAAGACGTGTAAGGCTGGACAGCGCGTCGCATCCGATGTGCCGATCACGCTCGTCGTGGGCGATGGTCGCGTGTTTGAAGAATATAACGGCAACGATAGCTTAGAGTATGCCATCAATGGCGACCTGTATAGCGAACCCGACCCGCTCCTTGAGGGCGAGGGTAACGCCGAATAAATAACGTATTACGACCTGCGAGGTACAAGTTAGAAGCAAGCACAAAAGCTCTGCGTAACTTGTACCTCGTAGTTGTATCTGACCACCCCTCTTTCCTCAGCAACAGATGTCTGCCCCACTACTTCCTACCGACATAACCGCTCCTGACGACAGTACGCTGCTGTCGCAAGAGGCCGTGGCGTTAGAGCCGAATGGCGTTGCGCCTACGGTGCAGGCAGTCGACGTGAATGCCGACGAGGCCGACGAGGAAGAGGGTGGGGGACTCTATGAGCATTTCCGCGTCGTTGCCGACAAGGGGCAGCAGCTTTTGCGCGTTGACAAGTTTCTGCTCGAACACCTTTCCGACACCTCGCGCAACCGCATACAGCAAGCCGCCCGCGCAGGCTTCGTCCATATCAATGGTCGTCCACAAAAGAAGGGCTATCGTGTGAAGCCCGGCGATGTCGTCACCCTCTTGCTCGACCGTCCCCGCTACGAAACAACCATCGAGCCAGAGGACATCCCCCTCGACATCATCTATGAAGACGAACAGTTGCTCGTGGTCAACAAACCCGCTGGCCTCGTGGTGCATCCAGGCGTAGGCAATTACACGGGCACGCTCGTCAATGCTTTGGCCTTTCATCTTCGCGACGTGCCAGGCTACGACGCCAACGACCCCAGTGTGGGCCTCGTCCATCGCATCGACAAAGACACCAGCGGCCTGCTCGTCGTAGCCAAGACACCCGAAGCCAAGACCAGCCTTGGCCTACAGTTCTTCCATAAAACGACCCATCGCCTCTACAACGCCCTTGTTTGGGGCAACTTGCGCGACGACGTGGGGCGCATCGAAGGCAACATAGGGCGCAACCCCTCCGACCGCCTGCAGATGACCGTCTTCCCGCCCGACAGCGAGCAGGGCAAACCCGCCGTCACGCATTGGCGCGTGCTTGAACGCTTCGGTTACGTCACGCTCATCGAGTGTCGCCTCGAAACGGGGCGCACCCACCAGATACGCGCCCACCTCACCCACATAGGCCACCCCCTCTTTGCCGATGCACGCTATGGTGGCGACAAGGTCCTTCGTGGTGTCCCCTCTGCCTCCTACGCCGCCTTTGTGCGCGGCGGTTTCGCCGTCTGTCCTCGGCAAGCCCTGCATGCCCGCACCCTCGGTTTCGTTCATCCCACCACAGGGAAGGAGATGCACTTCGAAGCCCCCCTCCCCGCCGACCTGCAAACCCTCCTCGAACGCTGGCATCGCTACACAGAAGGCCTACAACGCACCTAACTGGGAGCGCAGGCGTCTCGCCTGCACCCAGCGTCGGCGTAGCCCCCTGGGAGCGCAGTCGCCTCGCCCGCAGTATGGGAGGCACGCCGCCCTCCCCTTCAACCTCGATACCAACACATTCAAATCCAATGAAAAAGTTAATAGCCATAGTCGCTGGTGGCTACTCCAGCGAACACGATGTCTCCATGCGCAGTGCAGCAGGATTGCTGTCTTTCATCAATCAAGAGCAATACGAATGTCTCATTGTCGACCTTGAGCGCAATGCTTGGAACGTCGTTGTGGGCGAAGATCGTCTGCCCGTTTGCAAAGACGACTTCTCCTTTGTCGCTCCCGACGGCACGCGCCGCCGCTTCGACTTTGCCTATATCATCATCCACGGCACCCCTGGCGAGGACGGCCTGCTGCAAGGCTACTTCGACATGCTGGGCATACCCTACAGCACGAGTGGCGTACTCGTAGAGAGCCTGACGTTCGACAAGTTCGCCATCAACAACTACCTGCGCCATTTCCCCGACCTCTTCGTCTCGGAGAATGTCCTTGTGCGCCGTGGCGAAGCGTTGCCCGATGCCAACGAAGTGGTGAAAAAGTTAGGTCTGCCCTGCTTTGTCAAGCCCACCAACGGGGGTTCCAGTTTCGGCGTGACGAAGGTGAAAACGGTCGATGCCCTCCTGCCGGCCATAGAGTGTGCTATGAACGAAGACTCCGACGTGCTCATCGAAGCCCTTATGACGGGTACCGAGGTGACCTGCGGTGCCTACAAACGTGGCGACGAAGTCGTTACGTTCCCCATCACCGAAGTGGTCACCACGCAAGAGTTCTTCGACTACGATGCCAAATACAATGGTAAAGTGGACGAAATAACGCCTGCGCGCATCGACCCGCACACCGCCGCGCGCGTCAGTGCCATGACGAAGGCTATCTACCAGCATCTCGATTGCTACGGCATCATCCGTGTGGACTACATCCTTTCGGGAGCCGCAGGCCAAGAAGAGCTCCATTTCCTTGAAATCAACACCGTGCCTGGCATGACCGCCACCAGCTTCATCCCGCAGCAAATCCGTGCTGCAGGCCTACCCATTGCCGACGTGCTTGCCGACATCATCGAAGGAAAGTAGCCTTCGTGGTTTCACCTTTCCTATTTAGTCTAAAGAAGCTCAGCCCCATGTTTCCTCCTGCAAAGTTCGACAGCATACGTTGTTACGATAGTCGCGACCTCGCCCGCGTGTTTGCAGCCTTGGCCGCCGACGAAAGTTTTCAGCGCATCTTAGGCCAGTTGTATGGCGACAAGGCTATGCCCGCAGCATCGCTTGCGGAGCAGTTGGCGAAGTGCCAAACCACGCTCGACTTCCAGCGCACCTTTATCTATCCCCTCGTGCGCAACATCATCAGTCAGCATACCGACGGCACCACCTTCGATGCCTCAGCCCTCCCCGACAAGTCCGTGGCCTACACCTTCATCTCCAACCACCGCGACATTGTGCTTGACCCTGCCTTACTCTCCCTCTTGATGCTCGATGCCGGTTTCACGCGCACGCCGCAAATAGCCATAGGCGACAACCTCTTGGCCGCACCGTGGATAGAGCATGTGGTGCGCCTGAACCGCGCCTTCATCGTGCGTCGATCGCTCAACATGCGCGAGACGTTGCAGGCCAGTCAGCTCATGAGCGAGTATATGCACTTCACGCTCCTGCAAACGGGCGACCCCATCTGGATAGCTCAGCGCGAGGGGCGCGCCAAGGACAGCAACGACCGCACGCAGCCTGCCGTCCTGCGCATGTTGGCTATGGGCGGCGAAGGAACGCCCGCGCAGAGTCTGGCCGAAATGAACATCGTACCACTGGCTCTTTCCTACGAATACGACCCCTGCGACTACCTCAAGGCCCGCGAGTTCCAACTCAAACGCGACAACCCCGACTACTGCAAGACGCGCGAGGAGGACGTGCTGAATATGCAAACGGGCATCTTTGGCTACAAAGGGCGCG
Source organism: uncultured Prevotellaceae bacterium (assembly GCA_900317635.1). GTDB lineage: Bacteria > Bacteroidota > Bacteroidia > Bacteroidales > Bacteroidaceae > Alloprevotella. The sequence continues at coordinate 1,216 of ONHN01000046.1, read as the reverse complement.
TGCGCTTCGTGGCGGCACCCTGCATTGGTGGCGACATACTGCAACTGGCAGATCTGCCAAAGAACGACTTCTTTCGCGCCGTCGCCGAACGCATCGACACCGACATACATCGCCGCTACCACCTCTTCCCTGGCAACTACGTGGCGGCAGACCTCCTGGCCGAAACGCCGCGCTTTGCCAATCGCTATACGCCCGCCGAAAAGGCTACGTTCGAGGCCTATGTGCAGCAGCAGCTGCAACGCATCCAAATGGCCGAGCCCGACTGGGCCTTCCTGCGCGAACGCTTGCTGACGATGTATGCCAACCCCGTGCACAATCATTTGGCCGCCCATGCGTAACGTGTCCCTCTTGCTGTGTATGCTCGTAAGCCTCGTGCTTACGGCCTGTTCCTCCTCCGACGACTACCTCGAAGCCTACCGCCACGACTTCGGCACCCTGCAAACAGCGCCCGACGGCACAGCGCAGACTTTTCGCACCGATGGTGGCCTGCTCTTCGACGTGGAAGAGGGCAATAAGGTAGCGCAGCGCGACACGCTCCTGCGCGTGCGGGCTTTCTACGTGCCCGTCAGCCCTACCGCCATACGCATAGCCAGCTTGGCCACGATGCTTCTGCTCGAACCGCGCCCGATGAAGGCCGACAATTTCCGTGCCGATCCGCTCCGCCTCAATGCCTGCTGGACGGGCGGCGGATACGTCAACCTGCATCTCGACGTGCCTACGGCCAACAACACCGCTGCCCACTACTTCGCTATGGACGAGCGCGGCTTCGTGAGCAACGCCGCTGGCGGCCAAACGCTGCAGCTCCGCCTCTACCACGATGCCCACGGCGACGGCAACGCCTGGCACCGCGAAACTTTCCTCTCCTGCAACCTCGCACCCTACCACTCCCTTCTTCTTCCTGGGCGCGACAGCATTGAGGTCAACGTACAAACCGAAAAGGGCTTAACAACCACAACCCTCGCCTTTCCTTAATGTGCGGCAACATTCTTTTTATGCAAGTTTCGTGAGTTGTGATACGGGGGGCAAATGGTGCGCAGCGCGCACCACACTATGCGCGGCAAACTATCGACGATGTTGCCAGTGCGCGGAGCGTACTGCACGTCACGATCCCTCTTTGCGACACAACCTATTCTTCTTAATGTGCGGTACGCTCTGCGCACCGCTTCATCCGTGGCGCACTATCCGCGCACCACTCGTCGCTACGCTCCTCGCGGTA
>ONHN01000042.1 GCA_900317635.1 uncultured Prevotellaceae bacterium | reverse complement strand
ACCCGTTGGAGGATTTTCTCCAACCCGTTGGAGGATTTTCTCCAACCCGTTGGAGTTTTTGCTCCAAAAGGCGGGCGGAAGTTCGCCGATGGGTTGGAGGAAGTTCGCCGACGGGTTGGAGCGTTTGCTCTGATGGGACAGCCCAGCACCTCCTGCGGGTGAGCCCCACCGGTCGCGCTTGGTGCGCCGCGTGCGTATTTCCGTCGGCGCGCCGGCGCGCCCTTCGTGATTAGCCGGAGAGCTGGACACGCAGAAAGGACGCAAGACCCACCAAGAGGTCTTTGCGTCCTTTGCTGATGTCTGCGCCCTTCGTGGTCATGGGCACAGAGCAATGAACAAGCGAAGGGACTATTGCCTTGCCGGATAGGCGCAGTTGTATGCGTGTGGCTTCGTCTTGATTCGCTACATCCGCGGCTTGTTCTTTTCCCGACTGTCTATACCCGCTCGCTGTGCGCCCCCGGGCGCTGCGCCGCGTCACTTCCCTCCCGCAGCCTGCGTGCCAGTTCGGCCATGCCGCGCGAGGCCACGTCCTGGATGAGATGGACGGGGTGGTCGGTGGGGATGCTGACGGGTTTGGGGTCGATGACGTAGATGGGCACGCCGCGCCTGACGTAGCCCACGAGGCCAGCTGCGGGATAGACCACGAGGCTCGAGCCAACGACGGCGAACGCGTCGGCGCGCATCACCTCTTCGGCGGCCTGCTGCAGCTTGGGCACCTGCTCGCCGAAGAAGACGATGTAGGGCCGCCGCAGGCTGCCGTCGTCGCATAGCTCGCCGGGGCCGACCTCGAGGCAGTCGGGCGTCATGGTGCGCCAATAGCGCGGGTCCTCTACGTCGCGGCTCGAGCACGTGCGCATCAGCTCGCCGTGCAGGTGGATTACCTTCTTCTGTCCGGCGCGCTCGTGCAGGTCGTCAACGTTTTGCGTGATTACGCTAACGTCGAAATCCTCCTGCAGCTCGGCCAGGATCTCATGGCCGCGATTGGGCTTAGCGTCTATGAGTTGGCGGCGCATCATGTTGTAGAAAGCATTGACGTAGTCGGGGTCGGCGGCCCACCCCTGCGTGCTGGCCACGCGCTCCACGGGGTACTTGTCCCAATAGCCGTTGTTGTCGCGAAACGTAGAGAAACCACTCTCGGCACTGATGCCTGCACCCGTCAGAACAACTAGTTTTTTCATGACTTCTTTTGTGTTTTTAGTAAATTAAACATCTTCGAGTGCAAAGTTATAGAAAAAAGTCGTTATCTTTGCGCGTTTTAATAATAAATTTAAGTTTCGGAAGTTGTGAGAGAATGGGACAAATGGTGCGCGAAGACATCTTGCTTAACCGCGTACCGCGAGGAGCGTAGCGACGAGTGGTGCGCGGATAGTGCACAACGGATGAAGCGGTGCGCAGAGCGTACCGCACATTAAAAAGATGAGGAATAAAAAACACCACCTCAAGCCGAAACAGCTATAGGCGGTGGTGCTATCAGTCTCCACAAAGAAGACGTTGCAAAGGTAAAACTTTTATTTTAATAGACAAAGAAAATGAAGAAAAAAGAACAAGAAAAGAAAAATTAAAAAGATGGCATCTGAAGGCAGTACAGATGCACATCAGTGCACTCTTAAAGAAAGAGCGCCGCAAAGCTCGCCAGGGCAGCAATAACACCGCTGACGGCAGCAATAATGGTACAGATATAGACAAGACGCTCACGACGAACTCGTTTCTTGAAACCACCACCGTGTATTACAATCCGTCCTTTGTGGGTTATCTGATAGCCATGGCGCGTCTCTTGAAGCAGGCCTTCTTCCACAAGAAATAGGTTGTGACGCAAAGAGGACTTGTAACGTGCAGTACGCTCCGCGCACTGGCCACATACTGGCCACATCGTCGATAGTTTGCCGCGCATCCCTCCTCGCTACGCTCGTCAGGATACGCGGTTAAGCATAGTGTGGTACGCTTCGCGCACCATTTACACCCCCCGTATCACAACTCCCGAAACTTGAATAATAAAGTAAAGGAAAAAATGAAAGAAAACCTCGATTATGCTCTTGGCCTCGTCATCGGCAGCAACCTGCGCGGACTGGGCGTTGAGAAGATAGACAGTGCAGCATTTCTCTCTGGCGTAGAAGACCTGCTCTTAGGTCGCACGCCCGCCGTGGACGTGGCCACGGCGCAGCGCCGCGTGGCCGCTTTCCTACAGGAGCAGGAGGCGCGCCGCAGCGAAGGCCTGCGCGCCGAGGGCGAAGCGTTCCTCAAGCAGAACGCAAAGAAGCAGGGCATCGTGGTCACGAAGAGTGGCTTGCAATACGAAGTGCTCAGCGAAGGAACGGGTGCCTTGCCCCGCGCCACCGACACCGTTCGTTGCCACTACGAAGGCCGCCTCGTGGACGGCAGCGTGTTCGACTCGAGCTATCGCCGTGGCGAGCCCGCCGAGTTCCCACTCAATGGTGTCATTGCGGGCTGGACCGAAGGCCTGCAGCTCATGAAGGAAGGTGCGAAGTATCGCTTCTACATCCCCCAAGAGCTGGGCTACGGCGCACGCGGAGCGGGCAGCAGCATTCCCCCCTACGCCGCCCTCATCTTCGACGTTGAACTCATCAAAGTGAAATAACACACAACACACACACACAATAAGACGACAATGAAAAAAATCCTCTTCATCGCAGCCCTCACGGCTGTGGCCGCAGGCCTGAGCTCCTGCAACAAAGGTCGCGTCCACGCCGACCTGAAAACCGACATCGACACCGTCAGCTACGAACTCGGCCTTTCGGGCAGCAACGGCATCGAGGCCTATTTGCTTCAAAACGAAATCGACTCCGCCTATCTTCAAGACTTCCTCGCAGGCGTGAAGGAAGGTGCCATGATCGACGAAAAGAAGAAGAAGGAGATGGCCCGCTTCCTCGGTATGAGCGTCGGCGTGCAGCTGGCCCGCCAGATTGTTCCGATGACCGAGCAGCGCATGTTCGTGGGCGACTCCACGCAACACCTCAGCATGAAGAACTTCCTCTCGGGCTTCATGGCCGGCGTGCGCAAAAAGTCGGCACTGAAGATCAACGGCAAGGTTTACGATGCCGAAATGGCCAACCGCGACGTGCAAGAGCGCATCGGCGCCATCACCGACCGCAACATGGAGCGCCGCTACGGAGCCGACAAGAAGAAAGCCGCCGACTACATGGCAGCTAAAGCAAAGGAAGACGGCATCAACAAGCTGCCCGGCGGCGTGCTCTACCGCGTCATCACCGCCGGCACGGGTGCTAAGCCCACCGCCTCGCAGAGCGTTATGGTAGAATACGAAGGAAAACTCATCAACGGCAAAGTGTTCGACAGCACCTTCGAGCGCCAGCCCGGCAAGCCCGTCGAACTGCCCATCGGTGCCGTCGTTGAAGGCATGCGCACCGCCTTGCTGCAAATGCCCGTAGGCAGCGAATGGGAAATCTTCATCCCCTACGAAAAAGGCTACGGCGCACAAGGCATGGGCGGCGACGTCATTCCTCCCTTCTCCAACCTCATCTTCCGCGTGAAGCTCCACAGCATCAGCCAGAGCAAGCCCGCCGCCGCCGGCATGCCCGCTGGCGTAGAAGTCATGCCCAACTAAGCAATGCAAAACTAAAGGGGTGTTGTGCTACGTGGCAAGAAGTTAGTTCATAAGATGCCCATGAGAGCCTAAAAGCATCAAGCATAATCAAAGAACGATTTTCCTAATTTATAGAACACCCCTAAACTCTAACAACACACAAAATGAAGAAAATACTCATCCTTGCTGCAGCCCTTGTAGGCCTCACGGCCACGGCGCAGCAACCTGGCGCTCAGAAGCGTCCCCTCAAGCCCGTGCAAGTTCCCGTTCATAAAATGGCGCCCGTCAGCGCGAAGGACTTCAGCTACGCTATGGGTGTGCTGCAAGCCGACGGCGTGCGCCAATTCGTCACGCAGCAAGGCGGCGTGAAGGCCGAGAACATGCCGCAGGTGGTTGAGGCCCTCACCGCCAACTATACGCCCGAAGAAACCGCCCGCATTGAGGCCGATGCCGCCCGCGCCATGGGTCTGCGCGTGGCCGAAATCAACAAGACGCGCCTCCTGCCCCAAATGAACGAGCAAGCCACGGGCGATGCCGAAGCCAAATACCTCGACCTCGACATCTACAACGCCGCCCTGGCCGATGCCCTGAGCGGAAAGAAAATGGCCTACGACGCCGACTCTGCCATGCACATCATCAATCAGCAGATGGAGTATCAGAAGGAGACCTACCGCAAGCAAAACGAAGACTACCTAACCAATAACGCCAAGGCCGAAGGCTGGAAGACCACGCCCAGCGGCTTGCAATACCGCGTCCTGACGCAGGGCACTGGCCCCATGCCAGCCGACACGTCGAAGGTAGAAGTCAACTACGAAGGCCGCCTCATCAACGGCAAGGTGTTCGACTCCAGCTACAAGCGCGGACAGAGTGCCTCCTTCCCCGTAAACGGCGTTATCAAAGGCTGGCAAGAAGCCCTCAAGATGATGCCCGAAGGCAGCAAGTGGGAACTCGCCATACCGCAGGAAATCGGCTACGGCGAACGGGGCACGCAAGGCATACCCGCCTACTCCACCCTGCTCTTCACCGTCGAACTGCTGAAAGCTAACGTCAAGTAGCCTATACCGACCATTCAGACAACTACGAGTACTCCGATTACTCCGACCTCAAAAAACCATAACCAATTCATATCAACCATTATGAACAGCCTAAAAAAACTGCTGCTCGCGCTCATCGCCTTGTTGCCGCTTAGCCAAGCAACTCAGGCACAGATGATGCCGCCTGTGAACACCGATCCGGCTGTGCGCATCGGCACCCTGCCCAACGGCATGACCTACTACATCCGCCACAATGCGCTGCCCGAAAAGCAAGCCTTCTTCTACATCGCACAGAAGGTGGGATCCGTACAGGAAGAGGAGAGCCAACGCGGCCTTGCCCACTTCCTTGAGCACATGGCCTTCAACGGTTCGCAAAACTTCAAAGGCAACAGCCTTATTAGCTATTGCGAACGCATCGGCGTGAAGTTCGGACAAAACCTCAACGCCTACACCTCTACCGACGAGACCGTCTACAACATCGACAACGTGCCCGTCACGGAAAGCAACATTGACTCCTGCCTCCTCATCCTTCACGACTGGTCGGGCTACCTCGACCTCGAAGAAGAGGAAATCCAGAAGGAGCGCGGCGTTATCCACGAAGAGTGGCGCTTGCGTAGCAGTGCGATGCAACGCATCTTCAATCGAAACCTCGAAACGCTCTACCCTGGCAGCCGCTATGGCAAGCGCATGCCCATCGGCCTGATGAGCGTGGTCGATAACTTCTCGCCCGAAGAGCTCCGCGCATACTACAAGAAGTGGTATCGCCCCGACCTCCAAGGCCTCGTTGTCGTGGGCGACATCGACGTGGACCAAGTGGAAGCGAAGATCAAGAAACTCTTCTCCGACATCCCCAACCCCGAAAACGAAGCTAAGTACGAGCTCTATCCCGTGCCCGACAACAACGAGGCCATCTACGTTGTCGATAAGGACAAAGAGCAGACCACGGGCATCATCCAGGTGCTCTTCAAGCAAGAGACCATGCCCCGCGAAATGCGCGGAACCATGGCCTTCCTGCTTGCGGAATACCTCAATTCGCTCATCTCGCAAACCCTCAACACACGCCTCGACGAACTCAGCAAGAAGCCCGACTGCCCCTACGTGGGAGCCGGCGTTGGCTATGACAACTATCTGCTCTCGAAGACCTGCGATGCCTTCGAAGTCTATATCATGCCCAAGCCCGGACAGGACGCTGCGGCCCTCGAATGCGTGATGAAAGAAATCGAGCGCGCCCGCCAGTTCGGCATCACCAACACCGAACTCATCCGTGCTGACGAGGAATTCCTCAGCCGTTTAGAGAAGATCTACGACAACCGCGACAAGCAGCGTTCCAGCTTCTTCATTCCGCAATACTACCGCCACTTCCTCGAAGGCAACGCCATCCCCAGCATCGAGGACGAGTACAATACCTACAAGATGCTTTCCCAGCAATTACGCAGTACCAGCATGCTCTCGCCAATGGCAGGTGGTATCTTAAGCGAATACACAGCCTCCGTAGATACCAACTTCGTTCTCCTTGCCGCCTACCCGGAAAAAGACGGCGTTACCATTCCTACCGTCGAAGAGCTGAAAGCTGCCGTGGCAGCCGCCCGCGCCGCGAAGCTCGAAGCCTATGTCGACAACGTGAAGAACGAACCCCTCGTGCCGCAGCTCCCCGCTGCCGGTAAGGTGACCAAGGAAGAGCAGGCCGACTTCGGCTTCACGAAGTGGACGCTCTCCAATGGTGCCGTGGTCTATGCTAAGCAAACCGACTTCAACGAGAGCCAAGTGGTCATGACCGCCGAAAGTTGGGGCGGATACAACGAAGTGGATATGTCCAAGCGCCACACCGCCATCAACGCTCGTCTGGCCGCACAAGTGCGCGCTCAGGCAGGTCTGGGCAACTTCACACAAACCGAACTCGAAAAGGCCCTGGCTGGTAAGCAGGCCCACGTTTACACCTCCATCAGCGCCGACCGCGAAACCCTCAGCGGCGAAAGCACGCCCAAAGACCTTCGCACCCTCTTCGAGCTCACCTACCTCCACTTCACCGCTCCTGGCACCGACCGCGAAGGTTACGACAACTTCATCACCATGATGAAGACGCAACTCGAAAACATCGAGAAGCAACCCGAGGCCGCCTTCAGCGACAGCATCATGAGCACGCTCTACAAGAACGATGCCCGCGTGCGCCGCATCACCTACGCCGACCTCGCCGAGGCCGACTTCGACCTCGCCCGCAACATCGCCGCACAGCGCTTTGCCTCGCCCTCCGACTTCACCTTCTACTTCGTAGGTAACTTCAACGCCGACAGCCTCCGCACCTTCTGCGAGCAATACATTGCTGGCATCCCCGCCGCTAAGGCCGAGAAGAAGACCGACCCGAAGCTTGAGTTCGCTAAGCCCGGACGCGACAACAGCTTCGTGCGCGAAATGGAAACGCCGAAAGGAAACATCGTGCAGGTATATCACGGCGAAGCACCCTTCTCCTACAAGGAGGCCGAAACCGTCAATGCCTTGGGCGAAATCCTCTCGCAACGCCTCTTGAAGACCGTGCGCGAGGAGCATAGCTTCGCCTACAGCTGCGGCTCAAGCGCCAGTGCCGAATATGGCTTTAAAGACGAATTCGCCCTCCAAATCTACTGCCCCGTCAAGCCTGCAAAGGCCGATAGCGCTACCACGCTCATCCGTCAGACCATTGAGGAGATTGCCAAGGGCGGTGTGACCGAGGAAGAGCTGAACAAGGTGAAAGAGTTTGAGCTTAAGGAATACGCCGACAACCAAAAGAAGAACGACTATTGGATGGGCCTCATTCGCAACCGCGTCAACTGGAACCGCGACGGGCGCACAGGCCGCGAAGATGCTATCCGTAGCGTCACCTGCAAAGACGTACAAGCCTTCTGCCGCGACATCCTCCTGAAGAAGGGCACGCGCCTCAGCGTCACCATGCTGCCCGCATCCTTCGACGAAAAGGAATAACTCCCTATGTTTCCGCAAGCGTCACGCTTGCGGAAACATCAAACACTTTTTCAGTAAAAAACGCTAAGCTAACGCGTTTTAGCATAGTCCTTGCATCTATCTTTACGGGGAGGGATGCAAGGACTTTTTCTATGCTTGCGGCATGGCTTTCGCTTCGTAGGGCTGCGGGGATGGAAAACATTCCATGCGGGGATGGAGCGGAGTCCATGCGGGCGTGGAATAGATTCCATCCCCTCATGGAATTTGCGCCATGGCGCAAGTACGCGCTCTGGACGTGCTCTTACGAAGTAGTGCGGGGCGTGCGAAAAATGCGGGAAGCTTTTGGCGAAGATGGCCCTTAGAACATAGGGTCGGCGTCGAATACGATGGTGGTGCGCCGGAAGTCGGGTTGGTCTTTCAGGGCATGGGCGGCGGCGGTGAGGGTGCGGCGCGCCGCGTAGGGCGAAAGGGTGGGGGGTATTTTAACAAGAAGGGTGCGGATGTACTGCAAAGCTACGCGGCCAACGAAGGGGCGGTCGGGGCCAAGCAGTCCGCCGCCAGTGCCAAAGTGGGGCATAAGCCACGTGGCCAGCGTCTGTGCGGCACGGGCGCAGAGGTGTTCGTCGCGATGTTTCAGCGTGATGCGCACGAGGCGCACGAAGGGCGGGAAGCGAAAAGCTTCGCGCTCCTCCATCTGCCAGCGGAAGAGGGCTTCGTAGTTGCCGTCAACCACGTATTGCACAACGGGCAGGTCTGTTTGGCGCGTTTGCAGCACCACGAGACCCTGCCGTCCGCGCCTTCCGGCCCGGCCTGCCACTTGCGACATCATTTGGTAGGCGCGTTCGTAGGCGCGGAAGTCGGGTTGCTGCAAGAGCTGGTCGGCGTTGAGGATGCCCACGATGCTCACGCGTTCGAAGTCGAGACCTTTCGTCACCATTTGTGTGCCTATGAGCAGGTCGGTGCGGTGGGCTGCGAAGTCGCTAAGTATGCGCTCGTAGGCCGAGCGGCTGCGCGTGGTGTCGAGGTCGAGGCGGGCTATGCGGGCCGTGGGGAAGACGGCGGCGGCAGCGGCTTCTATCTTTTCCGTGCCGTAGCCAATGTCGCGCAGTTCGGTGTGGCCGCATTGCGGGCATTGAGGCGGTACGTCGTAGGCAGCCCCGCAGTAATGGCAAACGAGTTTGTTTTGGCGTTGGTGGAACGTCAGCGAGACGTCGCAGCGCGTGCAGCGCGGTGTCCAGCCGCATTGGTGACACTCCAGGATAGGGCTGTAGCCACGGCGGTTTTGAAAGAAGATGGCTTGCTGCCCTTCGGCCAGGGCCGTGCGCACCTCCTCGATGAGGCGGGGCGAAAACGGCGTTTTCATCAGCTTTTTGCGCCGAAGCTCTTTCACGTCTTCAACGACGATGTGCGGCATTTTCACGCCGCCGTAGCGCTCTGTCAGGCGGACAAGGCCAAACTTTCCTCGACGCGCATTGTTGTAGCTCTCGAAACTGGGCGTGGCCGTTCCGAGCAGCACCTTGGCCCCACATTGTGCGGCCATCCAGAGGGCCGCATCGCGGGCGTGGTAGCGCGGGGCGGGGTCCTGCTGTTTGTAGGACGTTTCGTGCTCTTCGTCAACGATGATGAGGCCCAGGTTTTGGTAGGGCAGGAAGAGCGCACTGCGCACGCCGAGCAGGACGGGGTAGGGCGCAGAGAGTTGTCTGCGCCACACCTCCACGCGTTCGGCATCGGGGAATTTGGAGTGATAAACGCCCAACTGTTCGCCGAAGACGCGGCCCAGTCGGTCCACGAGTTGCGTGGTCAAAGCTATTTCGGGCAAGAGGTAAAGCACTTGCTTGCCTTCGGCTATGACGTCGCGAATAAGGCGGGTGTATATTACGGTCTTTCCGCTCGACGTGACGCCGTGGAGCAGGCAGACGTTTTTCTCTTTGAAAGTATTTCGAATGTTCTGTAGGGCTACTTCCTGTTGTGGACTTAAACTTTTCTGCAGTGCTTCGGGCACGGCTTTGCGCGCTTTCAGGCGGCCCGTCTCCACGTCGTAGGTTTCGACGATGCCTTTGTCGATGAGGGCTTTCAGCGCAGCCGGACTTGCCGCCTCGTAGGCCAGCAGCTCTTTGCGGCTTACCTCTTTGATGAGGGCCGGGTTGCTTAGGGTGAGCGCGGCGGAGAGTCCGCTGCGGTCGAGCAGGCGCAGCAAGGTTTCCTCTTGCTTATGGCTACGCTTTTGCAAGCTGTCGAGCAGGGCGTTGATGGCCTTTTCATCGCGGTAAGCCGTGGAAAGTCGCACGAAGGTTTCGGTGCGCGGTTTGAAGCGCGTCTCCATTTTCTCGTCAATGCGCACGGCCCCTTTCTCAAGCAGGCGTCGAACGACGGGGAAAACGTCGGCCCCTTTTGTGCGCGTCTGTACCTCGCTCACGCTACACGCCTTTTCAGCGGGGACGGCAGCCAGGACGTTGCGTTCGCGCGGCGTGAGCGTGTCCCAAGCGGCGAAGTCCTCGTCCTGCACCACGAGCGTCTCGCTGCCTGGGCGCAGCCCCGCAGGCAGGGCCGCTTTCAGCACTTCGCCGTCCGTACATATATAATATTGTGCAATCCATTGCCATAGTGCCAACTGTGCGGGCAATGCGCTGGGGGCAGCGTCGGGCACATCGACGATGTCTTTGAGCGTGGTGCCTTCGTCGGCAGGCAGCGTGCGTAGGCGTACGACGATGCCCGTGTAGAACTTGCGCTGACCTAAGGGGACGACCACACGGCTCCCCACCGCCACACGCGCTTCAAGCGCAGGCGGAATGCGGTAGGTGTAACTGCCGCTTACGGCAAGGGGGAGCAGGACGTCGGCAAACATGAGGAGAGCTTTTAAGGTGACGAGGGATGAGTGACAAGTGGGGCTACGCCATTGATGGGATGCGGGCGAGGCGCCCGCGCTCCCAGGTGGGGGCTACGCCAACGATGGGATGCAGGCGAGACGCCTGCGTACCCAGTTAGGGGCTACGCCATTGATGGGTGCAGGCGAGACGCCTACGTACCCAGGTGGGGGGCGCGTTAGTTTTGTATCACGAGGATGTTGCTATCGTAGGTGATGCGGTAGCGCTTGAGCTTGCTGCCTTCGCCGCCACTGATAATGCCGCCGTGGATGAGGCTGTAGGTGCGGTTGCAACGGCCACAGACGGCGGTTTCGTTGGGGCCGAAGTCGAGGCTGCGCTGTATGGCGTTCTTATCGTAGCACGTAGGGCAAACGAGGTCGTAGGCTACGAGGTAGAAGTTGCCCGCTACGTCGGGTATGCTGGGCATGCCTACGATGAAGCCCGAAATGCACTCGATGTAGCGGTTGGCATACTCGCTCGTCAGTGCGTAGGACTGACTTTCGCCTGTCGAGGCGATGAAGTTGGCCGTTCTCCTGGTGTTGCCAGTTTTGTTAGAGAAGTCGATGTGGCAATAAAGGCCAGGGTTGGTCAGGGCGCGATACAGCGGGGGGACGGCCGTGACGGGCGAGAAGCGGAAGAAGACACGATTGGTGGAGTATTCGTTCTGAATACTTTCCACGCACCCCGTTAGCAGCAGGAGACTCAGGGCGGTAAGGGCTATGCGTTTTATTTGACTAAGCATAGGATGTTGGCCAGGCCGTCGGCGGCTTGTTGCAGCGGGCCTTTGACGATGCCTTTCATAAACATATTGACTTCTGCGCCGATGGTGACGCGCAGCTTGCAGCTCTCGTCGCTTGTGGGAAGAAGTTGCAGCCAAAGTGTCAGGGGGACAGGACTGCCTTCGCTTTGCAGTTTGACGAGCTTAAGCTCTTCGCGTTCTGAAATGCGCATAGTGACGTTTCCAACGGGCGAGTCGATGCTCACGCTGTCTGCGTCGAAGCTAACGTTTTCGAGCTGTTGGCGGGCTTCGTCGAGCTTGTCGGCAGGCAGCTCTTCGCTGATGCGTTGCTGAAACTCGGGGTCGTTTATTTTCTCTTTCAACACTTGCAGGTTGCGCATGTCGCTGAAGCGCTCGTAGGCGGCTTGTTGCGAAATGGACAATTGCTTTACTTGACTTTCGAATTTGGCGAGGCTCATAATCGTGAGAGGTTATTTAAGTTTCGGATGTTTTAGGAGTTGTGCAATAGTGGTGGGCGAAGCGTACTGTACATCACAAAGCTTCACCCGCTACCAAACTACTCAGTTATTCATATTCTTAATGTGCGGTACGCTCTGCGCACCGACTTTATGCGCCCGTCACCTCCCGCGCATTCCTCTTCGCTTCGCTCATCGGAATACGCGGCCTGAGCATAGTGTTGTACGCTCTGCGCACCATCGCAACAGGAATTCCCGATGCTTGAATTAAGGGGAGGTTAAGCATGATGTGCCAGCTATGCTGGCTTATAGCGGACAGCAATAGATATAGCAAACTTCGTGCCTTTTGGGGTCTCAGCCCCTTAATTCTTTAATAATATCTTTTGCCGTGTGCTGCGGTGCGCCTGGCTGTCCGAGCTTCTCCTGTAGTTCGGCGTAGGCCTGGAGCTGTGCTTGTCGGCCTTCGCCGTCAGGCAGTATGCGTGCAAGCTCTTGGGCAACGCGCTGCGGGCTCATCTGGTCGCCGATGAGCTCGGGCACGGCTTCGCGGCCTACGATGAGGTTGACCAGCGAGACGTGCTTCACGCTCAGCACGAGGTGTTTCATCAGGCGGATGAAGCGTCCGAAGCTGACGTAGTAGCAAACCACCTGCGGCACGTTGAAAAGGGCTGTTTCGAGGGTTGCTGTGCCGCTGGTGACGAGGGCTGCCGTGGCTTGCGCAAGGATGTCGTAGGTCTTGCCAGCTTCCAGCTCCACCTTTACGCCCGTTCTGCGTGCTATGTCTTCGTACAGCGAGCGGGGTAGGGCGGGTGCCATGGCCACGACGGGTTGCAGCGGTCTGTTGTCGGTTGTTTTCAGTAGGCTCACGGCTTGCAACATGCGTTGCAGGTTGTCCGTCACTTCTTGCCTGCGGCTGCCTGGCAGCAGGGCGAGGAGGGGGCGGTCTGTGGCTTTCTGCGTTGGATGCGCCGTTTTATAGGCCGTCACCTCGTCGAGGGTTGGGTTGCCAACGTATTCTATCTCGTAGCCTCGGCGCGCAAACCAGGCGGGTTCGAAGGGCAGGATAGAGTAGAGGCGGGTGACGTAGCGGCGTATCTGCCGTATGCGCCACGATTTCCACGCCCATATCTTAGGCGAGATGTAGTAGAAGACGGGGCAAAGGCCCTTCGTGCTGACGTAGCGAGCTATCTTGAGGTTGAAGCCCGGGTAGTCAACCAGTATGACGGCATCGGGCTTGAAGGCCTCGATGGCCGCTTTGCATGCGCGCATGCCGCGCAGGATGTCGGGCAAGTGGCGCAAGACGGGCAGGAACCCCATGTAGGCCAGGTCGCGGTAGTGGCGCAGCAACGTGGCGCCCGCCGCTTGCATCTCGTCGCCACCATAACACTGGAAGGCGGCCTGCGGGTCCTCAGCGCTGAGGGCTCGTATCAAGTGGGCGGCATGGAGATCGCCGCTGGCTTCGCCGGCAATAATGAAGTATTTCATGCTTGTTGAGTGACAAGTAATAGCCCCTCTCTCCCCCTGACCCCTCTCTCCTCGAGAGGGCGAGAGGGGAGTAGATACTATGAACATTAAGCATTGGGGATGACGTCGCGCCGTTGGCGTGCGGGCGGGGAGGCGCAATCTCAGGGAGACTACGGTGATGAAACCTGAATTCAGAGTCTCCACGCGCAAAAGTCTTCGTGTTCATTCTTCGCATACGCTCAGCAGTACGTCAAGCCTCTCTGTGTCCTTCGTGGTCTCAAGCCCCCACCTTTCACTCCTGCTTCAGTGCTTGCAGGTAGTCGTAGCTTGTGGTGTCGAAGGTTTGGGGCGTGACGGCCACGTAGCCGTTGGCCAAGGCCCAGCGGTCGGTGTCGGTAGCTTCGGGCTCCAGCTCTTCACATTCGCCTACGAGCCAGAAGTGCAGGCCAGGTTTCCAGGGATGCGGACAGTCCTCCACTTCTTTCACCCAGCGGCTTTGTGCCATGCGGCAGTAGCGCACGCCTTTGTAGGTCTTCAGTCCTTCGGGGAAATTGATGTTGAGGCAGGTCCAGGCTGGCATCCCTTCGCGTAGCACCTTGTCAACAAATTGCAGGATGTAGGGGCGCAAGGGCTTGAAGTCGGCATCGTCGTCCATGTCGCAAAGCGAAAAGGCAATGGCTGGCAGACCCTGCAACGCGCCCTCGGCGGCGATGCCTACCGTGCCCGAATAGTGGGCGTTGACACTGCTGTTGTCGCCGTGGTTGATTCCCCCAATGACGAGGTCGGGTTTGCGGCGCGCATAGCGACATAGGGCCAGCTTCAGGCAATCGACGGGCGTACCGCTGCACACGTATTCTTCCAGGCCCTCTTCCTGGCGCAGGAGTTTGCCAATGATGGGCTGACGCGCCGTGATGGCCATGCTCATGGCCGAACGCGATCCGTCGGGAGCGACCACGAGGAGGTCGTAGTGAGGGCGCAGCACGTCGATGAGCGTTTGCAGGCCTTTGGCGCGCACGCCATCGTCGTTTGAAATAACAAGGTAGGGACGTTGTTTGTCTTGCATATATCTATACTTTGTTTGTTTGTTCGGATAAGAAGAAACCCGCAGGGTGGGGGTAGGAAAACGACGAACAAGGCCGTTTTTCGGCGCGAAGTTAATTCTTTTAAGCCGCAAGTTACGACTTTCGCGCCAAAATCGCTATTTTTGCCCATAAATTTGTTGTAAAACGGCAAGTTGCCAGCCATGCACTTTCGCAAGAGCATCACCTTGCCTTCTTCATCGTACAACTATGAAACTATACCTCCTTGACGCCTACGCGCTGATATATCGCGCTTACTACGCCCTAATCCGCTCGCCGCGCATCAATTCGAAGGGGCGCAACACGTCGGCCATCTTTGGCTTTGTCAACACGATAGAGGAAATTTTGCGCAAAGAGCGTCCCGACCTGATAGCCATTGCGTTCGACCCCGCAGGCCCAACGTTTCGCCACGAGGCCTACCCCGAGTATAAGGCGCAACGCGAGGCCACACCCGAGGACATCAAGGAGAGCGTGCCCATCATTAAAGACCTCATCCGCGCCTACGGCATACCGCTGTTGGAAGTGGCGGGTTTCGAAGCCGACGACGTGATAGGCACCATGGCGCATCGGGCCGCCGCCGAGGGTATGGACGTATACATGATAACGCCCGACAAGGACTATGCACAGCTCGTAGGGCCGCACGTCTGGATGCAACGCCCTGGCCACGGCGCACAACCGTGGGAGGTGCTGGGCGTGAAGGAGGTGTGCGAGAAATACGGCTTCAACGAGCCGCACCAAATGATAGACTACCTGGCCCTGATGGGCGATGCGTCCGACAACATCCCTGGCTGCCCTGGCGTAGGACCTAAGACGGCAGCCAAACTCATCCAGCAGTTTGGTAGCGTGGAAAACCTATTGGCCCGTACCAACGAACTGAAGGGCGCACAGCGAACGCGCGTAGAGGAGAACGCAGAGCAGATACGTTTCTCGAAGTTCCTGACGACCATACGCACCGACGTGCCCCTCGACGTGCAGCCCGCCGACTTGCGCCAAGGGGCGATAGACGAGGCGCGCCTGCGCCAGCTCTTCGAAGACTTGGAGTTTCGCACCTTCCTGCAAAAACGTTTCGGCGCGCCTTCCTCTTCGGCTGTTCCCGAGCAGTTAGACCTCTTTTCGTCGCCGGAACAAGCGGATAATCCGCCCTCACAAAGTCCTGCCGCCGCGCAGTCGGTGCCAGCAGCTGGCACCATGGGCGATTTGTTTGCCGACCAGCCTGCTACGCTTGACAGTTTCGATGCCGCCAAGGTGAGCTATACGTTGATAGAGGCTGAAGCCGATGCGCGCGCTCTCTGTCAGACGCTCTTGGCGTGCGAGCGCGTCAGCATTGACACCGAGACGACCTCCCTCAATCCGCTCGAGGCCGAACTCGTAGGGCTGAGCTTCGCACGGCAGGAGGGCGAAGCGTGGTACGTGGCGGTGCCCGCCGAACGCGAGGCGGCGCAACGCATGGTGGAGATATTCCGTCCGCTCTACGAGAGCGAAAGCATCGTTAAAATCGGGCAAAACTTGAAGTACGACCTCAACGTCCTGACCTCTTATGGCGTGGAGCTTGCCGCGCCTATGTTCGACACGATGCTGGCCCACTACGTCGTGCAACCCGAACTGCGCCACAACCTCGACTACCTGGCCGAGATATACCTCAACTATCGCAAGATAGCCACCGAGGAGCTTATCGGTGCGCGCGGCAAATCGCAGCAATCCATGCGCGACCTGCCGCCCAGTGACATTCGCGACTATGCCTGCGAAGATGCTGACATGGCCCTGCGCCTCGTGCCGAAGCTCGAGGCCGAACTCAAGGAGCGTGGCGGCGAGCGCGTTTTTCGTGAGATAGAAATGCCGCTCATGCCCGTCCTGGCGCGCATGGAGCGCTGGGGCGTATGCCTTGACACGGCGGCGCTCTCCGAGACGGAACGCCTCTTCTCCGAGCGCCTGCAAACCATCGAGGCGGAAATCTACGAGTTGGCGGGCCACCCCTTCCTCATTTCTTCGCCCCGACAGGTGGGCGAGGTGCTCTTTGGCGAGCTGAAACTCTCCGACAAGGCGCGGCGCACGAAGAGCGGCCAGTACTCCACAGGCGAAGAGGTGCTGCAACAGCTCCGTTCGAAACATCCCATCGTGCAACGCATCCTCGACCATCGCGCCCTGAAGAAGTTGCTCAACACCTACGTGGAAGTCCTGCCCAAACTCATCTCGCCGCGAACGGGTCATATCCATACGAGTTTCAACCAAGCCGTGACGGCCACGGGGCGCCTCTCGTCCTCCAATCCGAACCTGCAAAACATTCCCGTGCGCGGCGAGGACGGGCGTGAGATACGCAAGGCATTTGTGGCAGAGCCGGGCTGCGTCTTCTTTAGTGCGGACTACAGCCAGATTGAGCTTCGCATCATGGCACACCTCAGCAAGGACGAGCATCTCATCAGTGCCTTCCAGCAAGGCGACGACATCCACGCCGCCACGGCGGCGCGCATCTTTGGCAAGCCTATCGGCGAGGTGAGTCGCGACGAGCGCCGCAAGGCCAAGACTGCCAACTTCGGCATCATCTACGGCATTTCGGCTTTCGGTCTGGCCGAGCGCATGGACGTGCCGCGCAGCGAGGCGAAAGCCCTCATCGACTCCTACTTCCAAACCTACCCTGGCGTGCGACGCTTCATCGACGAGGCCGTGGAGCAAGCCCGCGAGCGCGGTTATATCGAAACGCTCTTCGGGCGCCGCCGCTACCTGCCCGACATCAACTCGCGCAACGCCGTTGTGCGCGGCTATGCCGAGCGCAACGCCGTCAACGCCCCCATTCAGGGCACCGCCGCCGACATCATCAAGATGGCCATGATACGCATCGACCAACGCTTGCGCGCCGAAGGTCTGCACGCCAAGATGATACTGCAAGTGCACGACGAACTCAACTTCAGCGTGCCGCAGGCCGAGCTGGAGGCGGTGCGACGGCTGGTGGTAGAAGAAATGCAAAACGCCTGCCAACTCTCCGTCCCCTTGCTGGCCGACTGCGGCGAGGGCCTCAACTGGCTCGAGGCACACTAATGCAACCATCTGAAGCTTCAAGAAGCAAGAACCACTAAAGACACAAAAGCAGCACTAAACACACAAAAGAGTCTTTGTGCCTTTTGTGGACTTTTGTGCGTTTTGTGGTTAAAACTTAACTTCTTGAACATCCGCAAATAGAATCAATATGAACACACTTCGCCAACCTATCCTCAACGAACTGGACCGCTATCAGCAGCTCTTTCGTCAAACACTCACCCACGAGGACGATTTCCTCGGTCAGGCACTCTCCCACGTGGCCTCCCGCCAGGGCAAGATGATGCGCCCCGTACTTCTGTTGCTTGTTGCCAAGGAGTTTGGTCCCGTCAGCGACGTCAGCGTGCGGGCCGCCGTGACGCTGGAGTTGCTCCACACCGCCAGCCTCGTGCACGACGACGTGGTGGACAACAGTGCCGAGCGGCGCGGGCAACCTGCCGAGCACACCCTCTTTGGCAACAAGGTGGCCATCCTCGTAGGCGACTACATGCTGTCGTCAGCCCTGCATCAGGCCGCTTTGACGGGCGATATGCGCATTGTCGATATCATTGCGCGCTTAGGCGGCACGCTGGCCGAAGGCGAGGTGCGGCAGTTGGCCGACATACGGCAAGCCGTGGCAACCGAGGCGGCCTACTTTAATATTATACGCCACAAGACGGCAGCACTCTTCGAGGCCTGCGGACGCTTAGGCGCCATCTCGGCCGGTGCTCCCGAACCCATGGTGCAGACCGCCGCCTTGCTGGGCGAAACCATCGGCACGTGCTTCCAAATACGCGACGATATCTTCGACTACTTCGAGGACGACGCCCAGCGCATAGGCAAACCCACGGCCAGCGACATGCGCGACGGCAAAGTGACGCTGCCCGCCCTCTATGCCGCCAGCGTCGATACGACGGGTGAGGCCGCCAAACTGGCTGCCTTCGTGCTGCAACGCTCGGCCAGCGATGCCGACGTCATGCGCCTCGTGGAACTGACAAAGCAGCATGGCGGCATCGACTATGCCCGCGACACGATGGAGACCTATCGCCGTCGGGCCCGTCGCCTGCTCGACGATTTCTCTAACAGCGAGGTGCGCAGTGCCCTGGCCGCCTACGTCGATTTCACGATAGACCGCGATAGATAGTTCAGAGGTTTTAACCACAAAGGGCACAAAAGTCCTCAAAAGACACAAAGGCTTTTTGTGTGTTTAGTGGTCTTTTGTGTTTTTAGTGGTTTTGGTTTCTTCTTCAACTTCTCAGCTATCGGAGGTTTTAACCACAAAGGGCACAAAAGACACAAAGGCTCTTTTGTGTGTTTAGTGGTTCTTTCGTGTTTTTAGTGGTTTTGGTTTCTCCTTCAACTTCTCAGCTATTGGAGGTTTTAACCACAAAGGGCACAAAAGTCCACAAAAGGCACAAAAGCTTTTTGTGTTTTTAGTGGTTCTTTTGTGTTTTTAGTGGTTCTTTTGTGTTTTTAGTGGTTCTGGTTTCTCCTTCAACTTCTCAGCTCTCCGAAACCTTGAATAAATTTTTCCTGCCAAGATGGCGCGCGTTCGAAAAACTTTGTTTATCTTTGCAGCCGCTAAGCCCGGATGGCGGAATCGGTAGACGCGTTGGTCTCAAACACCAATGGGGTAACACCCGTGCCGGTTCGACCCCGGCTCCGGGTACAGGGTTGGGGAAAGAGTTCGCCTCTTTCCTCAACTTTGTTTTTATTTATAAACGATTTCAACTTTCGGAAGCTATCGCTTCCCGTAGGAGTTAAAGGAGTTAGAAGGAGTTATCGCAGCTGCTGAGGAGTTAAAGACGATAGTCTTATAGGCATGTTACATGGGCATCAAAAGTATCGTCTTTAACTCCCTTAACTCCTTTAACTTCCTTAACTCCTCCAACATCCGAAACTTGAATAAACGATTATGACAATAGCTGGACTAATTAGTGGCGGCGTGGATAGTGCCGTGATGGTGCATCGCCTCTTTGAGCAAGGGCATCGCCCCGACCTCTTCTATATTAAGATAGGAAGCGGGGAGGAGGGCGCGTGGGATTGCTCCGAGGAAGAGGACTGGGAGATGGCTACCGCCGTGGCCCGCCGCTATGGTTTGCAGATAGAGAAGGTCGATTTGCAGCGTGACTATTGGGAGCGCGTGGTGGGCTACATGGCCGACCGCCTGCGCCGTGGCCTTACGCCCAATAGCGACGTGATGTGCAACCGCCTGATTAAGTTCGGCTGTTTCGAAGAGCGCTACGGCCACGCCTACGACCGCATCGCTACAGGCCATTATGCCCGCACCGAACGCGATGCCGAGGGGCGCACGTGGCTCTGCACCGCCCCCGACCCCGTGAAGGACCAAACCGACTTCCTCTCGCAGTTGCCGCCCGCCGTGGTGCGCAAGGCGATGTTCCCCGTGGGCGAACTCACGAAGGACGAGGTGCGACGCATCGCCGCCGAACAGCACCTGGCACCAGCGCGCCGCCGCGACAGCCAGGGCATTTGTTTCCTGGGGAAGTTGCCCTTTGCCGAACTGGCCCGGCAGCAACTGGGCGAGCGCGAGGGAATCTTCGTAGAGAAAGAGACGGGCAACGTCCTGGGCAAACATCGCGGCTATTGGTTCTTCACCATCGGACAGCGTAAGGGCATCGGACTGGGCGGCGGACCGTGGTATGTTGTGAAGAAGGACATTCGGCGCAACATCGTCTATCTCTCGCGCGGCTATCAGACGCAGGCCGCCTACAGCGACCATTTCGCCCTCGCCGTGCCCAACTGGCTCACCGAAAACCCTTATCCCGCCACGGGCGACTATGCCGTGAAACTCAAAATACGCCACACGCCCGAGTTCTTCGATGCCACCCTGCATGTAGGCGGTCCCGACCGCCTCCGCGTCACCGTGGCCGAGCCCTTGCAGGGTGTAGCCCCCGGCCAGTTCTGCACCCTCTACGACACGCAGGCCCACCGCTGCTTTGGCGGAGCTGAGATAGGGAATAGTGAAATATAAAGGGGTGTTCTATAAATTAGGATAATCGCAGTGCGCGGAGCGTACTGCACAGATAGCCGCGATGGAGAGAGTGCGGTACGCTCCGCGTACCGTATGGTAGTCCATAGCGCGGCACGAGGCTGTGCATAGATGTCAGAGAGAGCGGGGCGAGGGCAGTAACCTCTGCGCACCAGTTACTGTATACAGCAGCCTGAAAAGGAGTTTTATCTGCGGAGAATAGGAGGATAGGAGGTTCTTGGTTCTGCCAAATTAGGCGGTGTCTGAAATCTCCTTGGCTCCTTCACTCCTTAGACAAGGATAAAACGGTGAAAAATGACGAAACAAGATTCATGAGTTAAAAAGTTTCTGATAAATTTGTAGTTTTGAATATCTTCCATTATTTTTGCTGCGCAAAAAGTTCGTGCGCGTTAGCGCGGGTCTTTTCGTGCCATACAATATTATATATAGCACGCGCAACCGACAACAAATCAAAACCTATCGATATGAGAACTAAATTATCTACATTCTTACGCAGCCTCGCCCTTTGGCTCGTCGTGCTGACGGCATTTTTCGGCATGGCGTCGCAAAAGGCGCGGGCTGATGTGTCGTGGCCATTGAGTTCCTCCGAGACTTTTCTGGTCACGCTGGGTAGTCAGGTTACCTCCGCAGATGACGTTGAGGACGGAGCTTACTACGTCTTCTACAATCCCCGCAACAATAAGTACATGTTTGAAGACTCAAGCAGCAACAAGCTGTTACTTTATGGTGGTTTAACGACGTCAACGTTTGCAACCAGCACGAACACCATTACCCACGTGTTCAAACTGACCGCGAACGGGACGGACAGCAGTACGGGTGAGACCACCTATCTCATTCAAAGCTCATCGGGTCGCTACATGCCGAGACCCACCGCCAACGGCAATATCTCCACTGTGGAATCTTCGTCGGACGGTGGTTCTTACATTATGAATTTTTCCAACGACCAGATTTTTCCACGCTGTGTGAACGGCGGCTCAGACGGCACGACCGTCTATGGCTTAGATCATACCAGCAACGGTGTCTATGCTTATACAAATTTAAATACAACGGCCGGCGGAGCTCAGAACTATCGCCTCTACCGCGTGACGATTTCTTGGACACCCACATCTTCCCATGTCTATACCATCAACAACACGAAAGGAAACAACCGTGGTGCATTGATCTACGAGCCCAACTCCAGCACAACCAACGTGTGGAGTTCCTATAAGAGTGGGGCTACAGCACTCGATGCTACCAACCCCAACCACCAGTGGGTGTTCTATCCTACGGGGACGACGGGTCAGTATTATCTCTATAACGTAGGTGCTGACAAGTTTGCTGTGCCTACGGCGATAGAGCAAAAGGCTACTAATGCGTGGGTTAATGCGTGGGTGTTCAGCGACAATGCTGTTGCGGTATCCCTATTGAGTCAGACGGACGGAACTTATCGCATCAAGATGGCTGCCGACCCCGTCAGCGGGACAAACCAAGCCGTGATTAGTGCAAACTCAGATTTGACTAATCCTATTTTCAACTACAACGACACCGGTAGCGACTTCACCATTACGAAAGTGACGGGCGATGCCGAAGCCGCCGTGACGAACAAGGTGAATAAGCTCGTGAAGAGCCAAACGGCGCTGACAAGCTATCCGCAGACTTCAGGTTGGTACGTATTGCAGATTGCAAGTAGCCAAAATAATTCAAATCATGCTGGTAGATATGTATATCCAACATCTACGTTGTATAACAGTCTTTACCCCCTGACTTTCACGGGTGCTGTTGACGTACAGCCTGCCATCACCGACGCTACCTACTTGATGCACTTTGATTGCACCAGCTGGAACAACAACTATTGGCAACTGCCCGACGGACGTTATCTCGTATGCAATGCAGACTACAAGTTCCCCACCGTTTCTAACACGCCTGGCGTAGTGTATCTGGGATATGACGGCGGTACTTACATCAAGTCGAGTAACAACTATTATGCTGATGCCTATAATAACAGTGCAAACTATTTCATAGGTGAAACAACGTCTTTCCGCACCAAGTGGACGGTTTATCCCATCAACCTCACTACCTCAGACCTTCAGGACTGGAAGGTGCTTGTCACCTCCGACGGTACTACTCCCGTCTATGATATGGCCGTCAGCTGTGGGCGCAGCGACGTAGCAGGTCTGACGAGCGTCTATACAGGTGGTACTTTCTTCCTGCCCACGGGTGTTACGCCTACTACTTCCGACTTCTCCTTAGATGGAGCATCGAATATAGAAGTCAACACCTCTACCCACCTCGTGAAGGTGACGTTCGACCCGAACCTCGCCATTGTTGAATCGGGCGTTTCCGTAGCGCAAGGCTTCCAGACGGCAGGTCGCAGCGGTAAGGTGATGCTCCTGCGCGTTAATGCAGAGCCCTTCAAGGCTGCCACAGGGGCAAGCCTGAGCGTAAGCCTCAAGGATGGCACCGAGAACCAGATTTCAACCCTTACGCTTTATGAAGCCAGCAGCGATTCGCCCGAGGTGCTCGCTACGAATACCGGCGACACCGCCAACCAGACGAGCGCAGCGCCCACGCTGACGCAGGTCAGCCAAGTTAGCGTTTCAGGCGCTACGGCAACCCTCTCCATCGGCGAGCTCTCTGCCGGCGCACACTACTACTGGATAGAAGCTACCGTCAATAGCAACGCCACCCTCGGCAGCGTGCTCGATGCCGCCGTGACGGGAATCACCTACACCTGCAACAGCAACGAGACCACCCTCGACCTCACCTCCGTAGGCGACCCAGCCGACCGTGGCGCGATGGTCTTCAACACGCGCACCTATCCCTTCCTGCCTAACACCTACGGCAGCCGCGTATATCGCATTCCAGCTATGGTAGTGGCAAACGACGGAAGCATCGTTGTAGCAGCCGACAAGCGCTATGCCAGTTATACCGACATCGGCAAAGGTCACGTCATCGACATTGTCATCCGTCGTTCCACTGACGGCGGACGCACCTGGAGCGCACCCGTGACCATCGCTAAAGGTTTAGGTACCGCCGACAACGACCGCTGCGGCTATGGCGACCCCAGCCTCGTGAAGGGTAAGGACGGAAAACTCTACTGCCTCTTTGCTGCTGGTAACCTCGGCTATTTCTACGGACAGAAACACATCTGCATGTCCACCTCTACCGACAACGGTGTGACGTGGAGCAGCGATGCCAGCACCCCGCCGACCGACATATATGCCACAGGGGCAATAAAGAACGCTACGGTCAACAGCGCCGATGGTGCTTCTGGAGCAGCAGGCGGATATGGCCTCTACGACTACTTCGTGACCTCGGGTAAAGGTCTCTATACCTCCGATGGTATCCTGATGTACCTCATCCCCGCACAGACACTCACTGCCGACAACTACACCACGCTGACCGACGGCACGTATTGGGGCGCATCCTCCGACGACTATATGTTCTACTCTATGGACGACGGTGCTACGTGGCGTTTCAGCACGACGCGAATGATTTCGGGTGGCGATGAGGCTAAGGTCATCGAGATGAACGACGGTTCGCTCCTCGGCTCCGTCCGCAAGGCGTCCTCACGCCGTTTCAACACCGCTACCTACAGCGACAACGGCGACGGCACGCTGAACTTCACGTTCGGCTCGCAGTGGGACAACGCGCAACTCTCTCAGACGTCTCAGAACAACCAGGACATCCTCTATTACCAGCGTGCACCCAAGACGGGCAAGACCGACGTCATCTTCCACTCCATCACGACGGGCAACCACGTCAACTTCAAGCTCTTCTATAGCCTCGACCAAGGTCAGAATTGGACGGAGTTCCTCAACGTGCAGACGAAGGGCACGCGCTACGTCACCCTCGAACGTGGTGGAACGGAAGCCAACCCTGGTAGCCTCTATATGCTCTTCGAAGACCAGTCGCTCAACGGCGACGGCGGCGGCTACACCGACTACAACCACTATCCCCTCAACTTCGTTGAAATCACGCGCGAACAGCTCGTGGCTCTCATTCCCACGCTCAACGATGCCTACGTGCCCAATCCCACGAACGACGTGAAGGTGGTGGATGGGACGACGGGTGAAGCATCTTACGGCTCTTGGAGCAGTTTGGTATGGACCTCCAATGCCTCCAGCGGTAAGGCTGGCGTGACGATGACCTTGTCTGACGGTTCACACGATAAGTTCAGCACGCTCAATTCGCGCTATAACTTGGCTTACCACCCTGCCGCTGCCAACACCGATGCCACCATCACGCTGAAGGCTCCTGCCGGGTATGCTATCACAAGTTATACGGCGCAAGCTGGCGTTTACGACGGCACGACTTATACGCTGACCAAGTCCGATGGTACGACCGTTACGCCTCCTAATGTTAATGGTAGTGACTCCTATGCCGACTTGTCCATGACGGGCTTGACTTCTCAATCCGAGGTGATCACCGTAAGAACAACTGATGCCAACAAATGGCTCACCTTAGCTAACTTCACCCTCACCCTGCGCCGCGCCGTTACCTACAACCTGGTAGATGTCAGCGGCAACATACTCACTTCGCAGCTCGTCGTGTTCGAAACGGACGACGTGGCCGACGAAATGCCTACTGCCCTCAAGGTGGCTGGCTACAACACCTATACTTTCTATAGCGATGCTGCCTGCACCGTGCCCGTCACCGAAATAGGCAGCCTCACCAACGTCTATTACCAGGCACCTGCCGTCATCCGCGATGGCTCTATCGTCACGCTGAAGGACAAGCGCGGCAGCATGTACGTGGCCGTTTCGGCCGACGGCTATGTGCGCGCCTCCAAGGTGCTTCACCCCGACTGCCAGTGGACCCTCGCCGATCGTGGCGATGGCACCTACAACCTCGTGGGCAACGACGGCTCCTACCTCTCAACAACCCTCATCACCAGCGGAAACAATAAGCTGCTGACCACCACCGCTGCTGCTCCCGCCACGGGCTGGCAGTTCGTGGTTGATGGCGACTACTATCACCTCTACAACGAAGCAATTCCGTCGAATTCCCTCCACATGCCTACGTGGGGACACAACGACTACGTGATAGGTTGGGGCTCTTCCACGCAGGACGACAATGGCAGCCGCTTCACCGTTGAAGCTGCGCCCGCTGGCCTCTTCCTCGTCAGCGACGACACCCACGAATACTGGTACAACCTCACGACCCATCGCGACAATACCGACTATGCCGTAGAGCTCCCCGCCGTAGGTAAGGCCATCTTTGGTAACTCCACTATCCAGAACACCAACATGGCCCAGCAGTGGAAGTTCACGCGCCACGCCACGGGTGGTTTCAACATCGTCAGCCGCCAAGACCGCTCTCTGTTCAACCGCGAAGTATCCGTCGGCGGCAACGGTTTCGGCAGTTCCGACGCTGAGGCAACCGACAGCAATGGCGAGCGCGGCTTCTTCCCCGGCTATCAAGCCTCCACGGGTAAGTACGTCATCATTGGCGGTAAGACCAAGTCCAGCTTCCAGCTCCACCAGACCAATTCGGGCCATAGTTACAAGCTTATCAATTATGGCTCGGGCACGGGCACGGGCGATGCCTACGAGTTCGCTCTCACTGCCGCCCCCACGCCTGTCGATGACCTCACCACGGGTTGGTATCGCATCAAGGTCTATAAGAACCCCACGCTCGGCACTGTGGCCGAGAACGCCCTCAGCGGACGCTACCTCTACAACCAGGAAGTGTGGAGCAAGCTCGTCAATGCCCAGGGCGGCGCGGGCTTCTTCCCCTTCCGCGTGCAGGAAGCGGCAGAGCAACCCGCCGACGCCGATGCTGACTACTACATCCACGTTGAGAAAGACGCTTCCGGCAACGTGCAGCTGCGTTCTGTCAACGGCCACTACGTAGGCACCTACGGTCTGGCCAACTGCAACACGCCGCTCTTGCAAGTCAGCGACTACACCGCCGCCCAGGCCCAGACCAACCTCCTCGGCTCCTTCGACGGCGACGGCTACAACTTCGTAGGTAAATACGGTACGTCGGACGCCTACTTCGTGCCCTACGTCACCACCTACGGCAGCGAGAACAGCGATTCCGCCGAAGACGCTTTGGGCGTGAACCACACCGCCGCCGACAACGTCTGGGGCACCGCCACCGACGCTACGGGTGCCGACATGCGCTACCTCCTGCGCCCCGTTGATGCGGCAGCAGTAGGCTTGACGGAAGTATCCTTCACGGGGGCCTCTACCTATCCGCTTGTCGACAGCGATGGTACCGCGCTACCAGATCCTACCTATTACATCCCCAGTAGCAAGCAGCACACCGCACCGCGCTTCCGCGTTACAACGACCCTCGCCGCCGACGTGGAAGAATACTACGATGGCTGCACCTTGTTCCTCCCGAGCGGCACTCAATATGCAACGGTTTTAGATCAGTATATGGAAGGGTGCAAAGTGCATACGTTCCAAATAAACGGTGATGATCGTTACGTTCGCTCTGTCCCCGTCGGCGATGCAAATTTGGGTGTCTTGGCTATTATCAATACGTATATACTGCTGATGGGTGAAGACGCGCAGGCAGCTCTTCATGGAGTAGGACCTGGCTATCCTTCCGCCACCCATTCAGCGCGCATCCGCCTCGAGGAGATCAATGCAACTACAGGTAAGGCTTTCCCTGGTAATTCCAGCACTATCGACAATTATACCGACGACGACTTGATCGACATTGCTGCAGCAACCGACGCACTCTTCAGCGAGACGAACATCGAGCTGCCCGCCGATGGTAAGTCGTTCGTTTTGGCTGGCTTCGCGCCCGATATCACCTATAATATGCTCAATGGTCGTGGCGCACCCTTGTTGCTGAGCGTGAACAACCTCGACACGACGGGCGACCCCGACGCTGCGGGCCACCTGGCAACCAGCGGCTGGAACTCCTTCGTCTTCGGTCCGAGTGTGCCTACCGCGGCCAATCCCACGGGAGAGAACAATAGCACGCAGTCCATTTTGCCTGCTGTCGGCAACGCTCCCAATAAGGTAAGCACGTTCTCTGGCAATGTCATGCCGCTTCAAGCCTTTATGGTAGGCCGTCAGATCGAAGGCGACAAGTATGCCTTTACCAACATGCGGGGCGACTACCTCGCCTATCGCAACCAAGACATGGCATCGGCCTATAACGCTTCTACCACCTACCTGCGCGTGCGCAAACTCTCCGTCAGCGACCTGCCTACCAATACCTGCAACCTCACGCCGAAGCGACTCTATGGTAAGGTATATCTCGCAGGTAGCGACGGCAACGGCGGCGAAGCCATCATCACGATGAAGGCTGCTATGAACGATGCTGACTACTCCTTGCCCTTCGTTTCAGGCATCACGACGCCCGTCTGCGATGCCGCAACGGGAGGCTCCGAGTCCTCAGCCTTCGAGTTTGTTTATATTGATGGGTATCCTCTCGGTAACCCTAGAGGCTACTTAAACGGCTACTACCTCAACGAGAAAGTAGAATTCCGCAAGGTGAACGACGAGAACTACACGACGCTCTACCTCCCCTTCCCCGTTGAACTGCCCACAGGTGCCGAGGCCTACGTCTTCAGCGAACTCGCACAAGCACCCTACTATCAAGAAGGAGCCGTCCACAAGACGCGCACACTAAAGACGCAGACCCTCACCGGCGTACTGCCAGCACGCACACCAGCCATCATCAGCTGGGACGACTATGACAACACGCCCTACACCTTCAAGCCCGCCTTCACCACGGGTAAGGAAAGCATCAGCGATGCCGTTGACGATGCTATCGACAACAGCTGGCTCAACGGCCTCCTGGTCAATTACTACGTCACCGACGTTGTCAGTCAGCTCAACCTCGCCGATGCCTCCAGCATCTATGTTTTCAACCAGCAAAACTACGTGCCGGGCTTCTACAAGTATAGTGGCTCCGTCCTCAAGGGCGGACGTGCCTTCCTCGTCTATCCTGGCGATCCCGAAGAGGTCCGTGGCTTCGTCTTCCAGACGTCTGAGGGCGACATGACCTCCATCGGCGACCTCTTCGACGCCCTCAACGGCATCGACCCCGCCGCCGACAAGACCGTCTACGACCTCCAGGGCCGCCGCGTAGCCAACCCCCAAAAGGGCAACGTCTATATCGTTGGCGGCAAGAAGGTACTCATGAAGTAAAGCAAGGTATATCCAACATACCCATCTCTCTCCAGCCCCGCCCCGACACACCCCCGTCGGAGCGGGGCTGTTATGATACGCCCACACGATGGGACGCAGCCCCCTCGCCCCAATCTATTTCTATTGGTGTCCGGTAAAAGTTGCCGTAGGCAACATACCATGCTTAACCCCCGTCGCATGAAATGCGTCGTGGGGTATTAGATGCGGGGTGTATCTGCGT
>ONHN01000041.1 GCA_900317635.1 uncultured Prevotellaceae bacterium | reverse complement strand
CACTCGTCGCTACGCTCCTCGTGGTACGCGGTTAAGCAAGATGTGGTACGCTTCGCGCACCATTTGTCCCGCTCTCTCACAACTTCCGAAACTTAAATAGGATTATCGTTATGATTGGTAGCGGAGCCCCCTGGGAGCGCGGGCGCCTCGCCCGCCCGAATCGGCGCAAAGCGCCGAAAACTGCCTTTGCACAACTTCTTCTTATCTATATATCTCTAAGGAAAGAGGGAGATTGTCGCTGCTGACGCAGCGATTAGGGTGCAGGCGGGACGCCTGCGTACCCAGTTATATGCGGGCGAGGCGCCCGCGCTTCCAGGGACAGTATGTGCTCAAAACGCCTTGAACCCTTGTGCCTTGAGGGGGAACTCCTGGCCGTCGCGCGTGACGAGGACGCTCCCGAGGTCGGGGCGCGTGATGGCGCCGATGATTTTCACGTCCTCCAGGCGCGCGGCTTGTTCGTGTTGCGACAGGGGCAGGGTGAAGAGCAGTTCATAGTCCTCGCCGCCATTGAGGGCGCAGGTCGTCACGTTCATATTGAACTCTTCGGCGCAGACGGCGGTCTGGTAGTCGAGGGGAATGCGCTCTTCGTAGATGCGACAGCCGCAGTGCGACGCTTTGCAGATGTGCAGCAACTCCGAACTCAGACCGTCGCTGATGTCCATCATGGCCGTGGGCCGCAGGCCAGCGGCGCGCAGCTGGCTGACGATGTCGCGACGCGCTTCGGGTTTCAGCAGGCGCTCGATGAGGTATTCGTGGCCACTGAAGTCGGGCTGTGCGGCCTCCACGTCGGTGGCGGGCCGACTCTCGAAGACGCGCTTCTCGCGCTCCATGAGTTGCAGGCCCATATAGGCCGCCCCGAGGTTACCGCTAACGCAGATAAGGTCGTTTTCCTGCGCCCCACTGCGCATGACGACTTCGCTGGCCTCGGCATCGCCAATGCACGTCAGGCTCAGCGCGAGGCCGGTCACAGAGCTACACGTGTCGCCGCCCACGAGGTCAACGCCGTGACGCTCGCAGGCCAGGCGCAGACCCGCATAGAGCTCGTCGAGGTGCTCCACCTGAAACCTACTGCCCACGGCCACGCTGACCAGCAGCTGCCGCGGCGTGCCGTTCATGGCATACACATCGGAGAAGTTCACCATGGCGGCCTTATAGCCCAAGTGCTTTAGGGGGGTATAGACGAGGTCGAAATGTATGCCTTCCATCAGCATGTCGGACGTGACGAGCACGCGCCGACCTGCGCCTTCGTAAGCCAGCACGGCACAATCATCGCCCACGCCCTGCAACGTGGAGGCATTCGAGGGTTTCAGTCCCTCGGTGAGGCGGTCGATAAGGCCAAACTCACCTAATTCGGATATTTGCATAGACAGCGAATGGTTTAAGGGGGGAAGGAGTTAAAGACGATACTTCTAATTCTAACTGCGATTAAAGTAGAAAGAGCTTTAACCACAAAAAGCACAAAAGTCCACAAAAGACACAAAGACTTTTTTGAGGGTTTAGTGGTTCTAATTTGTGGTTATTGGTTCTCCTTTAACTCCTAAGGAAGCGATTGCTTCCGAGAGTTGCCTCTTTACTTAAAGTAATAGCCCAAGCCGAGGCGCAGACCGACGGTGCTACCGTCGCCAAAGTCGTTGGTGCTCATCTTGAAATAGACGGAGGGCTCGATGGCGAGGTAGTGGTTGAGGTAGAAGGTATAGCCTATCTCAACGGGAACGAGGAGGTCGTTGAAGTTGGGGCGTTGGTGCTTGTACTCTACGCCAGCACCGAGGAAGAGGCCGTTTTGCAGGATGTAGTAGCGCACGCCCGCACCTGCGGTGAAGTCGTTGGCGGCATTCTTCTGATAGGTATAGCCCAGGTTGGCACGCAGCATCCAGCTGTCGGCGAAGCAATAGCCAGCCTCGGCGTTAACGCCAATGCTAAACTTCGACTTCTTACTGTAGGACAAACCGAAGTTGCTGAACGAAGCACCTACATACTTCGTACCTTTTTCAAACTGTGCGTTCGCGGCGGTCGCTATCAGAGCGACGAGGAAGGTCAGAATAGCTTTTTTCATTGCTGTAAGGTTGTTTGTGGTTGAACTTTCAGCCGCGAAGATACAAAATTATTCTGTAATGGGCCGCAACATGGGCCGAAGTATTCCATCCTCTTCTGCCAAAAAGAAGCGCGCGGGCAACGAATGCATCGTGCGCAACGCAATGGCCACGCTCCCCATGGTGCGCCGCAGGTTTACTTCAACGCAAGGATGTATCGCATTGTGGGAAAGCATCATATCAATACCTAACGGTCCTTCGTAGTCGGTGCGAAGAAGTTCGGGAAGACGACGCAAAAGGCTGGCGCGTACGTCGTGCAAAACGTCTGGCAAGTTCTTGAAAGCAGGGGCGAGCGCACACAGTCTGCGCATCAGCCCCTCGTCCGCATCCACCACGTTGCCAAGATAGGCTCCCGAAGGCGACGCTTGAAACAGCGAAAGACCTTCATAATAGGCCACTCCGCGCTCAAAGCGGAACTCCATAGCGAAGTCGGCCACGTGGGGCTGGTAGGGCTCAACAACGATGCCGCCTTGCCGCCGCAAGATGCGCTGCGCGCGTGCCACGGCGCGTGCATTGTCCGCCGCTTGCAACCTGAACACGCCGCGCCCACTGCTACTCCACGGCGCTTTCAGCATATATCCCTCATTATGCGTGGCTTGAAGCGCTTTATGCAATGCTTGCTCTGAGGTACAGAAAACGGACGCGCCCAGCGTTTGCGAACAGTCGCGGCGCAGCAACGGGAGCAGACTGACGGCCGTCTGACGGGAGCTGAGGCGGCGCACAGAGGCCAGCTCTTCGGCGGTGGGCATCAAGCGCACAGGGGCACCAGCGCGCTCCAGCCTATGCCGCAACAAGGCATCCCAGCCCCACGGCTCAATGCGCGCCACCTCGTCCCAACGGACGGCACTGCGAAAATCCCACACCGCATCGCCCTCCGCAGCCCACAGCTGCGGCAGGTCCCACAACTCCGCTTCCATGCGCCGAGCAGCACGCGAGGGCGTGTAGTAGGGCGAATGGGCGGCCAACGCTTCGTCGTGCGAAGGATTGAAAATATGCAAGGTTTTCATCATTTCTTACGAAAACTTTGTGCAAAGGTAGGTGTTTTGCAAAGAAAACCTTACCTTTGCGGGAAACAAATAGAAAAACTATGCTTTTCAAGAAAGAAACCTACGTTGAACGCCGCCGCCGACTCCGCGAAATCGTGGGCGACGGCCTCATCATCCTTTTCGGCAACAACGACGCGCCGATGAACTACCCTGCTAATGCCTACAAGTTTCGCCAAGACAGCTCGTTCCTCTACTTCTTTGGACAACACCGCGACGGGCTCGTGGGCATCGTGGATGCCGACACGGGGCGCGAAACGCTCTACGGCAACGAAATCGACATAGAAGACATCGTTTGGTATGGCTCCGTGACGAGCGTGAAGGAAATGGCCGAAGAGTGCGGCTGCAACGACGGGTGCGAACCCTTGAGCCGCCTCTACGACGTGGTGGACCAGGCCGTGAAGCAAAAGCGCCGCGTCCACTTCCTGCCGCCCTATCGCCACGACACGATGATACAGCTGCAAGACCTCCTGCACATCCACCCCGCCGAGCAGCGCGCCAAGGCCAGCGTTGACCTCATCAAGGCCGTCGTATCGCTGCGCAGCGTGAAGAGCGCGGAGGAGATTGCGGAAATGGACCGCGCCGCCGCTATCGGCTACAAGATGCACACGGCGGCCATGCAGCTCTGTCGGCCTGGCGTGACGGAACAATACATCTGTGGCGTGCTCTCGGGCATTGCCCAGAGCTACGGCTGCATCACGTCGTTCCAAAGCATCGTTACGCAGCACGGCGAAATCATGCACGGCTACCCCAGTACGGCACCCCTGCAAGAGGGACGCCTCTTCCTGTGCGACTGCGGTGCCGAGACCAACGAGAACTACTGCTCCGACAACACGCGCACGTCGCCCGTAGGCGGACGCTTCACGCAGAAGCAGCGCGACATATATAATATTGTGGTCGATTGCCACGACCTCGCCCTCAGCGTGACGCGACCTGGCACGCGCTGGTGGGACGTACACTTCGACGTCTGCCGCCTGATGACAAACCGCCTGAAAGACCTCGGCCTGATGCGCGGCGACACCGAGGAGGCCGTGCGCGCTGGAGCACACGCCCTCTTCCTGCCTCACGGCCTGGGCCACATGATGGGCATGGACGTACACGACATGGAGGGACTCGGACAAACCTACGTGGGCTTCGACGACGAAACACGCCCCAACCTCACACAGTTTGGCACCAACGCCCTGCGCATGGGCAGACGCCTGGAAGAGGGCTTCGTCGTGACGGACGAGCCAGGCATCTACTTCATCCCTCAACTCATCGACCTCTGGCGCAAAGAGGGCACCAACGCCGAATTCCTCTGCTTCGACAAGATTGAAGAATACAAAGACTTTGGCGGCATTCGCATCGAGGACGACGTCCTCGTCACCGCCGACGGCTGCCGCTTCCTCGGCGACAACAACCTCATTCCCTACAAGGCCGACGACGTGGAAGCCTACATGGCGAGCATCGAACAATAACCCCTTAAGCAACCAACATTCTATTCAATAACTCTACAATGAAAAAAATCTTCATCGCTGCCCTGGCAGCCCTCACCCTCACAGCCAATGCGCAAGACAAGGGCCAAGAGAAACAATTCACCGTCGTAAAGGAAATCCCCATTACGAGCATCAAGGACCAACACCGTAGCGGCACGTGCTGGAGCTACAGCGGCCTCGGTTTCTTCGAAGCCGAACTGCTGCGCCTCGGCAAAGGAAACTTCGACCTCTGCGAAAGCTTCGTGGTGGAACACACCTACATCGACCGTGCCGACCGCGCCGTGCGCACCCACGGCGACGTGAGCTACAGCAACGGCGGTTCGTTCTACGACGTGCTCTATTGCCTTAAGCACTACGGCATCACGCCCGAAGGCACTATGCCCTTCCCCGGCAGTCTCTACGGCGACAGCCTCTTCAACTTCACGGAGCTCGACCCCATACAGAATGCCTTCGTTGAAGCCATTGCCAAGAGCAAAAACAAGAAAATACCCCTCACGTGGAAGCGCGACTTTGCCAACATCCTGGCTGGATACTTCGGTGAGTTCCCCAAGACGTTCGAATATGAAGGACAGACCTACACCCCCGAGACCTTCCGCGATGCCCTCGGACTGCCCCTCGACGACTACGTCTCGCTCACCAGCTATACCCACCACCCCTTCTACACCAAGTTCATCCTCGAAATTCAAGACAACTGGCGCTGGTCCGAAAGCTACAACCTGCCGCTCGACGAACTGATGAAGGTAATGGAAAACGCTATCGACAACGGCTACACCTTCGCATGGGGTGCCGACGTCAGCGAAAAGGGCTTCAGCCGCAACGGCACGGCCACGGTACCTGCCAAGGAATACAAAAACGACATGACGGGCAGCGACGCTGCACGCTGGACGGGCACGAACGGTAAGGAAGTGAAAGTGGCCGACTCGGAAGACGAAGCCGTCATCACGCAGGAAATGCGCCAACGCGGTTACGACAACTGGGAAACTACCGACGACCACGGCATGCTCATCTATGGTAAAGCGAAAGACGAAACAGGTAAAGAGTTCTTCATGGTGAAAAACTCCTGGGGCGACTACGGCAAATACCACGGCGTCTTCTACGCCTCCAAGCCCTACTGCGCTTACAAGACGATGAACATCCTCGTCCATAAGAACGCTATCCCCAAGCAAATCCGCAAGAAACTCGGCCTCTAAACCCGAAACAAGTGACAAGTGACGAGTGACAAGTGACGAGCTGCAGCCGCGCAGGGTCCAGTATGTTGCGTTGTCAACGCAACATACCTACCGCGCCCCTTCGTCCGTCGCCCGTCACTTGTCACTTTTCCCCTCTCATTCCCCCCAAACAACTATGTTACGCAAACTAACCTTCCTAATCCTGACAGCCACCGCGCTCACCCTTAGCGCACAAGGCTACGGAGGTCCGCAACCCGTCTCCACGCGCACCTCGAAAGTCAACTACGAGAAAAACCACATCACGGTTGACATCAGCCTGCAATACCCCTACATGGGCCCAATGGCAGCCATCGCCACGTTGCGCGATAGCATCTTGTCTGACCTTGCCGAACTGGCCCACCCTTACGCCTTCGAAGACATCGAAATGCAGACCAAGCCCTCCTCCTTCGACGGGGCTGCCGAAGCCGTGAAGGATGCCTTCGTGAAGTATGCCGAAGCCGACCAACGCGAGATCTGCACCGACGAAAACGGCCGATACACACCGCCTTCGGGAGAGGACGCCTGGATGCTGAACCGCGAATTCACAGCCGACCTCACCAAGGAGTTCTCCAACCTGCGCTTCGTCACGATGCGCCTCGAAACAAGCATCTACCTCGGCGGCGCACACCCTGGCAACACGCTCTTCTTCTACACCGCCGACAGCCAAACGGGCAAGCTGCTCACCGCTGCCGACATCTTCAAGCACGAGAGCCTCCCTGCCTTGCAACGCCTCATACGGCAAAAGATACTAACAGAGTATGCCGACGGCGAAGACATCTTCTTCGAAGAGGGCAACGACCTCCCCATGCCCGCCACCCACGGCGTAGCCCTCGGCGAAAAAGGTGTCATCATCCAATACCAGTCCTACGAAGTGGCACCCTACGTGGCTGGCCAACCCGCCTGCCTGCTACCCTATAGCGAGATAAAAAACTCGCTAACGCCCCTCACTCTGAAGCTCATTGGCAACTGATGCAAGTTCCAGATGTTTGAGAAGTAGAAGAAGTTAAAGACGATAGCCTTACAGGCACATATCTTTTCCTTTATGAGTATCGTCTTTAACTCCCTTAACTCCTTTTAACTCCCTTAACTCCTGAGGAAGCGAAAGCTTCCGAAAGTTTAATAAATAACCCAAACGCCCACCGCCCGCCATGTCACGCCTGCCTAATCTGAAAGAACTTGTCCTGCGCGACACGCCCTTCGCCGACTTGATGAAGAAGCGTATCTTCAACGTGCTACTGATTGCCACGAAGTACGATGCCTTTATGCTGGAGGACGACGGGCGCGTGGACGTGCAACTGCGCGTGGAGTACAACCAGCTGGGCCTCTCCTACCCGCCACGTTTCACGCAGGTCAGCACCGCAGGCGAAGCCTTTGCCCAACTCGCCGACCGACATTTCGAACTCATCATCGTCATGCCCAACATGGACAAGCGCGACCCCTTCGCACTGGCCCGTAGCATCAAGGCGCAATATCCCGCTTCGCCCATCATCGTCCTAACACCCTTCAGCAAAGAAGTGACAAAACGCTTTGCGGGCGAAGACCTCTCGGGCATCGAATACGTCTTCTCGTGGTTGGGCAACACGGAACTCCTCATGGCCATCATCAAGCTCATCGAGGACAAGTGGAACGCACCAAGCGACACCGAGAGCGCGGGCGTGCAAAACATCCTGCTCGTCGAGGACAGCGTACGCTTCTACAGCTCCGCCCTGCCCTACCTCTTCCGCTTCGTGCTCGAGCAAAGCCTCTCCTTTGCAGAAGAGGCCCTCAACGAACAACTCAAAACGCTACGCATGCGAGGTCGCCCCAAAATCCTCCTTGCACGTAGCTACGAAGAGGCCGTGGGCATCTTCGACCAATACAAAGACCACATCCTCGGCGTCATCAGCGACATGAGTTTCCAACGCGAAGGACAAAAAGACCCCATCGCGGGCTATCGCTTCTGCAAACACGTCAAAGACTACGACCGACACATACCTCTAATATTAGAGTCGAACGAAGACCAGAACTTCGACTACGCCCAACGCCTCGGCGCTTCCTTCATCTCTAAAAACTCCAAGACCTATCCGCAGGACCTTCGCTCCGAAATCATGGAGCACTTCGGCTTTGGCGACTTCATCATCATCGACCCCGCCACGCGCGCACCGGTGATGAAAATCCGAAACCTCCACGACCTGCAAGTCCACATCTGGGACACTCCCGAAAACAGCCTGCGCTACCACCTGGAACGCAACCACTTCAGCCGCTTCTTCTACAGCCGCGCTATGTTCCCACCAGCCGTTATCCTGAAGAAAGTGGACATCAACGACTACGACAACATCGACGAAGCACGAAAGCTCATCTTCGACCTCATCGTCGAATACCGCCACATGAAGAACGAGGGTGTCGTGGCTATCTTCCAAAAGGAACGCTTCGACGAATACGCCTCCTTTGCACGCATCGGCAAAGGCTCGCTGGGCGGCAAAGGGCGCGGCCTGGCCTTCATGAGTGCTATGGTGAGGCGCTACCCAAAACTCTCTACCGACGACTTCAGCGTCAACATCCCTAAGACCGTGGTGCTCTGCTCCGACATCTTCGACGAGTTTATGGAGACAAACGGCCTCTACCCCATCGCCCTCTCCGATGCCTCCGATGCCGACATACTCGCCGCCTTCGAACAGGCCCACCTCCCCGACAGCGTCCTCGACGACCTCATCTCGCTCTTCAACGTCGTGCGCGGCCCCATCGCCGTGCGATCGTCCAGCCTCCTCGAAGACTCCCACTACCAGCCCTTTGCCGGCATCTACACCACCTACATGGTGCCCCACTCCTCCGACCGCGACGACATGCTACGCCTCATGCGAAGCGCCATCAAGGCCGTCTATGCCAGCGTCTTCTATCGCGACTCAAAACAATACCTCACGGCCACGCAAAACCTCATCGACCAAGAGAAAATGGCCGTCGTCATTCAGGAAGTGGTTGGCACGGCCTACGGCACACACTTCTACCCCACCCTCTCGGGCGTGGCGCGCTCCCTCAACTTCTATCCCATAGGAAAAGAAAAGCCTGAGGACGGCGTGGCCAGCATTGCCCTCGGACTGGGAAAATACATCGTCGATGGCGGACAAACACTGCGCTTCTCGCCCCGACACCCCCAACACATCCTACAACTCTCAACCACCGAACTCGCCCTGCGCGAAACGCAAACAAAGTTCTATGCCCTCGACCTCGGCAACGAGATGAAGGAGTTCAAAACCAGCGAAGCCTTCAACCTCCTGACGCTCACCGTGCCCGATGCCGAAGCCGACGGCTCACTGGCCGATGCATGTAGCACCTACGACTTCAACGATAGCATCATGCGCCCTGGCCTCAACGGGCGCGGACGACGGCTCATCACCTTCCAAAGCATCGTGCAGTACGACCGCTTCCCGCTGTGCAAAACCATCGACCGCCTGCTCACCATCGGAAAGCGCGAAATGGGACGCAACGTCGAGATTGAGTTTGCTATGAACATCGGCAAAAACGCCGAAGGACGCACCTGCGCCAACTTCTACCTCCTGCAAATGCGACCCATCGTCGATAGCAAAGAGCAAGTGGACGAAGACCTCACCCGCATCAACCCCGACGATGCGCTCCTCACCGCTAACAGCGTATTGGGCAACGGCATCATCACCGACGTGCAGGACGTCATCTACGTGCGCAGCAGTGCCTTCGATGCCGCCCGAAACCCCGAAACGGCCCGCCAAATTGCCGAGTGGAACGCAAAGTTTCCCGCCGACGGAACGGGCTACATTCTCATAGGCCCTGGACGCTGGGGCAGCAGCGACCCCTGGTTAGGCATCCCCGTCAAGTTCCCCGACATCAGCGCCTCACGCATCATCGTGGAATGCGGATTAGGAAACTATCGCATCGACCCCTCGCAAGGCACCCACTTCTTCCAAAACCTCACCAGCCTCGGCATCGGATACTTCACCATCAACCCCTTCCGAAACGACGGTACCTTCAACGAGGCTATGCTCGACGACCTACCCGCCGTAGAAGAAACGCCCTACCTACGCCACGTCCGACTCCCTGCACCCGCCGTCATCAAAATGGACGGACGCCACAGCCGAGGTGTCGTCCTAAAGCCTGAAGCTACGAGTGACAAGTGATGAGTGACAAGTCCCTGCCGCGCATGGTTCAGTATGTTGCGTTGCCAACGCAACATACGCCCCCGCACTCAAGAAAGAAAAGAAATCCCCCTAATCCCCCCCTCCCCATGCAACGCCTCATAACCCTTATTTTCGCCCTCACCCTTGCAAGCCTCAGCCTGCAAGCGCAAAAGCTTGACGACCTCTTCCTCAACTATACCCGCCACCGAGGCCAAACACGCGACGACGCAGCAAAACAAATCTTCCGCCAAACCTGGATCCTCGAACTCTTCGACACCACCGCCGTTGTCAACCTCGACGACCCCGACCAGCGCAACTTCTTCGCCAACTACTGCATGGCCGAATATCGCTTTAGCCAAAACCGCTTTAACGAAAGTGCGGAACTCTGCCAGCAAGCACTGAAATACGATAACAAACACATCGACATCCATTCGCGCTCCGACTGCTGGTTCCTTCTTAGCAGCGCGCAGTCGCGCCTCGGCAACCTCGGAGCGGCTGCCGTAGCACTGAAAAACACCCACGCCCTCGACCTGCAAATTCAGGACAAAGCACGCATCAGCTCCACACAGAACAACCTCGCCGCCCTCTACTACGAGATGAAGCAATACAAAACGGCCGAAGCCTACAACATGAAGGCCATTAAGACCGAAAGCGAAATAAGCAAAACCTCCGATGCACTGGCCATACGCTACGGCATGGCGGCAGAAATCTACACCCAACTCGCAGACCCGCTAAGAGCCATAGAGTTTGCAAAAAAAGCCTACGAAATCAACCGCAACAACAAAAGCATAGTCAAAGCCGCCGTACGCCTATCGCAAATGGCTGAAGCCGAAATGTCAATGAGACGCTACAGCGATGCCAAAAAACACCTCGATGAGGCCCTACCCATACTCCTCGCCGACAAGGGCGCAACGTATAGCGTTTCTGTCGTCTTCTGCCAACTGGCGGAAATAGCCGAAGCCGAAGGCCGCACAGATGAAGCCATAACGCTCTACAAGAAATCGCAAACAATCTGCCAAAACATAGGCAACAAGATCGTGGAAATGCGCGTGTGCAAAGGCCTCTGGCGCACACTGCGCAAAACGAACAACGGCCAAGCCCTCGCATCGCTGGAACGCTACGCCAAACTGGCAGACTCCATACAACAAAAAACCACAATGACCGAAATGAGCGAACTGCGCAACGAGCTTGAGGCACAAGAGTTCGAGCACGAAGCAGAAAGGCAAAGAGCGCAGAAAAACGGCCTCATTGCTTTCGCCATCTTCACCGTACTGCTCCTCATAGGCACCATCGTCTATACTCGACGAAAGATTAAAGAAGTCGCCGCAAAAGCATCAGTACAAGCAGTTTCCAACCTAAACAACGAAAGCACCATCAACGCCCATGCGCTTGAAACAAGTGCGACTGAAGAAACGCAGAAAGGCCCCGAGGCAGAATTCATCGTAAAGTTCGAAGAAGCCGTAAAAGCCGCTATGCGAAGCCGAGAAATCAGCGTAGAGCAAATAGCGTCGAACCTCTGCATCACAAGTTCTCAACTGCGCCGACGCCTACAAGCCATAACGAACGAAACTCCCGCCGCCTACATACAACGCCTGCGCATAGAGGACGCCATGAACTACCTCAAGGCCGAACCCGATACCCCTATTGCCGAAATTGGCGAACGCATAGGATTTGAAGACAACGCGCATTTCAGCCGCGTCTTCAAACAGCAAACAGGAAAAACACCTTCAGAATACCGTCGCGAAACACAAGCCAGCGAAAAACCAGTAAAGGCCAACTTGGATATTTCTAACACTGAATAACAACAACTTAAGGCGCAACTTGTAAAAAATATACAATTCCGAAGAGCCTATTTTGAAGCGTTTTGGCCATTTTTTGTAAGTTTTCGTCAGCAAGCCTATGACGGGAACGTCGTACTTTTGCACCGTCAAAAAGATGCAACGCAGGCTGCAAGCAGTCAGCGGCAAACAAACGACTTCCCTTTAAGGCATTCCTTGTTATCAAGCCCAAAAGCCGCAACGCTGGCGCGCCACGCATTGCTGAACTCAAGAAAAGGTACATCATGCAACCCGCAAAATCACCTCGCACTCTCCCGTGCGAGGTGATTTACGTTTGAAGAAAGCCTTGCGCTATAGCCGCCACAAATGCAGCAATTCGATGCAGCCAACAATCCATAAAACGCCATACCTCAAAACTTTCCGCAAAGCCCTCAAAGTTTTACTATAAGACGCCCAAACTTTCCTGAAAACTCTTGAAGTTATAAATCTCGGCGGGAAATGTATATTTCTCGGCGGGAAATATATATAATCTCGGCGTGTTATGTACATTTCCCGCCGAGATTTATAACTTCGAAAGCCCGCCGCAAAACTTCAAAGCCCAGCCGCAAAACTTCGAAAGCCACACCTAAAACCTCCCTACCCTATCAAAAGACGTAACAAGTCAGACAAAAAAAAGGACAAGCCAGCCAGCAATTAGGGAAAGCCCGCCTGCAATTTGGGCAAGCCCGCCAGCCCATGCAGTAAGCCCTGTCGCAAAACCTATCAGCGCAAAGACAAGCGCGCACCAACCGCCCAGGAAACCGCAAAACCACAAAATGCACAACAGATGTTGTCCGTTCGAAACGCTTTTACTACCTTTGCAGAACTTTATAAAGCCTATAAACCCATCCGAAATATAACGCGACAATATATAAAGAAGATGATGCGTCATTTCATACTACTCCTAAGCACATTAACACTAAGCCTTTCGCTGCAAGCCCAGCCGACAGCAACAGCCGATAGTAGCGGTCTGGCTGCCTCGCGCGTGCTGACGCTGAAGGAGTGCCGACGCTTAGCCCTCGAAAACAGCAAGGGCCTCGCCGTCGGTAGATTGGAGAAAGAAATTCAGCACGAGACACACCTCGCTGCCGGAACCAACTACATGCCCAAAGTGACGGCTACGGCTGGCTACGTGCATACCAACAAGAGCGTCAGCCTGCTGAACCGTTCACAAATAACGGCCTTCAACACGGCAGGCACCAACCTGGCCGAAGGACTGCTGGGCACGGTGCAAAACATCCTGGCCAACTACCCCGACCTCGCCCCACTCCTCGGCCTCGTGAAAGGTCCCTTGGGCAATGCTGCCACAGCCATTGACGGCGTAGGCCACGATATTGTCAAGGCTTTCCACACAGACACGCGCAACCTCGCCGCAGGTGCCATCCTCTTCACGCAACCGCTTTACATGGGCGGCAAGATACGTGCCTACGACCGCCTGACGCATTACACCGAACTCCTGGCCGATGAAAAGCTGTCGCAAGCAGAGCAGGAAATCATTCTTGAAACCGACCGCGCCTACTGGCAACTCGTTTCGCTAAGCCACAAAAAGCGTCTTGCCGACAGCTACCGCGCCACGCTGCAAAAGCTCGACAGCGATGTGCAGGCCATGATACGCGAAGGCGTTGCTACAAAAGCGCAGGGACTGCAAGTGGCCGTGAAGCTGAACGAAGCCGAAATGACGTGTCTGAAAGTTGACGATGGCTTGGTGCTCTGCCGCATGCTGCTCTGTCAACTCTGCGGCCTGCCCCTCGACACCCCCGTGCGCGCCCAAGAGGAAGATGCAGGCGAGCTGCAAGTAAACACGTTGGAAGTGAGTCCGCAAACCGACATCGCCCTCGTCAATCGCCCCGAACTCAATCAGCTTGAACTGGCGGGCAAAATCTACGCAGAGAAGGCAAAGATTGTGCGCGCCGACTTCCTTCCGCAAGCTGCTATGATAGGCGGTTATGCCATCAGCAACCCCAACGTGTACAACGGATTTCAAAACAAGTTTGCTGGCGCATGGGCTATCGGCCTGACGCTGAAAGTGCCGATTTGGAACTGGGGCGAAGGCCGCCACAAAGTGCGCGCCGCCCAAGCCGAAGCCGAGATGACGGCGCTACGCGCCGAAGAAGCGCGCGAAAAAATCACGCTGCAAGTGACGCAGGAGAGTTTCCGCGTCAACGAAGCTATCCGCAAGCTGAACCTGGCGCGCAAGAACCTCGAGAAAGCTAACGAGAACGTGCGCATTGCCGACCTTGGCTATCGCGAAGACGTCATTCCGCTAACGGACCTCCTTGCGGCGCGCACCGCTTGGCTACAAGCCCATAGCGAGAAGATCGATGCCGAAATTGACGTCATGC
Organism: uncultured Prevotellaceae bacterium; assembly: GCA_900317635.1. GTDB lineage: Bacteria > Bacteroidota > Bacteroidia > Bacteroidales > Bacteroidaceae > Alloprevotella. Next base: position 1,401 of record ONHN01000041.1, on the reverse strand, counting down.
TGACGCGCGCCGCCTGGCGCAAAGCACTCGGCACGCTGAGAGAGTAAGAACAAAAACCTAAAAACCCATTATGGCAAAGAATAAATCACTCAACATCCTCCCCGCCATTCTGTTGCTTGCAGCCATCATTGTGGCTGTAGTCGTTGGTAGCATCTATGCTTTCGAGAAAGAAGAAGAGACGCTACAAGGTCAAGCCGAAGTATCGCAGTATCGCGTATCGGGTAAAGTGCCTGGCCGCATCCTCGAACTCCGCGTGAAGGAGGGCGACAAGGTTAAGAAGGGCGACGTGCTGGCCGTGCTCGAAGCACCCGAAGTAGATGCTAAGTTGCAGCAAGCCCAAGCCGCCGAAGATGCCGCCGCCGCCATTAGCGAGAAAGCGCAGAACGGCGCACAGCGCGAGGACATTGAAGGTGCCTACGAGCTTTGGCAGAAGGCCAAAGTAGCTACCGACGTGATGCAAAAGTCCTACACCCGCGTAAAACGCCTCACCGACGAGGGCGTACTCCCTCAGCAGAAGCTGGACGAAGTAACGGCTCAACGCGATGCAGCCATCGCCACGGAGCGTGCCGCCAAATCGCAATACGACAAAGCCGTGAACGGTGCGCGCCAAGAGGACAAGAAAGCGGCTGCAGCACAAGTGCGGCGCGCGCAAGGTGCTATCAGCGAAGTGAACAGTTACAAACGCGAAACCCTGCTCACGGCATCAGCCGACGGCGAAGTGGCCGAAATCTTCCCGAAAGTGGGTGAGCTCGTTGGTACGGGTGCCCCAGTTATGAACATTGCCATTACGGACGACCTCTGGTTCACGTTCAACGTGCGCGAAGACCACCTCAGCCAGTTTCCGATGAACGGACATGTGAAGCTCATCGTGCCAGCCTTAGGCAATAAAGAGCTGGAGGCACAAGTTTACTTTATGAAAGACCTCGGCTCGTACGCCGCATGGAAGGCCACCAAGACCACGGGGCAGTTCGACATGAAGACGTTCGAAGTGCGCCTGCGCCCCACAAAGACGCTGCAAGGCCTCCGCGCTGGCATGAGCGTGCTGTTGAAGAAGTGAGGGAAGAAGTGACAAGTGACAAGTGACGAGTTGGGTTGCACCAACGTTGGAAGCGGGCGAGGCGCCCGCGCTCCCAGGTGGCTACGCCGACGTTCTGTCTCCCGCCTGCACCGATAAAGAAAAACTAAAACATTCAAGTCTCGGGAGTTATGATACGGGGGGTAAATGGTGCGTGAAGCGTACCACACTATGCGTAATCGCGTATCCTGACGAGCGTAGCGAGGAGGGATGCGCGGCAAACTATTGACGATGTGGCCAGTGCGCGGAGCGTACTGCACGTTATAAGTCCTCTTTGCGACACAACCTATTCTTCTTAATGTGCGGTACGCTCTGCGCACCGCTTC
>ONHN01000040.1 GCA_900317635.1 uncultured Prevotellaceae bacterium | reverse complement strand
ACTGGCCACAACGCCTCACACCTACCGCGCATCCCTCCTCGCTACGCTCGTCAGGATACGCGGTTAAGCATGGTGTGGTGCGCGCTGCGCACCATTTACTTCCCCCCGTATCACAACTCCCGAAACTTGGATTCTTTTATTGTACGCCGTTGTCCCCTGGGAGCGCGGGCGCCCTCGCCCGCACCTAATCGCTGCCATAGCAGCGAAGTTAAGCCGCCAAGCTTCAGCACTTTGTGCAGGCAAAGGGTTTCCGCAGGCGAGACGCCTGCGTACCCAGTTAGGGTTACGCCGGCGATGGGGTGCGGGCGAGACGCCCGCGCTCCCGGGGGGGCTACGCCGGCGATGGGTGCGGGTGAGGCGCCCGCGCTCCCAGGGGGCGAATGTGTCCAATAAATAAGTGACGAGCCAAACTGCGCTCAGTAAGGCGTAGCTTGGCTCGTCACTCGTCACTTGTCACAGAACGATCGTTCAGTGTCGCTCGCGGCGGACGCTGTAGCCAGCACCGCTGCGGCCGCTGCTCTTTGGCTTCTGCGCTTTCGGCTTCTTCTGTTTAGGCTGTTTGGGCGCAGAGGCGGTCTTGCTGCCGCGTCGGCCACTGCTACCTCGGCGCGACGACACCTTCGTTTCCGCCTGTGCGGCATCTACTGCCGCCGTGCTGTCGGCTGCCGCTTCAGTGGCATCGGCGGCGAGGGCTGCGGGCGCGGCTGGCTTCTTGTCCTTACCCCAGATGTGGTCTTCGAAGGCCGTCAGTTCGCCCTCAATGCGCAGTTGCTCGCGGATCATGTCGCTGTCCGTTACGCAGTAGTTGGCCAGGAGGCGGTCCTGCATGTTGACGGTGCGGAAGATGTCGCCCTTGTAGCGTCCTAAGGTGAAGAAGTCGTCGGCGGAGAGCGTGGCCGCGTTGTTGTAGTTGCTGCCCATGAGCATCAGTTTGCCCAGCTGCGGAGCAATGTCGTCGAAGCGCACCCAGAACATGGGGTAGCGCGTCTCCGTCCCGCCCAGGTCGTCGTCGCCGCGCAGCAGGACGGGGCAGAGCGCCGTCACGCGGGTGTGGAACGTGGAGGTGTGTTGGTCGTAGTAAACGCTCTCTTTGATGTAGAACATTTTCACCTCGTCGCTCGGGATGTCGGCATCGCTCACGCGCAGGCGTCCGTCCTTCGTCTCGTAGTGCATCTTGTAGCGGTCCATCAGCGTGCGGGCCGTCACTTCGTTACCCTCCGAGAAGTCCTCGTTGGCATCGAGCTTCGTGTCGTAAGCCTTGATTTGCTTGCGCAGCAGGAGCTTGAAGAGGTAGGAGAAGAGGTTCATGCGTCCGTCCTGCGGCAGGGTGGGGTAGTAGAGGGCGGCGTTCTCGTCGCGCATGAGGTCGATGCTGCGATAGATGTCGCGGCGCCAGGCAGCGTCGGCGGGCATGGGCTGGGCGGTGGGGAAGTCGCGATAGCTGGCACCTCGCGGCGCGTTCTGCGTCGTCTGCTTGGGCGGTGTGGCCCCAGCGGCTGTGCCTTGCCCTTTGGCCTGCTGCACGGCATCGGCCCTGCGCTTGGCAGGCTGCGCCGAAGCGGTCAGCACGCAGGCGGAGGCTATTAGGAGAATGAAGAAAGAGCGTTTCATATATTGTAGGTTGTTTTATGTTTTACGGCATGAAAGGGCTGGGGGAGCGAGGGGCTTCTCCTCACTGCACAATCACTTCCAGCGCTTGCGGCAACGTGCGGGTGATTTTGTCGGGACCTACGCAGACCACGCCGCGAATGTAGAAGCGTTGGCCTCGGCGCATCTGGCGCATCAGCTCGCGCTGCGCTTCGCTGAAGTGGGCACCATTGGAGCGTTCGGGACGTGCGTTGCCCAGGCGGTCGAAGAAGACGGCTTCGAAGCTCTGCACGCTGAAGGGGATGTCGAGCAGACCGTCGTCGATGGCGGCACCGATGCTGGAAGCTGCGAGGGCCGCACTCTTGCTGAGCTTGCCACCCTTGAAGCGGTCGTGGCCCATGGGTATGTAGGCCGTTGGGTCGGGCAGTTTGCGCACGCGGAACGTGAACGTGCCCAGCTGCTTGCCCGAGGAGGAGACGGTGAACGTGACGGGCTGGCCAACGGCGGCGGGACGTGCAATGTATTTGCCTTCGCCGCGCGAAGTCAGCGTGCCACCCGTCATAGAGAGTTGGAACTTGTCGGCGCCCACGCCGCTGGCACTCACCGTGATGGGGTTGTCGAAACCGGCGTAGAGCACGTTCATCAGGTCGGCTGCTACGACGGCACTCGTCATCAGCGGCGGCTGCTTCATGGCGTTGTGCGGATTGTTCACGTTGCCAACAACGCTGTAGTGCTGCTCGAAGTTGCGGCGCAACACCTCGCCGGCGGAGTTGTGCATCAGGATGTAGCCCGAGAAGGTGTAGTCGCCAGGGCTGCCCGCCGTGAAGCTATAGTTGCCGTCGGGCGCTACGCGCTGGCCGTTGACGAAGATTTCGGGTTGCTGCGTGGTGTCGATGGCCGCCATGAAGATGCGGCTGCGGAACGTTTCGCCTGGCATCAGCGTGGTGCGCTCGGGCAGGACAACGGCGCGCAGCTCGTTGATGCGCACGTCTTTAAGGTCAACGTTGGCCTGGAGCGAGCGGATGACGTCGTTCTCGGCGCGGCGCACGTCGCTTTGCAGCTTCGTCAGCATCGTGATGGCTGCAATGGCGGGCATGTTCTCAAACATATACTCCTGCCAGTTCTTGCCAAGCAGCGAGTTGTCCGTATTGCGCGGCACCTCCGTGGTGAGGTCGGAGGCCACGATGGCCTGTTCGCGCGGGTCGGTGATGTAGGGAATGATGAGCTCGCGGTAGCGGTTGATGCGGTTGTAGAGCTCAAGGCCTTTCCCCTTGACGGGGGCCAGCATCACGCGGCCTGCGGCTTCAAGGTCGTCCTGATTGTTGAGGTGGTAGGGGTCGCCCTTCTTGCCGTCGGCTTCGCGCGCAATTGCCCACTTCAGCTGTTCGGCCAGGCTACAGAGCGAGTCGGACATGCCCTTCACGTCCATCGCCTTGTCGTGCCACGGCTTGACGGCTTGAGGGTTCGACTTCAGCATCGCCTGGAAGTCGTCGTAGATCACCTTGTTCTCCTTCTCGGCATTCCCCGCCGTGCGCTGCATGCTTTCGCTCACGAGCAGGAAGCCTTTCAGCACGTCGGTAGAGACGTTCAGAGCCAGCATCGCCATCAGTACGACGTACATCAGGTTGATCATCTTCTGGCGCGGAGAGACTGGGCGCTTTTTTATTGTTGAGGCCATGTGCCTATAGGTTTTTTGTAAGGTCTAAGCACTTATATTCCTAACTATTCGCCCATGTTGGCTCCACCGCGTGCCATGTTGACGGTGAGGGCTTCGATCATGCGGCCATACACCTCGTTGAGGCGCTGTATTTGGTCGGCAAGCTTGTGGGTCTGGTTGTTGATTTCGTCGATGGTGCCCACTTGCAGGCTGATGCTCTTGAGGTGGAGCTCGTACACCTTGTTGATGCCCGTCAGCGTGCGGTTGAGGTTCTCCATCTCTTCGCTGTCGCGCGTGAGGCGCGCACTCTGCTCGTCCACCTTGGCAAAGGTTTCGGTCAGCGTGCGTAGCTTTTCGATGTACACCTTCGTGGCCTCTTCCATTTCGGGCGAGAGCACGGCCTGGGCGCGGTGGAGCAGTTCGTCGTTGGCGGCACGGATGATGTCGGCCAGCTGTTGGGCGTTGGCGTCAACGGGCACGCCAGCGGGGATAACCGATGCGGGAGCCGCACCCTGAGGCGCGCCTTCGGCGGGTTGTGCAGCAGCAGCAGCAGCGGCAGGTGCGGCAGCGGCACCACCCGATGCAGCCCCGCCAGCCACGGCGGCAGCATTGGCGGCAGCGGCGGCAGCAGCGGCCATCGCCGTTTGAACAGCTGCGGTAGGCGAGCCACCCACAGCGGCAGGACTCACTACGGCAGGCCCAGCGGGCTGAACTTCGGCAGGCGATGCGACCTCATCGACTTCTTCCTCATCCATCTCGTCGTCGATATCTTCATCTTCATCGTCGTCAACTTGCGGCAATGCGATGCCGAGGCGGGCCGCTTCTTCGGCAGCCATCTTGGCCGATATCTCTTCGTCGGTCAGATACGTCTTAGGCAGTTCTTTGCCTATTTCGGTCTTGTCGAACGGGCGGTCGAAGGCCGAGAGGAAGAACACAACAACCTCCGTGCCCATACCGATGAAGAGCATCAGGTTACCGCCTGGCATGTGGGTGAGTTTGAAGAGGGCACCAAGAATAACGATGGAGGCACCCCAACTGTAGGCGTAGTTAAGGAAGGTTTGTCCGGGCACACTGTCCATCCAGTGTTGCAAGCGAACGATAATGTCTATCTGGCGAGGCATTGTTTTAGTGTTTTAGTTTGTTGGTTGCAAGCGGTCAGCTCGGGTAATGAGCGGGCCAAACGCCGTTGGCCACTCGCTGTGTGCTTTATTTCTTCTGTTTGGGAACTTTCAGTTTGCCGCTGGTTTGTCCGGCCTTGCTCCTGACGCAGCGGAAGCCTACGAACGAGCGCGGTTGGTTTTGAAACTCCCACGTGCGCCATGCCGAGCGGATATAGGAGAGGGGGTCTTTCCACGAACCGCCGCGCACGCTTTTGCGCTTGAGCATGTAGGGGTCTTCCTTTGCCGCGTTGTAGGAGAGTTCGGGGTTGATGTCGGCCATGGCGATGACGCCGCTTTCGGTATAGACGGTGCTTGTCCATTCCGCCACGTTACCCGCCATGTCGTAAAGGCCATTGCTGTTGGCCCCATAGATGCCCGTGCGACTGGTGATGAGGTTGCCGTCTTCCACGTAGTTGCCGTCGTCGGGCTTGAAGTTGGCGTAGAAGCATCCTTGCGCGTTCTTCTTCACGTCGCCTTCGCCGTTTTCAGCGTCGGCTTGTTCCCAGGGGAAGGGATTTCCCTCTTTACCGCGCGCCGCGTATTCCCATTCAATTTCGGTCGGGAGGCGGTATCGCTGCACGAAGCGGGCTTGCGGGCCGAGGCCTTTCAGTAGGTAGTCTGTGCGCCAGGCGCAGAAGGCGTTGGCCTGCTCCCACGTGACGCCCACAACGGGGTAGTCGTTGAAGTTGGGCGAATTGAAGTAGAGGCGCATGTAGATTTCGTTGTGCGCATTGGGGAAGTCGTTCACCCAGCACGTCGTGTCGGGATAGACGTTGACGATGTAGGTGTTGAGGAAGTCCCACGGACCGCTCAGCGGGCGCTCGATGGTTTGGCGCACGATATGCCCGTTGTCGTCGATGTAGGCCGTGTCTTTACTAATCATGACGACCTCGTCGGGGTTGATGTTGTGGTCGGTGTTGAGGTCGCGCTCTTCGGGGTCGAGGCGATATTTGCGCAGGGCCGCTTTCGTGTAGTCGTAGATTTCGTAGCGATAGTTCATCTGTTTGGCGTCGAGCATCACGGTGCCGTCAATGGGGTGGGTGACATAGACGCTGCGAATGGCGCGCTCCTGGTCTTCGTCGGCCTTTTTCCATGGGATAGGCTTTGCCCAGTTGAGGCGCGGCGTGATGGGGTCGCCGTTCTTGTCGGTGTCGATCTTGAACGACTCGTCGCCGCCGTAGGACGGGTCGGCCAGGCGTTCGCGGATGATGCTATCGCGCACCCACTCAACAAACTGTCGGTACATGGAGTTGGTGACCTCCGTCTGGTCCATCCAGAAACCATCGACGGAGATGCCGCGCTCGGGAATGACCATGCCCCAAAGCGAGTCGTTCTCGCCGATACCCGTTTGCAGGTATCCGCGTTTTACCTCTACCATGCCGTAGGGAGCAGGTTCGGTGATGGCCGCACCGCGCTGGCCTGTCACTTCGCCGCCGTTTCTCATTGAGCGGCTGCTGCCCATACACGAGGCAAGCAGCATCATAACAAGCGATGCTGCAATGAAGGGAAATATCGTTTTGTTTGTCATATCAAGAGTGGATATTGTTGTTGCAGGTTATAGGTAGCGTACGCTTTTGTGCATGTTCTTGCCTCGTTTCGTCAGGTCGAGCGGCAGGCGATAGGAGAGCGTGATCTCGTGGTTGCCTGCTCCTATCCCCATGCCCGAGGTGTTTATTTCGTAGGCGTAGCTGATATCTACGCCGTGGAACATACCGCCTATGAAGAGCGTGGCGGAGTGTTGCGGCGTATAGGTGGCGCCTGCATATAGGCGCTTTCTGTCGCGTGCCAGGATGATGCGGCCAGTGATGTCGGCCCGAAAGTCGAAGCCGTCGTAGCGTAGCATCGTGGAGGGCACTATTGTTATTAACGGATTTCTTAGCTTTATATTGTATCCAGCTGTGAAATTATAGAGGCGCTTCACCTGAAACTTGTAGGTGTCGCCAATGAGTATTTCGGGCGCCGTGAGGTGTTGCACGCCAATGGCGGCATACCAGTTCTTGTGCATGAAGTAGAGGCCTGCGCTCATGTCGAAGCTCGAGCCGTTGACGTCGGACGAGGGGAAAACCTGGTCGTTGCCATCGGCCAGGTCGGCCTTCGAACCCTCAATGCCTTCTTGCAGCATGTCGGCCTCAAGGCCTATGCTCATCGTGCCGCCAAAGAGGCGGAAGTGGTAGGAGTATTGCGCCGAAAAGCGTTTGTGGGAGAAGAGGCCGATTTTGTCGTTTTGGAAGATGGCACCTACGCCGTGGCGCGTTTTACCTATCTGAAAGGCCATGTCGGCTCCAGCATACATCGTACCGCCAGAACCCTCGTAGCCCGTGGCGTGGAGCTGGTAGGCGGCATTGATGCTGAGCTGGTCGCTACGGCCCGCCGCAGCAGGGTTGAACTGTGGCTCGAGGTCCCAATAGTGGGCAAAGGCGGGGTCTTGTTGCGCCCGTAGCGCAGAGGGGCAGCAACACAACATCAGCAGAAGTGTTGCTACATATATAATATTATATGTGTGTTGACGTGTTTTAGCGCTCATCGTTTTAGTAATAACGTTAAAACGGGGCTTTTATTGTTTGCAGCGCGAAGGATTTCTTGCGTGTTGAAAACAATCCCCCCTTCCTGCGTGGAGGAAGGAGGGATGATGCTGAGAGGCGTTGTTGCTTATTTGCCCAGTATCATGTTGACGAGGGTTGTCACGTCGCCCACGTTGACGCTGCCGTCGTTGTTGAGGTCGGCGCCATCGGCCATAGTAGCTTTGCCCAGTATCATGTTGACGAGGGTTGTCACGTCGCCCACGTTCACGCTACCATCTCCGTTGAGGTCGGCGGGATCGACGGCTGATGGGTCGTTATAGGTGAAGTTGACGTAGAACTTTTGCGTCTGCTTGGCTGTGGTGACGGTCACCTCCGTGCGCACGGTGCCATAGTCGCCCTCGTTGAGGTTGATACCGTATTGGAAGGGGATGCTTTCGCTGGCGTTGGCTGTGAACTGCTTTGTCACTTGTCCCGAGCCTTGCTGACACGTACCGCCGCAGCATAGTAGCAGGCGTTTTCCCGAACCCGTGAGGTCGCGCGCTTGTACCATCACGTCGGCGGAACTTTTCATATTGAGCATAAGGCCTTCTTGGCTGTTGGGGTTGCTCTCACATTCCACCATAATGAAACCGTAGTCCTTTTCTTCGGCTAAGACGGTGATTTCGTCGCCGTCCTCAACGGCCTTTCCATAGTTTTCGATGCTGAAGTCTTGGGCTGCAACAGGCAGGGCAAGCAGTGCTACAGCGATGAGTGTGTAGAGTTTCTTCATAATATCTAATTGTTTTTTGTTATTCTTCGGTTACAGGTTTCAAGTACCCCCCTCTTGCGGCTTGCAGGATGCCTTCGCCCGACTTCATACTTTCATAGAAGACGATGGGGCGCAGGTTCTCGCGCTTCCAAGCATCGGGCAGGCGCAGTCCGAACAGCAGTTCGCGCTCTTCGCCAGCTTCCACGTTGAGCGTCTCGCCGTTTGCAGGGGTGAGTGCTGTGCGGAAGACGTGGTTGTGGACGTAGGCCGTGTTCATCGATCCGTCAGGCATGCGCTGCACGGCCACGATGCTGTCTTCCGTCAGCCAGAGGTTGATGTAGCCTTCGAGGGTGGCAGTGGCTTGCATTGTCACGCGTAGCGTGATGCTGTCGGGTTGCAGGGTGGCTGCCTCGTCCTGCAGTAGCTCCACTGCGAGCGTGAGCGGTGTCTCTCTCTGCAACCGGCTGACGGCAGCGGCACTCCAAGCCGTGTAGGGTCTTAAGCCCTCTATGCGGTCAATCATGCCGTTGGGCCATTCCTCCACGCCCCACATCGTGTTCCAATGGTCGCCTTCTTCGGTGGCTAACTGTTGCGGATTGCCGTAGGGTATGGGCAGCTTCAGCTCTCCGCCATGGATGGCAACGGCAATGACGTGGTCGTCACCATAGAGGTTCTGAATGGCGTGGACGGCCTCGGCGGCATTAGGACAGTTCAAGCAGTTTTGCCCCGTGAAGTCCTCAATGAGGATGTTCTTCTTTGGCGTGAACGCCACGGGCTCAGCGCTAAAGCGTTCTTCTTCGGAGATGTCGTTACATCCCGTTAAGATGAGCGTTGTGAGGGCTATATATAATATATGTATAGGTCGCATAGCGTTGTTTGGAGTTTAGAACGAGTAGCTATAGGAAAGTTGCAAGCCCTTTTGTGCTGGCACCCATCGGCAAACGCCGCCCGAGCAGTTGAAGCCTGCGCGCGTCTTGCCGTAGCCTGCTTGCAGACGGTGGGACTTATGCGTGAACGTGCACGAAACGTTCCAATAGTGAACTGGGTGGGTAGGCGCATTGGCTTTACCGCCTTCGGGCACATGGGCGTTGAACTCGTCGGAGACGGTGAACATCAGCTTGGGCAGTACGCTCAGCTCTAAAAGTCCGAACCACCAGTCTTTCTGGTCTTGCTTGGTGTGGAGCCATTGTGCCTCGGCGCGCAGCGTCAGTTTGCGGTTGAACTGATATTTGCCTTCCAGAACGAAGATATTGCTCTTGATGGTGCCGCCTTCGCCTTCCACCACCGTCTTGTTGTAGCGTTGGTTCATGTACATGGCGTTGAGCTTAAACTTCTTCGATAGTTTCTTCTCCAGCTGGATGTTGATGTCCTGATAGTAGATGTCGCCCGACATTTTGAAGAAGGCCGATTTGTAGCCGCACGTTCCCATTGCCTCGCCAGCCACGGGACGCGCTTCTATGCCGCGAATGTGGCTGAAGTTGAGCTTGAGGTGTGTGCCATATTTGCCGCCGAGGGGCGTGTGGCGCTTAAACTGATAGCCTATCTCTGCCTGGAAGGCCCATTCGCCTGGCACGTTTTGCGTAGCGTAGGGATAGAGGGCGGCCAAGGCGTAGGTGTGTTGATAGCTGAAGGCGGGCAGGTGGTTGATGAAGCTCGACGTGCCCGTCATGGTGCGCCGACTGCGATAGCTCATGTCTTCGCTGCGTTTGGCCTGCACCAGGATGCCAAGGCCCTTCTGTGAATAGCTGGCGGAGAGCAGGACGGTGCGACCGTGGCGATAGATGTAGCCGTTGTCGTAGCTGGGGTCGTGCCCCTTTTGGGCATATTCGGCTAAGAGGTTGAACCCGCCTTTCTGCAAGTTCATCCTAACGTCAAACGAACCCACGTTTTTAGGCAGGTTGAGTTTGTAGGCACCGATGATGTCAGTCCCGAAGTCGTCTTTCGCCCCCGTAGGTCTGATGGCGTAGATGTCTTCGTCTTTCTGGTGTTTGGTGACGGCCGAAAGGCCCAGCGTCAGGTGATAACCTTTATCGCGTAGGGGCTTTATCCAGTTGTCGAGGCCTAACTCTACGTCAGCACCCCATAGCATGGCACCGTCGGTCCAATCCCAATAGCGGCGTTGGCGTCCGCCAATAGCTTTTATTTGCAAACCTTCCGTGGGGCGCAGGACGAGGCGTCCGCCGCGCACGGCATTGTCAACGCCGATGCTGCGCTCTTCGTAAGCGCGGAAGATGAGGCCGCTACCAAACTGGTCGTAGAAGTCGCCAGCCGTTAGTTCGGCCCATTTGTACTTACCTTTTACGTAGAAGTAGGGCAGCCCCCAGCCCTTGAAGTCTTTTTCGTAGCCAGGCAGTGGATATTGCGTAAACTGGAAGCGCGTGCCAGCATCCACGTAACGGCTGCTGAGGTTCACGTCTGCATAGGTATTGGTCAGGCCCCAATCTTTATAGGTGCCTGTGCCTATCTTTTCGTCTTCTTGTGGGATGAGCACATCGCTCTGTACGCTCCCACTAAATTGCACGCCTTTCTGACCTCCGTCGTCCTGAGCGGTGGCGGTGGCGGCAAAGATGGTGGCTAAGAGCGTGAGTTGAAGTCGGTTTTTCAAACTGAAAAAGGTTTTTAGGTTAAAGCTCCACTCTGTCCTTTAGGGGAGAGCGAACTGGAGGAGAGGGGGAATGGCGTCACTCGTCACTCGTCACTTGTCACTATTTAATATCTCCCTCACTTTTTCAATGAGTTCCTCTTCGCCGCCGTCGGTATATCCGCTGTGGCTGTAGGCCACGCGGCCTTCGCCGTCAATGACGAAAGCGTGGGGGATGAGCTTCACGTTCATGGCGCGAAGGAAGTCGCTGTTGGGGTCGAGCAGGATGTCGTATTCCCAACCGTAGCTGTCAACGAGGGGCTTCACCTTGTTGATGTTTTGCGCCTGGTCGGTAGAGATAGCAATGACCTTTACACCCGTCTCTTCTTGCCATTCGTCGTAAACTTCCTGAATGGCTTTCAGCTCGCGGTTGCAGGGCTTACACCACGTGGCAAAGAACGTGATGATGAAGGGTTTGCCTCCGTTGCGCAAGGTGTCGGTTTGCACCGTGTTGCCGTTAATGTCCTTCAGCGTGATGGCAGGAAGCGTTTGAGCTGTTGCTGGGAGCAGGATGCCTGCAGCGAGCAAGCAAAGGAAGAGTATCCGTTTCATAATTGTACGTGTTTTTTTCGTTTGTGATGATGTGAGCTTACGGCTTTGTTTGGGGCAAAATTACTGCAAAAGTGGCGAAGTAAAAAGCAAAGTTGTTTTGTTTTTTGTCAGCGCGCCTAAATTCGTGTGTTGTGAGGGTTGTAACTATAAGCGACAGCTACTTGTTTTTTTGTTATTCAAAACTATCAAATCGTGCTAAGTAGCTACCTTTTGAGCGTGAAAACATTTTTTTTGAGCTTAATTGTTGCATTTTCAGTCAAGACGATATAACTTTGCAGCACTTAACGCATTTTGTCAAACTTTGGCGCATTAAGAAAGAATATGCTAAAGAGCTATATAATGCCTCTTGCTGATACGGTATCTATCCTTTCGGGACAGTTGCTGATCATTAGTGGCGAGGTTAAAAAGGTTGAAACGCCCGATGAAATAGGCATTGGTTTTGGCGGTGGCGGTAGCGGTCCTGCCCGTTCGCGCCAGTATAGCGGTGGCGATGAAGATTGGAGTGAAGAATAAGGCGTATCCTTTTAATAATACGTTAGCACAATGAGCCGAGAAGCACGCTTTTTTGCATACTTTTATTATTACTTCGCACAAACTGCGGAGCGGGACATCGTGTGCTAAACAGCGCGTCGGAAATGACATACACAAAACTCCCGCTCCCTGCAACAAAGGGGTGCGGGTTTTTTGTTGCCCCGCCCACTCCCTTTGGGACTATGCGGGGACTTATACCAACAATATCTATCGCATGAAGAAGATAGCCATTCAAGGCATACGCGGTTCGTTCCACGACATTGCGGCCCATCTATACTTCGAGGGTGAAGACGTTGAGCTTCTATGCTGCAACACCTTCGAAGAACTCTTCCACGCAATGCGTGCAGAGAACTCCCTGTTGGGCTTAGCGGCCATCGAGAATACCATTGCGGGTTCTCTGCTCCACAACTACGAACTGTTGCGCGAAAGCGGTATGACCATTATCGGTGAGCAAAAGCTCCATATTGAGCACTCCCTGCTCTGCCTCCCCGACGATGATTGGGACACGCTCACGGAGGTCAACTCCCACCCCGTAGCGCTGATGCAGTGTCGACATTTCCTTGAAGGGCATCGATCGCTGAAGGTGGTTGAAACAGAGGACACCGCTGGGGCTGCCGCCGACATTGCGCATCGCGCCCTACGCGGCCATGCCGCTATTTGCCACGCTGGAGCAGCAACACTCTACGGCCTGCGCATTCTGCAAGAAGCCATTGAGGACAACAAGCACAACTTTACGCGCTTCCTCGTGCTCTCCGACCCTTGGAATGCCGACAACCTGCGCGATACGCGCCTGTCCGACAAGGCCAGCATCGTCTTCTCCCTGCCCCACAATAGCGGCAGCCTCTCGCAGGTGCTGAGCATTTTCAGCTTCTATCAAATCAACCTGACGAAGATACAGTCCTTACCCATCATCGGCCACGAGTGGGAATACCTCTTCTATGTTGATGTGACCTACGACGACTACGTGCGCTACCGCCAAAGTATCGATGCCGTGCGCCCCCTGACGCGCGAACTGCGCATCCTTGGCGAATACAAACAAGCTGAATAATCTTTTCCCCCATGCCACAACCTACCATACAGCCTGCCGACCGCATTGGGCGCGTAGAAGAATACTACTTCTCGCGCAAGTTGCGCGAAGTGGCCGCCCTGCAAGCTGCAGGAAAAGACATCATTTCCTTAGCTATCGGTTCGCCCGATATGCCGCCTTCCGAAAAGACCATCAACGTCTTGTGTAGCGAAGCCCATAAGTCCGATGCCCATGGCTATCAGCCCACGCGCGGCATTGCCGAACTGCGTCAGGCTATGGCCCGCTTCTACCAGCGTTGGTACGGCGTTGCGCTCAATCCCGAGACCGAGATCCAACCGCTCATAGGCTCGAAGGAAGGCATTTTGCATACAACCTTGGCCTTCGTCAACCCAGGCGACAAGGTGCTCGTGCCCGACCCTGGCTATCCCACCTACACGTCCCTCTCGCGCCTACTCGGGGCCGAGGTGGTGAAGTATGGCCTGCGCGAAGACGATGGCTGGCAACCCGATTTCCAACAGCTTGAGCAGATGGACTATGAGCGCGTGCGCCTGCTATGGGTCAACTATCCCAACATGCCTACGGGGGCTGCCGCCCGCCGCGCTACGTTCGAACGCTTGGTCGATTTGGCTCGGCGCAAAGGTTTCGTCGTGGTTTGCGACAATCCTTATAGCTTCATCCTCAACAATCGTGCCGCTGGCGGTTCGGACGAGATGCTGAGCATTTTGCAGGTAGATGGCGCTCGCGAGTGTTGCATCGAGTTCAACTCGATGAGCAAAAGCCATAATATGCCTGGTTGGCGCGTGGGCATGCTGGCTTCTAATGCTGAGTTCGTCAGCTGGGTGCTTCGCGTGAAGAGCAACATTGATAGTGGCACGCTGCGCCCTCTTCAGCTGGCCGCCGCTGCTGCCTACGACAACGACGATGCTTGGCACGCCGAACACAACTACCACCTCTATGCGCGCCGCCGGCAGATAGCCGAGAAAATAATGGACGCGTTGCAGTGTCAGTACGACAAACGTAGCGTCGGCATGTTCCTTTGGGGGCGCATCCCCGAGTGCTATGCCGATGCCGAAGAGCTAACCGAGCACGTTCTTCACGACTACGGCGTGTTCCTCACCCCAGGCTTCATTTTTGGCGAGCGAGGCCGCCGCTACGTCCGCCTCTCGCTTTGTGCCACCGAACAGCGCCTGCAAGAAGCGTTGGAAAGGGTGACAACGGTAAACGTTAAACATTAAACAAGAAACAATAAACATTGGTGTGTCGTTCAGAGTGTTGCGCCCGAGGCGCAGGCAACTGGGGGCGGCCGCCTAAAGACCCCCACCTTCCTATGGACCTCAACCTTCAGCCCCTTGCGCTTCCGGGCATCGACGACATGAAGCGCCCCTTAGTCATTGCCGGCCCTTGCTCGGCCGAGACCGAAGAGCAAGTCATCTCCACCGCGCGCCTCTTGGCCGCTTGCGGCATCCGCATCTTCCGTGCGGGCATTTGGAAACCTCGCACCAAACCAGGCGGTTTCGAGGGTATTGGCAAAGAAGGCCTGCCCTGGTTGCGCCGCGTTCACGACGAACTCGGCCTCTTGACGGCTACGGAGGTGGCTAACGCCGCCCATGTAGAAGCCGCGCTCGAGGCGGGTGTAGATATACTGTGGATTGGTGCGCGCACCATGGCTAACCCCTTCGCCGTGCAGGAGGTGGCCGACGCGCTGAAGGGGCACGACGTACCTGTCTTACTGAAAAACCCCGTCAACCCCGACCTTGAGCTCTGGATTGGCGGCATCGAGCGCATCAACCAGGCTGGCATCACGCGTTTGGCCGTTATCCATCGCGGTTTCTCTACCTACGAGCAGCGCCTCTATCGCAACCTGCCCATGTGGCACGTGCCTATCGAACTGCGCCGCCGCATTCCCGCCTTGCCCATCATTTGCGACCCCTCTCACATCGGCGGAAGGCGCGAACTTATTGCCCCACTTGCCCAGCAGGCTATGGACCTTGGGTTCGATGGACTCATCATCGAGAGCCACTGCAACCCCGACGCCGCTTGGAGCGATGCCAAACAACAGGTGACGCCCGACGTGCTCGACTTCATTCTTGACAAGCTCGTCATTCGCGACGGCGTTCAGACTTCCGAAAGCCTTGAAACGCTACGCAAACAAATCGATACGCTTGACAACGACATCCTCGAGCTCCTCACGAAGCGCATGCGCGTCAGTCGCGAAATAGGACAATATAAAAAGCAACACAACATGACCGTGGTGCAAACGCATCGCTACGGCGAAATTCTGACCAAGCGCGGAGCGCAAGGCGTACTTAACGGCATGAGCGACGAGTTCGTGCGCCGCGTCTTCGAGGCTATCCACGAAGAGAGCGTGCGCCAGCAAGTGGAAATTATGAACCAGTAAAAAAGAGGCTCTAACCTATTATGAAAATCCTCATCCTTGGTGCAGGCAAGATGGGTAGCTTTTTTTGCGACCTTTTAAGCTTCGACCACGAAACGGCTGTTTACGATGCCGACCCGCGCCGCTTGCGCTTCATGTACAACACGCAACGTTTCACTTCCCTCGACGAGGTAGATGCTTTTCAGCCCGAACTGCTCATCAATTGCGTCACGCTGCAATACACCACCGACGCTTTTCGTAGCATCTTGCCCCACCTGCCCGAAACGTGCATACTTTCCGATATTGCCAGTGTGAAGACGGGTTTGCAAGCATTCTACGAACAATGCGGACGGCGCTACGTCTCCACTCACCCTATGTTTGGTCCTACCTTTGCCAACTTGGGAAAACTCTCTGAAGAGAATGCCATCGTGATTAGCGAAGGCGACTACATGGGGCGTATTTTCTTCCGCGACCTCTACACGCGCCTCGGTCTGAATGTTTGCGAATACACTTTCGACGAGCACGACGAAACCGTGGCCTACTCGCTCTCCATTCCCTTTGTTTCCACCTTCGTTTTTGCCGCCGTCATGAAGCACCAAGACGCGCCCGGCACTACCTTTAAGCGCCACATGCGCATAGCGCGCGGCGTGCTGTCGGAAGACGATACGCTCCTGCGCGAAATCCTCTTCAACCCGCGCACTGCCGGACAGGTGGCACGCATCCGTGATGAGCTGAAAGACCTCATCGGTATTATCGACCGCAAAGATGCGCCTGCGCTTGAAAACTTCCTGACGCGCATTCGCGAGAATATCAAGTAGCATGCGGCTTTGAAACCCGAATATGCAAAAGCAAGGGGGGAAAAGACAAAATCTCTCCCCCCCTTGCTCTACCTATTATTGTTGTCCGCCCGAAAGTTATTCTTCGGCGGACTTTT
>ONHN01000006.1 GCA_900317635.1 uncultured Prevotellaceae bacterium | reverse complement strand
CCTACGGCGACAGAAAGCCCCTCACTAATAAAAATCCTCAAAACAGTAATAGACACTAACTCTTTCGTTGCTTGTATCAACTTTTACCGGACACCAATATAAATTTATTCAAGTTTCTGTTGTTTTCAGGAGTTAAGGGAGTTAAAAGAGTTAAGGGAGTTAAAGACGATACTTTCGATGCCCATATAACATACCTGTAAGACGATCGTCTTTAACTTCTCAGCAGCCATAGAATGCGATAACTCCTTTTAACTCCTAAGGAAGCGAAAGCCTCCACTTCCGCCAACCCGTCGGCGAACTTCCTCCAACCCATCGGCGAACTTCCTCCCGCCTTTTGGAGCAATTTCTCCAACGGGTTGGAGAAAATCCTCCAACGGGTTGGAGAAAATCCTCCACCGAGATGGCGTTATACTTCTGACGGGGTGTAGAAATTTATACCTCCAGACGCTTCACCAGCTCTTCGCTTGTAAGCCGTAAGGCAAAATCGAACAATTCCGTGTAAGCATCAAACTCTACGGGTTCGGCTGCACCGCAGGAGGCCAGGATGCGCCCTACGGCCTCTTGCTCGAGTGGCGTCAAAGGGGTTTTAGCGTTCTTACGGTCGTAGAACCTTCCGCCGTCACTGAAGAGCGCCTTCAGCTGCGCGACGGCGCAAGAGCTGGCAGCCGTTGTCCGCATCCTCATCGCCTGCGATGCAGTCGCGCCCGATATCATTTCGCTCCTTTGTGACGATTACAATCAGCACATAGCATTTGACAATTATCTGCTGTCGTGTGCCCGCCTTTACTCCATGGTGTTATATGGTCGGCATGCATTTCACCTATTTCGAAATGCTGGCCGCATTTTGGGCAAATACCTTTTTGTCGCTCATATGCTTCTATACGGTCGGCCTCTTCAAATTTGCGGATGTTGAGTTTTCTTTCGTCACCTGAGAGGACGTAAGAATATACCCCTTTCTTATTTGTTACATCTTTGTCTATAAGCAATGTTGATATTCGTTTCTCAATCTCTGTTGCTGGATATGTGTTGCTACCATACATGTTATACAATTCGCCCCAATCTATGCCTTTCATAATAGGGCGATACTTGGTGAAGATGCGTTTTACCCAGGCTATAACTGCTTGAAAATATTGCCACTCAATATCCGCATTTTCATCGTGCTGATGTGCGGCCATATATTCATTGATGCTATCTCTGCTAATCCATTTTAAGACTGT
The DNA here is from genome assembly GCA_900317635.1 of uncultured Prevotellaceae bacterium. Taxonomy (GTDB): domain Bacteria; phylum Bacteroidota; class Bacteroidia; order Bacteroidales; family Bacteroidaceae; genus Alloprevotella. Next base: position 96,688 of record ONHN01000006.1, on the reverse strand, counting down.
TTGCAGGTAATCTTGTCGGATCGGGTTTCCGCTCATGTAATCCTTGGCGAGGCGATATGCGACACATGTTGATTTGCTAAACTTCTTTTTTAAGGCCATTACCCAATCACCTGAATATACAGCGTTACGCAGCTCCTGAGGTGTAAGTTTCTCGCCTGCGATATTTATAATTTCAAACCAATCAAGTTTCTCGCTGTCTGTGCCATTCTCACAAATATATATCTGGAGTTCGTAGTCGAGAAATTGTTTAATCTGATCAGGGGTTAAGTTGGCAAACGACTTTACCTTCCCATCGAGATTTATGTAGAAACTGTCCTCATAAAAAGAGCAAATACTCAATGTCCGTTGTTGACCATCAAGAAGTTCATATGTCCCATCGTTATTCTTCACCCAATACATAACATTCAATGGGAATTGTTTAAAGATAGAATTAATGACCTCTATTTTCTGTTTATCATTGTAGACAAACTCCCGCTGGTATTTTGGTCGAATGTTCAAAAGACCTCCATAGCCGACTACACCCTCTTCCTCGTTGTCCTCAAATCCATCGACAATGTCGCTAATCTTAATGGTGTGCAATGTTATTTTCATAGTATTTCCTCTTTTGAATTAATATAGCAGGCCAACACAGCTTATATGTAGCCCCTATTTTCAAGACTCCACGCCTGTTTAAGTCGCTTGCATTTTTTGCGTCCTCTTTTGTATAAACTTTTGTCTTTAGGCCAGAATTATTATCGCGGTCAGTAATTCCGAGGATAACAAATTGTTTAGGGGCATAATTGGCAATAAAAGTGGGAGGAACACCCATCGGTTCATCGTAATCAACTGGAATATCGGCAACGTTTTTCACAAAGATAGCGTCATAGTTATCATACTTCGGATATTCCTCGGGAGTGTAATGCTTGTAGAGGTCAATTCCATCATGACGCTTGCTATGGTCGAGGTTTGTAAACCAGCATATATTACCCATTGTTGATATGATAGTTCCGTCCTCAAGTGTTTTTATGTTTGTTTTGTTCTCATCGTATATTTCAGGAATAACAAACTTCATAGAACCAGCGTAGTAACCCAACCATAGTTGGTTGTCACGGATTCGCGTGAAAACGTCTTTGTACGTCACATTGTTCTGATTTCCAATAATGAGAAATTTCTTATCATACTTGTAAAGGGTGTTGACAAATTCCCTAAAAAGCGAGAACGGGGGATTGGTGACAACAATGTCAGCCTCCTCTAAAAGTTGAATACACTCTGAGCTACGGAAATCGCCATTGCCTTCCAAAAGCGATGGCGGATTTTTGCGCAGGATGATTTCTACATCTTCCAAGTCTGTAGCACCATCACCATTGACATCCTGTACTTCTGTTAGTTCTATCTTGAATGCTTTCCTGCAACTTTTCGGGCTGTTCTCAAACAAGTCAAACTCTGTTCCAGCCACAGGTGAACCGTCATAGCATGTACAAATCAGTTTTTTCAGTTCCCATACATTGAACTTTGTAGCGAAGAACTTGAAGAAGTTGCTTTCGTAAGGGTCATCACAATTGCAGAGCACAATTTTGTTGCGGAAATGTCTCCTGTAGTGAGAAAGCTCATTGGCTATATCTGCAAGTTGAGTGTAAAACTCATCTTCCTTAGCCTTTTGAGCAGCATTTTGACTTCTGTTTTTAGCCATTTGATTGATAGTTATCTGTATAAAACATAAGCATTTACTATCAATCACGCTATATCGCAAAAGAAGCGTGATGCTCCTATTTGCGCATAGCAAGAGGCGGCGTCGGAATGGAGCCTCTGTCCAGTTTGCAGGATGCATCACGCTTTTGCGTGTGCATCGCTATCACAAACTAGAACAGGAGAAACCACCATACTGCTCGCCTGTCACATATTATTTCTGTGCTTTTTATACCAACTTGAGTTTCCGACGCTCTTGGCTATGCGCGAAATAATAGCGAATGCTAATTTTTTACCAACAATGTCTTTGGTAATCCGCCAAAGCGGATTCCGTGTGCAAAATTACGAAAAAATCTTTGACTTCAGTACCATGAAGTGGAAAAATAAATAATTTGCGTCAACTAAACAGCTTGTTTTAGGCAAAAACGTCTGAACCCCGAACCTGCAAATGCATGTGTGCGCATCTGTAGTTCGGGGCTCTTCGCCTAAACAGTTTTTGTGTTGTGTGTGTGACGGTCTTTCTTTTATACCTTGGGCACGTCTTTTAGGCTTTCGGCTATTTCGGCATCGGAGAGTTCGTAGTTGCGAAGGTCGCCGCTGAGGTAGCTGTCGTAGGCGGTCATGTCGATAAGGCCGTGGCCGCTGAGGTTGAAGAGGATGACTTTCTCTTCGCCCGTCTGCTTGCAGTGCAGGGCCTGGCGAATGGTGGCGGCGATGGCGTGGCTGGACTCGGGTGCGGGGATGATGCCTTCGGTGCGTGCAAAGAGCATGGCGGCGTCGAAGGCTTCTACCTGCGGGATGTCAACGCCGCGCATGAGCTTGTCCTTGATGAGCTGGGAGACGATGACGCCTGCACCGTGGTAGCGCAGTCCGCCTGCGTGGATGTTGGCGGGGTGGAAGTTGTGGCCGAGGGTGTACATGGGCAGCAGGGGCGTGTAGCCGCTTTCGTCGCCAAAGTCGTAGCGGAACTGGCCGCGCGTGAGTTTGGGGCAGCTGGCGGGTTCGGCGGCGATGAACTCGGTGGTGCGGCCGTCGCGCAGGTTGTGGCGCATGAAGGGGAAGGCCAGTCCGCCGAAGTTGGAGCCGCCGCCGAAGCAGGCGATGACGACGTCGGGATATTCGCCAGCCATCTGCATTTGTTTCTCGGCTTCGAGGCCTATGATGGTTTGGTGGAGGGTGACGTGGCTCAGGACGCTGCCAAGGGAGTATTTGCAACGGGGCGTGGTGGTGGCCAGCTCGATGGCTTCTGAGATGGCCGAACCGAGCGAGCCAGTGTAGGCGGGGTTGCGCGTGATGAGGTCTTTGCCGGCGCGGGTTGACATGGAGGGCGAGCCTTCAACCGTGGCACCGAACGTGCGCATAATCATAGAGCGGTAGGGCTTTTGCTGCATCGAGATTTTCACCTGATAGACGGCGGCCTCGAGGCCGAAGACGCGGGCGGCATAGGCAAGGGCGGCACCCCACTGGCCTGCTCCGGTCTCGGTGGTGACGTTGGTCATGCCCTCCTGCTTGAGGTAGTAGCACTGGGGGAGTGCGGAGTTGACCTTATGAGAGCCGAGGGGGTTTTGGCTCTCGTTCTTGAAGTAGATATGGGCTGGCGTGCCAAGGGCTTCTTCCAGCTCGTAGGCACGGACGAGGGGGGTGCTGCGGTAGCTCTTATACTTCTCGCGCACAGCCTCGGGAATGTCGATGAAGGCGTCGGTTTGGTTGAGTTCCTGCTTGGCGCACTCTTCAGCAAAAATGGGGAAGAGGTCTTCGGCCTGCAGGGGCTGTTTTGTCCCTGGATGCAGGGGTGGCAGGGGCTTGTTGGGCATTTCGGCCTGAATGTTGTACCACTGGCGAGGGATTTCCTGCTCGGGCAGGAGGAAACGTTTTTGCTTTTCCATACTGTTTAGTTTTTTGAGATCACGAAGGACACGAATGTTGCGGCGAATGACCACGAATACTCTTGCGCCCAATGCGTGAAGTTTAATGTTTATTGAGACTCGGTTAAGGAAAGAGGCCTGTCGTAAGTTCGACAGGCCTCTGTTAGTCAACAACGAAATGTTTATGTTGTGTGCTATGTGCATAGGGGCGTATCCTCTTACGACGTGTGTTGTTGTAAGCGGCGCCACCAAGAGAATGCGTTAGCAAGTTGTTTCATACGGTTTGATTTGTTTCGTTTTGTCTTGTTTCTGGGTGCAAAGGAAAGCACTCTTTCTCAAACGGCCAAACTTTTTTTGCATTTTGTTCAAAATTTATTCTAGAGAAACCACGAAGGAAACGAATGTTACGGCGAATGAACACGAAGACTTTTGCGCGGCTGTTAATGTTTCTTGTTTATTGTTCTTTCAGCTTCTTCTTCGCTTCGTTGAAAAAGTCTTGGCGTTCGGGGGATAGTTCGTCCTCGTGGGTGAAGAGGTGTTCCCATACTTCCTTAGCTTCCTGATAGAGGGAGTTGTGGCGAAGGAAGGAAGCTACTTCTAAAACTTGCTCCGCACTTAGCGGGAAGGCGCGTTGGTAGGCAAAGAAGATGCGCTGGGCGTGCGGGTAGTTCTTCGAGGTCATAGCTTTGTCAAAGAAATGCATGGCCGTGGTCCAGACATCAATGCCCAGCGATTCTGCTGCGCGATAGAGTTCCATGGCTTCGTCTTCGCGCTGGCAGAGGATATAGGTGCCTGCAAGGGCATTGATGACTTTAGCGCGGTCGGGGTGGTTTAGGGGGCAGCGGGCAGCGGCGGCCTTAATATACTTGATGGACTTTTCCTTGTTTTCTTCGCCCGAATAGAGTGCTGAGAGGGTGAGGTAGGGTATGTGGGCCTCGGGGGCGATGCTTATGTATTCTTCTGCGCTTTGGAGTATGAGGGCAATGTCGTTCATGGCCATAGCGCAGGAGTGCTTTATGTCGATGGCCTTTTCGGATTTAGGGTTAATGGCGAGGGCGTATTCTGCGCTCTCGAGGGCTTTATCGTAGCGTTTGGCTTTGAGTTGCGCAAAGGCAAGTTGGGTCCACGAAATGTCGTCGAAACCGTCGGCATCCACTCCGTGTAGGTAGCATTGTTCGGCCTCTTCGTATTGTTCGAGCCCGATATAGGCCTCCCCTTTTATTTCAAGGACGTGGTCTATTTCTTCAAAATCGTTGGGAATGAGGTTGAGCGTCTGGATGCAGCGCTCGTAGAATCCGTAGTCGAGCAGTATTTCGGCATAGTCCACGCAGAGCTTAAAGTCTGGCTCGTAGGTTGCATGAAACGCTGCCTGAAAGATCTTGTCAGCCTTGTCGGGGTTCAACGCACAGAGGGCTTCTTCGGCGTAGAAGAGCCTAACGTCGGGAAGGTCTTGGTTTTCTATGCTTTCCACAATGCGACGGGCTTCGCTCCAGCCCGCCAGGTCTTTCTGCCTATAAGCCACGGCCAGGCGCACGTCTTCGTTGTCGGGGTGGAGGTGCTGAGCTATGGCAATGGCTTGATCGGCTTTTGCCTCGTTGCCTTGTTCGAGGTAGTAGTCCATCACGTCTAAGAGGTCGATGGCCTCCATATAGAAGGATGCACCGCTGGCAATGCGTGCTTCGAAATCGGCAACGAGTTGTTCGATGTTGTGAGGGTTCATCAGTAGGGATTGATGTAAAGAAGAGTTACGAGTGACAAGTTACAAGTGACGAGTGAGGAGCGACAAGTGGGGCTACGCCGACGAACATGCGCGGCTGCAACCCCTCACTTGTCACTCAAATAATCCACTCGTCACTTGAACATATTCTATTTAATCATCACCTTCTTGCCACCAACGACGTAAACGCCCTTGAGGCCGTGGAGTGATGTGGTCTGGCGGTGCAGGAGCTTGCCGTCGAGGCTATAGACGTCAACTGAAGCACTGTCTGTTTGAAGGTCTTCGATGCCAGAAACAACGGAGAGCGTGGCCGTTACGGGCTTCGACTCCATGCCATTGGCATAGACAGCCGTCACAGCGAACTGGTGCTCGCCTGTCGTGAAGTTGTCTTCAGAAACAGCGTAGGTTGTCTCTTCGCCTTCAACGGTAGCAACGAGCGTGCCTTCGTAATAGATGTTGTACTTGTCGGCCTCACCATCCATGGTGTAGGTTGCGTCGTCAACAACGAGGACGTACTGGTCGGTCACGTTGAAGTGGCGAATGGCAACATAGCCTTTCTGACCTGCATAGCTGCTCAGGTCGGCGCTATAGTAGGTCATGTCGCCCGTAGCAACAAATTCTTCTGACACTTGTTCGAAGCTGTTCACGTCGGTCGGGTCGCCAGTAGAAACGTAAATGGCGAAATGCTCGTTGCAGTAGTTGGCATCCTGGCCCATTGCATAGAACGAGAATTCGCCGTCGAGCACTACGCGTGGCGAGATAAGCCAGTTGTCGGGTGTCAGTGCAGTCGAAGCTGCATTGCTGTAGCTTTCAGAATAAACGCTGCCTTCGCCCGAGTTGGTTGCCATAAGGGCTTCTTCGTCGAGGGCGTTGTTGTGGTAAACCCAGTCGTTACCGTCTTGGTCGGCGTCGATGGTTGTCCAGCCAGCCATGTCGTCTTCAAAACTCTCGGTGTAGAGGATGGTTTCGGAAGAAGCGTTCCAGCTGAGGTTAACGTCGGTCATGTTGCCGCCTTCAGCTTGCAGATTTTCGGGGGTGGGCACGAAGGGTTCAACCACGTTGATGCTGCCAGCCGCGTCGTTGTTGGCCGCATTTTCGTCGGCAGCAAACGCTACGTTGGCCGTGAGTGGCATTTCGCCAGCTGCGCTAAACACGGTGGTCTTGAGTTCTACGGCGTAAATGTCGCGAGCGTAGGGAGCCAAGGTCAGGTTACCCTTTTCTTGCAGGAGCACCTCGTCGCCCGACTTGATGGTTACAACGAAGTCTTTCACGCGGTCTTCGCCCCAGTTGGTCACCATGGCACCGATGTAGGTGGATTTACCTGCCAGGATCTCTTCGGGAGCAATGAGTTCTACGCCCAAGTCGTTCTTGAACTGGTCGATGACGCGGATGTTGTCAATAATGAGGGCATCGCCGAAGCTCATGCTACCTTCTAAGGGGTCGTAGGTCGTGGCATTGTTGATGTGGGCGGTGAAACCGATGTGGGCATAGTTACCACCTTTCAGCTGACTGAGCGACACCTTGATGGTTTGATATTCCTCGGTCAGGTCGAACGTGCCGAGTTCTACGGCCTCGCCGTTTTCATCAATCTTACCAATGATGTTGATGCTGCTGACGCCGAAGCCAGCTGCATCGACAATGAGCGTCGGGTTGGCTGCATCGTTCAGGTTCAGCTTACCAGAGGTGAGGAAAATGTCGCTGTCCTCTTCTTGGGAAGCCAGGGCCATAGCTGCCCCGTCGCCATCGCTCGAAACGGAGTAGTTCAGACCGAAGCTGTTGCTATCCCAGTATTTGCTGGCCGTGCCACCAGCCCAGTTTTCTACACAAGGCAGGTCGTAGGGCTTACCCATAATGAGGCTAACAGCTTCTTCACTCAGGTAGGACTCGCCCGCTTCGTTAGCTGCTGCGATGTACCAAAGTTGGTAGTCTTGTTCGCCTTCGTTGGTCGGCTGTTCAAGCTCGTAGTGGTCGGCATCGCGAACGGCGCCCACGGGCGTGTCGTTGAAGAGGGTAGTGCCACGCTCACATTCGTAGATGATGTAGTCAATCTCTTCGGGTTTCACAAGGCCACCATTTCTGCCAGTCGTCACCTTGTCCCACGAGAAGTGGATGCTCGACACGTTGTCTTCAGCGGCAAAGTTCTCAACTTGTGCTGGCACGTCGAAACCTACGAAAGCACTGACGATGGGGCTCTTCATGCCCACGCCATCGGCGTTGTAGGGGATAGCTTGATAGTTGTGGTTGCCATTTTCTTCGATGTCGACATCGGTGTAGGAAATGGTCTGACCTGGAACAATGTCGCTGAACTCCGTCAAGAGGTTGTCGTCGCGGTAGAGTTCAATCTTCGTCAGGTTATTTGTCAGGGGGTTGCCTGCATTGTCTACGGTGGGAGCAATGATGTTGACCTCTGTGCGCTTCTCGCCCGTTGCATCGGGTGTTACGGTAATGCTGGGTGCGGCAGGGGCTGTCAGTTCAGGAGCCATTTCTACCGTCAGCTTGTGAATCATCAGCGTGTACATGTCGGCATCGGAAATGCAGTGGATGGCCACGTTGTAGATGCCGCTCTCGGTGCAAGCATAAACGCCTTCTACGTCAATACCGCCGATGGGCTCATGACCCGTCAGTTCGGTGGCTGGAATGACGGTGGTGTTCAATCCTTCAACCGTAGCTTCTTTACCAATCTTCACTTCAAAGCGTTCGGTATATTCGCCAGCGGCTTCGGCGCGCACCACGATGTTGTAGCGCTTGCCAGCTTCGAGGCGCAAGCCTGGCGTGACGAGATAGTCGTCGGCATCGTTTTCTGAGTCGTATTCGTAGGCTGCATAGGTAGCGTTGTCTTCCCAGTAGCTACCATCATTGTTAGCGTTGATAGTGGTGAAGTGTGCGAAAGCTTCATTGTCTTGAGCAAAGTTGGCCACGTAAGGCACATCGTAAACGGCAGACATCCAAACGTTTTGTGTTGTGCTTTCGCCCTTGCCAAAGCTGTTGCTAACGTTGAACGTGTAGGTGTGAACGCCTACGCCAACGTTTTCGTCCGTAAACGCAATGGTCGTACCTGGCGTTTGGCCCTCATACGTCTTCAGCGTTTCACCATCGCGAACAATTTCAATGTTCACAGTGCTTGTCAAGTCGTTGCCGCCAATGTTCTTCGTAGGAACATCAAAGCTGATGGCAATGCTTTGAGCGATAGGATCGGGGGTGATGCTGAGGTTAGAAACAGCAACGGGGGCATCCACAATGGTTTCGTCAACAAAGAAACGGCTCACTTTCAATGCTGCTCTGTCGGCTTCGCTGACGGCGTGAATGCCAAAGAAGTAAGTACCCGTTTCAGCCACGCTGACCACTTTGTTGGTAAGCGTTTGCGGTTCTTCCCAGTCAACGTCCGTGCGGCCAATGACGTCCGCCGTCATAGCCTCGGCGCTTTCGTTGTTACCCATCTTCACTTCAATGCTTTCAGGGAATGACAAGGACGAGCAGAACGCGTCAACGGCCACGGTGTAGAACTTTCCAGCTTCAAGGATGAAGGGGGGAGAAATAAGCCAGTCGTCGGCGGCCTCTTCTTCGTTATACTTGTAGAAGGCGGCACCTTCTTCTGGTATCCACGTCTTTCCGTCTTCGTTAGCATCTATCACGCTGAACATCTCAAAGCCGTTCTCGTCCATCACGATTTCATAAGGAAGGGAGGTGATGGGGGCAAAGGGGTCGGCCTTGGAGAGGGTGATGTCGGCAAACATTGTTTTGGCTTTGACATCGGCAGCATCGGTGTTGGCAAGGAGACGGTTGACAGACGTCAAGGTGGCATCTTCCGCCGAATAGGTCATGCGGAAAGCGGCAAGGTCCGAACCGTTGGCACCTACGCCGTAGATGGGCGTACCATCTTCTTCGGCCAATGTTTGAAGGCCGTTGAACGTGACATCGGTTCCATCAATTTCGCCTTTCATCCACGCGTTGGGATAATCGCTGAAGAAACCTTTTACGTAAACGTTGTTGCCATCAACGCCAACGGTCGCTGTGCCCTTGTATAATTGCTTTTGGTCGTTAACGACGACATGGCCCTTAGCATACCACTCCTCGGTCGAAAGCGTGGCGGGAGGCGTTACGCTGACGGGGTCCATCGGCTTGAATTCGCTGGAATAAGTCCATACCGTACCGAAGTCGCCTTCCCATGCAAAGGCATCGTCGTCGTCCCAAAACAGCCCCATGAACAGGCCATTCTCAGCACCTTCCAGTGTCAGGGTGAAGTTGGCCATATCGAGCTTAAACGTGAAGCTGTTGGCATAACCATCGGCGTTTGAGATCATGGAGTCTTCCCAAAAACCCCAGCCAATGCTGTAGGTGCAGTCGGCTATGCTATTGTAGTAAATAGGCTGGCGGGTAGGGATTGTCAGTGTTTGGGTGGCAACGTCCAACGTGCCTTTCACCCACGTGCCTGCGGGATAGTTGGTCAGGATGTCGCGAACATAGACGGTGCCGTCGGCGCACTTAACGATGTGGACGGTGCCCGTCTGCTCAATGACGTTCATGTTGTCGGCATTGTCGAATGTCCAGCCGCTACGGGTGAACACTTGGCGTGTGCCAGCGGCGGGCGAAACGATGATGCCGTGTTCGTCAACCACTTCCTGCCCTTCGGCGGGAGCTTGGGCGCGAACTGCTTTGCTGCTCATCGGTCGAGGACGAACAGCCACGCGGCGCTTCTCGGCTTTGTTCTCGCTGAGGCCTTTGCCGTGGCTGGTTTTAGGCTGTTTTGTAGGCTTCGCTTCGGCAAAAGGACGACCTTCGAGTCGTTTGCCTTCAGCCTTTGCCCTCACTGCGCGCTGTGCCTTGGTTTGAGGCATGCCTTTCTGCTTCAGCTCCTTAATGGCTTGCTGCGTTGAGCGGATGTTGCCCATCTCGCGCATCTCAAGCTGCTTCATCGGAGCATTCTTCTTCGCAATCTTTTGCGCCCGAGCGGGCAGGGCCATCAGCAGGGCTGCCAGCACTACCACGAAGGGGGTGTAAGAATGTTTCATAAGGTTGAGCGTTATATATAATATTATATATAGGTATGGTCTCGTCAGGAAAAGGCAAAAGGAGTTGAAAGAACCCACAGGTTTGCAGGTAGTGCCTTTCAACTCCTTGGTATCAACTTTGAAGCGATGCTGAAGGGAGGCCCACAGCACTTCAAAAATCTTATCTTAATTCTCCTTGTTTGGTTTCCAACTGTCTTTCAGTCCTACGGTACGGTTGAAGACGGGGCGTTCGGGCGTTGAGGACTTGTCGTAGGTGAAGTAGCCAATGCGTTGGAACTGTAGGTAGCGCGTGGCTGTTTGTTCGGCGGCATAGGCCTCTACGTAGCAGCGGGGCAGGACTTGCTTGCTGTCGGGGTTGAGCAATTCGCGGAAGTCGCGCTCGTCGGCACTGGGGTTCTCTACGGTGAAGAGGCGGTCGTAGAGACGTACCTCTGCTTCTACGCAATGTTGGGCGCTCACCCAGTGGAGCGTACCTTTCACCTTGCGGTCGGCTCCAGGCAGGCCGCTACGGCTTTCAGGGTCGTATTCGCATTGCACCTCAACGATGTTGCCGTCGGCATCTTTCGTGCAACCCGTACACTTCACGATGTAGGCATTCTTCAAGCGCACTTCCTTGCCTGGTACCATGCGGAAGAACTTCTTGGGAGCATCTTCCATAAAGTCGTCGCGTTCCATCCAGAGTTCGCGACTGAAGGTGATGGTATGCGTGCCGTCCTCTGGGTTTTCGGGATTGTTGACAGCGGTGAGCTCTTCGGTCTTGCCTTCGGGATAGTTCGTAACTACAAGGCGCACGGGGTTGAGCACCGCACTAACGCGCAAGGCGCGCTTGTTGAGGTCTTCGCGCGCAGCGGCTTCGAGCATGGCAAAGTCGTTCAGGGCTTCAAACTTCGTGTAGCCAATCATGTTGATGAACTTGCGAACAGCCTGCGGACTATAACCGCGACGGCGCAGACCGCATACGGTGGGCATGCGCGGGTCGTCCCAACCGTCAACGAGGCCTTCCTGCACCAGTGCCAAGAGTTTGCGCTTCGACATCACGGTGTAGGTCAAGTTCAGACGGTTGAATTCGAACTGGCGCGGACGATGGTCATCAAGGTCTTTGCCTTCTTTCAGCTCGTCGATAAAGTAGTCGTAGAGAGGGCGGTGGGGCACAAACTCAAGCGTGCAGATGCTGTGCGTCACACCTTCGAAGAAGTCGCTCTGTCCGTGCGCAAAGTCGTACATCGGGTAGGCCTTCCACTTGTCGCCCGTGCGGTGGTGTGGACGGTTGATGATGCGATAGATGACAGGGTCGCGAAAGTGCATGTTGGGGTTGGCCATGTCGATCTTAGCGCGGAGCACCATGGCACCTTCGGCTATCTCGCCCGTGTTCATCTTCTCGAAGAGTGCCAGACTTTCTTCGATAGGGCGGTCGCGATAGGGGCTGGGCGTGCCAGGCTGCGTGGGCGTGCCCTTTTGAGCCGCTATCTGTTCGCTTGTCTGCTCGTCGATGTAGGCCTTGCCTTCCTTGATAAGGCGCACGGCAAAGTCCCACAGTTGTTGGAAATAGTCGGAAGCGTAGTATATGTTCTTCCACTTGAAGCCCAACCAGCTGATGTCTTCAAGGATGGCATCAACGTATTCGGTATCTTCTTTCTGAGGGTTTGTGTCGTCGAAGCGCAGGTTGCAGATGCCGCCAAAGCGCTCGGCCACGCCGAAGTCCATGCAAATAGCTTTCGCATGGCCTATGTGCAAATACCCGTTAGGCTCGGGCGGGAAACGCGTCTGAAGGCGTCCGTCGTTCTTACCTGCGGCCAAGTCGTCGGCCACGAATTGCTCTATGAAATTTAGACTGGTGTTCTCTTCCATTGAGGTTTTTATGTGTGTGTTGTTATTTGTTATAATGTTTATGCTTCGTATCGTATCATTCTCGTCGGAGTCAGCCCTGGGAGCGTGGCCGCCTCGCCCGCACTATGGGACGTAGGCATCTCGCTTGCGATATTCGGCAGCGTAGCCCCAACTTGTCACTCGTAACTTGTCACTCCTAATTCCCCATTTCGCTAATGAACTTAATGCGCACGAGGCGAATTTCGTCTTCTTCGTATTCGCTGCCAAGTTCTTGGATGGCCACTTCGAGGTCGTCGGTTTCGCTTTCTTGGAAGTAGTCGTAGATGTCCTGCACGTGGTCTTCGTCAAGCACTTCGTCGATGAAGTAGTCGATGTTGATTTTCGTGCCGCTATAAACGATGCTTTCTACTTCCGTCAGCAGTTCGTCGAACTCTATGCCGTTGCCATTGGCAATGTCGTCCAGTGCCACTTTGCGGTCGATGGCTTGGATGATAGCCACTTTCAGTTTCGATTTCTTCGGCACCGTGCGTATGCGGATGTCCTCGGGCCGTTCTATGTCGTTCTCTTCGCAGTAGCGCTTAATGAGTTCGCAGAAGGCGGGGCCGTAGCGTTTGGCTTTACCCGCTCCAACGCCAGGAATGTTTTGAAGCTCCTCGATGGTTTGCGGGAAGGTGGTGGCCATCGCCTGCAAGGACGGGTCTTGGAAGATGACGTAGGGCGGCACCTCCATTTCGTGCGACGTACGGCGGCGCAGGTCCTTCAGCATTTCGTAGAGGTCGGGTGCCACGGTCGTGTCGGCCCCCGATTGCAGGGGCTCGAGATCTTCGTCGTTGTTGAACTTGTGGTCTTCAACGATGAGGAACGAAACGGGCTTCTTGATGAAAGCCTTGCCCTCCTTCGTCACGGTCAGCACGCCGTAGTTGTCCACTTCTTTCTCTATGTAGCCAGCGATGAGGGCTTGGCGGATGACGGCGTTCCAACGGCGCTCGTCTTCGTCCTGTCCGCAGGCGAAGAGGTCGTGGTCTTCGTGCTGATGGGCAAGCACTTCCTCGGTTTCATGGCCCATGATGAAGTCTTTGAGATAATCATCGCGGAAGTTCTCCTTCAGCGCGAGGATGACCTCAAGGACGGTCTTCAGCAGGTCTTTAGCCTCTACTTGCACCTTGGGCGAGCGGCAGTTGTCGCAGTTGCCACAATTCTCGCGCTCGTAGTTCTCGCCAAAATAGTGGAGCAACATTTTGCGGCGGCAGACAGAGCTTTCGGCATAGGCTGCGGTCTCTTTCAGCAGCAAACGTCCAATTTCTTGTTCCGCCACGGGCTTACCCTCCATAAACTTCTCAAGCTTCTTCAGGTCGCCAGGGCTATAGAACGCAATGCACTGCCCTTCGCCACCGTCGCGCCCAGCGCGCCCTGTCTCTTGATAGTAGCCTTCAAGGCTCTTAGGTATGTCGTAGTGAATGACGAAGCGCACGTCAGGCTTATCAATGCCCATGCCGAAGGCGATAGTGGCCACGATGACGTCTATCTTTTCCATCAGGAAGTCGTCTTGCGTCTGACTGCGCACGGGGCTTTCCATGCCAGCATGATAGGCCGCCGCTTTGATGTCGTTGGCGCGTAGCACTTCGGCCAGTTCCTCCACCTTCTTGCGAGCCAAGCAGTAGATAATGCCGCTCTTGCCTTTGTTTTGGCGGATGAAGGCCACGATGTCTTTGTCGATGTCGCGCGTCTTGGGGCGTATTTCGTAGTAGAGATTGGGGCGGTTGAACGAGCTCTTAAACTCATCGGCTTTCAGTATGCCCAGGTTCTTCTTGATGTCAATGCGCACTTTGTCGGTGGCCGTAGCGGTTAGGGCAATAACGGGCGCGTCGCCTATCTGGTCGATGATAGGACGTATCTTGCGATATTCAGGGCGGAAATCGTGGCCCCATTCCGAGATGCAATGAGCCTCGTCGATAGCGTAGAATGATATCTTCACGCTGCGAAGGAAGTCGACGTTTTCTTGCTTGGTCAGCGATTCGGGAGCCACGTACAGCAGTTTCGTCTTGCCAGCGGTAATGTCGCGCTTAACCTGCGTTATTTCGCTCTTCGACAGTGACGAATTGATGAAATGCGCCACGCCGTCCTCCTCGCATGTCTGGCGGATAGCGTCAACCTGGTTCTTCATCAGTGCAATGAGCGGAGAGATGACGATGGCCGTCCCCTCCATCAACAAGGCAGGCAGCTGATAGCATAGGCTCTTGCCGCCACCAGTTGGCATCAGTACAAACACGTTGTGGCCAGCCAGCACTTTCTTAATAATCTCCTCCTGGCTTGCCTTGAACGAGTCAAAGCCAAAATAACGCTTCAACGCCTTAATCAATTCCCTTTTTGTCATGTCGTGGGTATATATATAAATAATGTGTGTCGCGCACGAAGCGCACACAAAGCTGCATATTACAGAGCCAAAATTAAATGTTTTTTTTTGTACCTACAAATTTATAGCGCATTTTTCTTCACAAAGTGCTGCATTTTGCGCTTTTTATTGCCAGTGGCGGGAACAAAAGACGTTTGTGTTAGGTGATAAAAGAGTGAGCGAGGTGCACTCTTAATGATACAAAATGTTTTTGAAATGGTTGTAACGTTACAGCCTTTTTGGCAGTTTTTCGCGGTTCTTGCAGGCAGTTAATTTCGTTGTTGTGGTGATAATGCATTGTTCCTATTAGGGAAGCGGAGATGTTTTACTCGATTTAAGTTTCGGGAGTTTTCCTGCTGCAATGGTACGCGAAGCGCACTTAAAAGAAACTTTGTGACGTGCAGTACGCTTCGCGCACTGGCTATATCGTTGATAGTTTGCCGCGCACCACTCGTCGCTACGCTCCTCGCGGTACGCGGCCCGAGCATGGTGTGGTGCGCTTCGCGCACTTTTTATCTCGCTCTATCACAACGTCCGAAACTTGAGTTACTTGATTATCACGTCAATCTTGAAACGGTATGGGTTGGCTGCTATCTGTTTGTTGCTTTTTGGCATAGTGTTTGTAGAAGTTTCAGGCGCGCGCGTTATGTTTTCGCTAAGAAATACTTATCTTTGCACTGCAATGCGGCGAGCAATAACGTGGGCCGCGTGCACAATGAGTTTTTTTGCAATGAACAACCTACTACCCACCGACCCTGCCATTTTGCTGAGCTTCATCAACACGCGCTTACGCGATGAAGGCGGTTCGCTCGAAGCGGTTTGTGCCCGCTTGGGTGTCGATCCTGCCGACGTTTGCAAGACCCTTGCTGATGCAGGATTTGAGTATAACGCTTCACAATGTCGATTTTGGTAATTCTTCGGCGCTATCCGCTCACGCTGCTGTGCGTCCTGCTCGTGTTTTACCTCTCGTTCTTTCGTCCGCCCTCGCTGGGCGATAACGAGGTGGAAGGGCTTGACAAGCTGGCGCATTTCCTTATGTACGGCGGCATGTGCTGCGTACTTTGGTACGAATATGCGCGCGCTCATGCGCGGCTTAAGCCACGGGCTGTTGCGCTCTGGGCCGTGTGTGCGCCCATCGCGCTAAGTGGTGTTGTCGAACTCCTGCAAGAAGCGCTGACGTCGTATCGCGGCGGCGAATGGGCCGACTTTGCAGCCAACTCCCTCGGCGTGCTCAGTGCAGCCGCCGTAGGCTATTTCTTCATTTGGCCCCGCTTCAAAATGGGCAAGTGAACGCTGGTGCGGTTACGCCCTCATGACCTCTGATTGATACAATAAAAGTATGCATTCCTTAGTACTACAAATCTCGCAAGACGCGTTGCAGTTCTACTATCCTGCCGTGGCCGATGCTAAAGCTACGTCCTATGGTGCCGACCAACGCCTGAGCTTCCAAAAGTCGTTGGAGCAGGCCGCCACCGAAGAGGCGCAGCGGCTTGGCGGAATAGAACACGTGGATGTGTTGGTGGAAGGATTGGTGCAACCCGTGCCGATGAACGACTTTGCCGAAGACGACATCAGCAAGCTCTATCAGTATGTTGTGCCCACCGACGAACCGCTCAGCGTTTTCTACGACACGCTGCCAGCCTCCAACGCCGTCCTGCTCTTTGCCTTACCGCGCATGGTGGCGCGTAGCGTAGAGGCACAGTTCCCTGGTTGCATCTTTCGTTCGGCGCAGACCGTACCGCTGGCCAACTTTGCGCGTCAGAGTGCAAAGGCTGTTCGCACGCAGCTCCACGTGGTGCTTCGCGGCTTGGCCGCCGACGTTGCGCTGTTTGCCGAAGGTCGATTGCTGTTTTGCAACACCTTCGAGGTGCAGGCGCCGCAGGACGTGGTGTATTTCGCCGTAGGCGCCGCCAAGACGTTGGGCTTCGACATCGTGGCCGACGAGGTGTTCCTCCACGGCAATGCGCCGCAGGTGCAGTCTGTGAGCGAAGCCATGAAACCCTACGTGGCCCACTTGACGGCCCTACCAGCTCTGCCCGATGTGCCCTTCGGCATTAGCGAGTTTGTCTCCTCGGGCCGCTTCACGCCTAAGGGCGAAGCGGGAGAGTAAGGGGAAGGCATCACGTCATTAGCGGCGGTGTGGTTGCTATGATATGGCAACATACAGGCCGACACTGACATCATTAGTATCTACTCCCTCCTCGCCCCTTTGGGGAGAGAGGGGACGGTGGGAGAGAAGGGCTTTCACTTGTCACTCGTCACTTGTCACTATACTATGCGCATCATATCAGGTAAATATCGCGGTCGGCACTTTGACGTGCCACGAACGTTTAAGGCGCGGCCAACGACCGACTTCGCCAAGGAAAATCTTTTTAATGTGCTTCGTGCCTACGTTGATTTTGAAGAGGTCGATGCGATGGACCTTTTCGCGGGTACGGGGTCTATTACGCTCGAGTTGCTCTCGCGCGGTTGCCGTAGCGTTGTGGCCGTCGAGCAGGACCGTCAGCACGCTGCCTTCATCGGCTCCGTGCTCCACGCGTTGGGCGACCAGGCGGCCCGCCTATTGCGCGCCGACGTGTTGAAACTTCTTCAGCGCCCGCCGCGCCAGCAGTTTGGCCTTATCTTTGCCGACCCGCCTTATGCTCTGCCCGAACTGCCCCAGTTGCCCGATCGCGTCTTTGCCCGCCCGTGGCTTGCGGCGGACGGCCTCTTTGTTCTTGAACACGGCAAGACGCACGACTTCTCAGTCCACCCCCATTTTTTCATGCACCGCGCCTATGGCAGCGTAAACTTTTCTTTTTTCAAATAGAGCGCACAGAAGCTGCTGATTTTCAAGAACTGGTGTTTTGCCTGGCTCTGAAAGTGCGACTTTCAAAGCCAGAAAGTGTGACTTTCAAAGCCAGAAAGTGCGACTTTCAAAGCCAGAAAGTGTGACTTTCAAAGCCTGAAAGTGTGACTTTCAAAGCCTGAAAGTGTGACTTTCAAAGCCAGAAAGTGCGACTTTCAAAGCCAGAAAGGAACACTTCCAAGTTTGAAAGCGTTCCTTTCTGTGCCGAGACAAAGGCTGATTTGTGCTTACGCGTTTGTCTGTTTGCTCTTATAGAAATTCATCAGACAGCCGTCGGCCAGGATCTGGCGCTCGTCGGTTGTGAGGTTTTGGAACTGGAGGTGGATGCTGTGGAGCCCGTCGGCAGCAATGACGGTAGCCTCCGCCTCTTCTTTCCCGCTGAGGATAGCCGCGCGGAGTCCTGGCACGAAGATGAAGTCGCCTTCGGCGTAGGGGAAAGGCGTATCGGGCGCGATGGTGAAAGGCACGATGCCCCAATTGATGCAGTTTGAGCGATAGCGTTTCGTGGCGTATTCGTAGCAAATGTTGGCATCGCCGCCAAGCACTTTCTGGCACGAAGCCGCCTGCTCGCGGGCTGAGCCGTCGCCCGGACGTCGGGCGAAGACGCAGGAGCCAAAGCTGGTGCTATCGGCCTTTGCACCCACTTTTTCAAGCACCTCCTGCACGTGGGCCGGCACGTTGCCGCTACGGCGTGCGAGGTCGTCGTGCTGTATGCGCTTGGCGGTAGGCACGTAGGAGGGGCAGCGGCGCGAGAGGGCAAATTCGGAGAGTTTGAGCGGGTTGCTGCGATAGCTTGACGTTTCGCCCGAAGGAATGAGTTCGTCGGTGGTGGTGACGGGGTCGTTGATGACGGCGGCTAACTCGAGCAACATGTTTTCTTCGAGGGGATGCATCGTGGGCCAGTCCTTGATGTTTGGCCCGTAGCGCAGTGGCTCGTCGGGCTGGGCATGGCCGTAGCCGTTGAAGACGCGGCGCTCGTAGATTTTCGCATCGTAGTCGTAGGGCAGGTGGTTGTCGGTAAATTCTATGTCCGTTGCAGCCGTGATGACGCCGCCGTTGGCTGCCGTGGCCGCTATGCTGCGTGCGTCCATCAAGGCCACGAGCGACAGCTGTCCCTGGCCGGGTTTTGAGCCTTCGCGGTTGGGGAAGTTGCGCGTGGTGTGGCGAAGAGAGAGACCGTTGTTGGCTGGCACGTCGCCCGCGCCGAAGCAGGGGCCGCAGAAGGCGGGCTTGAGGATGACGCCAGCTTCGATGAGCTCTTCGGCAATCTTGTGGCGCGTGATGCTCATATACACGGGCACGCTCTGCGGATAGGCCGAGATGGTGAAGTAGTCGTTGCCGACGCTTTGTCCGCGCAGTATGGCGGCGGCGGCACTCAGGTTGTCGTAGGTTCCGCCCGAGCAGCCAGCAATGATGCCCTGGTCGGCGTGAATTTTTCCGTTGCGTACCTTGTCGGTGAGGTGTACGTCGACCTGCGCGCCAAAGCGTTGTTTGGCGTCTTCTTCCACCTTGCGCAGTATATCCTCGGCGTTGGCCTGCAACTCGTGGATGGTGTAGGCGTTGGAGGGGTGGAAGGGTAGGGCAATCATGCTCTCCTGCTTGGCGAGGTCGATGCGTATCATGGCATCGTAGTAGGCCACGTTGCCGGGGCGCAGCTCGCGGAAGTCGGCGGCGCGGTGGTGGCGTTCGTAGTGGCGTCGCACTTCGTCGTCGGTCAGCCAGATGGAGCTAAGGCAGGTTGTTTCGGTGGTCATGATGTCGATGCCGTTGCGGAAGTCGATGGGCAGCTCCTTTACGCCAGGCCCTGCAAACTCCAGCACTTTGTTTTTCACACACCCCGATTCGAATGTTGCCTTTACCAGCGAGAGGGCTACGTCGTGGGGACCGATGCCTTGGCGCGGCTTGCCTTCGAGCCAAACGAGGACTACTTCGGGCGCATTGATGTCCCAGGTGTTGCGCAGGAGCTGCTTGACGAGTTCGCCGCCACCTTCGCCAACGCCCATGCAGCCCAGTGAGCCGTAGCGCGTGTGGCTGTCGGAACCGAGAATCATGCCGCCGCAGCGTGTCATGGCTTCGCGGGCGTACTGGTGGATAACGGCTTGGTTGGCTGGCACGTAGATGCCGCCGTATTTCTTGGCAGCCGAAAGGCCAAAGACGTGGTCGTCTTCGTTAATCGTTCCGCCTACGGCACAGAGCGAGTTGTGGCAGTTTGTCATGGCGTAGGGTAGGGGGAACTCTTTCAATCCGCTGGCCCGTGCCGTTTGAATGATGCCGACGTAGGTTATGTCGTGCGACATCATGGCATCGAAGCGTATGCGCATCTTTTGGTTCTTAGCATCGTCGGCATCGTGGGCGCGCAGAATGGTGTAGGCCATGGTGCTTTCGCGTGCAACTTCGGGGGCGGGCAGGCCCTCAACTCCTTCGCCTGCGCCGACAATGCGTGAGCCGTCGAGCAGGTAAACTCCGTGGTTGGTGAGTTCAATCATAATGATGTTGGTTGTAGAGTATGGTATTGTTGTTTTAAGGTCATAGCGGACGCGCAGTCCAGCTTATTGCTTGCAAAGATAATAAATAATAAGGTAAAAAGGAAATTTTTCGGCATTTTATTGAGGCAAGTGCGCAAACTATTTCATTGCAAAGCCTATCGTTTGCCTTATCGCGGCGAAATGCGTAACTTTGCACACAAATGCGGCGAGGCGGCTGCGTCCCATACTTTCGCTGCATTGCAGCGATTTGGTGCAGGCGAGACGCCTGCGTACCCAGTTAGGGGCTACGCTGACGATGGGTTGCGGGCGAGGCGCCCGCGCTCTCAGGGGCTACGCCGCGGTAACGACAGCTTAGGATGCGATAGAGTATTCGTGTATAATTCGCTCCTCTTCGTGTCCTTCGTGGTTTCTAAAAGCATCAACTCACTAAAGCATCAACTCTATAAAGTACTATAAACAACAATGAAAGCATTTGTATTTCCTGGTCAAGGCGCTCAGTTCGTAGGAATGGGCAAGGACCTTTACGACGGTCATGACGTGGCCCGTCGGTTGTTTGATCAAGCTAACGACATCTTAGGCTTCCGCATCACCGACACGATGTTTGCAGGTAGCGACGAAGACCTGAAGCAAACGCGCGTGACGCAGCCTGCAGTCTTTCTGCATAGCGTTATCAAAACGAAGTGTTTAGACGAGTTTGCTCCCGCCATGGTAGCAGGCCACTCGTTGGGTGAGTTGTCGGCCTTAACGGCGGCTGGCTGCCTGACGTTTGAAGACGGTTTGCGCCTCGTGGCAGCCCGCGCACAAGCCATGCAAAAAGCTTGCGAGCAGAACCCTGGCACGATGGCCGCTATCATTGGTCTGGCGGACGAGCAAGTAGAAGCCGTTTGCCGCGAAGTGGCCGCTACGGGGACGGTGCTTGTGGCCGCCAACTACAACTGTCCGGGTCAGCTCGTTATCAGCGGTGAGCGCGCCGCCGTGCTCGACGCTTGCGAAAAGTTGAAGGCCGCTGGTGCGAAGCGCGCCCTGCCCCTGCCCGTAGGTGGTGCGTTCCACAGCCCGCTGATGGAACCCGCGCGGCAGGAGCTGGAAGCGGCCATTGCACGCACGACGTTCGCCGCGCCGCAGTGTCCCGTCTATCAGAACGTGGATGCCCGTCCCCACACCGCCCCCGAGGAGATTAAGGCCAACCTCATCAGTCAGCTGACGAGCAGCGTGCGCTGGACGCAAGAGGTGCAGTGCATGATGCGCGACGGCGCGACGGCCTTCTGCGAATGTGGGCCTGGCAAGGCTTTGCAAGGCATGATAGCCAAGATTGCCCGCGCCGAAGGAGCCACAGTAGAGATTGGTGCAGCCTAAGTAGGACCCACACAGAGATAACGCTTGATGAACAACGAACGACTCATCATCTATCAGGTGCTGCCCCGCTTGTATGGCAACGCGGGCGGCAAGAACCTCTGTGGAGGTAGCATTGAGGAGAACGGTTGCGGCAAGTTTTCGGCCTTTACATCGGCCCGCTTGCAGCGACTGCGTGCGACGGGCTATACGCACGTTTGGTACACGGGCGTACTGCGCCACGCTACACAAACCGCTTACGATGCGCTCGGCCTACAGGCCGACCCTGCGCAAATCGTGAAGGGGCGCGCAGGCAGTCCGTACGCTGTGCGCGACTACTACGACGTTTGTCCCGACTTAGCCGACGTGCCCGCTGAGCGCATGAGCGAGTTCGACGCGCTGGTGGCTCGCACGCACGCGGCTGGCCTGCGGTTCGTGATGGACTTCGTGCCCAACCACGTGGCGCGTACCTATCAGGGCGAGGCGCGCCCAGCAGGAACGCCCGATCTCGGTGCCGACGACGACACGGCAATGGGCTTCTCGCCCCGCAACAACTTCTACTACACGCCAGGCGAACCCCTGCACCTCGACAACGTCCTGCAAGGGAGCGAGCCGCAGACATACGTAGAAGAGCCTGCGCGCGCTACGGGCAACGACGTGTTTCACGCATGGCCTGGCCGCAACGACTGGTACGAGACCATCAAGCTTAACTATGGTATCGACTATCAAGGCGGACGCGCCGAGCACTTCGACCCCGTGCCACCCACGTGGGAACGCATGACGGAGATCCTGCTGTTTTGGGCCTCGCGCGGCGTTGACGGCTTTCGGTGCGACATGGCCGAAATGGTGCCAGCCGCCTTCTGGCACTACGCCATTGCGCGCGTGAAGGCCGTCTTTCCGCACCTTATCTTCATTGCCGAGGTGTACAATCCCGCCGAATATCGCACCTATATATATTATGGTGGGTTCGACTATCTCTACGACAAGGTAGGGCTCTATGACACCCTGCGCGCCGTTGTGCGCGGCGAGCGCTCTGCTGCCGACATCACGCAGTGCTGGCAGGCCGTTGACGACATTCGTCCCCACATGCTCAACTTCCTTGAGAACCACGACGAGCAACGCATAGCGTCGCCCTTCTTTGCAGGCGATGCGCGGCGCGCCCTGCCCGCACTGGTTGTCAGTGCCTGCTTCGGCACGTCGCCCTTCATGGTGTATGCCGGACAGGAGATAGGCGAGCGCGGCATGGACCACGAGGGCTTTAGCGGCGAAGACGGGCGTACGACGATCTTCGACTATTGGTGCGTCGGCGCGCTGAAGAAGTTGCTGAAAGGCCGACAGGCTTTGACGAAAGAAGAGAAGGCACTGGCCGACTATTATGCACGCGTCTTGCAGCTGCAAAACGAGTGTGGCGCGTTGCGCGAAGGCAGTTTCTACGACTTGCAATATGCTAACGCCGAGGCGCACGATGGTTTCCGCCCTTGGCACCACTACGCTTTCCTGCGACAGCAGGGGAAAGAGGCGGTGCTTGTCTGCGCCAACTTCAGCGATGAAGCTGGCGAAGTGGGCATCTGCATTCCGCAACACGCCTTCGACTTCCTCAAGCTGCGCGAGGGCCGCCATCGTGCCACCGACCTGCTCACTGGTGAGTGCTTCGCGCTGGAACTCTCGCCCGATAGCCCCTGCCGCTTGTCGCTGCCAGCTCACGGCGCTGTGGTCGTCAGGCTGTAGCGTAAACGTCATAGAAATAAAGAAAGGAGTTAAAGCCATAGCCGTTGTTGCTATCAGCTTTAACTCCTTTTGTTGTATATTAGCCTTTAAAGCGTTCTTACTTTATCTCGACGAGCGTGTATTTCGCTGTGCCGAGGCCGATGCTTTCGGCGTAGGGGATGATGTGGGTGCCGTGTTGGCGGTTGATGCGATTGATGAGTGGCTGCTGGTCGTCGCCGTCGGTAGCTTTGTGGTTGAAGACGAGGTCGAGGCAAGCCTTGTCGAGAGCTACGGGGTCGGTGCTGGCCAGGATGCCCACGTCCTTCATCTTGGGTGCTTCGGGCGAGCCGTCGCAGTCGCAATCGACGCTGAGGTTATTCATGACGTCTATATATATAATGTGTCCCTCGCCGAAGTAGTTGTGGACGGCTTGTGCGGCAGCGGCCATCGACTCGAGGAAGCCGTCTTGGTCCTGCGTATGTTTCCAGCATTCAACGGGGTCCTCCGTCACGCCAGCCGAGTGGATGTAGGCCTTACCGCCCGTGCTGGCTACGCCGATGCTGGCATTCTTCAGCACGCCGCCGAAACCGCCCATAGCGTGGCCCTTGAAGTGGGCAAGGTTAATCATGAAGTTGTAGTTGCCGAGGTGTTCGCCCACAACATCGTAGCCGATGTGCTTGCGGTCCTTCACGGGGATGCGCATTTCGCCGTACTCGTCCATAAGATCGACGGCGAAGCGGGGGCTGAAGCCATGTTCGCGAATGGTCTGCCAGTGCTTAGCGGGCTCCTGACGCGTGCCGCCGTAGGCCGTGCAACACTCAACGATGGTGCCGTTTACCTCATCAACCAGCCCCCCGATGAGTTCGGGCTTAAGGTAGTGCTTGTTGCCCCCTTCTCCCGTTGAAATCTTCACGGCTACGCGCCCCGTTGCAGGCACGCCCACGGCCTTGTAGATGCGCACAAGCGCCTCGGGCGAAATCTCGCGTGTGAAATAGACGGTGCTTTGCGCCGTGGCTGTCAGCGTGCAGGCCACGAACGCAGCTAAGGATAAGAATTGTTTCATCATAACGATATAACTTTTTTGGTTTCTATTCAAGCAGGCGGAGCTACCGCTCCTTATTGCCGCGCAAAGATACAAAAACTAATGCGTAAACGTGCAAAGGGGGTGTGCCTTGAAATCAGTTGGCTAAACGCTTAAAGCTTGGAAGAGACTAATTCAAGTTTCGGCTGTTGTGATACGGGTGGGATAAATGGTGCGCGAAGCGTACCAAACCTTGCGTAACCGCGTACCGCGACGAGCGAAGCGAGGAGTGGTGCGCGGCAAAGTAACGGCGATATGGCCAGTGCGCGAAGCGTACTGCACGTTATGAATTCTCTTTGCAACACAACTTATTAACAATACCTATTATTAATGTGCGGTACGCTCCGCGCACCGACTTTATCCGCCCGTCACCTACCGCGCATTCCTCTTCGCTTCGCTCATCGGAATACGCGGTTACGCATGGTGTGGTGCGCGCTGCGCACCATCGCAGCATGTAGTCCCGAAACATAAGATACTAAGCTCAAAAAGTCCTCACTAACTTATAGTCACTTTAATAGCTCCCTGATAGCCGTATGTGTGGAACGGGGCATCTTCGTAACGACACATCCCTTTCTTCTTTCGTCGCTCTAATTCAGCCAACAGTTCGCGCCGCAAGGTGCCATCGCCCTTACCATGAATAAAGATGATTTGCTTGCCATGATGCTGCTTTTCGCGTTCTAAGGTCTGAATGATGGTGCGCTTTTGCAGCTCGTGAATTTCAATGGCTGTCAAGTATGCTACTTTCGTACTCAACGCTTGTTGGTGCAAGTCCACTTCCAGTACTTGCAAGTGCTTTCCTCCACTTTTGGCCTTGTTGGTAGCTTTCTTTGGTGCATCTTTCTTTTGAACACCTAAAAGTGTGGAGTTAATGCTCTGTTGCTCGGAAAGACTATCTATAGGTATCAGCACCAACTCAGCGAGTGGAGTAGGGAACACAAAGCCATTATTGTCCTCAACATAACACTTTTCTTCGTCTATGCCGATAATGGTGCCTTCACCTGTTTGGTTGAGGAACCGAACGTAATCGCCTATCTTGAATGTTTGCATCGTTATTTGTCGTAATCTCTATGTGCGGTAAGTCCCCCACAGCGACTTACTCTGTTGTTACTTTCATCGTTTTTAAGCACGCAAAGTTATAAAAACAAAATCGTAAAAGGCAAAGCTCCTAAATAAAATGTCGAGCACAAGTGAAAAAGTAGCAAAGCATCGAAAGGACTACTATTAAATCGCAATGCGCATACGCCTTTAGCCCGTGCTAGGCGCACTACCGCCTTCAGCTCCTTTGCACTGAAACCATCGAATATGATGTGCGTTGTACCCGTCCCACTTTTTGCAACGTCGTAATAGCAGGATGCGTAAGTAGAAACAAAACTTTAGCCTCTTTTACAAATTAGCTATCCCTTTCGGTTGCATTCCTATAAATAATATTGTATCTTTGCAAACGCAAACATTTTATTCCCTCAAATTTTTATGAAGTTCTTAAAGGTCTTAATTGTTGGTGTCTTGTTCGGGCTGCCGAGCATGACGCTATGGGCACAAGAGATGAACGAAAAGTTCTCGATGACCACCCAGATGTTCCTAAACGAGTTGAAGTCGAAGTCGGAACAGCCTGTCGCAGCTCCGCATCGGGCACCTGGAAGTTCGCGCCCAGGTAAGACGCTGCGCCCCAAGTTACGCCGTCTTATCGCCTCGCCCGACACGGTAGGCGGCACGGTCTATATCTCGTGCTTCATCCATCTGAATGAGGTTAGTAACCTGAGCGAGGTGCAGGCTCTTGGCGTTGAAATAGAAGAAACTTTCGACGACCTGGGTTTCGTCACCGCCCGTGTTCCCGTCAATCAGCTGGACGCTTTGGCCGCCGTTGATAACGTCAAGAAAATCAAGGTGGCGCAGCAGATGCGTCCCTCCACCAACGTGGCGCGCCAGCAGACAAACGTCGACGACTTGCTCACCAATTCTGCTGAAGCAAGAGCCATGGGCGTGAGCGATGTGTATGACGGAACGGGCGTGGTGCTCGGTGTTATTGACACGGGTATCGACTTCCAGCACATAGCTTTTAAGGACAAGAACGGCAACAGCCGCATTAAGAGGGCATACGTGTATAACGGTTCGAGTGCGCAGGAGTACACATCAATCACCAGCTCTGCGCCTACCACCGACGATACGTCCGAGGACCACGGCACGCATACGGCCACCACGGCTGGCGGCTCGAGCGTGACTGTGAGCGGTTCGACCGTTACCGTCACCGACGACCACGCCAATGCCACATACGGCGGCATAGCGCCGGGCGCAGACCTCTACCTCGCTGGTATCAACGGCCTGAGCGATACGTACCTTAGCAATGCATTGAAGAAAATGGTCACTTATGCCGACGGCGTAGGGAAACCGCTTGTTGTGAGCAACAGTTGGGGGTCAGGCTGGGGGCCTCGTACTGGCACGGGCGACTGGGCCGACTTAGTGGCTCAATACTTCGGCGATAGCCATCCCAACCACGTTATACTCTTTGCCGCCTCTAACGATGCAGGCCACAAGAACGGAAACGAGGGCGGCGGCTACTTCGTGAAGAAAAGCAGTGCCAGCAGCACCAGTCCGCTCGGCACGATTATCCGCACCGATGGAGAGGGAGGCAACGGATACTACGGCCTCGTTGCCTGCGCGTGGAACAACAGCAACAGCACAAAGCTGAATTGCAAAATCCACGTCCTTAACAGTTCTACGGGTGCTGTCTTGCAGTCGTGGACGGTCACAACGAATGGAACATCGACTTTTAGCGGACTGAGCGACTACTACTCTGGTTTGATGACTGTTTACATAGAGCAGGAGAGTAGCAGATATCGTTTGGCCCTTTATACGGAGGAAGGGTTAGAGAGTACAAGTTCTGGTGCCTACACGCTCGCCATTGAGGTCTATCCCACCAGCAGCAGTGCCAACATCAATATGTGGTCGGGCGACTGGAGCTTCTTTACCAACCACCTCACCACTTCTGGACATACGTGGACAGCAGGAACTGACGATATGTGCGTTAGCGACGAAGCCACTATCCCCGATGCTATTTCCGTCGGAGCATACGTCTCGAAGAATTCTTGGAAAGCCTCAAACGGGAATACCTATACATCCAATGTCTATACCGTGGGCGACATTGCCTACTTCTCAAGCTATGCTACTGCCGAGCAAAGTCCTACGGGGCTGGCCTATCCCTGGATTTCGGCACCTGGCGCACGCCTCGCGGCTGGTGTGAACCACTATCATACCGCTTCTGTAGACAGCTATAGCTACTACCATACAGATAATAAAAGAGATTTGGTCGTTAACAGTAGCACCAGCCCCTACGCCATGATGGAAGGCACGTCTATGGCAACGCCCGTGGCAGCAGGCATCGTGGCCCTGTGGCTGCAAGCGGCCAACTCCGTTGGCAAGACGCTGACCGTGAACGAGGTGAAGGATATTATGGAGCAAACGGCTATCACCGACAGCTATACTTCTGGTACCAACGCTTCCCACTTCGGTAAAGGCAAAATCGACGCGCTGGCTGGTATTCAGTACATCCTCAATACGGGCACGTCGCCCCTCATCAGGGTCAATCCCGCCAGCATCGACTTTGCCGACCGAAATCCTTATGCCACACGCACCTACACCAAGACGCTGAACGTGAAAGGGATGAACCTTGAGGACGGCATTACGGCCACGCTGACGGATGCCAGCGGAGCCTACTCCCTGAGCCAGACAAGCATCACGCAGAGTGCTGCAACGGCCTCGGGCGGCGTAGATATCACCATAACCTATGCGCCGCAAAGCGCAGGGACCCACACGGCCTCTATCACGCTCAGCAGCACAGGAGCTACGGACGTCGTCGTGCCCCTGACCGCTACGGCGCAAGCCGCAACGCCCACCATCGTTGCCGACCCCGAGACCTTATCCTTCAAGGCAGGACTCAACACCGCAAAGAGCCTCACGTTCGATGTGCTCACGGAATTCCTAACGGGCAACGTGGCCGTCACGCTGAGCGATGCCAACGGCGTGTTCACCGTCGATAAGACGTCCATCACCAAAGCCGAATCAGAGGAAGGTGCTACCGTCACCGTTACCTTCCAGTCGGCAACGGCGGGTACCTTCAACGGCACCGTCACGCTAAGCAGCCCCGGTGCCGAGAGCGTTGTCATCAGCCTGACGGGTAAGGCCACCGACTCAGCCTCCAATCCCAACACGACAAAGTTCAAGCTCGTCACCTCTATCGCCGACCTTGAAGAAGGTATGCGCTATATTATAGGTTGCGGAAGCAAGTCAACAGCAGCAGGCGCTTTGAGCTCAAGCTACTTGAATAAGGTGGACATAACCCTCAGCAACGATGTCATAACAGCAAGCAGTGGTGTAGCCGTCTTCATCCTTGAAGGCAATCAGACCGATGGTTGGACGTTCAAGAACGAAAACACAAGTCAATACCTACAATGCACCGCCGCAAAGAGCGTTTCCTATACCACAACAACCCCATACAGCTGGACGCTAAGCAATGGTACGGATGGCGTCATCATGACGGCAGGCAGCAACGGCACAATGCTTTACAACAGCAGTAGCCCACGCTTCACAACCTACACCAGTAACCCCACGGCCTCTATGATACAAGCCAACTTGTATATGGAGTACGACGACGGCACGACAGCCACACCTTCAATCACCACCAATAAAGATGCTTTAGCGTTCTCTACGACAGTAGGCACACCGCAGACGCTAACGGTTGAAGTGCAGAGCGAAAACCTCACGCAGGACATCACCGCCACACTGACCGATGCCGCCGGTGTCTTCTCGCTCGGAGCTACGACCATTTCGCGCACAGCTTCTGCTTCGGGTACTACACTCAATGTCACCTTCACGCCGACCGCCGCAGGCACATTCTCTGGCACGCTGACGCTTTCCAGCACTGGAGCCGACCCCGTCACGGTCAGCCTCTCTGCTACGGCAACGACTCCATCGACGCTGAATCCTGTCATTGTAGCCGATGAGTCCAAGACGTTCTCTACCACCGTCGGTACGCCACAAACGCTGACGATTGAGATCCTGAGCGAAGACCTTACAGAAGACATCACCGCCACGCTGACCGATGCCGCCGGCGTCTTCTCGCTCGGAACAACGACCATCTCGCGCACAGACGCTGCGGAAGGCACTACGCTCAGCGTCACCTTCACGCCGACCGCCGCAGGAACCTACACGGGTACGGTAACGCTCACCAGCGCAGGTGCCGACCCCGTCACGGTCAGCCTCTCCGCCACGGCTACCGCATCAGGATCTACGACATCCAGCAACGACTTCACGCTCATCACCTCGGCCTCCGAATTTGAAGAAGGCGACTACATCATCGTGTATGACGGTGCTGCTATGAACACAACCGTTTCATCCAACCGCTTGCAATACACCGACGTTACGCCCGTTAACAACGTCATCACCACGAGCAACGATGCTATTATTTGGCACATCGCCCCCGGTGGTAGCTACTATACTATCTATAATGAAGGTGCAGGCAAGTATGCAGCAAGTAATGGTACGAAAAACCAGGCGCAGCTCCTTGCCAGCGGAACCGACGACAAGTCGCTATGGAGCGTATCGACAGGAGCTACCTTTGATTTCACAAACAAATATAATGCTGCAAAAAGTGTCAATGCAACCCTGCGCCGCAACGGCACATACGGCTTCGCCTGCTATGCAACTGGAACTGGCGGCCCTCTGAGCCTCTACAAGCGCAATGCGCCCGAGGACACGCCCGCCGACCCCGTCAAGCCCCGCGCCCCGCGCTTCAGCCTCGCAGGTGGCAGCTACACCACGCCGCAAAGCATACAGGTCGTGGCCGACGAAGGTTGCACCATCAAGTACGTCATGAGTACCGACTCAACGGCAACGCCCGCCAAGGACTACACGCAGGCCCTCGAGCTCACCACCGAAGGCAAGTACTACCTCCGCGCCATAGCCGTGAAGGACGACGTAGAGAGCAACGTGGCCCAAGCTAACTACACCTACACCGCCCCCGCAGCGTCAGGAAGTAGCGATGTATATGAGTTAGTCACGTCAACAGACCAGCTTGTGACAGGTAAGAAGTACGTCATTGCAGCTACCAATTCTGGAACTACTTACGCTCTGAGTACTACGCAAAGTTCCAATAATCGTTCTGCAACGCAAGTAACTAAATCTGGCAACACCATTACCGCAACCTCCGATACGCAAGTGCTGACGCTTGACGGCGATGCCACAGACGGTTGGAGCTTCTATACGGGCAGCGGTTATCTCTATGCGGCATCAAGTAGCAAAAACTATTTGAAAACGCAAACCACCAATGATGACAACGGCCTTGCCACGATTAGCGTAACCAATGCAGGCGTAGCCAGCATTACGTTCCAAGGGTCGAACACGCGCAATCAGCTGAAGTTCAACCCTAATAATGGCAACCCCATCTTCTCCTGCTATGCTTCTGATCAGACTTCGGTCAGCCTCTACGTCCAGCAAGAGACAAGTGCCGAGCCCGAAGCGTCCGACATCGACGACGGCATCTACCGCATCAAGGACGCCGTAGGCTACCTCTGCGTCAACCCCGACGGCACGCTCTCGAAAACCACCGACCCGAGCAACCTCGGCACCATCTTCACCGCTGTGAAGCAGACCGACGGCACCTACCGCATTCAGGCGCAAGACCGCACCATTGCAACGGCCAACGGCTCAACCGTCACGCTCAGCGAGGATGCCACCATCAGCCTCTACCACGGCACCAACAACGAGTACATCAGCCTCGGCAACGACAAGTACGTCAATGCCGACGTCCTCGCTGGTAACGTTGGCGCAGAGTGGACCTTCGCCGCCGTTGAGACAACGGACACCAACCTGCCCACCATCGACCTCTCAACGCCCACCACGGGTAGCGCAACGTCCGACTGCACCTACCGCACCTTCTATGCCGACTTCCCCCTCACGCTGAGCGAAGGGCGTGCCTACACCATCACCCTCAACGGCCACGTGGCCACGGCCAACCGCATCGACGGCACCATCCCCGCTGGTACCCCCGTGCTCATCGTAACGGGTGAAGACAACGACGACTCTGCTACGAGCATCAGCATCATCCCGCAGCTCAGTGCCATCGACCTTGCTGGCTTCTCCGACGAAGAGAACGTACTGCGCGGCACCTGCTTGCCCATAGCAACGTCCAGCATTGACGGCAACGTCTATGTCTTCAGCCAGCGCGACGGCGTACCCGGTTTCTACCGCTACAACGGAACGACGCTCGGTGCCAACAAAGCCTACCTCGTGCTCGGTGCAGCTGCGGCCAACCCAAGCAGCTTCTCCATCCACTTCCCCGACGACGAAACAACGGGCGTTGAAGTGATACCCACCGCCGACGGCGCCACCAACACCTACTACGACCTCAGTGGTCGCCGCGTCACGTCGCCCACGACGGGCGTCTATGTCCTCAACGGTAAGAAAGTCTTGGTGAAATAAACCACTGCAATTTGGTAGTCAATAAGCACTATTCATGTAGGAACTCAAGCCCGCTCTTTGGCAAGACCTTGAGTTCCTACATCGCTTTTTCCCCCCCTGGGAGCGCGGGCGCCTCGCCCGCACCCCTCGCCTGCCCCCTCTTCACTTAAAAGCTTCCCCCCTATGCGCACCATCCTCCTACTGCTTCTACTGACCTTCCCTCTCCTCTGCACCGCCCAGCACGACAGTCGTTGGCGCGTAGCCCGCAGCACGGACGCACTCTGTTTCGCCCCCGCCGCCACGGGCCTTGTCGTTTCCCTTGTTAAGAAAGACTACAAAGGCCTCTTGCAGCTGGCCGAAGCCGAGGGCGCATCGCTCGCCGCCAACTACCTGCTGGAGCTTTGCGTCAAGAAAGACCGTCCCGACGGCACGGGCCACCACGCCTTCCCCTCCACCCACAGCACCGTCAGCTTCACCGGTGCCGCCTTCCTTTGGCACCGCTACGGCTGGCAATACGGCCTGCCCGCCGCCGCCCTCAGCGGCTACGTGGCTTGGGGACGCTGCTACGCCAAGAAGCACGATGGTTGGGACGTTGCCGCCGGTGCCGTCATCGGCATTGCCAGCGGCTGGCTGCTCTCCAAGCCCTTTGCCCAGAAACACAACCTCACCGTCGCCCCCGTCACCTACGAAGGCGGCGGAGCTGGCCTCTACCTTTCTGGGACGTTCTAAGAAAGAACTACAGCGCAAGCGAGAACGCTACAGCGCGCCGCCCCGTCGCTTCTTCCGCGCTTGCGCGAGTTTCTGTGCGCCTTGTCGTCGTTCGTCGCGCGGCGCAGCGCGCCGTTCCATGCGGGGATGGAGCGGAGTCCATGCGGGGGTGGAACGGAGTCCATGAGGGGATGGAATTCGCTCCATTCCCGTATGGAATTATTTTGCAGGCTGATGGCGGGATAAAAAGTGGCTTTACAGAAAATAAAAAAAGCCTTTGCGCAAATTAATGGAGACCGCGCGAGAAACTTACGAAGCCTCCATTAACCAACACAAAAACTAAACTAGACAGACGAAGCTCCCATTATCTCACGACAACATACGGGTGCTTGTCTGCGTGCAAATATACAAATTTTTACAGTATAGTCAAAACAAAACGCCGTTTTTTTTGCAAAAAACTTCAAAAAAGTTGTTTTTTTTGATACAAAACGCCATTTGTTGTTCTATTCTACTTCTTACGAAAAGAAGAAGTAGCTGAAGAAGATGGCCGCAAGGATACCCGCCAAGTCGGCCAAAAGTCCGCAAACGACGCTGTAGCGGTATTTCTTTATTCCTACGCTGCCGAAGTAGATGGCCAGGACGTAGAACGTCGTGTCGGTAGAACCCTGCAGGACGCTGGCCAGATGGCCCACGAAGCTGTCGGGGCCGTAGGACGAGAAGCACTCCAGCATCATGCCGCGCGCACCGCTGCCGTTGAGGGGTTTCATCAGCGCCACGGGCAGTGCCGCCACAAAGTCGCTGTTCAGGCCGCAAGCCTCCACGGCATTCTTCACGCCCGTCTGCAGCATGTCGAGCGCACCGCTGGCCTTAAACACGCCTACGGCCGCCAGAATGGCCACCACATAGGGAATGAGGCTCACGGCCACGTTGAAGCCGCCCTTGGCTCCGTCGATGAAAGCGTCGTAAACGTTGATCTTCTTGCGGAAACCGCTGAAAAGGAACATGAAGATGGCACCCAGAATGAGCAAGCTGGTCAGCACGCGACAGAAGTTTTGCATCTGGGCCTCCGTCATGCCGTGAATGGCTGTAAACAAGCCCGCCACGAGCGCGGCGATGATGCCGAACATCAGGAGGATGTTGCGCTGGAAGAGGTTTATCTTCTGGTAGAGGCTAACAACGATAAGACCCACGAGCGTTGAGCACATCGTGGTGAGCAGGAGCGGAATGAAGACGTCAGTAGGGTCGGCGGCCCCCGCCTTCGCGCGGTAAGCCATAATGCTGACGGGGATAATGGTCAGGCCGCTCGTGTTCAGCGTCAGGAACATAATCATCGAGTTGCTGGCCGTATCTTTCTGCTTATTGATGCTTTGCAGTTCCTGCATTGCTTTCAGCCCGACGGGCGTTGCCGCATTGTCAAGCCCCAGCATGTTGGCCGAAATGTTCATGAAGATGGAACCCAGGGCGGGGTGGTTCTTCGGTATGTCGGGGAAGAACTTCGTCAGCACGGGGCTCAGCAATTTCGACAAGCGTTCGATGAGTCCGCTCACCTCGCCCACGCGCAGAATGCCCATCCACAGCGTCAGCGTCCCCGTCAGGCCCAGCGTCATCTCGAAGGCCTGCATCGACATCTGGAACGTTGAATCCATCATTGCCGGCAGCGTCTGGGCATCGCCCATAAAGATGAGTCGCAGTATGCCGATGAGCATACCGATAGCGAATAGGGCCAGCCATATATAGTTTAGAGCCATGACGTTAAGTGCTATGAGGGGTGAATGTGAATATCGCGAAGCGTAGGGCAAAATGCGGAAACGCTTTGCAAAGATAATAGCCAAATAGCGAAACGTAGCACGATTTGCCATAAAAATTTGCGAAATAGGCCGCGCTCGTGACAAAAAAATGAAGAAATGCTAAGATTATTGTGCAAAAAATTGGGTAGTTAGCAAAAAAGAAGTACTTTTGCAGTCGCAAAAAACTAAGCGAATGAGTAACGACATAAAATTCTATCAGCGCGAAGAAGCATTCCAGCGCATCAAAGAAATCCAAGAGGCGGCTCACCAAACGGCACAAATGACGATGGTGACGGGTCGCCACCGCATTGGTAAAACACAGTTCATACTCGAAGCTACAAAAGGTGCCAAGACCTTGTATTTCTATATCGCTCGTAAGGCCGAGAGCCTGCTTTGCCGCGAATTTGAGCGCGAAGCACGCAGCAAGCTGAACTTGCCGCAAATGGGCGACGTTGATGATTTCCGCACACTGATGAAGCACCTCATGGCCGCTTCGAAAGAAGAGACGTTCAACGTCGTGATAGACGAGTTCCACGAATGGGCTACCATCAACCAAAAAGTCTTTGCCGACCTGCAAGGCCTTTGGGACCGCAACCACGACCGCAGCCACATTTGCTTATTCCTCATGGGCACCGACGGTGCGCAATGCACCAAGCTTTTCGACGGCAAGCACGCCCCGCTGGAAGGGCGCGTCACGTCGTGGGTAAAACTGGAGCCTTACACCACGACCACACTGCGCGAAGTGCTGGCTGCCAACAAACCCGACTATACCGCCGAGGACCTTATGACGCTCTACTGCTTCACGGGCGGCGTGCCGAAATACGTTGACATCCTGATGCGTAACAAGCTCTTCAAGGCCGACGACATCATCGACTTCACTTGCCAGGACAATTCGCCCTTCATCAACGAGGGTAAGACATTGCTCATCGAGGACTTTGGTAAGGAATACACCATCTACTTTAGCATCCTGACGTGTATTGCCAACAACATCACGAGCCGTTCGCTCATTGAGGAATACATACAGAAGGAAATTGGCGGCTACCTGACGCGCCTTGAAACCGACTTCCACCTCATTCGCAAACTCACGCCGCTCTTCAGCCGTAGTGGCAGCAAGAACGTTCGCTACACCATTAGCGACAACTTCCTGCGCTTCTGGTTCCGCTTCATCTATCGCTACGCCCAGCTCGTAGAGACCGCACGTTTCGACGAACTGCGCAGCATCATTCGCCAGGACTTCGACACGTTCCGCACCGAAAGCCTTTCGAGCTACTTCGAGCAGCAACTGCGCGAAAGCGGAGAGTATCCCGTCATTGGCGGCTGGTGGGACAACCGCTGTGAAGAAGGCCTGGAGATTGTGGCCCTCAACGAAGCCACGAAGCGCTGCCTTGTGGTCGGTGTCAGCCCCGACAAGGCCAACGTCAACATCGATGCTATGCGCGAACAGATAGAACAGCTGCAAGAACTCTTTGGCGAGTATGAAGTTGAATACCGCGCTTGCGGCATGGAGGACATCTAAACATACAATAAACAAACAACAGCAATATCACAAAGTTGGCGAAAGTTTTCACCCTTAAGGGGTGTTCGTCAACTTTGTTTGTATAAACACACGCAGACGCAATGAACACCGCCGCACTAATAGCTTGGGTACTGGCCCATCTCAACTACTGGGTTGTCTTGCTTTTTATGGCTATTGAAAGCTCGTTTATTCCCTTCCCTTCGGAAGTTGTTGTTCCGCCCGCCGCATGGCTCTCGATGAGTAGCACGGAGATGAACATCGTGCTGGTAGTGGTTGTAGCCACGGTTGGTGCCGACCTTGGTGCGCTGGTCAACTACGCGCTGGCGCGCTGGCTGGGTCGCCCCGTTGTCTATCGGTTTGCCAATTCGCGCTTAGGCCACATGTGCCTCATCGACCAAGCCGCCGTTGAAAAGGCCGAAGCTTTCTTTCGCGAGCATGGTGCCTCGTCAACCTTCTTTGGGCGCCTCGTGCCCGCCGTGCGCCAACTTATCAGCATTCCGGCGGGTTTGGCGGGTATGAAGCTCAAGCCCTTCCTGCTCTACACCACGCTGGGTGCTGGTTGCTGGAACACGGTGCTGGCCTTGATAGGGTGGGGCATCTACAAGTGGACCGACCTTAAGACGCCCGAGCAGGTAGTGGAATTAGCCACGAAGTATAGCCACGAGTTGGGCTACGCCATTATTGCCATTGCTGTTTGTGCCGTTTGCTACCTTGTATATAAAGGTATGAAGCGATGAGCGGGCGGCTCTTACATCTTTTCTCCTACGTTTTTGCGACCCTGCTGTTCGCCCCCTTGTCAGCGCAAGAACGTGCCGACAGCACGGCTGTGGCCGACACACTGCGGGCAACAAACGCCCTCAGCCAGCCGCCCATTAAGGAGCATCGCTGGTACTTCGGCATTGTGGGCTGGCACAACGTGCTCGACACCTACCTTTCGCCCTACGAATATACGGGCATAGGCCACTGCCTTGTGCGGCGTACCGAGAAGCCGTTTCGCGGTTCGGGGCGCTGGCACTCTGTGTTTCAGTTTTCGACGAACTTTGCCTACCTGAAAGCGCCCAACAGCAATCGGCGCGAGATAGACGCACAGCTCAGCCTTGCCTACGGCGCGTTGCACTGCTGGCATCCCTCGCCGCGCTGGCGCTTAGCGGCTGGCGGCTTGCTGGGCATAGGTGGCGGCCTGACCTACAACACGCGCGGAGGCAACAATCCCGCGCAGGGACGCGCTTCTGCCGAACTCGCCTTGCAGGGCGTTTGCGAATACAGCTTTACGCTCTTTCGCAAGGACTTCAAGGTGCGCGTGCAGGCTGACGTGCCCTGTTTAGGCTTGGCCTTTTCGCTCCACTACGGGCAGTCGTACTACGAAATGTTTGGCCTTCACCACGGCGACCGCAACGTCCGTTTCACCTATCCCGTCAATGCGCCTTCCTTTGGCCTGCTCTGCTCGCTCGATTTCCCCGTGAGCCGTGCCGTTATCACGGTAGGCTTTCGTTCCGATGTGCGCCAGTCGCACTTGGGCGGGCTGAAGCGCCACGCTTGGAGCAACGTGTTTGTGGTGGGCTTCACGCGGCGCGTGCAAAGGGTGAGGTAGCCAGTCTCGCCGTTGCGCGCTAAGCGTAAGTGGCTTTTGGACATGAGCTTGCCTGTCTTGCACAAGCTATTGGTAGCATGCCGCGTGCTATCTTCGTTTAACAAAAGGCTTTTTGTTGGCTTAAAACACCCCTCAAAACGCACCTTTTTGACGCTTTGCGTGCATTTTTCGCCTATATATAATATTGTGTAACGAATTTTTTTCATACTTTTGCCGCCGTTATGCAAAAGAACCTCGTCATTGTAGAGTCGCCCGCCAAGGCCAAGACCATAGAGCGCTTCCTTGGTAGCGACTTCAAGGTAATGTCCAGCTTTGGACATATACGCGACCTAAAGAAGAAGAATTTTGGTGTAGACCTTAAGACGTTTGCGCCTGAGTATGAAGTGCCCGAAGACAAGCAGCGCATTGTCAGCGAACTGCGTGCCGCCGCAAAGAAGAGCGAGCGCATCTGGCTTGCATCCGATGAAGACCGCGAAGGAGAAGCCATCAGCTGGCATCTGGCCGAAGTGCTGGGCCTCGACGCTACGGATCAGAACCGCATTGTCTTCCACGAAATAACGAAGCCAGCCATTCTTGCAGCTATCGAAAACCCTCGCACCATCGACCTCAACCTTGTCGATGCGCAGCAGGCGCGTCGCGTGTTGGACCGCCTGGTAGGTTTCCGCCTCTCGCCCGTCTTGTGGCGCAAGGTGCGTCCGCAGCTCTCGGCAGGCCGCGTGCAGAGCGTAGCCGTGCGCCTTATCGTGGAGCGCGAGCGCGAGATTGAGGCTTTCAAGCCCGAAGCATCGTGGCACGTGACGGGCGAATTTGCCGTAGCAAATGCCGGCGACGGGCAAGAGCTGATGAAGGCCGAGCTTCACCGCACGCTGCCGAGCGCAGAAGAGGCGCGTGCCCTGCTGGAACGCCTTGTCGGTGCCTCCTACTGCGTGAGCGACATACAGCGCAAGCCCCTGCACCGCAGTCCGGCCCCGCCCTTTACGACCAGCACGCTGCAGCAAGATGCAGCGCGCCGCTTAGGCTATCCCGTTGCCACGACTATGCGCGTGGCGCAGTCGCTCTACGAGCGCGGTCTGATTACCTACATGCGTACCGACAGCTTGAACCTCTCGGCACTTTTCCTTGCCACGTGCGGTCCCGTCATCAAAGAGGACTATGGCGAAGGCTACTATAAAAGTCGCCGCTTCCACACGCAAGCGAAAGGCGCGCAGGAAGCCCACGAAGCAATCCGCCCTACCGACGCTGCCCGACGCACCATCACGGGGACGCGCCAAGAACAACGCCTCTACGACTTGATTTGGAAGCGCACCATGGCCAGCCAAATGGCCGACGCGACGCTGGAAAAGACCACAATCAGCGTTGAAGCCGTGGGCAAGGGCGAGACTTTCGTTGCTACCGGCGAAGTAGTGAAGTTCGACGGTTTCTTACGTCTCTACACCGCCGCTACCGATACCGAAACGCTCGCCAACGAACAGACGGGCCTGCTCCCCGCCGTCAGCCGGGGGCAGAGCCTGACAGACAACAGCATACAAGCACAGCAGCGTTTCACCTCGGGACCCTTCCATTTCAATGAGGCTTCGCTCGTGCATCGGCTGGAAGAACTGGGCATAGGCCGTCCCTCAACCTATGCGCCCACCATCAGCACCATACAGCAGCGCGAATACGTGCGCAAGGCCGACGTGGAAGGCAGCAAGCGCACATTTGGCGTCATCACCCTGAAGGACGGAAAGCTGAAGGAGACGACGAAGACCGAAACCTTCGGTTCGGAAAAGAACAAGCTCTTGCCTACGGACATCGGCATCGTCGTAACGGACTTCCTGACAGCGCACTTTGCCGACATCCTCGACTACAACTTCACGGCGCGCGTAGAGAAGGACTTCGACGCCGTGGCCGAAGGAAAAGAGAATTGGACCGAGGTGATACGCTCGTTCTACGGCCACTTCGAACCGCAAGTTGCCAAGACGATGGAAGAGAAGACGGACAAGCGCGTGGGCGAACGCATCCTTGGCAACGACCCGCAAACGGGCAAGCCCGTCAGCGTGAAGATTGGCCGCTTCGGGCCTATGGCGCAAATAGGCGACAACAGCGACGGCGAGAAACCTCGCTTTGCCAAGCTGCAACCCTCGATGAGCCTCGAACGCATCACGCTTGAAGAAGCCCTCGAACTCTTCAAGCTGCCGCGCACGCTGGGCGAAGCAGATGGTAAGGCCGTCAGCGTGGGCGTAGGGCGCTTCGGGCCCTACGTGCGCCACGACAAGACCTACGCCTCCATACCGAAAGACGTTGACCCGCTCTCCATCAGCCTTGAAGAAGCCTTGCAACTGCTGGCCGAGAAGCGCGAGAAGGATGCAAAGAAGCACATCAAGAAGTTCGAAGAGAAAGGCATCGAGATTATGAACGGTCGCTTCGGACCCTACATCGCGTTCGACGGTAATAGCTACAAGCTGCCCAAGGCCGATGCCGCGCGCGCCGCAGAACTAACCGAAGAAGATTGCCTGCGCATCATCGAAGAAGTGGGCAAGAAGAAGAAAAGGAAGTGAAGTGAGCTTTCGTAAGTTCAAAGCGTAAGCGTAAAGGCAAATAGCTTAGCGATAATCACTATCGCCCTTTAACTCCTTTAACTCCCTAACGCAGACTCCAGCCTTATGAAGTGTATCGTACTGCTTGGCTATATGTGTGCAGGCAAAACCACGGTCGGGCGTGTGCTGGCCAAGGACTTGGGGCGCACGTTCTACGACCTCGACTGGTACGTTGAGGAAAGGTACCACACGCGTATAGCCGATATCTTTGCCACGGAAGGCGAAGCGAAGTTTCGCGACCTGGAAAAGCGCATGCTCCACGAAGTGGCTGAGTTCGAAGACATCGTCCTGAGCCTTGGCGGCGGCACGCCCTGCTTCTTCGATAATATGGACTACGTCAACAGCGTGGCCGACACGTATTATCTGAAAGCGACACCTGAAGTGCTCGTGGAGCATATACGCATGAGCCGAGGCCACAGGCCGCTACTTGAGGGCAAGACGGACGAAGAGCTCGAAGGCTACGTGCGCGAGCAGCTGAAAGTGCGCGAGCCCTTCTACAGTCGCGCGCACCACACTGTTGACATCAACCTGCTCGATTCGTTCGACCGCATTCAGGACATTGCCAATATCATTAAAGGATATATGTAGGAGCATATATCCTCTCATCCATTCGTTCCCTTCGTGGTTCTTAAAAACATAACACCCTATGAAGAAATGGCGCATTGACGACTCCGAGGAACTCTACGGCGTGAAAGGCTGGGGTGCCAGCTATTTTGGCATCAACGAGCAAGGCCACGCCTACGCTTGTCCGCGCAAAGACGGTGTGCGTGTCGACCTCCAGCAACTGGTAGAGGAACTTACTTCGCGCGATATAGCAGCCCCTATGTTGCTACGTTTCCCCGACATCCTCAACAATCGCATTGAGAAGACGGCGGCCTGCTTCGAGCATGCAGCGAAGGAGTATGCTTTTCAGGGCGAACACTTCATCATCTATCCCATTAAGGTAAACCAAATGCGTCCCGTCGTAGAGGAAATCAGCAGCCACGGCAAGAAGTTCAACCTCGGACTGGAATGCGGTTCGAAGCCCGAACTGCACGCCGTCATCGCTACCAACATGGATAGCGATAGCCTCATTATCTGCAACGGACACAAAGACGCGGGCTACATCGAGCTGGCTTTGCTGGCCCAGAAAATGGGTAAGCGCGTCTTCCTCGTTGTTGAGAAACTGCCCGAGCTGCAAACCATTGCCCGCACGGCCGAGAAGCTGGGCGTGCGCCCCAGCTTGGGCATTCGCATCAAGCTGGCGGCCTCGGGTGCTGGTAAGTGGGAAGAGAGTGGGGGCGACGCTTCGAAGTTCGGCCTAAACAGTAGCGAACTGCTCGAAGCGCTTGAACTGCTCGACAAGATGAACCTGCGCGACTGCTTGCACCTCATCCATTTCCACATCGGAAGCCAAATCTCGAAAATACGCCGCATTAGCATCGCTTTGCGCGAGGCGGCACAGTTCTACGTGCAGTTACGTCAGATGGGCTTTGCCATAGAATTCGTGGATTGCGGCGGCGGACTGGGCGTTGACTACGACGGCACACGCTCGTCCAACTCCAGCAGCTCCGTCAACTACAGCATTCAGGAGTACGTCAACGACTGCGTCTATACCTTCGTCGAGGCGGCCAACAAGAACGAGATACCTCACCCCAACATCATCACCGAGGGCGGACGCTCGCTCACGGCGCACCACTCCGTGCTTGTGCTCGAGGTGCTGGAGAGCGTACGCCCGCCCCTGATGCCCGAAGACTTCGAGGCTGGGCCTGACGACCACCAGCTCCTGCGCGACATCACCGAGATTTGGGACAAGATAAACCAGCGCTCCGTGCTCGAAGACTGGCACGACGCCGAGGACATCCGCGAAGAGGCCCTCGACCTCTTCCGCATGGGAATGCTCGACCTCTCCACGCGCGCACGCATCGAAAGCGTCTATGGCAGCATCATGCACGAGGTGTCCGAATTGGCTCACCACATGAAGCACGTGCCCGACGAGCTTCGCGACATCGACAAGCGTATGGCCGACAAATACTTCTGCAACTTCTCGCTGTTCCAGTCCTTGCCCGACAGCTGGGGCATCGACCAAATCTTCCCCGTCATGCCCTTGGCTCACCTCGAGCAGCGCCCCACGCGCTCGGCTACGTTGCAGGACATCACGTGCGACAGCGACGGAAAGATAGTCTCCTACGTGCATCGCGGCCACGAAAGCGGCTATCTGCCGCTGCATAGCGTTGAGCCAGGCAAGCCCTACTACATTGGCGTCTTCCTCGTAGGTGCCTATCAGGAGATATTGGGCAACATGCACAACCTCTTTGGCGACACCAATGCCGTTCACATCTCCGTCACGTCCGACAAGTACACGGTTGAGAAGACCATCGATGGCGAAACCGTGGCCGACGTGCTGGAGTACGTGCAGTACGATCCAAAGCGCCTCGTCCGAAGCCTTGAAACGTGGGTGGGACGCGCCGTCAGCGAAGGACGCATCACGACCGAGGAAGGCAAGGAGTTCATCTCCAACTACCGCGCAGGTCTCTACGGCTATACCTATCTTGAATAGTAAGCCCCAAAGCACTATTGCGCCGTTTGTGGCAAGCACGATAAAGGGCACTCCCCGTGTTGAGGAGTGCCCTTCTTTACGCTTCAAAAGCCAATGGCGATGGCTTCGCGCGGCAAGTGCTTGGGCAGTTGCACGCTGACGCTGTCGCCCTCGGTGCGCCACGATAGCTCTTCGCCGGTCGGGAGGAGCCGCATAGTGGTCTTTGGCGTGGGCAGATTGCCTTTCCAGCTAATCGTTGCAGGCAGTTCGGCTTGCGTATGCGGCGGCACGTAAAGCGCGTAACGCCGCAGTCCATCCTTTGCCTGCGTAAACCATACGTCGCCACTGCGGTAGCAGGGTAGGGGGCGCGTGGCGTAAATCGCTTCGCCGTTCTTCTTCAGCCATTGCCCGATGGCTTCTAAGCGTCGCACGGCGGCGGGTTCTATGGTGCCGTCGGGCGTGGGGCCAACACCTAAGAGCAGGTTGCCGCCTTTGGCAACCACTTCGATGAGTGTGGCAACCACTTGATCAGCCGACTTCCAGCGCGGTTGGCCCACCCAGCCCCAATCGTCGCTCAGCGGGATGCAACTCTCCCAAGGGCAGTCAACGGCCTTCGCAGGTACGCCGCGCTCGGGCGTGAGGTAGTTCTCGTACGCGCCGCGCACGGTGCGGTCAACGATGAGCAGCCCTGGCTGCGCGCGTCGAGCCATAGCGGCCAAGGCGGGCATGTCGATGTCTTGCCCGTTTTCCTTACAAACCCATCCGCCGTCCAGCCATAGGATGTCAACGTGCCCGTAGCGCGTGAGGATTTCCTTCACCTGCGCATGGGTGAAGCGCTTGAACTGCGCCCAGCGCCACGGGTGTTGCGCGACGTTGTAGTTGACGTTGCGGCCCTTCGTAGCATACACTTCCCACCAGTAGTAAGGCGAATGCCAATCGGGTTTCGAGAAGTACGTGCCCACCATGAAGCCAGCCGCACGATAGGCATCAAGCACGTGGCGCAATGCGTCGCGCCGTGCATCGCCAGCAAAGGCGTGGCGCGCTATGGTGAAGTCGGTCTCGCGGCTGTCCCACAAGCAAAAGCCGTCGTGGTGCTTTGTCGTAAACACCATGTATTTCATTCCTGCGCGTTGCGAAACATTGGCCCATTGCTTGGGATTGAAACCTTCGGGCTTAAACTCATCGGCCAGTCCCCAATACCAGTCTTTGTACTGCTGGTAGGTGCGCGTCGTGTCGCGCCTTATCCAGTCTTCGTCGCATATCGACCACGACTCCACAATGCCCGCCACGGAGTAGAGACCCCAGTGCAGCAAGATGCCGAACTTAAGGTCTTGCCATGCCTGCAAACGTTGGCGCACCAGCGTGTCGGCGGGCCAAACGTAGGAGGCCGACATTTCGTGCACCTCGCCTTGAGCCATCAGCGAGAGCGAGCATAGCAGCGCGTATAATATTATATGTATGCGTTTCATTTCTTTATTCTATATGCAGCCTTTCCGTCAGCCTAATGTCGTCGCTCGATGCGCCCACCATCACGCGAAATGTGCCCGCCTCTACCCGCTCGCGCAGGTCGCTGCCAACGAGGGCAAAGTCTTCGCGGCGTAGTGGGAAGCTCACGGTGAGCGTTTGACCTTTCGGGATGAAAACACGCTGAAAACCTTTCAATCGCTTTGCGGGTTGCACCACGCTCGCCGCTTCGGCGCGCAAATAAAGTTGCACCACTTCCTCGCCGTCGCGCTCGCCTACGTTCGTCACGTCCACGCTGATGAGCGTGTCCGTCGCGGCGAGGTTTGAATAGTCGAAACGCGTGTAGCTCAGTCCGTAGCCAAAGGGATAAAGCGGCGCAGCGGGGCCGTCAACGTAGTCGTGGGGTAGGGGAAGCGGGCGGTCGTAGCATACGGGCAGTTGCCCCACGCTACGCGGCTGGCTCACGGACAGCCGGCCGGCGGGGTTGTAGTCGCCAAAGAGTACGTCGGCCAACGCTGCGCCGCCCTGCTCGCCTGGATAGAAAAGCGTCAGGAGCGCATCGGCATGTGCTGCCGCCCAGTTCTTCAGTAGCGGGCGCCCCTCGATGTATACCACCACTAAGGGCTTGCCCATTTGCCGTAGGCTGTCGAGCATGTGTTGCTGCGCGGCAGGAATGTCGAGCGATAGGCGGTCCAGGCCCTCGCCGCTGTCGGGCTGTGTATGGTGCGGCGCGTTGAGGTTGCGGCTTGCCTCGGCGGCACCTGTGGCAAGGTACGAGGCTCCCTCGTAGCGACTGCTCGAACCTCCCACGACGGCTACGATGACATCAGCTTCATGCGCTTCGTAGTTGCGGCCTTGCCGCTGGAAGAGCGCATCGGTCACGGTCACGACTTTTCCCGTGGGCTGTGGTGCGGTGTAGTCGCCCAACTGGGCATACACGTCGCGCGCCAAGTCGCCCACCATAGCCACGCGCGTTGTGGCCGCAAGCGGCAGCAGCTTGTTTTCGTTCTTCAGCAGCGTGACGGAGGCGCGCGCCACGTCGCGCGCCAGGCGCACATCGTCTGCCGTATGAACCCTTTCGGCAGTGCTGCAAGTATCGACGTAAGGATGGTCAAACAAGCCAAGTTCAAATTTCAAGGTCAGCACGCGGCGCACCGCTTCGTCAACGAGCCGTTCGTCAAGCCCCCCCGCTTTGACGGCAGCACACAGCGTTGTATAGGCAAGGCCGCCAAGATCAACGTCGACGCCTGCCTGGAGCGACTGACGGGCTGCATCTTCGGTTGAAGAAGCGGTATGCAACGTGTTGTGCATCATGTTGATGCTATATAGGTCGGAGAAGATGAG
Source organism: uncultured Prevotellaceae bacterium (assembly GCA_900317635.1). Classification (GTDB taxonomy): domain Bacteria; phylum Bacteroidota; class Bacteroidia; order Bacteroidales; family Bacteroidaceae; genus Alloprevotella. The sequence goes on along the minus strand of ONHN01000006.1, from coordinate 51,803 downwards.
ACCATCGAAGCCCCATGCCTCGCGCAGCGTGGTGCGCAGGAGCTGCTTGTTAGCTGTTGCGGGGATGCCGTCAATGGCATTATAAGCTGTCATCACGCCCTGCGCCCCTTGGCCGATGGCTTCGCGAAAGGGCGGAAGATGTGTTTGGCGTAGTTCGCGAGGGCCTATAGAAATAGCCGCTCCGTTTTGGCCTCCCGCCCCTGCGCCGTAGGCGGCAAAATGCTTCAGTACGGGGGCAACGCGATAGAGGCTGTCGGCGGTCATGCCCGCTACGATGGCTCCCGCGAGTTGGCCTGTTAGGTAAGCGTCTTCGCCCATCGTCTCCTCCGTGCGGCTCCATCGCGGGTCGCGGCAAAGGTCGGCCACGGGGCCGAAAGCCACCGCCGCGCCCTGTGAGCGCAATTCGCGCGCAATGGTGGCTCCCACGCGGTGAAGCAATGGTGCAGAGAATGTGGCTGAAAGCCCTAAGCCCGTGGGGAATACGGTGGTGCCAATAGCCATGTGGCCGTGTGGCGCTTCTTCGCATAGCAGGAGGGGAATGCCTAAGCGCGTTTGCTCTGTGGCGTAGTGTTGCAGAGCGTTAGCATGAAGGGCAGCGGTGGGGGGGGGCAGGCCCTGCGCCAGCGTGCGCTGGGTCCACGGGTCGGCCCGCATAACGGCCCAGTAGCTGCCCACGCAAAGACTGTCCTGTTCGCGTAGGAAGGAGGCTGAAAGGGTAGGGCGGTTCGTAGCTGTCAGCTCGTAGCTCTGCCATCCCGGCAAGCACAGGAGCTGTCCCACCTTCTCGCGCAAGGTCATGCGCGAAAGCAGGTCGTCAACGCGCACAGCCACGGGTTGCGACGCATCCCGATAGGGGAAGTGTTCGCAAGGGGCTTGCGCCGCCATTTTTGCATAAGAAAAAGCACAAGCAAAAAGGAGGAAATAACTTATTTTGTGTGCTTTAAGCATTTCGTGTTTACTTTATGCCACGTTCGTTCAAGGCCTTCTGATAGCGTCGGGCATTTGCCATGTGTTCCTCTCCCGTTCGCGCGAAGTTGTGGCGACCGCTGAAGTCTTCCTTCGCACACATATACAGATATTCGTTTGGCTCGTAGTTGAGCACGGCCTCAATGCTTTCGCGCTCTGGAAGGCAGATAGGACCTGGCGGCAAGCCCTCGTGCTGGTAGGTGTTATAAGGGCTGTCGGTTTGCAAATGCTTGTTGAGGATGCGCCTAAGCGCGAAATCGCCAACGGCAAACTTCACCGTTGGGTCGGCGCCCAACTTCATGCCTTTGCGCAGGCGGTTGAGGTAGAGGCCGGCAATGGTGGGCTTCTCTTCTTTGTTGGCTGTCTCTTTTTCTACGATGCTTGCCAGCGTCACCACTTCCTTAGGCGTGAGTCCCGCCGCCTTAGCTTTGGCCAGTCGTTCGTCGTTCCAGAAACGTTTGTTCTCGCGCTGCATGCGGTCCAGGAAAGCCTTGGGCGTAAGGTCCCAATAGAGTTCGTAAGTATCGGGAAGTATCATGCAAAAGAGCTCGGCGGGTTTGAGGTCGTACGTACTCAGCAGGGCGCTGTCGGCGAAGGCCGTTGCGAAAGAAGCCGAATCCGTTGCCAGTTTTTTTGCCAAGCGCTTAGCCAAATCTTGTGGGAGGTTCACGACGGGCACGTGGATGCGCACGGGTTCTTGTATGCCGTTTTTCAGGTGTCGCAGGAGGTCCAGTGTGCTCGTCTTGCTGACGAGGTAGTGACCCGTGCGCACGGCAGGCCCATAACCCGTCATGCGCGCCAGAAATCGGAATGAGGCGGCATGACCGGGCGCCGCTACCGAGTCGAGGCGCGCGAAGACTTGTTCGGTTGTTTCGCCATCGCGTATATAAATGGTGCAGTCCGCTTGGCGGGTGAAGTCGGCATATATGAAGTAGTAGGCCGCACAGCCGAGCGCCACGACGATGGCCGCCAGCGCGAGGGCTAAGTGCTTTCGTTTTCTATGCAAAAAAGTTTCTTTCATATTTCACAAATGTTTTTTCGAATGTAGTGATATGGTTTTACGAATGTTTATCAACCTTTTGATTATTTTTAATGGCTTTTATCCTAATTCTTTTATGCTTTCTTCTTCGTTGACGTAAGGGAGTATAGAATTTGCTTTACGCCTTTTCTTTTGCAAATATAAGGCTTTTGTTTCGAACGATAGAGCCACGAAGCAAAAAAGAAATACTATTAAACATAATACCAATTCTGTGTGAAAAGGGTTGTCGGAGGTCTGGAGGAGATTTTGGTGGGTTGAGGCGAAAAATGAGCGGCTTTGCACGGATTATTACAAGCAATGGAGTTTTGCGCGATGTAGCAGATAGGATGTGCAGATAAAGCCAACAAGTTGTGGCAGAGCGCATTGAAGTTTTTGTGTGCGCTTTTGAAGTTTTCTTGCAAGGCACTGAAGTTATAAATCTCGGCGGGAAATGTACATAACACGCCGAGAAATATACATTTCCCGCCGAGAAATATATATTTCCCGCCGAGATTTATAACTTCATAGCTTTTGCGAAAAACTTAGAGGCTTTTGCTGAAAACTTACGGCGCTGGGCGAAAAAAATGCGGCGGTATGCAGCAAATGCGGTAGCTTTGCGAAGAAAATGATAAGGCTTACCCATGTGGACTGCTGGCCTGCGAGGTTCGTATGCAGTACGCGCTACGCACAGACGGCAAAATTTCTGAAACGGAAAAAGAGGCGTGCGCGAGGCATCTTTCACCGTCCTGAGACATTCGTTGTAAAGGCGGAAAAATTGGTTTATAGCGATGAAATTACACAAATTAACAACAAACGTTGTTGGTTGTAGGCGGAAAAATTGTAATTTTGCACCCTGAATTTGGTTTTGAAGCCCCTACCCCGTTTTCTGAGGGCCTTTCTATCCACCAAACGTTTACTTATGAAGTTAGATATCAAGATAATAGCATCCATCGTGCTGTGCTTTTGCGTGACGTCCTCCGCCTTTGCCTCCGATCGTCGTAAGCCCAAGAAGGGTACTTCGGCGGGTAATGCCATCGTTTCGGAGCCCGATAGGCCCGTTCGTCATGGTCGTCCGGAGGAAGCCATTGCCCCGCTGACCGACTTCCTCTTGCCCCGTAAAGAAGACAAGAGCAGTGGAAAGGGCCACGGCAACATCAACACGCGCTACACGCAAGGCATTGACGTTTCTCACTATCAGTATGCCATTGATTGGGATCGCGTAGCTAAGAACAACAACATTAGTTACGTTTACATCAAAGCAACGGAAGGCAACAGCTTCGTTGACAGCTATTATCAGCGCAACCTTGAGGGCGCGCGCAAGGCAGGCATTAGTGTTGGGTGCTACCATTTCTATCGTCCCAACGTGGATTGGCGTCAGCAACTGGCGCACCTAAAGAACAATGTTCGCAAAGAGGACCAAGACCTTGTTCCGATGATAGACATTGAAGTGACGGGTCGGGTGAGCACGTCGAAGCTCGTGGCCGACTTGCAAGCCTTCTGCCAGGCCGTGACCGATTACTACGGCAAGCGTCCCCTACTCTACACCTATCGCAATTTCTACAACAAGCACTTCACGGGCTATTTCCGCGAATATCAGTGGATGATAGCCGCCTACACCAGCAGCGAGCCGCGCCTGGAAGACGGACGCGACTACATCATGTGGCAATACTCCGACAAGGGAAGCATCGACGGCATTCGCGGCAACGTGGACCGCAGCTGCCTGATGGGCGGTTTCTCGCTGGAGCAGCTGAGGATGTAAGAGGGTTTTAAGGTTGGATGTTGAAAGGTTGAAGAAACTTTACTCACCGCATAAACACAAAAACGCAGAATATGGAAAATTGGTTTCAATGCACCGTCAAGTATGAGAAGACACAGGAAGACGGTGGTCTGAAGAAAGTGAGCGAACCTTACCTTGTAGATGCCATCAGTTTCACCGAGGCCGAGAAGCGCATCATAGAAGAGATAAAGCCCTACATGAGTGGTGCTTACGAAGTGGCCGACATCAAGCGCGCGCGCTACGTGGAGATATTTGAGAGTACGGCCGAGAGCGCGGACCGCTTTTTCCGTTTTAAGCTCGTTTTCATCACGTTGGACGAGAAGACGGGTAAGGAAAAGAAGTCGACGCAAAACGTGCTGGTTCAAGCTGCCGACGTGCGCGATGCCATTGCCCGCCTTGACGAGGGCACGAAAGGTTCCGTCATGGACTTCACCATTTCCGCCATAGCCGAAACGCCCATTATGGACGTGTTCCACTATCAAGTGCGCAGCGAAGCCGAAGCCGCCGCCGCCCAACAATAGTGAGCCGAGAGAGATGCAGGAAATAGCAGAAAACTTACGTCGCATAGCCGCCACGCTCCCTCCGACGGCCACGCTGGTAGCCGTTTCGAAGTATCACCCTGAAAGCGAACTTGAAAAGGCCTACGCCGCTGGTCAGCGCGACTTTGGCGAGAGCCACGTGCAAGAACTTGTGCGCAAAGCGGCGGCCCTGCCCGCCGACATCCGGTGGCACTTCATCGGTCATTTGCAGCGCAACAAAGTGCGCCAGCTTTTGCCCCACGTGAGCCTGATACACAGCGGCGACTCGCCCCGTTTGCTTCGCGAAGTCAGTAAGGAAAGTGTGCGCATAGGCCGCAAGACCGATTGCCTGCTGCAGGTGCACGTGGCAGCGGAAGAAACCAAGTTTGGCTTTACGGCCGAGGAACTGCGCTTGTGGATGGCAGGCGGCGAATGGCGTCAGCTTGAAGGCGTGCGGCTATGCGGCCTAATGTGCATGGCCACCAACACCGACGACGAGGCGCGCATCCGCGCCGACTTCCGGCAGGCGCGCCAACTGTTTGAAGAACTTCGGACCACGTACTTTCCTGCCGACGAGGGCTTTAGCGTTCGCAGCTACGGTATGAGTGGTGACTACGCGATAGCCCTTGAAGAAGGCAGCACGATGGTGCGCATTGGCACGGCCATCTTTGGCGAGAGAACGTACTGAGGCCGTGGGCTATAAACGATGCAAAAAACGTACCATTCTTTCTATTGATACAAATAACACATAAACATATCTGAGAAATGACAGATCAACTAAAGACCTTGCGCGATTCCGCCGCTATGCGCTGGACAGCCCTTTTGCTGTTGGCCTTAGCCATGTTTTGCTCGTACATCTTCATGGACATCCTGTCTCCTATCAAAGACTTGATGGAGAGCCAGCGCGGTTGGGACAGCACCGCCTTTGGCACGATGCAGGGTGCCGAGACGTTCCTCAACGTCTTTGTTTTCTTCCTCATCTTTGCCGGCATTATCCTCGACAAGATGGGCGTTCGCTTTACCGCCGTATTGAGTGGTGCCGTGATGCTTGGCGGTGCGCTTATCAAGTGGTACGCCGTCAGCGACGCTTTCATTGGCAGCGGCCTGGAAACGTGGTTTACGAACAACCTGAACTACATCCCTGGGTTTGAAGAGCTGGGTGTTTCCCCGTTCTATCAAGGCATGCCCGCCTCGGCCAAAGTAGCCGCCATTGGTTTTATGATCTTCGGTTGCGGCTGCGAGATGGCCGGTATCACCGTGAGCCGTGGTATCGTGAAGTGGTTCAAGGGCAGGGAGATGGCTTTGGCCATGGGTAGCGAAATGGCGTTGGCACGTCTTGGCGTTGCCACGTGTATGATTTTCTCGCCCTTCTTTGCGAAGCTTGGTGGCGAAGTGAGCGTGAGCCGTTCGGTTGCCTTCGGCGTGGTGTTGCTGTGTATTGCGCTGATGATGTTTGTTGTTTACTTCTTCATGGACAAGAAGCTTGACGCGCAAACTGGTGAGGCCGAAGAGAAAGACGATCCATTCAAGATCAGTGACCTTGGTCAGATCCTCAGCAGTAGCGGTTTCTGGCTTGTTGCCCTGCTTTGCGTGTTGTACTACAGTGCTATCTTCCCGTTCCAGAAGTATGCCGTGAACATGTTGCAATGCAACCTGACGCTTGTTGAACCCGCCGCTGGTTCGTTCTGGGCCAGCGAGGCTGTGACCATTGTGCAGTACGTCATCATGTTGGTAGTAGCCGCCGCTGGTTTCGCCAGCAACTTCCAGAAGAAGGCAAGCCTGCGCTACCTGCTTTTAGGCGTTTCAGTCGTATCGCTCGTTGCGTACTGCTACATGGGCTACATGCGTCAGTCGGCAGCCGCCATCTTTGCCGTGTTCCCCCTGTTGGCCGTGCTCATCACGCCCATCCTTGGCAGCTACGTCGATCACAAAGGCAAGGCCGCCTCGATGCTCGTGCTTGGTTCGTTGTTGCTCATAGCTTGCCACCTGACGTTTGCCTTCGTTTTGCCGCTGTTCAGCGACAGCACGGTTGGCGGTGTGGCCATTGCGTACCTGACAATCCTCGTGTTGGGAGCCTCGTTCTCGCTGGTTCCTGCCTCGCTGTGGCCCAGTGTGCCAAAGCTGGTAGAGCCTAAGATTATAGGTTCGGCCTACGCCCTGATTTTCTGGATACAGAACATCGGCCTTTGGCTCTTCCCCTTGCTCATTGGCAAGGTGCTTGACAAGACCAACCCCGACGTGACCGATCCCACGCAGTATGACTACACCTACGCCCTCATCATGCTGGCCTCGTTAGGCGTGATAGCCCTGCTGCTTGGCCTCGTGCTGAAGGTTGTAGATAAGAAGAAAGGCATTGGACTTGAGGAGCCGAACATAAAGGAGTAGGAGTAGCCCCTCTCTCCCCCCTGCCCCCTCTCCCCAAAAGGGCGAGGGAGGAGTGGATACTAAAAAAAGGGAAAGCTTGCTCCACTCTCCCTGCTTTCTTATACAAAGCGAGGGAGTAAAAGATACTTAGAAGGTTAAAGACTAAAACAAGTAACGCTATGCCTTATACGCTTCAACTGCGCTTAACGCCCGCCGTAGCTTATCAGCGGCGGGCGTTGTTCGACCGTATTGCCAACGAGATAGGCGTGAAGGTAGGTGCTATTAACGATGTCGTTGTGCGGCGGCGCAGCATTGATGCGCGTCGCGGCGGCGTGAAGGTCAATCTGACCGTTGATGCCTATGTTGGCGAGGCCGTGCCGAAGAACGTTTTCGAGCCTATCCCCTACCCCAACGTGGAGGACCGTCCCGCTGTCATCGTGGTTGGTGCAGGCCCTGGCGGCTATTTCGCCGCTCTCAGGCTGATAGAGTTAGGTCTGCGCCCCATCGTGCTTGAACGCGGCAGGGACGTACACAACCGCAAGAAGGACCTTGCGCAAATTTCGCGTTCCCACCGCGTCAATCCCGACAGCAACTACGCCTTTGGCGAAGGCGGTGCTGGTGCCTACAGCGACGGTAAGCTCTACACTCGCTCGAAGAAGCGCGGTTCGACCGAGAAGATACTGCGCGTGTTCTGTCAGCACGGCGCTTCAACCGACATCCTCGTGGATGCCCATCCACACATAGGCACCGACCGCTTGCCCCGCGTCATAGAGCGTATGCGCCAGCAAATCGTAGCGAGCGGTGGCGATGTGCATTTCCTGACGAAGGTGACGGGGCTCATCTCCGAAGGCGGGCGCTGCGTGGGCGTAAGGACGCAAACTGCCATTGCCGAGGGAGAGACGAAAGACGTTGAGTATCGCGGCGCGGGCGTCATTCTTGCCACTGGCCATTCCGCCCGCGACGTTTATCGCTTCCTATATAATAATATATGTATGGAAGCTAAAGGCTTTGCTGTCGGCGTGCGCTTAGAGCATCCTTCGGCACTGATAGACAGCATACAGTACCACAGTGCGCAAGGTCGCGGTCAGTATCTGCCCGCAGCCGAATATAGCTTTGTGCAACAGGTGGAAGGTCGCGGCGTTTACTCCTTCTGCATGTGTCCTGGCGGTTTCGTTGTGCCCGCAGCCAGCGATGCCGAGCAAGTCGTTGTGAACGGCATGAGCCCTTCGGGGCGCAACGGTGCCTGGAGCAACAGCGGCATGGTGGTGGAAGTGCGCCCCGAGGACGTGGCAGCGATGAGTTTTCAGGCCGATCGTGCCGCCCCCTCCCCTTTGCAGATGTTGCAATTTCAAGAAGAACTTGAACGCTTGGCTTGGCAGCAAGGCGGTCGGCGGCAGACAGCACCAGCGCAGCGCATGACCGACTTTGTGCGAGGCCGCCTCAGTGCAGACCTCCCCGCGTCGAGCTACGCGCCCGGGCTTGTGGCCTCGCCCCTTCACTTTTGGCTGCCCCGCCCCATCAGTATGCGCTTGCAAGCCGCCTTCCAAGCCTTTGGACGTAAGAGCCACGGTTTCCTCACGCAGGAAGCCAGCGTGATAGGCGTCGAAACGCGCACGTCGTCGCCCATTCGTCTGGTGCGCGATGCCGAGACGCTTTGCTCCGTGAGCCTCAAGGGCCTGTATCCGTGCGGCGAAGGTGCTGGCTATGCCGGCGGCATCGTTTCGGCAGCTATCGACGGCGAACGCTGCGCCGAAGCTGTGGCCCGCGATGTTTTTTCAGTATAAATGTAGGCTTGTCCTAAAGAAAAGCGTATATTTGCAAACTAAAAGGGAGTTACAACCATGCAATACCAAAAGCCTATGACAGCCGTACAGATGAACGTTGCCCTGCAACGCGAAATGAGCTACATCGTAGCCGACGAGACCTTGATGGCGCGTGCCCTGAAAGCTTTGCGCCGCTTGCGTCGGGAGTGTAAGAAAGAGATGGCCGACCCAACAGAAATGACCGAAGCGGAATTCCTATCGAACATTGAGGAAGCTCGTGAAGAATACAACCAGGGAAAGTTTTACGAGATGCAACCTGGCGATAGCTTAGATGATTTTTTTAAAAGAATAGGATAGTGCCGTATGTATATTATTCGTTTTACCTTTAAGGCAAAGGAAGATATAGAAAAGCTTCGAATGGCCGCGCCCAAGGCTTATAATAAAGTGCAGTTGTTCATTCGCGAGTTGGCCGAACACCCTCGTAGAGGGATTGGCCACCCTGAGCAGCTGAAGGCTGACAAATCGGGATGTTGGAGTAGGCGAATATCAAAGAAGCATCGTCTGGTCTATGAAATCCGTGAAAGCTAAGTCGTTGTACTAATCCTCACTGCCTACAGTCACTATGCCGACAAGTAACCACGAACAACATCACACAATGGAAACAAAATACGTCTTCGTCACGGGCGGTGTAGCCTCGTCGTTAGGAAAGGGCATCATTGCCGCCAGCGTTGGAAAGCTGCTGCAAGCCAGGGGCTATAACGTCACCATTCAGAAGTTTGACCCCTACATCAACGTTGACCCCGGCACGCTCAATCCCTACGAGCACGGCGAATGCTACGTCACCGACGATGGCCGCGAGACCGACCTCGACCTTGGCCACTACGAACGCTTTACGGGCATCCGCACCACGGCCTCGAGCAATGTCACCGCGGGCCGCATCTACCAAGACGTCATAGCTAAAGAGCGTCGCGGCGACTACCTTGGGCGCACGGTGCAGGTTGTGCCCCACATCACTGACGAAATCAAGCGCGCCATGCTGCGTAGTGGTAAGATGCACGGCTTCGACTTCGTCATTACCGAAGTGGGCGGCACCGTTGGCGACATCGAGAGTTTGCCCTTCCTTGAAGCCATACGCCAGCTTCGCTGGGAGTTGGGCGACAATGCCGTCTGCATCCACCTGACCTACGTTCCCTACCTTGCCGCAGCCGGCGAGCTAAAGACCAAGCCCACGCAGCATAGCGTGAAGCAGTTGCAAAGCCTTGGCATACAGCCCGACATCATCGTCCTACGCACCGAACACCCCCTGACGGAGAGCGTGAAGCGCAAAGTGGCAGGTTTCTGCAACGTACGGCCCGACTGCGTGGTGCAGAGCTTGGACCAACCCACGATATACGAAGTGCCTCTGCGCATGCAGGAGCAAGGGCTCGACGCCGCCATCCTGCGAGGTGTGGGTCTGGAAGTGGGCGAAACGCCAGGGCTGGGACCATGGCGCTCTTTCCTTGAGCGTCGGCACAAAGCAACAGAGGTTGTCAACGTGGCCCTTGTTGGTAAATACGACTTGCAGGATGCCTACAAGAGCATTCTCGAGAGTCTGTCGCAAGCAGGCACCTACAACGATCGCAAGGTGAAGTGCCACTTCATCAACTCAGAAGGCATCACGCGCCAGAACGTGGCCGAACGCCTCAGCGGAATGCAGGCCGCCGTGATATGCCCAGGCTTTGGCGAACGCGGCACCGAAGGCAAGATAGAAGCGGCGCGCTACCTGCGCGAGGCGGGGGTGCCCACGCTGGGCATCTGCCTCGGCATGCAAATGATGTGCGTGGAATTTGCGCGCAACGTGTTGGGCCTAAGCGGTGCAGGCTCTTCGGAATTGCAGCCCAACACCCCCTACCCCGTCATCGACCTGATGGAAGAACAAAAGTACGTCACGCTGATGGGCGGCACGATGCGCTTAGGCGGTTACGCCTGCCATTTGCGCGAAGGCAGTAAGTTGCAAGCCATTTACGGCACCGCCGACATCCGCGAGCGCCACCGCCACCGCTACGAGTTCAACAGCCTCTTTATTGAGCAGTTTGAAGCTGGTGGCATGCACTGCGTTGGCACGAACCCCGAAAGCAAGTTGGTGGAGGCTGTAGAGCTGGCAGGCCATCGCTGGTATATCGGCGTGCAGTTCCACCCCGAATACAGTTCCACCGTACTGAAGCCGCACCCGCTGTTCCTGAGCCTTATTAAGGAAGCAGCGTTATGAAAGCCCCTCTCTCCCCCTGCCCTCTCTCTCCCTTAAAGGGCGAGAGGGGAGTGGATAGCAAAGACGTTAAGAAAAGTAACTTTGAAGGCTGGGCAAACGAAAGGATGCGGGCGAGGCACTTGCGCTCCCAGGGGGGCTAAGCCGACATTGGGAATGCCAAAGAATCTATAAACATAAGAAACTAAATACTTAACAACCATATATGGATAAAAACACCATTACGGGGCTTGTGCTCATTGCTGTTGTGCTCATAGGTTTCAGCTACTATAGCTCTTCGCAGCAAGCTGCCTATGAAGCCGCTCTTGCCGAGCAGCAGCAAACCGAAGCTGCACAGCCCGCAAAGAAGCAACATGCCAATCCCTCACAGAAGAAAGAGGCTGTAGCAGCTCAGCAAGCCGATACGACCGACCTCTTCTTTCAAGCCACCAAAGCTCCTGCCGCAGCCAGCAGCGTTGTGCTGCAAAACGACCTCGTTAGCGTGAAGCTCAACACGCAGGGCGGCGGCATCAGTGCCGTCAATTTGAAGAACTATAAGAGCTACGCCGACTTCCACGCAGGCCGCGAGAAGGCACAGCTCGTTCTCTTCGACGAGAAGACGGCAGGCATGAACTTCCAGTTCGAGACCGTGCAGGGCATTCACAACAGTAGCGACTACCACTTTGCCGTTGTATCACAAAGCGACTCCACGGCCACGCTGGCCATTGCGTCAGCCGCTGGCGACAGCCTCTTTGTGGACTATCGCCTCGTGCCAGGCACCTACATGGTTAACGCCTCCCTGCGCACTGTGGGCCGCGCCTTTAAGGGCAGTACGCTGGGGCTGCAATGGTCCGACAAAGTGCGCCAGCAAGAAAAGGGACTATACTTCGAGAATATGTACTCCACGTTGACCTATCGCGAAGACGATGGCGACACGGAAAAGTTGGCCGAACAGAAAGACGATGAGCAGCAACCCGAGAAGAAAGTTCAGTGGGTGGCGTTCAAAAACCAATACTTCAGTGCTGTGGCCATCAGTCCTACGCTGATGAAAGCGCGCAACCTGAAGAGTAGCCTATGCGAAGAAGGCAGTGGGTTCGTAAAGACCTATAGTGCCGACCTCGAAGTGCCCCTCGAAAAGCAGCAAGCACAGTTGCAGTTTTACTTCGGCCCCAACCAGTATCGCTATTTGCAGTCGATGGAAGACTATCGGCTTGGGCCGCAGGAGATGCGGCTTGAGAAGCTCGTGTATCTTGGTTGGCCCATTGTGCGCTGGATAAATCGCTTCTTCACTATCTACGTATTCGACTTCCTGACGGGCTTCGGTATGAACATGGGCATCGTCCTGCTCATCATCACCCTCCTATTGCGCGTCATTGTTTACCCCACCACGCGCAAGAGCTTCCTTTCGAGTGCCAAAATGCGCGTGCTGAAGCCGAAGGTAGATGCCCTGAACGAGAAGTATCCGAAGAAAGAAGACGCCTTGAAGAAGCAGCAAGAGATGATGCAGCTCTACCAGCAGTATGGCGTTTCGCCCATGGGTGGTTGCCTGCCGATGCTGATACAGATGCCCATCTGGATTGCGATGTTCAACTTCGTACCGAATGCCTTCGAACTGCGTCAGCAGTCGTTCCTTTGGGCCGACGACCTTTCTACCTACGACACGCTCGTGCAGTTTAGCACCGATATTTGGGGCCTTGGCGACCACCTCTCGCTCTTCTGCCTGCTCTTCTGCGGCACCAACATCCTCTACTCGTGGATGACGATGCGGCAGCAGCGCGAGTCGATGAGCGGCGAACAAGCGCAGCAAATGAAGATGATGCAATGGATGATGTTCCTCATGCCCGTGTTCTTCTTCTTCATGTTCAACAAATACAGTAGCGGTCTGAACTACTACTACTTCATCTCGCTGCTGACGTCGGCTCTGACGATGTGGTACCTTCGCCGCACGACCGACGACGCCAAACTTCTTGCCAAGTTGGAAGAGAACTATAAGGCCAACAAAGCCAATCCAGCCCGCAAACCCAGCGGTTTGGCAGCACGCCTGCAAGCACTGCAAGAGCAGCAAGAAGAGCTGCAACGCCGCCAGAAGAACCTCGGTAAAGGTCCGCGCAAATGACGAGAGACAAAAAAGACGTTTAATGCTATAATATAATATTGTGTATGAAAACCCGACATTGCCTCCTCCTTCTGCTTTTGGCCACGGTCTTTGTGGGTCCCGCCTGTCGTGCGCAAGACGAACCGACAGACTATCGACTAATCCACGAAGTGGACACCGTGTGGAACTTCGGCTATAAGGGGATAAACCTCTTTAGCCGCCCTATGCACCGCATAGACATTGCCTACCTGTCGAAAAACGTTGAAGGTGGCGATGTGGAACTCAGCGGCTATGTATGCATTCCGCAAGATATCTACACGGGCGAGCAGCCTTGCGATGGCATCTTGCTCTATAACCACTTTACGCAATTCTCCAAGAGCAACGCGCCCACGAGGGGCTATTCTGTTGGCGAAGACATGGTGATGGCCAATCCGCTAAGGCCTAACTACATCGTGGTGTGTAGCGACTTCCTTGGCTTTGGCATCACCAACGACAGCGTGCAGGCCTTCTGCTATAACGATGTTAACGGACAAGCCAACATCGACTGCTTCTTGGCAGCGCGCAAGTTGCTTGCCGACCGTGGTATCAAGCAGGGAAAGTACGTCATCAACGCTGGCTACTCCTCTGGCGGTTTCGATGCCGTGGCCACGCAGCGCGTGCGCGATATGAAGTACAAAGACCAGATTGTATTCCATAAGACCCTCTGCGGCGGTATGCCCTTCGACATGTTGGCAGCCTACGACAAGTTTATCGAATGGAAGAACGATTCAACAGCCGACCCCACGTGCATGCCACTCATGCTGGGCGTTTATAACCACCACGCCAAGCTGGGCTATACGTCCCAACAAATGTTTAAGGAGCCCTTTGCTTCGAAGTTTGAGGAGTGGCTGATGAGCGGAAAGTACGACAACGAACAAATCAAAGATAGCCTGAAGGGCTTGAAGCTGACAGACATTATGCAGGACGTGTTCCTCGACAAGTCGAGCAACGAGTATAAGCTACTGAAGACGCTTATGCAGCAAAACTCGCTGGCTAAAGACTGGACACCCGACTCCACGCAGCGCTACTATGTCACCCACCTCCTGCGCGACAAGGTGGTGCCTGTGGAAGCTTGCCGCCCCTTCATCTATTTCCTCAGCCGTTTCGACTACGATGGGAAGAAATGTCAAGGCTATGAGCGCACCATTGTTCCTGAGCGCACGCGGTTGCAGACGAACTTCTTAGTGCCCTCGTCCGAACATACCTATGTGGGCGGCGTGTTGTTCTACCTGAACTTAGCCGCCACCCTGACGGCCACCCCCGTGCTCTATTACGATGATGAACTCAACACGCACTATGCTGATCTCGTAGAGCCCGCCACGCTGATGGGCATCATCCACACGTTGGAAGACTTAGGCCTCGACGTGCGGGGCATCGTGCAAAAGATAATAGCCGATAACGAAACGAGCACGAGCGGCGGCATCTTCGGCATGCTGGCTCGGCTTGAAGAAACATTCCAGAAGCTGGGAACCAGCACAGGCGAGGTCTTGACCATGGCGCAAGATAGCGGTGTGGAACTCACGGACTTGATAGAAGTCTATACGTACCTTACAACCCCCGTTGCGAAAAACGATGCAACAGAAGCCACCCGCGCAAGGGGCAACACGCCAACAGCGCAAGAGCTTGAACCCTGCATCACGGGCTACTATCAGCATCAACTTTCAAAATGGTTGAAGGAAAACAACGTTGATTTGAGCGAAACTTACTAACTTCAAAACCCTGAACCGATATGAAACGCAACATACGTACCCTTGCTATCTCAGCATTGTGGACGGCTTGTGGCCTTGGCTCTTCGATGTTTGCGCAGCCGTTGGCAATAGAACCCGCCCAAGCGAAAAGCTTCACGCTGGCAACGCTCAACGTTGACGGCCTACCTGGAACGATATTCTTCGTGCCCACTAACCCCGATGGCCCCCAGGCTGCTGGTAGCGTGATAATCAGCAAATACTTGGCCGACAAGAAGTGCGACATCCTTTGCTTGCAAGAAGACTTCAACTATCGTTGGGAGATATGGTCGCACCTGTTTGCCTGTTACGAACACGATGAGTGGAGCGGCGGTATCTTGCTGGGCGACGAAAGCGTTGACCTTGCGCATCCGCAAAACGTGAAGTTTGGCTGCGACGGCCTTAACACGCTGTGGAAAAAGGATATCCAAGCCAAGAACTACCAGCGCATAGCTTGGCAGCGTTGCTTTGGCAAGTTCAGCCACGCATTAGACGATATGGTGACCAAAGGCTTCCGCCGCCACGAGCTTAGCATACCAGGTGTAGGCGAAGTGGTGGTCTATAACATGCACATGGATGCCAGTGCACGGCGCGACCGACTTAGAAACAGCGATACACGCGACAAGGAGGTTCGCATTTCGCAGTGGGTGCAACTGCGCGAGCACATCCTGGCTCACCTCGACCATCGCCCTGTTATCGTAGCAGGCGACCTAAACAGCTTCTATCATCGCGACGACATTAAAGGTGTCTTCATCGATGGCATTGAAGTTACGGGCAAAGCCACCGTGCGCGATGCCTGGATTGAGACGGCCAATAAGGGCCGCTATCCCCATGTTGGCGACGAGCCCATAGAGGGCGAGACGTTCGACAAAGTGCTCTTCATCAACCCCACCGACGGCAACACCCTGTCCGTCTGCAACGCTAAGATAGATAAAGAAGGATACACCGTCTGCGGCGAACCCCTTGGCGACCACTACCCCCTCTTCGTAACGTTCAACATGCACGAGCGCAAAACAAGCGACATACAGTCTGCCGGTGTCACTGGCACTGGCGCGCACGAAGTGTTCGACATATCGGGCGTGCGCCGCACCCCTGGGAACCTGACTCATGGCGTTTACGTCATTGACGGAAAGAAAGTAGCTAAATAAACCAAACTCATTCATAGCCAACCTCTCCAACCACCTTAGCAAACTCTCCGACCTATGCAAGACTTTGTTCATCTGCACGTCCACACACAATACTCTATCCTCGACGGTCAATGTGCCATTTCGCGCCTCGTGCGCAAAGCCATGGACGACGGCATGATGGCCATGGCCGTGACCGATCATGGCAACATGATGGGCATCAAAGAGTTCTTCAACGAAACGAAGAAGGCCGTAGGCAAGGCGAAGAAGGAGTTGGCAGCACTGAAAGAGAGTGGTACGGCCACGCCCGAGCAAATAGCGCAAGCAGAGCGTCGCGCCGCTTTCACACCTATATTCGGCTGCGAGATGTACGTGGCGCGGCGCGGTGCAGCACGCAAAGAGGCCAAGGAAGACCAAAGCGGCAACCACCTCATCGTGTTGGCAAAAAACGAACGTGGCTACCACAACCTCGTCAAGCTTGTCTCCAACGCATGGACCGAGGGTTTCTACATGCGTCCGCGTACCGACCACGAGCAGCTGGAGCGCTACCACGAAGGCCTCATTGTCTGCTCCGCCTGCATTGCGGGCGAAGTGCCCTCAAAAATCTTGAAGGGCGATGTGGCGGGAGCTGAAGAGACGTTGCTGTGGTACAAAAACCTCTTTGGCGACGACTACTACATCGAGCTGATGCGCCACGAGGTGAAGGACCCCGCCCAGCGCGCAAACCGCGAAACCTTCCCGCTGCAAGAAGAGGCCAACAAGGTGATGATAGACTTGGCGCGCAAGCACGGCGTGAAAATCGTCTGCACCAACGACGCCCACTTCGTTGACGAAGAAAATGCCGAGGCCCACGACCGCCTTATCTGCCTCTCAACGGGTAAGGACTATGACGACCCCACCCGCATGCTCTATACGAAGCAGGAGTGGTTTAAGACGCGGGCCGAGATGAACGCCGTATTTGCCGATTTGCCCGAAGCACTTGCCAACACGTGCGAAGTAGCCGGCAAGGTGGAATGCTACAGCATCGACCATGCGCCTATCATGCCCAACTTCGCCATACCCGAGGATTTCGGTACGGAGGAAGAATATCGCAACAGGATTACCGAGCAAGAACTCTTCGACGAGTTTACGCGCGACGAGAATGGCAACGTGATAATGAGCGAAGAGGAGGGGCGCAAGAAGATAGAAAAGCTGGGCGGTTTCGACAAGCTCTACCGCATCAAGTTCGAAGCCGACTACCTGGCCAAACTGGCTTACGAGGGTGCCGCTCGCCGCTACGGTACGCCACTGTCGAAGGAAGTGGACGACCGCATACGCTTCGAACTTCACATCATGAAGACGATGGGCTTCCCTGGCTACTTCCTCATCGTGCAGGACTACATCAATGCTGCCCGCAATGAACTGGACGTCAGCGTGGGACCAGGGCGTGGCTCGGCAGCTGGTAGCTGCGTGGCCTATTGCCTTGGCATTACGCAGCTCGACCCCATACAGTACGACCTGCTGTTTGAACGCTTCCTCAACCCCGACCGCATCTCGCTGCCCGATATCGACGTTGACTTCGACGACGACGGGCGTGGCCGCGTGTTGAAGTGGGTGACGGAGAAATACGGCGAAGAGAATTGTGCCCACATCATCACCTACGGCACCATGGCCACGAAGTTGGCGCTGAAGGACGTGGCGCGCGTGCAGAAGTTGCCCCTCCCCGAAAGCAATCGCCTCTGCAAACTCATCCCAGACCGCCTGCCCGAAGGACCCGATGGTAAGACGCCGAAGCTCAACCTCGAAAACGCTATCAAGGCCGTGCCCGAACTGCGCGAAGCAGAAGCATCGTCCGATCCCCTGCTCCACGACACCATTCGCTATGCCAAAATGCTGGAGGGCAACGTGCGCAATACGGGCGTTCATGCTTGCGGCTTCATCATCTGTCGCGACCCCATCAGCGACTGGGTGCCCGTCAGCACAGCCGACGACAAAGAAACTGGGACAAAGTTGCGCTGTACGCAATACGAAGGTAAGGTCATCGAGGAAACGGGCCTTATCAAGATGGACTTCCTCGGACTGAAGAACCTCTCTATCATCAAGGAGGCTCTTGAAAACATACGCCTCACGTTAGGCATTGAGCTCAACGTGGACAACATTCCGCTCGACGATGCGCCCACCTATCAGCTCTTCAGCGACGGCAACACCATTGGCACGTTCCAGTTTGAAAGTCCTGGCATGCAGAGCCACCTGCGCAAACTCCAGCCTTCCACGCTGGGCGACCTCATCGCCATGAACGCCCTCTATCGCCCCGGGCCTATGGCCTACATCCCCCAGTTCATCAAGCGCAAGCACGGCGAAGAACCTATCACCTACGACCTGCCTTGCATGGAGAAATACCTGCGCGACACCTACGGCATCACTGTCTATCAAGAGCAAGTCATGCTCCTGAGCCGCGAAATAGCAGGCTTCACGCGCGGCGAGAGCGACACGCTGCGCAAGGCCATGGGTAAGAAGCTCAAAGACAAGCTCGACCTCATGTACCCCAAGTTCATCGAAGGGGGAAAGAAGAACGGGCACGACCCCAAAATACTCGAGAAGATTTGGAAAGACTGGGAAGCTTTTGCGTCCTACGCCTTCAACAAGAGCCATGCCGCCTGCTACGCGTGGATTGCCTATCAAACGGGCTACTTAAAGGCCAACTACCCCTCGCAGTACATGGCAGGCGCCATGAGCCGCAACCTGAACAACATCACGGAAATCACCAAGCTGATGGACGAATGTCGGCAGCTCGGCATCAAGACCCTGGGACCCGACGTGAACGAGAGTCGCATCAAGTTCAGCGTCAACGTCCGTGGCGACATACGTTTCGGTATGGGGGCCGTTAAAGGTGTGGGGACGGGGGCTGCGCAAGCCATTCTCGACGAAAGAGAAAAGAACGGCCCTTTCAAAAGCATCTATGATTTGGTGGAACGCATCAACCTCTCACTCTGCAATAAGAAGAGCCTTGAATGCCTGGCCCTCTCTGGTGCCTTCGACAGTTTCGGCATGAAGCGCGAAGTGTTTGTCACGCCTGCCGGCGAGCGCGGCGAGACCTTCCTCGATACGCTCATGCGCTATGGCAACCAGTTCCAGTCCGACAAGCAGTCGGCAGCCAACTCCCTCTTCGGCGGCTTCGATGCCGTAGAGATAGCGCGCCCCGAACCCACCGCCGAATGCCCTGCGTGGACCGACCTCGAACGCCTCAACCGCGAGCGCGAACTCATCGGCATCTACATCTCTGGCCATCCGCTCGACAAGTTCAAGGTCGTCGTGCAACACGCCTGCAATACGGCGGCTACCGACCTCTCCGACCTCTCCGCCTTGGCAGGGCGCGACCTCACCATTGGCGGCATTATCTCCTCCGTCCGCGAGGCGCAAACCAAAACGGGCAAGCCCTACGGCATTTCGCGCATCGAGGACTATCGCGGCAGTGGCGAGATTGCCCTCTTCGGCGACGACTGGGCTCGTTGGCGCGGCTATTTGCAAACCGGCAACAGCCTCTTCATCACGGCCCGAGCCGAACCGCGCCGCTTCAACGCCGCTGCCTTCGACCTGCGCATCGCGCGCATAGAATTCCTCGCCGATGTGAAGGACACGGCCCTCAGAAGCATCACCGTGAAAATTCCCCTCGATGCCCTCGACGAGCAAACAGCCACCGAGTTCTGCTCTTTAGCGAAAAAGCAGCAGGGCAACACCGAACTCAACATCAACGTCGTCGACCGCGAAGCGGGAACCAACGTGATGCTCACCTCCAAAACCTGTCGCATCAGCCCCGACCCCGCCTTCTTCGACTTCCTCGAAAGCTCGCCCGCCATCGAATATCAAGTGAACGTGAAACAATAAACAATAAACAATAAACATTAAACATTAAACACTCAAGTTTTGGACGTTGTGATAGAGCGGAATAAATGGTGCGCGAAGCGCACCACACCATGCTTAACCGCGTACCGCGAGGAGCGTAGCGACGAGTGGTGCGCGGCAAACTATCAACGATATGGCCAGTGCGCGAAGCGTACTGCACGTCACAAAGTTTCTTTTAAGTGCGGTGCGCTTCACGTACCATTGCAGCAGGAAAACTCCCCAAACTTAAATAAACATTAAACATTAAACAAGCCCCCTCGCTGCCTGCAAGACTATCCCAACCTCCCTCCTTTTTTGGGGGAGGGTCGGGGCGGGGCTAAACCTAAACATTAAACATTTTTACCTATGGCACAAATCATCACAGACGCTAACGCGCAAGACATTATCGGGGCAGGACTGCCCGTAGTTATCGACTTCTCTGCAGCATGGTGTGGACCCTGCAAAATGCTCAGCCCCATCATCGACGAGTTGGCTGCCGAATACGAAGGCAAAGTCAACGTTTGCAAGTGCGACGTTGACGAGTCCGAAGAACTGGCTGCTAAGTTCGGCGTGCGCAACATCCCCTTCGTTGTCTTTATCAAAGACGGCAACGTGGTCGACCGCAGCGTGGGCGCCGTGCCCAAAGCTACGCTCCAGCAGAAACTGAACGCCCTGCTCTAATCTCCTCCGCCATGACGCCTACGCCCGACTACCTGCTTGATGCTGCCGACGACGTGCGCACCTGCCAGTACGTCCGCACGCACCTGCCGCAAGAGTTGCAGCAGAAGTTTACTGACGAAGACCTCGAGTTTATGCTCGATGCTGTTCGCGACTACTACTTCGAGAGCGATGCCTTCGAAGCCGAACCCGATGCGGAAGGTTTCGTCGAAATCGACATCGAAGCGGCAGCGCGCTACGTGGCCAACGCCTGCACCAAGCAGCTGGGCCGACCCTTCAACCCAGAAGAAGTTCGCTTCTTCGTCGATGCCGAACTCGATAGCCACGAAGAAGAAGAAGAGTAGCCCGCTACCCTACCCCAATACACGCAACCAGCCGAAAGCATAGCCTAAACGACAATGACTTTCGGCTGGTTGTGTGTTTTGTTTGCAGAAGTTAGTTCTTCATCTTCCGCAATCCCTGACAATCAGTCGCAGGCGTTCGTTGAAGTTTACGGCGCTGAAGAGGTCTTCTATGCAGAGGTGCATTCTGTAGCGCCAATAGTGGGCTCCGTTGGAGGGGTTGTTGATTTGCTCTTCTTCGGGGTGAGGATGGCGCAGGGTTTCGTCGATGCCTAAATAGTCTTGCAAAGCTATCAGGCAGAGCATGGAGGGCGAAGCTAAGTGCTGGCGAACTACCTGCTCGCAGGCATCGGCGGGCGCGTCGGCGGGTGCTTCGCCGTGGCGATGCAGCTGTTCGTTCCAGAAGCGGGTGGTGCGCTGGGGGGCGAGTTGCCACCATCGGCGCAGGGGGGGCATGTCGTGGGTGGCGATGGTGGCCACGCTGAGCCACGGGTTTTGACTTAAGTCGGCAAACTCACGGCCATAGGTCTTGGGCATCGTTTGTATCTCGAGCGTCAGCACGCCCCACTCGCGCAGCACGCCTGGCACGCAGGCTGGCACCATGCCCAGGTCTTCGGCGCAGGGCAGCAGGCTCGCCGTCGCTGCATCGCCTTCGTGGCTGAGCAGCGCGCGGAACTTCTTGCGCGCCCCGTTTGCCCAGAAATCGTTGTGGCGTTCGAAGAAGAAGTGATGGTGGAGGCGGTCGAAGGCTTGCTGCTGCTCGGCGGGCAGGGCTGCGTAGGTCGGGGTTTGCTGAGCGCCAATGCGCGGGTGGAAGTGGGCAGGCTGCTGGGCGTCTTCTATAAACAGCACGTCGGCCACGACGTCGAGCAGGATGCGGCGCAGCGCAGCGTCGTCGGTGGTGAGCCGTAGCAGGTCCGTTTGTGTTTGACAATGGGGACGCAGTGTCCAATAGCCTCCCTCTTTTTGGAAGAAGCGCCGGAGGTCGGCATGCCCCGCTTCGGCACTCAAGCGCGCAAAGCGACTGTCGGAAAGCCGTGGGCGCACAAACTGCGAGGGTGGCAGCGAGAAACCGAACTGGCGTATTTCTGCGGAAGAGAATGGCAGCGCGGGGCGGAAATGGCCCAGCTTGCCGCTGAGCTGCGAGGTGGGTATCTCCCAAATGCGGAAGAAGCCGAGCACGTGGTCGATGCGGTAGGCGTCGAAGTATTGTCCCATCGTCTGGAAGCGTCGCTTCCACCAGCTGTAACCGTCTTCGCTCATGCGCTCCCAGTTGTAGGTGGGGAAACCCCAGTTTTGTCCCTCGGCCGAGAAGTAGTCGGGCGGTGCTCCCGCCGAACCGTCCTGATGGAACAGGGAGGGTTGGCGCCACACATCGACGCTGTCGGGGCATACGCCAATGGGTATGTCGCCCTTCAGGATAACGCCGAGTGCTGAGGCCTCCGCGTGGACGGCGGATAGCTGCGCGTGGAGCAGATACTGCACGAAGCACCAAAAGCCCAAGGCGGAGGGAGGCAAGGGCACGTCCTTCCAATGTCGGAAATTGGCCGTATGGTTTGCATCGCGGCGCACGCAAAATTCGGCATAGGGTTCGAGCCATTCTTTGTTTTCGGAAACAAAACGTTTGTAGGCTGTTCGCCCGCATGTAGTGCGCCCTTCAGCCTTGTAGAGTTCGCGCAGAAAGTGCATTTTCAGCGCAAAAGCTTTCTCATAGTCGAGCGTTGGCAGCTGGTTCAGTGCGCGCGCTTCCTCTATACATATATTATATATAGGTGTGTCGGCCCAGGGCGTGGGGTCGAGATAGATGGGATGCAGGGCGAAAACGGAGATGCCGCTATAGGGATAGCTGTCGCGCCAGGTGCCGGTGCGGGTGGTGTCGTTCAGGGGGAGCAACTGCACGGCCTGCATGCCTACCGACGCGGCCCATTGGGTGAACTTTCGGAGGTCGCCAAAATCTCCTACGCCCCAGCTGCTATGGCTGCGCAGCGAAAAGACGGGGACGACAACGCCTGCACCGCGCCACAGGGGGAAACTGAAACGTGGCGATGAGGCCAGGACAAACGTGGCGGGTGCCTTAGTGGGCGGAGGAGCTACGTAGCGGTCTTCGCCTTCTTCCCATAGTACGGTGCCAGGCCGCCGCTCGTCGAGCAGGACAAGCTTATAGGCAAAACCCGTTTGCAGATCTTCGCTGCTGAGGGGGCAGGCAAATTCGTAAACCTGCGTGCGCGTCAGGGCCACAGCGTGTGAGGGTTGCCACGCACCTAAGGCAGGCGTATTGCCCAGCACGCCCCAATGGTAACCTTCGGGGGCGGGCAGGGCCGAGAGCAGTAGCAGATGGGGCGTATTGAGCATACCGGCCACAATGGCTCCACGGCGCGGACCATAGACGGTACGCGTGAAGGGGGCATGGCGAAAGACGGGAGGGATGCCGCGCTCGGACCAGCTGTCGAGCAGCTGCAACGCAGAACGCTTCTGCGGATAGATGCGACGATGCGCTCCTTCTTCGCGACGAACTACGCTGCCATCTGCATCAACCACTTCGTAGCTGTAGCTTATCCAGTCCGTAGAGGCAGGAAGAGCAAACTGCGCGGTCCATGCCGCGCCGTCTTGCGAAGGTTGCATGGGCAGGACATCGGACGTTTGACTGGAAAGTGTGTATCTTAGTTGCAGACGCTGGTCGCGCGCCGTCCTATAGGGGATGTGGAAATGTAGTGTGGGCATAGTAGGTCAGAGGTTAAGCCCCACGTAGCTTCTTTCCCCCCATTATGGGAGGGGGAGGGAACGTGGGATACAAAAAAGCTATGTCATTCAAGTTTCGGATGTTAGAGGAGTTAAGGGAGTTAAAGACGATACTTTTAAACCCTATAGTATTTGCGAATATGACGATACTTTTAAACCCTATAGTATTTGCGAATATGACTATCGTCTTTAACTCCTCAGCAGCCATAGGCTGCGATAACTCCTTTTAACTCCTTTAACTTCAGATGAAGCGACAGCTTCCGAAAGTTGAATCATATCATGGTTGGCGTACGACTTTGTCGCCCGTAGCTTGGCTGATGGCGGCAAAGACGGCAGAGATGTCTTTATACTGTTGCATGAGGTCCATGCAGAGGACCATATCGCCGCGTGCCGCCGCATCCTGTATTTTGCGCTCAAGCGCCAGCTTCTCGTTGCGAATATAGGCGTATTTGAAGTCGTTGAGCAGGCGCGGGACGATGTCTTGCAGGTGGTCGGCCTCGTCGCCATATTGCTTCTGCTGACCCGTACTGAGTTGGTAGCGGTCGGTGCCTAAATCCATGGCAGCAGCAGCTACGTCGGCCTCGGGGTGAGAGAGGAAATAGCTCAGCGAGTCGAAGTGGGGGTCCATGGCATGGGCGGCAGCATCGGCGAGGATGCGTGCATAGACGGGCGACTGCATCGTCAGCCCGTCGGCGGCCAAGTCGTCGGCAATGTAGGTGGCTACGTTGACGCTCTGCTCGGTACCGTCGTCGGCTGTCTCGGTGAAGAGGGTGTGGCTGGCATAGCGCACTAATTGCTGGGCCAAAAGTCGTTCCTCGGCAAAAGCCGTGGGCTGCGCGATGAGGGGCGATGTTGGCGGTGCGGGCGGCTGGCTGGTTGGAGATGGCGAAGGCTGAGCGGTGGCGGCTGAAGCATCTGCCGCTGCAGGCTGCGCCGCCCCAGCAGCTGGGGCTGCCTTTGGCGCGTTGCTGCGATAGTGCTCCTTGCGCGCTTTCGATATTTCGTGCAGGATGAGGGCTTCGTCCATTTGCATCAGCGAGGCACACTCGTGGGCATAGCTCTGGCGCGTGATACCGTCGGGGATGGCGGCAATGGAGCGCACGATGTCTTGCGTCACTTGTGCACGCTTCAGCGGGTCGCCAGCCGCATCTTGCAACAGCAGGTTGGTCTTGAAGGTGATGAAGTCGGTTTGGTGCGAGTTGATATACTCCTGGAACGCCTCGGCGGTATGTTTACGGGCGAAGCTGTCGGGGTCGTCACCATCGGGAAGGAGCATCACCTTGATGTTCAGCCCTTCGGCCAGCAACATGTCAATGCCGCGTAGTGAAGCGTGGATGCCTGCCGCGTCGCCGTCGTAGAGCACGGTGATGTTGTCCGTGAAGCGGTGCAGGAGGCGAATCTGACCCTCCGTAAGCGACGTCCCACTCGAGGCCACTACGTTCTCTACCCCACTTTGGTGCATCGAAATGACGTCCATGTAGCCTTCCACCATAAAGCAGCGGTTCTCGCGCACAATGGCTTGCCGGGCCAGGTAGATGCCATAAAGCTCGTGGCTCTTCGAGTAGATTTCCGACTCAGGGCTGTTGACGTATTTGGCTACCTTCTTATCGGTTGAAAGTGTGCGTCCGCCAAAGGCCACCACCTTGCCCGAAACGGTGTGGACGGGGAAGATGACGCGCGTAGCGAAACGGTCGTACACACTGCCGTCGTCGCGCTTTGCACAGAGGCCCGTCTTCACAAGGTTTTCAAGGCTAAAACCCTTCGCCCTGGCTTCGCTGCTCAGGCTGTCGCGACGGCGCGGAGCATAACCCAGTTGGAACTTGCGAATGATGTCGTCGCGCAAACCGCGCTCGCGGAAATAGGCGAGGCCTACGCTCTGTCCCTCGCTGCTTTCGTGCAACGACTTGACGAAATAGTCGCGCGCCCATTCGTTCAAGACGAATAAACTTTCGCGCACTGAGGCCGCAGCACGTTCCTCGTCGGTAAGTTCCTTTTCTTTTATCTCAATGCCATACTTGCGTCCGAGGGCGCGAATGGCTTCGGGATACGTCATCTGCTCTATCTCCATCAGGAAGCGCACCACGTCGCCGCCCTTCCCGCAGCTGAAACATTTGCACAGCTGCTTGGCGGGCGAAACAATGAAGCTTGGGGTCTTCTCGTTGTGGAACGGACACAGCCCTTTGTAGTTGGCACCGGCACGGCGGAGTGTGACGTACTCGCGCACAACGTCAACGATGTCGGCTGCGTCCTTCACGCGCTGTATGGTAGCGTGGTCTATCATGCATTTGGGGATTTATGATGGGATGGCTCAGGCCTAAGCCTTTCCTACTTATACTTCTTCGTCTTCTCCAGCAAATTGCTTGATAGGAAGTCGGCAGAATGGACGAGGGCCACAAGCGGACTTTTTTCCAGCGCAGCCTTGAAAGCGTAACTCTGTGCGCTACCCTGTGGGGCTAAGTCGAACATGCCCATGTGCCAGCGCACGGCCAGCATCTCGTCGGGCAGCATCTTCATGTAGTGCATAATGGCAAAGCAACTCTTCTCGCCGTGGCCGAAGGGGAACTTGTCCTCCACTTCGTAGCCAGGATAGGTAACCCAGCGCCCGTTTTCGTCTTTCTTAAACTTATCTACCTTCTTGTAGAGGTTGACCTTGCAAAGGTCGTGGAAGAGGGTGCAGACGGCTACGCTTTCAAGCGAAATCTCCTTGTCGGAGTTCAGTCGTCCTTCGGCTTTTGCTGGAGCAACGTATTGTTCCAACAAGGTGCGCGCCGTCAGAAATACGTTGATGCTGTGGCGGCACAAGCCACCATCTTCGTTCAAGTGAAAAGCCGTGGAACTGGGAGCCGTATAGAAGTCGGTCTTTTCAAGGTAAGCCAACAGATCATCCAACCCGTCGCGCTGGATGTGTTCGCGGCAAAGCGCAATGAACTCTTCCTTGTTTTTCTGTATCTGCTCTTCGGTCATGATGTCTTGCGGGTTTTGTTTGCGCAAAGATAGCGAGATTTTTAGGAAAAAGGCTACTTAGTGTTGTAAGAATTTTTCGCCTGCTGCGACATTACAAACGTAATTGTGTGCCGTTAACCAACTTTAACTTTTAGGGGGAGGTAAATCTTTGACTTCTTAGTACTTTTGCGCCACTATAAAAGCGCAAAGGATGCCTCAGGAAAGTCAACAAATTGTTCTCTCACGCGGTCTGACCGACAGCGTCAAGTTTCTTGCAGCCACGGCAGTGGCTATGTGCCACTTTTCGGCTGACGCGTTAGAGTATGCTGAAAACCAATCTACCGCTTCTTTGCCACGCACGGAGGTTCTGTGGGTGTCGCTCTGTTTTTCTTTCTCTCGGGGTATGGACTGATGATGAGCGACAGGCGCAAGCATTTGTCGTTTCTTGAATTTGTCAAGCGGCGCTTGGTGCGCGTGTATTTGCCGGTTGTTTTCGTCACGGCCGTATGGGGTATTGTTGTTTGGCCAGCTGGTGATGGGGTGGCGCACTTGCCAGAATATTTGTATTCGGTCTTTTGGACGTTTAGCGATGGCATTCTGTGGTTTGTCAAGGCCATCCTCTTGCTTTATCTGTTCTTCTATGCCTATAGCACGGTGCGTTTGCGCATATCCCCCGTGTTGCGCCTGCTCGCGCTGATAGTAGGTACCGCTGTTGCTTATTACCTTGTTTACCATCTCTTTGCGGGTTATTGTGCCATATCGGTTCCCTTCTTCGCGCTGGGTGTCGTCTTGGTGGAGTTCAACGAGAAGGTCTATGCCGTTTGCCATTCCTATAAGCTCGTACTTTGGCTTGTAGGCATCACAGCGATATTAGGTGCTTGCTACGTTGCTTGGGGCAACCTCTATGCCCATGCATTGGGCAATTGGTATCTTGTAACGATGCTTGTGGCACTATGTGCGTGGCGCCAGATTGATTTTAGTCTGCCGGTTTGGGTGGGCGGCTGTAGCTACGACATCTATCTGACGCACCACAAAGTGCAGAAG
This sequence comes from uncultured Prevotellaceae bacterium, assembly GCA_900317635.1. GTDB lineage: Bacteria > Bacteroidota > Bacteroidia > Bacteroidales > Bacteroidaceae > Alloprevotella. The sequence continues at coordinate 24,585 of ONHN01000006.1, read as the reverse complement.
TTCCTGCAACCTATATACGGCAACATCCCGTTGCACCACTTTCTCGTGGGTGTTGTCATCTGCGTGGCAGCGTCTTACTCGCTGCGCAAACTGCTTCGCATATAGCTGACATACTTTTCCTTATTTTTTAGGCCGTATCCAATCGCCTTTGCGTTCAAGCTCTGTGGCGGTTTCTAAGGCTTTGCTGAGTTCTTCTTCGTCCACCTTGTAAAGACGTGGCGTGCGGCTACGCGGAAAGCGGGTGAAGTAGGGCTCAATTGAGCCATACCACGTTCGCGACGTGGTTTTGTAGAACTTATCGATGTTGTCATCGATAAAGAAAATGCGCGTATGCGCACTGACGCAGATAGCACGTTCCCCACTCGGCAAGGTGGCTACGAGGACGTAGTTGACGGCAAAATGCGAACGGTCTTCGTTTAGTTCGAGCTTTTCGCTGTTACTCACGGTGATGTGTCGGCCAAAGTGCGTATTGATTTCGTTCATTATGTGCTTAAACACTTTGCCGTGCGCTGACGTGTCGCGGATTTTGAAGTAGTGTATACAATAATGTATCATCTCGTGGATGATAACATCTTCAAGCTTCTTGTCGGACAGTTCAAACTTCGTGTTGATTTGCAGCACGTATTCGTAGCACGCTGACCTGCCTATCAATGTCCTTTGCTTCTTCATCCTTAGTCGGCCTAAGTATGAGCGCGAAGTGGTTAGCTGAATGGGCAGCAAGGGCAACTTGCCTTGAAACATCAGGTTGTTGAACTTGATGAATTTCTTCTTGATAAGTTCTGTTGTTACTTGCATAGCTTATGATGTTTTATAGGCCCCACCCCGACCCTAAAGGGAGGGAGGGGACGGGGGAGAGAGGGGCTTGGCTTGTCACTCGTCACTCCTCTTTCATCGTCGCCTCATAAATCGCATCGGCGGCGCGGGCACCTTCTTCGATGTAGGCTCCAGCCGCCTGACCTGCTTTGTGGAGAGCGGTGCGGTCGGTGAGTAGGTGTTCAAGCGTTGCGTTCAGTTCCTCTTGATTATTCACCTCAAAGCAGGCTTTGCGGCGCATGAGCTCTTGTGCCTCAAGGAACTTCTTGTTGTTGGGACCGAATAGTACGGGGCGCGCATAGACGGCTGCTTCGGGCACGTTGTGGATGCTTACGCCAAAACCGCCACCAAGGTAGCACACCGTGGCGTAGCGATAGAGGCGCGACAGCAGGCGGTAGCAGTCAATGATGAGCACGTCGGCCTGCGCCGCCGCTTCGGCTGATGTCTTCGTGTAGCGAACGCAGGTGCGACCTTCAAAGCGCCCGACGATCTGCTCGATATGTTCCTCGCTCACCACGTGGGGGGCCACGATGAGGCGCACATCACGGTGAGATGCTGCAAAGGAGGATAGCAATGCTTCATCGGGTGGCCATGTGCTACCACATACCAGCACGTCGTGGCCGGCTGCAAACTGCTCTGCAATGGGCAAGGGTTCGGCCTCGTTGCGTATCTGCACTACGCGGGCAAAGCGCGTGTCGCCCGCAACGCTGCAGGCCGTGATGCCTATGCTGCCCAGCAGTTGGCAGCTCTCCTCGTTTTGCACGAAGAAGTGCGTGATGCTGCGCAGTGCCCGCCGATAGCTGTGTCCCCAAGGGCGGAAAAAGATTTGGTCTTTACGGAAGATACTGCTCACGCTGTAGGTGGGTACGCCCTGCTTGTGCAACGCTTGCAGGTAGTAGGCCCAAAACTCGTACTTGATGAAGAAGGCCGCTGCGGGGCGCACTGCCTCTACAAACCGCCGCGACCTGCGAGGGGCATCGAATGGTAGGTAGCATACGCAGTCGGCCATATCGTAGTCTTTCATCACCTCGTAACCAGAGGGCGAAAAGAAAGTCAGCAGGATTTTCCTCGTAGGCTGTTCGCGGCGCAGGCGCTCCATTAGGGGACGCCCTTGCTCAAACTCGCCCAACGAGGCCGCATGAAACCATACGGGCTGGTCGTCGGCAGTAAAAGCGGCAGCAATCTTCGCCCACGCCTCCTCGCTGCCGCGCACCATCAGCCGCGCCTTTTTATGGCCAAAGAGTGCTGCAAGACGAAGACAGAGGAAGTAGGTGGCGGTGATGAGGCGGTACATGGGTGTGAGGTTTTGGCGGCTATCGTGTGTTGCGTTGACAACGCAATATACGCAACGATGAGGAAGTGAGTGGCTTGCCTAACGTTTAATGTTTAATGTTTATTGTTTATTGTTTAATGTTTAATGTCTTTATCGCTCTCCTCATTCGCTGCAAGGTCTCTTCACGTCCGAGGAAGTAGGAGATTTCGTACATGTGAGGACCCTTGCCCTCGCCAACGAGCGTCAGGCGCCAGGCGTTCATCACGTCGCCCATTTTGTAGTCGTTCTTGGCAATCCATGCGTTGACGGCTTCTTCCTGCGTTTGCTGTTCGAAGTCGGGCAGAGCTTCGAGCACGGTGCATAGCTCTTGCATCTGCTGCGGGCTGTATTCTTTCCAACGTTTGCGCACGGTCTTTTCGTCGTACTCGGTAGGAGCCACGAAGAAGAAGCGGCAAAGGGGCCAAAGCTCGTGGATGAAGTTGACGCGGCTCTTCATCATGCGCACCACCTCCTGCACGCGGGCGGGCTGGGCCTCAATGCCTTCGCGGCGCAGAATGGCGTCGAAGGCGGGCACGAGTTGCTCGTCGGGCGTGGAGAGGATGTATTCGTGGTTGAACCAGGCTGCCTTCACGTAGTCAAACTTAGCACCACTCTTGCTGCACTTATGCAGGTCGAACTGTGCTATGAGTTCGTCCATCGTGAGCAGCTCCTGCTCCGTGCCGGGGTTCCAGCCTAAGAGGGCCAGGAAGTTGACGACAGCTTCGGGCAGATAGCCGTCTTCGCGATAGCCACGCGAAACGTCGCCCGTCTGCGGGTCGTGCCATTCAAGCGGGAACACGGGGAAACCGAGGCGGTCGCCGTCGCGCTTGGAGAGCTTGCCCTTGCCGTCGGGCTTCAGCAGCAGGGGGAGATGGGCAAACTGCGGCATGGTGTCCTCCCAACCAAAGGCGCGATAGAGCAAGACGTGCAGCGGGGCACTGGGCAACCACTCTTCGCCACGAATGACGTGGCTTATCTCCATGAGGTGGTCGTCCACGATGTTGGCAAGGTGGTACGTGGGAAGTTCGTCGGCACTCTTGTAGAGCACTTTGTCGTCGAGTACACTGCTGTTGATGTGCACCTCGCCGCGAATGATGTCGTTCACGACGACGTCCTCGCCTGGCTCTATCTTGAAACGAACCACGTAGTTTTCGCCACTTCTGACGAGGCGTTCCACCTCTTCGGCGGGCAGCGTCAGGGCATTGCGCATCAGGCCGCGCGTGGTGGCATCGTACTGGAAGTTTTTGATTTCTTCGCGCTTAGCGGCCAGCTCTTCGGGCGTGTCAAATGCGATGTAGGCTTTGCCTGCATCAAGCAGTTGCTGCACGTATTTCTTGTAGATATCGCGGCGCTCGCTCTGTCGGTAGGGACCGTGTTCGCCCCCAAAGCTCACGCCTTCGTCAAACTTGATGCCCAACCAGCGGAAGCTCTCGATGATGTACTGCTCTGCGCCTGGCACGAAGCGCGCACTGTCGGTGTCTTCAATGCGGAAGACGAGTTGGCCTCCATGCTGCCGGGCAAAGAGATAGTTGTAGAGTGCGGTGCGCACACCGCCAATATGCAACGGCCCCGTGGGGCTGGGCGCGAAACGTACGCGCACAGGTCTTTCTTGATTCATTTCTGCAAAGGTTGTTTTTTTATTTCGCGCAAAGATAGCAAAAACCTTGCGAAGCGCAAAACCCGCTGATGGCTTCTTAGGAAAGGTGGCCCGTAATTGTAAAAAAACCTCCCCCCACGTCCGCAGGGGGCGAGGGGGGAGGAAGAAAAGATGCGGGGCATTTTATTGTTTACTATTATAGACTTCTTCGCCGTCAACAATGGTCGCTACGATGTTGGCTTGTGCTACCTTTTCGATGTCGTCGTGTAGGAAGTCGCAGTCAAACACCGTCATGTTGGCAATTTTGCCGAACTCAATTGAGCCTAAGCGGTGCTCCTGGTGGAACTGACGGGCCACGTTGATGGTCATAGCGCGCAGCGACTGCTCGCGGGTGATAACCTCTTTAAGGCCACGGGGCGACGTTGCATCGCCGAACACTTCCTTGGGATACGTGCGCTTCTCGGCGGTGTAGAAGCTGTACTTCACGTTCATCATGGGCGAAACGGGGTAGTCGGAGTGGAAGACGACGGTGGCACCTGCATCGAAGAAAGACTTAACGGGGTACGCCTGGTCGGCGAGTTCCTTGCCTACGTAGCTCACTTCCTGCTCGTAAAAGCCTTTCACCGCTGCCAACCAGAGCGGCGGAACCGCCGCCACCGATTTCGTTGCGCCCATACGGCGTATGTCCTCGTCGGTCACAAAGTGCAGGTGGGCCAGCACGTTGCGCTGGTCGAGGTTGCCTGTCACCTTCTCGGCATCCTCAATGCAGCCCAGCATAAAGTGCGTAGCACCGCCGCCTTCGGAGTGGACGTGGACAGACATACCTTCCTTGTTAGCTTCGACGATGAGTTCTACCATCTTTTCGTGGTCGTTGAAGCGCTCTGCACCGTGATAGCCGGGCTCGTCGAGGTAGTCCTGGTTTTGCCAGCCCGTATGCGCTTCGGTCACGCCATCGAGGAACGCCTTGGCACCGATAATGTGGAAATACTCGCCGCTCAGCTCGGCCCGTGTTGCGGCAATGCGGGCTATCTCGGCCTTCGGACTGTCCACGTTGTCGGTGACATACATATAGGCATAGGTGCGCAGCTTCAGTTTGCCTTCCTGCTCCAGTTCGTGGTATGCCTGAAGCGCATTGCGGTTCACCACTTCTACGCCTGCGTCGCCAACGGCTGTAAAACCGCTGCTGAGGGCAAAGTCCTGCCAGGCGAGCAGATACTCCTTGATGTCCTCAACGGTTGCCGGAAGCTTGGGGACGATTTCGAACACGGGGCCTTCGCAGATGTAGCCGTCTGGCTCGCCGTTCTTATCTACGTGCACCAAGTCGTAGCCCGCTTTCTTGGCGTATTCTGCGTCGATGCCCGCCCATTGCAGTGCCTTGGTGTTGAGCAGCATGGAGTGGCCGCCGCCAGTTTGCATAAGCAGTGGTTTGTCGGGGCATATCTCGTCGAGGTAGGCCTTGCTGACGTATTCCTCGTTTTCAACCCATCCCGCTGCTACGTAGAACTCGCGCTGCGGGTTGGCGGCTATGAACTCTTTGATGATTTCGCGGTATTTGGCATAGTCGGTAATCACGCCAGCCTTTCCGAGGTTGGCCTGACCGATGAAGCGGTAGCCGGCCAGATGGCCGTGGCAGTGCGACTCGAGGAAGCCGGGGTAGATGAAGTTCTCGCCGTAGTCCAGCACCTTAGCGTCCCTGCCAGCGAGCTTCTTTGCCTCCTCTGCGCTACCGATGTAGGCAAATAGGCCGTTCTTCACTACAGCGGCCTTGGCAAAGGGCCGCTTTTCGTCCATCGTGATGATGTTGCCGAGAATGAGTGTCTGTTTCATCTTGCTACAATGTTTGTTTAACATGATATTGGGGTGTTCTATAAATTAGGCTCCAAATGATTTTTGAGCTATTGTTATTACCATGACAGGCTGCACCTCGCCATAACCAAGACCTGGAGGTCTTGCTTCTGCTCTCGGTTTGCACTGTCAGCGTGATGCAGGTTCCTAAATTAAGTTCGCAGCCGCGTATCGAGCTACGTGGCAAGAAGTTAATTCGAAAGATGCCCAAAAGAGCCAACAAGCATCAAGCCCCATCATATAACGAATTTCCTAAATTATAGAACATCCCTATTGTCTATTTCTTCGATTTCGTTTCCGTCACGAAGCAAGCCACGAGGCCGTAGGTGATGGTGGGTCGGATCCAGATTTCTGTCATAATGTAAAGAGCGTTTTCGGGCTTGCTTTCCAAAAATGAGTCGTAGTTGTAGAGCAGGGCAATGACGACATCGACGATGAGAATGAGCCACAAATCGCTCTTGCGATAAGTCTCCCATTTCTTGCGGGCATAGAAGAAGGTGAGCAGGAGCAGCTCATACACCGCCAGCGCAAGGCATATTTTATTGAGGGCCATGTTCATCAGTGGCGGCGCAAAGATGATGTCGCGCAGCAAGATAGTCATGCCGAGGCACATCGAAGTCCAATAGTTGAAGCAGTTGCGGTCGATGCGCTTGAAGAAATACAGCCACATCATGACGATGCAGGCTATGTAGAAGACGTTGAGAACTATCTCGGCCCAAGCCACGCTTATCCCAAAATGGCCGACACCGTAGAGCACAATGCCTACCGACAACATGGCCGACAAGCCCGTAAAAGCAACGTTGAAGATGTTGGTTTTCTTCCGAAATCTGATCATTGCGTTCGTTATTTACTTTGAGTCGGCAAAGGTAAGCTAAAAGCCCAAAATAAATGAACGCGGAATGCCCTTTGGCGCGTTTTTTGCCGATTTTGAAATAACTTTTTGCTAATTCTGAAAGTTGGTCGCGGCTTAGGGGGTTGTGTGGCGCATCCACGCAGAAACGGTCTGCCCCTTTAGCTGTTTGAAAGCAGCACTGAAGGTGGTATAGTTCCTGTAGCCACTCTCGTAAGCCAGGCCCTTGGCGGTAAAGGGACGGTGGGCGGCGACCGCTTCATGATAGAGGTCGATGAAATAATTGATGCGCAGATTGTTGATGTAGGCATTGTAGTTCACGCCTAAACTGGAGAGATACTGACTAAGATACAAGCGGTTGGTGCCGATGGCCTTAGAGAGTTGCGTAATGGTGAGGTCGTGCTGCAAATAGAGCTTCGTATCTATGCAATACTTCTGTAGCAGGTGTCCGATGTTGTCGTGGACGGGTTGCGAATGTGCGCCTTTGTCTGCCTCGCTTTCCGCTATTGCGTCGAGTTCGGCAGCAGAGCTTTGTTGCTGAAGAAGGCTAAGGTCGCTTAAGGTTTCCACGCGCCAAAGGAGAAAGCCTGTCAGCACCATGACGTTCAGCTGGGCTGCGTATTTGTAGATGAGGCCTTGGCGTTCAAACGCATAAAAGCTGAAGCCCAGGAGTATCGTGGCCAAAATCAGCAGGCTCTGCCACACCTCTTTATGCTCAAGGTCGGCGTAGTTGTCGCGCAGCCAGCGGCCGTATTGCCGTGTCGCCCGTACCATATATATTATAATGCCTATAACGAGCAAAACATAATAGGCATACAGCGTGGGCAAAAGGGCATCGCTGCGCAGGGCTACGCACACCGCCATTCCTGCAACGAGGGGGGGCCATCATAACGGCAACGGGCCACAGCGGGCGACGACGGTCTTGCAGCATGGTGAACAACACGACGATGGCCAAAGGAAAAACCGTGAGGAAATCGAACAGCGCACAGACAAGATAGAGCATCTTAATGTCCTCACCAGAAGTAAGATAAAGCAGAGGCAGGTACCACAAGTGACTGAGGGCTGCAGCACCCAGAAAGCCTGCCGTCCAGCGGCGCAGGCGCAGCGGCGACGTCACGTCGGGAGCAATGGCATTGGCCCGCCGCAGCAACAGGTAGAGACAAGCTGTCAGGTTCAACACCGCCACGCTTGCATAAAACATCAAATAGAGCGTATGCTCGCTAATCTGCTCGTACATAGTTGATAAACACAAACGGTTGACTTCTTTTCCTGCAAGCGTCCAGAAGACGGTTGCGTGTTGCAAAAGTACAAAAAACATACGACTTGCAAGGTTATTGGTCGTAACTTTTGCATATACTGTCCCCAAGATGGCCGCCCGCGCACCCCGACATCTGCGCGCAGAATGAGCCTTCTGCCTGCAAGCGGCCTACTTGTCTGCACTTTCTTATGAGCCGCTTAGCAGCCAACTATGTGCCGGCAGCTATTCTCTCCTACCCCGCTCCGTGTTTCTGGAAGCCCCCGAAGTTTCACTGCCAGCCTGCGAAGTTTTGGCGATGGCTTTTGAAATTTTCGCCCACGCTTCTGAAGTTATAAATCTCGGCGGCAAATATACATTTCTCGGCGGGAAATATATAAACTCTCGGCGGGAAATGTACATTTGCCGCCGAGATTTATAACTTCACAGCCCAAGCGGAAAATTTGCAGGCTTTTACGCAACGTTTGGTGGCTTGCGCGCAAGGTTTGAAGATAGAGGTGTAATGTGCTAAGTTTGAAAGCAGAAGCAACAAGTTTGTGGGAAGAAATAATAAAAAGCCCGTGCGCTTTGCTATGTCGGAGATAAAAAGTTATATTTGCAGCATCGTTATAACGCAAAAAACCTATACCCTTATGCTAAAGCGCTTTGTATTTACCGTTAGCATGCTCCTGGTTGCTACGTCCGTAGTGGCTCAGAGCTACAATTCGTTGTGGAAGTTGGTTGAGAAAGACCTGAGTCTTGACAAGCCAAAATCAGCCCTGACGAACCTGCAAAAGATTCAACAAAAGGCCGAAAAGGACGGCAACGACGTGCAGCTGCTGCGTGCCATGCAGGTGAGCCGCCAGATGCACCTCGACATTTCGCCCGACAGTGGTCGGGTGTCTCTCTGGCGCATGGAGAAGGCCCTGGAGCGCACCACGAAACCCGTGGAGCGCGCGCTGTGGCTCTCGCTCTTAGGACAGACGTACATTGACAAATACAACTACTCGCGTTGGCGATGGCGCGAGGCTGAGGACACGGCCAGCCTCGAGCGCGGACGCGCCCTGCTGCTGCAAAGCGTTGCAGACATTGAGGCGCTGGGCCGCGCTAAGGCAAAGGACTACGTTCCGCTCTTCGTCATTGAGAAATGCAGCAAGGTATATGGCCACGACGTGCTGAGCGTCTTAGCCGATGCCGTGCTGAGCAGCGAACATATATCGGGTACGCAGAAGCAGCGCCTCCGCAACGAGCTGACGGCGTGGTACGCAGCGCGCAAAGCGCGCGAAGCAGTGCTCTTGTTGCGCCTCGACAGCATCGACGCCGCATACGCCGCTCGCGACCGCCTTGAACAGCAAACCGATTTCATCGCCTTGCGCGCTACGGCCCGCGAGTTTCAAGACCTGCGGCTCAACGTTGAGACCTACATCGCCCTGACGAAGATCAGCGGACGCGGCGCCGACCGCTATAACGACAGCATCCGCGTGGGCCTTGCGCGCGAGGGCCTGGCACTTTATGGTAAGGAGCCTCGTGCCAACGAGTTGCGCCGTTTCATTGCCGAAAAGGAGTGTCCGCGCTTCTCCATGCGCGCAAGTAGCACGACGCTCTATCCTGGCGACGAGATGCGCCTTGCCATGAGCGGTAATAACGTGCGCGAGGTCACCCTCGACGTTTTTCGCACCCCCTGGCAAAGCAAAGACCTGCGCTTTAAGCGCACCAGCGACTACAAAGCCCTTTGCACGGGCGCGCCCTATAGGACGTTGCAACACGACCTGGGCGAACGTCCTGCCTACGCCGAGTTTAAGGACACGATAGGCCTCGTTTTGGCCGACCCTGGCATCTACGTCGTGCGCCTCGCCACGGACAATGCGCCCACGTGCTATGAGACGCTCAGCGTTTCGGCTCTGAGGCCCATGATACTAAAGGTGGACGGTGGAGCCAACCGCCTTACGCCCGTTGACATGCACAAAGGCACGCCGCGCATGGGCGGCGCAGTGGATGTTTTCAGCATCGTCTATCCAAAGAACGCCGAGCCTTATCTGAGATTCGACAATACCTATAGTGCCGACGCGCGTGGCGACATCTACCTTCCTACCGACGAGCGCCGCAACCTTGTGTACCAGTTGCGCGTAGGGGGCGATGCTGCCGCTCCCCTCTTCGATGTGAGCAACTACGTCTATAACCCCGCGAACGACCGCGTGCATACCGACCGCGAACTGCGCACCTATACCGACCGCGAGATATATCGGCCTGGACAGACCGTCCACTTCGCCGCCGTGTGCTACGAGAAGGAAGCCGACAGCGTGCGCGTGCTGACCGGCGAGGTGCTTAATGTGGACCTCGTCAACGCCAGCTATAAGACAGAAGAGACTGTTGAACTTACTACGGATGAGTTCGGCACGCTATCGCACGATTTCGTCCTGCCCGAAAGCTGCATGCCCGGCACGTTCACGCTTCGCGTCAGAGGCACGGGCGATCTTAACGGTCAGCACACCATCCGCGTGGAAGAGTATAAGCGTCCGACGTTCACCGTTACGATTGAAGAGCCACGCTATGCCTACAAGCTGGGCGACACCATCTACGTCAGTGGTAAGGCCGAGACGTATAGCGGTGTGCCCGTTGAGCGCGCTAAGGTGAAGTATAAGGTGCGCCGCTCCTACTACTACGACTTCGAAAGTAAAGACCTTGCCGAAGGCGAGCTTCAAACCGACAGTTTGGGCCAATTTCGCATTCCCGTCTTCTTAGAAAAAGGAAACGAAAAGGTTTGGTGGCGCAGCTTCTATCGCTATGTTATCAGTGCGGACGTAACGTCCGAAAGCGGCGAGACGCGCAGCGACGGCCTCATTATCTATGCCACCGAGCGCGACTCGTGGCTCGAGATAGACTGGCCTTCAACCATCAACCGCGACCATCCGCGCCCCGTCTGCGTCAGCCGCTACAACGCGCCTGGCAAGAACCTACCCACGCGCGGAGAGTACGAAATTCTCTTCCAGAACCGCCGCATTGAAAGCGACACGCTACTGACGGGCAAGCCCTTCACGCCCGCCATGTTCCGCACGCAGCCCTCGGGCCGCTACAAGGTGCGCATCACGGTGGGCGACTTCCCGACGGACAGCGTGGAGTTCCTGCTCTTCTCCGAAAGCGACACCCTACCCTTCACCTCGGAAACAATGTGTAGCTACGTGCGTCAGAGCGCAGAAAAGGATTCGGCCTATATTATGATAGGCTCTGAGTTGCGCGACGTCACGCTTTTCTACGACATCATCAGCAACCACAAGGTGGTTCGCAGTGAGCGCATTGCCTTTAGCGACTCGCTGCTCCACTTCAACATTGCCTACCAGCCAGCGTGGGGCGACGGTGCCAGCTGCGTCTTCGCTTTCGAGCGCAACGGCAGCGTTTATAGCAAGACTGTCAGAATCGTGAAGCCGCGTCCCGACAAACGCCTCAAGATGCAGTGGCAAACGTTCCGCAGCTACCTCACGCCAGGTGCGAAGGAGGAGTGGCGCCTGCGCGTGGTACGTCCCGACGGCACGCCCGCCGACGCCTCAATGATGGCGCGCCTCTACGACGCTTCGCTCGACCAGCTTGTGCAACGCCCGTGGAGTTTCGGCCTCAGCTTCCCCCGCACGCTCTCGCAAGCTTCGTGGCGCGTACCAAGCACGTCGTCGTTCAGTCTTTCGGCTTATGCCGACATGCCCACGTGGGACAGCAAGGAACTCTCCTTCAGCCATTGGAACAGCACCTACACCTCTTATTTCTTCAACTTCAATCGTATAGAAAACCTAACGAGTGCTGCTGGCGAACGTAAGCTCAACAAGAGCAGTGCGCGCTTGACCGTAGGCTATGCCGAAGAACCCGAAGCCATGATGGACGACATGGTTGCCACGCAAGCCTTGGCCGAAGTGGCCGTTGAAGGTGATGCCAGTGGCGATGGTGGCACGAGCGAGGAGGGCGACGTGCCCTTGCGCCAAAACTTCGACGAGACGGCCTTCTTCGCCCCCGCCCTGCGCACGGCAGCCGACGGCGGTGTGGACCTCGTCTTCACCCTGCCCGAAAGCCTGACGGCCTGGCGCTTCCAAGGTTTCGCCCACGACCGCACGATGAACTACGGCCTTTGCGACACCACGGCCATTGCCCGCAAAGAGTTTATGGTGCAAAGCGCCCTGCCGCGCTTCCTGCGCAGTGGCGACGTGACGCAGTTGCCCGCCACGCTCACCAACCTCACGGGCAAGCCCGTCAGCGGCACGGCCACCTGTCAACTACTCGATGCACGCACGGGCAAGCAACTTGCGAAGCTTTCGCAACCCTTCCGCCTCGAAGGTACAACGAGCGTGGTGCGCTTTGCCTATACTGCGCCCGCCGACATCCCCGTGCTCATCTGTCGTATCTCGGCCAAGGGCGGCACGTTCGCCGATGGTGAGGAGCGCTACCTGCCCGTGCTTGAAGACAAGGTGCAGGTTGTTCGCAGCGTGCCCTTCTCGCTGACCGACGAGGGTAGCTTCGACGTGAAGATTGACACGCTTTGGACCGATGCTCGCCGCGCCACAGGCAAACGGCTCATCGTGGAAGCTTCGTCCAATCCAGCCTGGTACGCCGTGGGCGCCCTGCCGCCACTGGTCAACGAAACATGCTACAGCTCTACGGCTTGGGCCGCGCGCTACTACGCCCTCTCGCTGGCAGGCCACATCGCCGACACCTATCCCGAAATAGCCGCCGCCGCCCAACGCGGCGACGCCGACGCCTTCACGAAGGTGCTGGAGCGCAACCCCGACCTGAAGCAAACGCTGCTGGCCGAGTCGCCCTGGGCTACCGATGCCGATGACGAGGCCGCACGCGCCGAAGAGCTGGCTCGCCTGTTAGACGAAACCTTGCGCGCGGGTCGCATGAGCACCGCCCTCGACAAGTTGGGCGAGCTGCAACTCTCAGACGGTTCGTGGAGCTGGTTTGGCGGCATGACGGGCAGCCCGTACATTACAACGCAAGTGGCCGTTATGCTGGCGCGACAGCAAGCGATGACGGGTAATAAAGCCGCCGACAGCAAGCTGCGCCGCGCCATGAGCTACCTTGAGAAAGAAACCGCCGAAGACGTGAAGGATATGAAAAAGCTCGAAAAGAAGTATAAGTTCACCTTCAGCGGTTCGGAACAACAACTGCAATACCTCTACCTGCGCGCCCTGCTGGGCATGCAGCCCAACAAAGACGCTAAATACTTGCTTGGTAAGTTCGTTGACGAAAGCTTCGGCACGATGTATAGCAAAGCCGCAACGGCTGTTGTCTTAGCACAATACGGCAAGCACAAGGCGGCGCGGCGCAACATCGAGAGTTTGCTTGAACACACCGTCAGCCGCGCCGGACAAGACATGTGGTTCGACACCGACCGCGCCCTTTGGTGCTGGAATGCCTACAAGATACCCACGCAGACGGCCTCCGTTGAAGCCCTTCGCCTGCTGGGCGGCGGTTCCACCGTCTTTAGTGGCGACGAAGAGCTGAAGCCCAACAAGGACTTCTTGAAAGCGGCGGACGAGATGTGCCTCTGGCTGATGCAGTCGCGCCGCACGCAAGGCTGGCCCACGAACCGCGCCGTGACAGATGCTATCTACGCCCTGCTGGGCGAACCCGCCGAGGCGCAAGAACTGGCGGCATCGGAATACGGCCCCGCCCTACGCTTCAGTCTGAAGAAAGGCAACAAAACGCTGGCCACCATTGGTCGCGACAAGGCACAAGCCGACCAAAGCGTGGGCTACTTCCGCCAAGACTATACCGACGCGACCACGCTCGGTGCCGACAACCTGCGCGTGACGAAGATGGCGAAAGGCTTGAGCTGGGGTAGCATCTACGCACAGTTCTGCGTTCCCGCCGCCGACGTTTCGCAAACGGGCAACGGACTGACCCTCGTGCGCAAGATGGAGGTGCAACGCGGCACGAAGTGGGTAGCCATCAACACGGGCGACAAGCTACAGCAAGGCGACCGCGTGCGCCAAGTCTTTACGATCAGTGCCGACCGCGACTACGACTACGTATCGCTGCGCGCTGCCCGTGCCGCTTGCATGGAACCCGCCGACCAACTCTCGGGCTACCACTATCGCGACGGCCTCTGGTTCTATCGCGTCAGCCGCGATGCGTCCAACGAATACTTCTTCGAGAAGCTGAACAAAGGCACCCACACCTTCACCGAAGAGGCCTTCATCGATCGCGCCGGCACTTACCTCGTAGGCACCGCTGCCATTCAGAGCCAATACGCTCCCGAGTTCGGCGGTACAGCACCTGGCCTGCGCCTGACCGTAGAATAAGGCTGAAAGGTTGAAGGTATAACGTAGGTTACGTTGACATAAATATTATCCTTAATACTCTAAACAATACTAAAGCAATGAAGAAGACACTCACGCTTTGCGCCCTCGCCCTGCTGGCATGCAGCCTGACTACGAGTTGCAACAAAGGCAAGAGCGAAGCCGAAATTCAGGCAATGGTAGATCAAGCCGCCGAAAAGAAGGTGGCCGAAATGGAGAAACAGCGCGAGCTGGACGAGAAGCTCCAGCGCGCCGAGGCCATCATCGCTGCCGACGAAGCAAAGAAGGCAAAGCCCGCCCCCGCTATTGCCGAGCCTAAGACCGTGGTTAAGAAGCCACAAGTCGTGGCCAACATTCCAGGTACGCGCCTTGCCCACGTCATTCGCGAAGGCGGTTACACCAACGCGCGCACAGGCCCTGGAACGGACTACCCTATTATGAACAAGGTGAAAGACGGCAGCGACATCCTCTACGCTGGCACGCTGCGGCGCGGCGGATGGGTTGAGGTCTATAACGTCAACGGCGAATACCTCGGCTACATGAGTTGCAACAAGATTGTTCCCTAACTAAGCGCAATAAGAGATAACACACCAGGCGGTCTCACTGCGATGCATACAATATTATATATGTATCGCAGTGGGACTATAACCAACGATAACGACAAACTGATGAAACGACTTTACATCTTTGCAACGCTACTGCTGCTGATGGCTGTTAGTGCGACGGCGCAGCAAGTAATCTTTCCGCAAGAGCAACAAGCTGGCGAAGCACAACTGACCGAAGCCGACGGCCAGTGGACGCTTAGCAACGACCTCTTCAGTGCTACGTTTTCGGTTGATGCTGAAGGCGTGCTCCACTTCAACGGCTGCGAGGCCATGAACCTCTTGCCCACGGCCGACCTCTTTGCCCTGCACGTTTCAAACTACGACGAGGCGGGTAGCAGCACGATGAAATGCACCCGCATTGAGGCCCTCGACCTCGAGGCCGACCCATCGGCTGCCCGCGCCAGCCTTCGGCTCCCAGGCAAAGCCCTCGAAGCCGACTTCGCCTACGCCGGCATAACGGCTACGTGGCGCGCCGTCCTGCGCGACGGTTCTCACTACCTGCGCACGGAGCTGACGCTGAAAACACGCCGCGAACTCAAGATGATAGGCGTGCGTGCTATGGTGTATAATGTTGACACCGAAGCGGCTGCCGTGCCCGCACAAGTTGGCAACACGCGCGGTGCCGTGCTATCCAACGAGCGCATCTTCTGCGGCTTGGAAACGCCTATGGGCATCAACACGCCGACGGCAACGGGCGTGGAGGGCTGGTGGAGCCGCCAAGCCACGCTGAAGACCGCCGACACGTGGAACGTATCGGCGGTGGTAGGCCTCATTGCCCCAGGACAAGCGCGCCGCTCCTTCCTCTGCTACAGTGAGCGTGAACGGGCGGTGCCATGGCGCGCGTTCCCCGTCTATGTCAGCTGGTACGAGCTGAACATCGATCGCAACAACGACCGCGACTACACCACGAACATGAACATCGACCAGTGTGTGGACGTCGTGCAACATTGGAAGCAGGACTTCTACGACAAATACCAGCAAGCGCCCGCCGCCTTCGTTTGGGACGATGGTTGGGACAAGTACGGCACGTGGACGTTCAACCAGAACTTCCCCAACGGTTTTGCTCCCGTTGACGCTTTGGCACAAGAAATGGGCAGCGGCATAGGCTGCTGGTTAGGGCCCGTGGGCGGCTACGGACAAAGTGGCAACTATCGCCGCGAATACTGGAACGGCAAAGGTGGCATGCAGCTTTCAAATGCAAGCTACTATCGCGTCTTCTACAACGCTTGCAAGAAGATGCTGACCGACTATGACTTCCGCTTCTTTAAGTTCGACGGCATCTCAGCACAATGGAGCAGCGTAGGCCCCGACGAAGGGGCTACGGGCGAAGAGAACGCCGAAGCTATCATCAGTGCAGAAGAGGCATTGCGCGAGATAAAGCCCGACCTCTTCTTCAACACCACCGTAGGCACGTGGGCTTCGCCCTTCTGGTTTCACGTGAGCGATGCCGTATGGCGACAAGAAAACGACTACGGCGAAATAGGCACGCAGGGTACCGACCGCGAGAAGTGGATCACCTATCGCGACCGCCTCGTCTATCAAAACTTCGTGCAGAACTCGCCCCTCTGTCCTATCAACACGCTGATGACGCACGGCTTCATCCTGACGAAGTTTGGCAACGTGTCGAAGTCAATGGACTATGCTGGCATCCTGCGCGAAATGCGCTGCGCCTTTGGCTGCGGCAGTGGCATGGTAGAGCTCTACGCCGACTATGCCCTGATGAACAGCATCAATGGCGGTAAGCTGTGGAGCGACCTGGCCGACTGCATACGCTGGCAAAAGGAACAAGCCGACGTCCTGCCCGACATCCACTGGGTGGGCGGCAATCCTTGGGACGGCTCAAAGGCCAACGTCTATGGCTGGGCCGCATGGAACGGCGTGAAGAGCGTCCTCACCCTGCGCAACCCCGCCACGTCGCGCCAATATCTCGTGACAACGCTGCGCCGCGTGTTTGACATCCCCGATTACGTCGTGGGCAGCATCACGCTCAGCAATGCTTTCGAACAAGGGACCATAACAGGTTTGAAAACCGATGCACCTATCGACATCGACACCTCGCTGCGCATACAGCTCCCCGCCAGCAGCGTGTTTGTCTTCAACGGCACGTGCGACACACCCATCTCCGCCATTTCCTCGCCTACCACTACCAAGGACGTTGCGTCCGACAATACCCTCTACGACCTCGCAGGCCGTCGCCTTCCCGCAGCACCTAATGCGGGCGTTTACATACAAGGCGGCCGAAAGCATTTGGTGAAGTAAGAAATCGCTGTTAAACCTTCGCCCCCCTACGTGGTCAAACCACCATCAACACTCAAAACATACATAGATAATAAATGAAAAAGACACTCCTCCTCCTTGCCGCCGCCCTGCTCACAGCCAGCAGCGGTTGCGCACGCCACAACGCTGAATACACAACCGAGGCCACGCCCGAAGAGCAACCCGCAGGCAACTACGTGGTGAAGACCGTGGATGCCAACCTGCGCGGCACGGCCATCCTCAATGCCATTAAAGCCGACTATAAGGGCAAAGTGGTGCTGATAGACTTTTGGGCCACGTGGTGCGGCCCCTGCCGCCGTGCGATGGACGACGTTGACCGTATCAAGCCCTACCTGATGAAGCGCGGGGCGGCCTTCGTCTACATCACGGGTGAGACCTCGCCCATGAAAGACTGGCAAGCAGCTCTCCCACAAATAGACGGCGATCACTATCGCCTCACGAAAGCGCAGTGGGAAAGCCTTTGCACCGAACTCGAAATACCTGGCATTCCCGCCTACCTCTTGCTCAACAAAGACGGCTCCGAAGCTTTCTCCAACCTGAAGCAAGGTGGCTATCCTGGCAACGAGATCATACAAAACAACATGGAAGTGGCGCTGTCGAAATAGAAGTGCCTACGCCCGTAACGACACACCGACCGCCTGCAAACCTTTATGCTTGCAGGCGGTCGGCGCGTTGTAGATATGTCATAGTAGTTGGCGAATGGTCAGCTCAGCTTGCCCTATGTCCTGCGCATCCACCCAGCGGACGCTATCGTCGCGTCGCAGCCACGTGAGTTGCTTTTTGGCATAGACGCGTGTGTTCTTGCGTATGCGCTCCAGCGCGAAAGGCAGGGGCCACGCGCCGTCGAGGTATTGCAGCAGTTCTTTGTAACCCACGGTGTTGAGCGCGCGGCAATGACGGTAAGGCAGGGCGCGCTTCACCTCGTTGAGCCAGCCCGCCTCCATCATGAGGTCCGTGCGCCGATTGATGCGCTTGAAGAGTTGTTCGCGCGGCAGGTTCAGTGCCACCTTTACGATGCGAAACGGACGCTCTTTCACCTTGCCACGCCGCAAAGCCGAAAACGGACGACCCGTTTGGCGGCACATCTCAACGGCATGCTGAATGCGCGCCGTGTTGCGGCGGTCAACCACCTCGTAATAGGCAGGGTCCAGCCGCTGCAACTCCTCCAACAAACTTGCCAGCCCTTCTTCGTGCAATTGCTTCACCACGGCAGTGCGCACGTCGGGCCGCACATCGGGCATCTCGTCAATGCCGCGCACCAAAGCGTCAATATACAATTGCGAACCGCCAGAGCAAACAATGGTTTCGTGATGCTGATAGAGCTCATCGAGCAGCGACAAAGCATCGCGCTCGTAGCGCGCCGCGTTATAGTCGGCATCCAGCGGCAACGTGCCTACGAAGTAGTGACGCACGAGTGCTTGCTCTTCGGCAGTTGGCGCGGCCGTCCCGATGGGCAAATCGCGAAACATTTGGCGCGAGTCGGCACCAAGGATGGGGCACCCAAAGTGCGTAGCCAAGCGAAGGGCTAAGGCCGTTTTGCCTACGGCGGTAGGGCCTGTCAGTACAAGAAGCGTCTTTCCCATGATTGCAACGTCTGTTTGCCAAACTTTGCGCAAAGATAAGCTTTCTTGCGCGTAATGCCGCAATTTGTGAGCGCGAAAGCTGTGCTGTAAGTTAGAAATATGTTACCTTTGTGCTGGAAAATTAAATCAAACTATTAGGCTCATCATGGCAAAGCAAATCCTTCCGAAAGACTACAAGCCCATTCTTGGTCGTTACGACACAGAAGCGGGCATCAAGCTCATTAAAGACTTCTTCCAAGACAACCTCTCGACGGGCCTGCACCTGCGCCGCGTCACGGGACCGCTCTTCGTGCAGCAGGGCTTAGGCCTTAACGACGACCTCAACGGCGTGGAGCGTCCCGTCACGTTCCCCGTCAAAGCAATGGGCGACGTGCGTGCCGAGGTGGTTCACTCCCTGGCTAAGTGGAAACGCCTGACGCTGGCGGAGCAAAACGTGCCGCAAGGCTTCGGCATCTACACCGACATGAACGCCATTCGCGCCGACGAGGACCTCGACAATATCCATTCGCTCTACGTCGACCAATGGGACTGGGAGCGCGTCATAGGCGAAGACGAGCGCACCGTTGACGTCCTGAAGAAGACCGTCAAGAACATATACTATGCGCTCTTGCGCACGGAGTTTCTCGTTAGCGAGCGCTTCCCGCAAATACGCCCCTCGCTGCCCGAGAAGGTGCACTTTATCCATGCCGAAGAGCTGCTTCAGCGTTACCCCAACCTCACACCGCGCGAGCGTGAAGATGCTATCTGCCGCGAATGGGGCGCCGTCTTCGTCATAGGCATTGGCGGCAAGCTCTCCAACGGTGAGCCCCACGACCTGCGCGCCCCCGACTACGACGACTGGACCACGCCCACGCCCGACGGCCTCTTCGGTCTGAACGGCGACTTGCTGGTTTGGTACGACGTCTTGGGTCGTGCGCTCGAACTTTCGTCAATGGGCATCCGCGTCGACCGCAAAGCCCTCTTGCACCAACTCAAGCTGACGGGGCAAGAGCATCGGGCAGAACTCTATTTCCACCGCCGCTTGCTCGACGGAACGTTGCCGCTATCTATCGGCGGCGGTATTGGGCAGAGCCGCCTTTGCATGATGTACCTGCGCAAAGCCCATATCGGCGAAATTCAGGCCTCCGTATGGCCCGAACAACTGCGCAAAGAATGCGCCGAAGGCGGCATACCGCTGATATAAATAATATGGGACGCAGGCATCTCGCCTGCGAGCATACTTCGCTAAACCTACAAACTTCAGACTTCATGAAACCAAAAGCTTTTTTCCTTGCGCTTGCCATAGCCGCTATGAGTGCCGTTGGCACTACGGCCTACGCTCAGACAACCTCAACCGACGACAGCAGCGACTTCGTCAACCTTACCGAAGCAGTGCCCGATGCCATCTTAGAGATACGCTACTATGCTACCTACAACTTCGTGGGCACGCGCATCGATGGCTACGAACAGCCAACGGCATTACTGACAAGGGAGGCCGCTAAGGCTTTGAAGGCTGTTAGCGACGATGTCGTGGCGCAAGGCTACCGCCTGAAAATCTACGATGCTTATCGTCCGCAGAAAGCCGTTGACCACTTCGTGCGCTGGGCGGCCAACGTGCCCGACACCACAATGAAGCCCTACTTCTATCCCGACCTTGACAAGAGTGTGCTCTTCAAGCTCGATTACATCATAGAAAAGAGTGGACACACGCGCGGCTCAACACTCGACCTCACCCTTTTCGACATGCGTACGGGCAAGGAAGTTGACATGGGCGGCACGTTCGACTGGTTCGGACCTGAGAGTCATCCCGACTTCTGCGGCAATCCCGATACGGGCGTTTATACGGGCGATAACAGCAAAAGTCCTACGCATCGCAGCATCACGCCCGAACAATTCCACAACCGCATGATCCTGCGCAAAGCCATGCTCGCCCACGGCTTCAAACCGCTCAGCACAGAGTGGTGGCACTTCACGCTGAAAGACGAACCCTTCCCCAACACCTACTTCACCTTCCCCGTGAAGGAGTTAGAATAGAAGCAACTTCCCCCCTCCCCTTCCTAAAGGGTGAGGGGGGACGTATATACTACAACAAACTTATCTGTAGGTCCCGCTTTTCCGCCGTTCAGTATGTTGCGATGTTAACGCAACATACTCGGACACATAGCAGTCTCCCCTTTCAATATGAAAAACGCGTTCCTTTCTCTCTTCTTTTTCATCTACACCATAGCCTTCGCTTCTTGCTCCAGTAGCGAAAACGCTACGTCCGCCGACAGTCTGCAAGCCATTGCGGATAAGGTTTGGGCGTTCAGCCAGTCGCACCCCGATGGTTTCACCCTTGATGTTCGCTCCATGACAGAGCCTACAGAGGGCATCGCAGTGTCCTACGACCTTGCTGCCGACCACGTCGATCGCGAAGGCCTTGAACCCATCGTTGCCCACGCCTTGCGGCATGATGGCTACGTGGGCGGTTGGCGTAACCCTGCCGACGGAAAATACTACTTCGACAGCACGCGCCTCGTTGACGAAGACTCCATCGACGTGGCCATCGCCTTCGGACGGGCGAACAAGCAGCGCGCAATCTACGTCCTATCAACCGCTACGAATATCGACCTGGGAGAGTTTACCGCCATCGAGCGTATCAAAGAGCGCGGCACCATGCAACTGGGAACAACGGGCGATTACCGCCCGCTGACCTATCGTGAACCTGCCACGGGTGCTTATTGGGGCTACGACATCGACGTGGCCGAGGCTATTGCCCAGCGCCTCAGCGTCAGCACAACCTACGTGCCCACCTCCTGGCCCACACTCACGGCTGACGTTACGGCCACACCGCAACTCTTCGACTTTGCCATGGGTGGCATAACCATTACCGACAAGCGCCTTGAAACGATGCTTATGTCCGATAGCTATTTGGCCAACGGCAAGACCATCTTGTGTCGCACCGAAGACATCGCACGCTTCGCTTCGCTCAGCGACATCGACCAGCCCGATGTTCGCGTCATGGTCAACCCTGGCGGACTAAACGAGAAGTTTGCCCGCGACAGCCTCAAGCACGCCACAATCATCGTCTTCGGGCAGAACGAAGAAATCCCCAACCGCATAGCTGAAGGCGATGCCGACGTGATGATAACGGAAATAACGGAAGCTCCGTGGTACGTGCAAAACGACAGCCGCCTCGCAGCACCACTATTGCATAATCCCTTCACCCACGGCCATATCGGTGCCCTCATGCAGAAGGGACAGGAGGATTTGCAACATCTCATCAATCGCGTTATCCTCAAGTTGAAGTCCGACGGCACGCTGCAACAGTTGTGCGAGAAGTACGGGTTAAGTTACTAACCTATCGCCCCACTCTTCTAAGGCCTTTCATAGCCCTCATCTCTCGCTCGGCGCGACATGCGCTCAATGCGAGTATCAAAGTCGGGATGCGTAGAAAATGCTTGTAAAAACTTGGCCCAACGGGCATTGTTGCGCTTTGAGAGTTTCTTCATCTTCTCAAAGGCAATAGCCATAGCCCACGGATTTTTTCCACAATCAGCAAGAAACTCATAGCCATAGTCGTCGGCTTCTGTCTCTTGGGCACGGGAGTGGCGTGCCGAAAGCACGGCACTACTCAACGTTCCTAACGCGCTTTCCGACAAGGCGTGGTAGGTGTCGCTTATCGCCGAAAGTGCTTCGCTGGCAGCACTGCGGCGCAAGGCCGATTTCCACGCCTTCTTTGTGTGGCGCAAGGCAACATGACCTATTTCATGCCCTATCACGCCCAGCAGTTCATTGTCCGTAAGTGCATCCATTAGGGCACTATATACGCGTACACTCCCGTCGGGTGCTGCAAAAGCGTTGAGCTCTGTTGTCTGGTAAACCTTAAAGTTTAGGGGGATGCCGTCGGCATCGGTCATTCCACGCGTCAACCGCGTCAACCGTTTCGCGTAGGCACTGCCAGCACTGCATACGCGGTTTTTCTTGTCAAGGTAAGCCACTTGCTGCTTGGCGTACTCTGCCAGCTCTTCGTCGCTTATCATGTATGCCTGCCCCAAATAGGTAGCACTACGAAGCGCACTCCGCCAGCCCTGACTTGCAACAGGGCTTATGCTAAAACATAAAAAGAAAAGAAAGCACAAAGCTTTACGCTGAGCTATTATCATCGCTTGTTGCTTTAGAGTGGAAATTCCGTATTGTTGTATATATTGTTCTTGATGTGATCCGAAGCCTTGTTGATGATATCTTGCAGCACCTGCTGATTGATGACTTTGCTGTTAGGCATAAAGTCCTCCATCAGGAGTATGGTGTGTCCAATGTGCTGGATGATACCGTAGTCAACGTGGTTGCCCCAGTCGTCAAACTCAGCCGTGACGGTGCAGCCGTGTGCCGTCAGATAGTCGGCCATCTCTTGGCTCACGTGCCAGTCCAAATATTTGTCCATGGTGGAGTGCATGATGTAGTACCGCGTCTTGGTGCTGGGCTGCCACGTCTGTCCTTCACCGCAGAGAGAGTTCTCGCGGAACTTTTGGGAGAGCAGTTTGCCTACCCTCGACTCGCGGTTGAGGGCATCCTTCGTCAGAATCATGTCAATCGGACAGTCCTTGGTCTTTGCCTCGTCACCGCCAGCAATGAGGCTGTTGATTTCCCACGTGCCGTAATCCTTGGAAAGTATCCACTTCTGGATGTTGCTGGCCAGAGGTTCTACGAAAACGTCACTATACTCAAAGTCCATGCCGTAGGTCTCTTTATACGCCACCACCAAGAGAGGGAAAGAACAGGCATAACCTGAGGTCTTGGACGTAATGTTGCTCTCGTAAACAGAGTTGATGTTGAAAGGAGCTGCACCTGCTGAGGTGAGGCTCCACTTGATGTCGGGACGGTTTTCGTCGCAATAGCGTTGCACGGCCATGGCAGAGAAGCCGCCGCTGCTGTAGCCCACGTTGAACATGGGCAGCCCATCAATGGCATATCCCTCGTCCCTGAGAATCCGCATAGCGGCATCCCAAGCATCCATCGTCTCAACGGCGGTAATCTCCAGGCAGCAATAGGCCTGCGGTTTGTCCTCTGTGAGTGTCCACCCGTAGAGGTCGGCAGATACGGCAATGACGTTCTGATACTTGTTCATGTAGAGAGCGATGTCGTCAATCTCGTTCTGCGACGTGCGTTCGCCGTGCTTGGCGCAGGTGAACTCGTTGTAGAGCATCAGACCACGAGGCGCAACTTCTTTGTTATACACAGCAGGGTTCATGGAAATAACTCCCGTCAAGCGTACTGGTGTCTTCAGGTCGGGACCAACGCTGGTGTACTCAAAGATTATTTGCCGAAACTTAAGGTTCAGCAAGTCATTGGCAACATTCTTTAGCGCATGGCACTCGCGGTGCTGCGTCACTTTCTGGTCGAGTTGGTATGTCTCACCACCAGATGCTCCACCATTATCATCACTGGAACAACTCGTCAAAACCTGACAGCAAACCACGAAGGCGGCCAGCAGCCATTTCACTTGTCTTGTCATATTCATTAAGATTGTTATTAATATATGTGTTCTCGCCTCAGACAGCAATAATACTCTGTATATTAGGATTAGTGAGCTTTGCCCGCAAAGTTACAACATTCTTTGCAAACAGGATGCAACTCACCATCTTAAATAATTCAATTCAAGTTTCTGGAGTTGTGATACGGGGGGGTAAATGGTGCGCGAAGCGTACCACACCATGCTTAACCGCGTATCCTGACGAGCGTAGCGAGGAGGGATGCGCGGTAGGTGTGAGGCGATGTGGCCAGTGCGCGGAGCGTACTGCATGTTACAAGTCCTCTTTTCGATACAACCTATTCTTCTTAATGTGCGGTACGCTCTGCGCACCGCTTCATCCGTTGCGCACTATCCGCGCACCACTCGTCGCTACGCTGCTCGCGGTACGCGGTTAAGCAAAATGTGGTACGCTTCGCGCACCATTTGTCCCGCTCTCTCACAACTTCCGAAGCTTAAATTGTTCATGCTTAATGGTGCGCAGCGCGCACCGCACCATGCTTAACCGCGTATCCTGACGAGCGTAGCGAGGAGGGATGCGCGGCAGGTGTGAGGCGTTGTGGCCAGTGCGCGGAGCGTACTGCACGTTACAAGTCCACTTTGCGACACAACCTATTCTTCTTAATGTGCGGTACGCTCTGCGCACCGCTTCATCCGTTGCGCACTATCCGCGCACCACTCGTCGCTACGCTCCTCG
>ONHN01000039.1 GCA_900317635.1 uncultured Prevotellaceae bacterium | reverse complement strand
CCGCCGTTTTTGGCGCGTTAGCGGATGCAAAAGTACAACTTTCCTTAAATACGAGCCAAACTTTTTACAACTTTTTTTCAAAAAAAGTGAACTTCACACCCGAAAGAGAGAAATATCAACAAATACGTAACCAATATACCATATTATATATATACGCGCGCGTGAGAGTAAATAAGAAGCATCTTGGGGCTGAGTAAAAAACAATCGTCTGGTATTTCCTTTGCTTATTCTACACTTTCTCTACTCGGAAAATATTCGCCAACGGGGAAATCCGACACTGCGCCACGATATACATCGTCTGCCATGTGCAGGATGAGGTCGTGCATTTCAAGCGTGTCTTTATAGCACTGTGGAAGCGCTTCGTAGCCGAGGATGGCACCGAGGATGTTGCCAGTAATGGCCCCTGTGCTATCGCTGTCGCCGCTGTGATTGACAGCTGCAATCATGGCTTCTTCGAAATTATCAATATACTTCAACGCGCAGTAGAGGCTAATGGCCAATGCTTCCTCGCCTACCCAACCTTCGCCTAACCGACGGACGTTGGCAATGTCGGTTTGTGCGTTAGCGGACAAACTAATGGCAAGATTGGCAAGCTCGCCCATGCGCTGAACATCGGACTGATACTCGCTATAGATTTTGCGCATCGCCTCAACGCCATCTCTTATGGAATCTTCCATGTCGCTACGACCTACATGTCCAGCTTGCATGATGCGGTAAACGATATGCGACAGCAGGGCTGCCGAGATAAAGCCTATGGGATGGAGGTGAGTGAGTGCGGCGGCATCACCAGCCAGTTTGTCGGCATGGAGTATATCCATTCTATTTCCTACTGCTGCATATAGTGCAATAGGTGCTACGCGCATCACGCCACCGCACCCTTTGCTGTCGTTTTTTGGCTTTACGCCATGCTTCAGGCTGCTCAGTGCCGACATACACGTGGTACCTGGTGCGCGGTTGTGATTGAGTTCGGGCACGTCGCGCACCCAGCATGAGGCTTCTCCCTCGCGCTGCCCTGTCTGCGTTTCGTACCATTCCAAATAAGCTTGTTTTATTCCCTGTAGGGGTGTCATTGTCTGCTGATCTGTCAGCAACAGACCGTTGGCCGTAAAGAGCGTCATCTGCGTATCGTCGGACACAACCGCCTTACCGCTCGCATATTCGCTGGCTTCAAGGCGTTTGATGCCCCGCGCGCCATAGCGTGCAAGAATTTCGTTGTAAGAAATAAACTCTACGGGATAGCCTAACGCATCGCCTATGGCACCGCCAATGAGCGAACCTTGAATCTTGTCTTGCAACTTATCCATTACTCAAGTTTTGGATGTTTGAGGAGTTAAGGAAGTTAAAGGAGTTAAGGGAGTTAAAGACGATACTTGATGCCCATGTAACATGCCTATAAGACTATCGTCTTTAACTCCTCAGCAGCCATAGGCTGCGATAACTCCTTCTAACTCCTTTAACTCCTGAGGAAGTGATAGCTTCCGAAAGTTGAATTTATTCATGTCTCAGATGTTTGAGGAGTCATAGACGATTGTTCAATCCTCTAAAGACGAAGAACGTCCTTAATGTTGGGGCAAAGATACAACATTTTCTCTATAATAGTCCCTTTTGGGGGAAGGACAATGGAGCATTAAACGAAAAAACTATGACAAAGTATTGTAGATTAAACCTATTTTCAGTCACTTCATAACTGGACCCACGAACCGCAAAAAAAGATCCCTTACGTGAAATATTCCTTCAAAAGGAGTTAATTTCTTGGTTTTTATGTTTACCTTTGCCATGCCATTGAAGATTTTGCTTCTTTTTGCAGCACTAAGGTAAGTGAAAAATCTGACATGGCTCCCCCCTAAGCAACTTCCTTGGTATGCTCGGAAACTTATAAAGTATTATTGGTGTCCGGTAAACCCCCGTCGCTCGAAGCGTAAGCGAAGAGCGTCGTGGGGAAAAGCTAACAAACTACAATGCGTCTGTAGTAGGAGTCGCACAAACAATAAGTTAGATTGATGTGCGACTCCTACTACAGATGCAGATACACCCCGCATCTAATACCCCACGACGCATTTCATGCGACGGGGGTTAAGCATGGTATGCCAGCTACGGCAACTTTTACCGAACACCAATAATAAGGAATAAAGATGAGTTTTGGCTAAGGAAGAAAGGAGAATAGGAGGGTCTTGGCTCTGCCAAGTTCACCTGCGTATCATGTTTCCAAAATTGGAGCACGGGGGAAACGTGCAGAAGCATAAGACGGAGTCTAAAATCTCCCATGTTCCGTTTCTCCTTAGACAAAGATTTCTCCATAGATAAGAAACAAGCGAAACTTGAGTAATAAAATAAAAAAGATGCAAATGAAACAAATGAGATTGTGGAGGCTGTCCACGCTCCTTACATTTTGTGGCTTAATGGCACTAAGTTCGTGCTCAAATGAAGAAGACACAGACATTGTTCCCACGGACGCAGTAGAGCAACAACTTCAGCAGATGAGCTTGCGCGAGAAAGTGGGGCAGATGTTCTATGTGCGACCTGAATGTCTTGACACTACCATCCACTTCAACCGCTCTGGCGGCATTGATGAGAGTGTTGATGACATCACAAAAATCAAGCTGCAGGCCGTCAACGAGACGATGCGGGGCGTCAGCGAGAACTACCCCGTGGGCGGCATCATACTCTATGCACACAACATTGAGGACGAGGCACAACTCGCACGGTTCATCCCAGAGATTCGCTCCCTCAACGGCTCCCCCCTGCTATGTATCGACGAGGAGGGAGGACGTGTGGCACGTATAGCGCGCAACAGCAACTTCAACGTGCAGACCTACGAGTCGATGGGAGCCATTGGTGCTACGGGCGACCCACGGAATGCTTACGAGTGCGGCAACACCATCGGCACCTATCTCCACCGCTATGGGTTTGATATCGATTTCGCACCTGTAGCCGACGTAAACACCAACCCTGAAAATATCGTCATCGGTGCCCGTGCCTTCAGCGACAATCCAGAGGTGGCTGCTCCGATGGTGACAAACTATCTGCAGGGGCTGAAAGATGCTGGGGTGACGGGATGCATCAAGCACTTCCCTGGACACGGCGACACCAAGGCCGACACCCACTTCGGTTATGCCAGCTCTGCGAAGACATGGGAGGAAATGCTCGGGTGCGAGATGATAACCTTCAAGGCTGGCATCCAGTGGGGGTGTCAACTCATTATGACAGCACACATCAGTGCGCCAAACGTAACGGGCTCCGATGTGCCTTCAACCATGTCGCCTATTATCCTGCAAAACAAGTTGCGTCGCGAACTGGGCTATCAGAACATCATCATCACCGATGCCATGGAGATGGGAGCCATCACACAGCAGTACACCAATGCCGAGGCTGCCGTTGGCTGTATCAAAGCTGGCGTCGACATCGTGCTTGGGCCGCAAGTGTTTACTGAAGCCTTCGACGCTGTGGTAAAGGCTGTAGAAGACGGCGTGATTTCAGAGCAGCGCATCGACGAGAGCGTGCGCCGCATTCTGAGGCTGAAGCAAAGCATCAGGAAATAGAACGTTTTCGTTAAGCCAGAAGAGCAGAAAGCTTGCTTTATGCCTTGGCGAGACGAATTGCCACAGCGTATGCGAAAAAAACGCAAGTCTGAAAGGAATTATTCAAGTGGTGTCCGCTAAAAGTTGCCGTAGGCAACCAACCATACTTAACCCCCGTCGCTCGAAGCGGAAGCGAAGAGCGTCGGGGGCTAAGCATAGTGTGTCGCCTACGGCGACAGAAAGCCCCCCAATGAATGAAGCTAATAGACCACTAATAGATAGTAAAGCTCTCTGGATTATCATGCAACTTTTAGCGAACAGCATTAAATCGTAATAGTCTCTTATTCATTCGCCATTGGCATCAACTTTTAGCGGACAGCAATATATAACTGTCAAAAAGAGTCCCACAAATCAACAATTTGCAGGACTCTCTTTCTTGTGCGCTTCAGGATGGGCTTGAACCAACGACCCCCTGATTAACAGTCAGGTGCTCTAACCAACTGAGCTACTGAAGCGGGTTTGCACACAAAAATGCGCTTTTTTTGCAGAAATGCGGTGCAAAAGTACTACCTTTTTCGAAATAAGCAATATCTTTGCACAGAAATTTGCAGCAAAAATGCAAAAAACTTTTGGACGACAGTCTGCGACAAGCTTGCTGCGGACTGCCTAACGTTTTGATGCTTTGCACTTTGCAGTCATAAATCATCAATATAAAGACTGATGAAAAGAATTCTTGGAATAGGCAACGCGTTGGTAGATGTGCTGGCGCAAGTGTCGGACGAAGCAATCCTGAAGGAGTTGGGGTTGCCTAAGGCATCGATGCAACTGATTGACGAGTCGCGCTTCGAGCAAATCATGAGCCGCATGTCGGAAATGCACACGAAGTTTGCGGCTGGCGGTTCGGCTTGTAACACGATTTTGGCTTTGGGCAACCTGGGAGCGCGTCCGGGCGTCATCGGGAAGGTTGGCAACGACAATAACGGTGCTTTCTTCGAGCGCAACTGCCTTGAACACGGCATTACGCCCCACCTGTTGCGCGACACGCTGCCCACGGGGGTTGCCTCAACGTTCATCACGCCCGACGGCCAACGCACGTTTGGCACCTACCTCGGTGCGGCCTCGCGCCTCACGCCCGACGAGATACGCGAAGAGTGGTTCGACGACTACGGCTACCTCTACATTGAGGGCTACCTCGTGCAAAACCACGACCTCATCGAGCGCATCATTCGCTACGCCAGCGGGCGCGGACTGAAAGTATGCCTCGACATGGCCAGCTACAACATCGTGGCCGAAGACCGCGCTTTCTTCCGCAAACTGCTACAGCGCGTCGACATCGTCTTTGCCAACAAGGACGAGGCACGTGCGTTCAGCGGAGGCAAGTCGCCGCGCGAAGCGCTTGACGAGCTGGCCGACATTTGCGAAGTGGCCATTGTGAAGATAGGTCCCGAAGGAGCCATGGCCAAACGCGGCAGCGAAATGGTGAAGGTGCCAGCGCGCCCCGTTGAGAAAGTGCTGGACAGCACGGGGGCGGGCGACTACTTCTCGGCAGGTTTCCTCTACGGCCATGCGCAGGGCGACAGCCTGGCCGAGTGCGTGCGCAAGGCCTCCGTCTTAGCAGCCTACGTCATTGAAGTAATCGGCACCACGCTCTCTTCGCGCGTATGGGATGCCATTCGCCACGAAGTGACGCCGCTGAAGGCATTTCAGGATTAACCTATAGACGTGTATAACCTATAACTTTAGCTTATGCGCCTCCTATTCACCTTCCTCTCGGCCTTGCTGCTAAGCGCGGCGTTCAGCCCTACGGCGAAGGGTCAAACAGCCGATGAGGATGCCCGCCTAACGGCCATCTCGCAGCAAATGCGCGTCTTCGGCAGCATCTATCGCGAGTTGGAGCAATCCTACGTCGATACGCTTGATGCGAAGAAGAACATACAAAAGGCCATCCGTTCTATGCTGGCCGACGTTGACCCCTACACGGAGTATTTCGCACCCAACGAGACAGGGCAACTGCGCCAGCTCACGTCGGGCAAGTATGCAGGCATTGGCTCGCTGATTTCCTACGACCGGAAGGAGCGCCGCTGCATTATTTCTCAACCCTACGCTGGCCTGCCGGCAGCAGAGGCGGGGCTATGGCCCGGCGACGTGCTCCTTGCGCAAGACGGCATTGACTACGGGCATCCGGCCGAAGGCCGTGAACAGGCCTATTCCGACAGCGTAAGCACCACGTTGCGCGGAGAACCTGGCACGCAGACAACGCTCACCGTTCGTCGTTATGGCATGGCCGAACCGTTCAACGTCACCATCACGCGCCGCGCCATAACGCTGCCCGCCGTTGCCATCAGCAAGATGCTGACCGACAGCGTAGGCTACATCCTCCTGACAACCTTCAGCGAACAAACCTTCAGCGAGACGCGGGCGGCCCTGCTGGCCTTACAACGGCAAGGGGCGCGCGGCCTCATCATCGACCTGCGTGGCAACGGCGGCGGCCTGATAAGTCAGGCCGTGGAAGTGGCCTCCCTGTTCCTGCCGAAGGGTAGCCTCGTGGTGAAGCTGAAAGGCCGTGGCGGCGAAGAGCAAAACGACTATCTCACGCAGCGCGAACCTATCGACACCGCGCTGCCGCTGGCCATCCTCGTTGACGCCGCATCGGCCTCGGCTGCCGAACTGCTTGCCGGCACGTTGCAAGACTACGACCGCGCCGTCGTCCTGGGGCAGCGCACCTACGGCAAAGGGCTTGTGCAGTCGCCCCGCGTGCTGCCCGAAGGGGGCATTCTGAAGCTGACGACTGCAAAATACTACATTCCCAGCGGTCGGTGCGTGCAGGCCTACAGCTTCAAAAACGGGCTACCGCAACACCTGCCCGACAGCATAGCGGCACGCTTCAAGACGCGCGGCGGGCGCACCGTGCTGGATGCTGGCGGCATCACGCCCGACATCATCTTGCAGCCCGATAGCCTGCCCACGATGATCTCCTATCTCGACACGAGCCTTGAGCTTCTCAACTACTGCGCCCGCTACCGGCAGCAACATCCCACCATTGCTCCCGCCGACACGTTCAGCCTGAGCGATGCTGAATATGCCGACTTCGTCAACTTCCTGCGCGAGAACAAATTTACGTACGCGGGTAGCTCGAAAGCGGCCCTCGACCTGCTGCGCCAGGCAGCAAAGCTCGAAGGCTACGCCGACGTGGCGGCCAAGGAACTCGATGCATTGGAGGAGAAACTCGTTCACAACTACGACCACGACTTCGCCTATTGGCGCGACGAAGTAAAAGACCTCGTTGAAGCACGCATCTGCTCCTTCTACTATTATGAGCGAGGCGAAACGGAGTCGGCCCTGCGCCACGACCGCGAAGTGCACACCGCCGTAGCGCTCCTTTCCGACGGCCCACGCTACGCCACCCTGCTGCGGCCTAACGACTGAAAAGAAACGTGTTTGCATTTTCCGTTCAGCCCGCCGCCTTTCCCACCAACCTGCTAAGTTTTCCCCACGAGCTTTGAACAATCCGCCGCAAGCCCCGAAGTTTTCCTCGCGGCTCTTTAAGTTATAAATCTCGGCGGGAAATATACATTTCTCGGCGGGAAATGTATATACTCTCGGCGGGAAATGTACATTTGCCGCCGAGATTTATAACTTCGTGGCCGCAGAGAAAAGTTTAGAGGCCCTCTGGCAAAACTTCGCAGCCCTGCGCTAACTCTTCACGGCCAGAGGATTATGTCCCATTCGAAACTGCTATAAGAGCCCGTAGGCAGATAGAACACCCCTAAAACCTTTTCGCTTATACAGCAAAGGTTCTCCACGTGCCGCATTGCAATCACCCCAAAAACTGAAATTGTATGAACACGCATCCATCCGCCCTGCTGCTTGCATCGCTGTCGGCCCTCGGAGCGACGGCAGAGGACGTTCGTCCCAACATTGTTTTGTTCCTTGTCGACGACATGGGCTGGCAAGACACGTCGGTGCCGTTTTGGAGCGCGCGCACACCGCTCAACGCGCGCTACCGCACGCCCAACATGGAGCGCATGGCACGGCTGGGCGTGAAGTTCACCAACGCCTACGCTTGCCCCGTCTCTTCGCCCTCGCGTTGCAGTCTGCTATCGGGAATGAATGCTGCGCGCCACCGCGTGACGAACTGGGTGGCGCGGCGCGATGAGTTCACCGACGAGGCGGGTGCCTCCGTCAAGCTTCCCGCATGGCACTGTAACGGCATCCAGCCAGCAGAGGGAATGTCGGAGGCCGACCGCCACCTTAGTACGCCCGTCACGGCCCTACCCCAGCTGCTGCGCGAAGCGGGCTACTACACCATCCACTGCGGCAAGGGCAACTTCGCCTCAGAGGGGACGGCGGGCGCCAATCCGCTGAACTTTGGTTACGATGTCAACATCACGGGCAGCGCCGCAGGTGCTCCCGCCAGCTACTTGGCACAAGAGAACTATGGCAAAGGCTTTTTCCACGTGAGCGGATTGGAGGCATACTACGAGCGCGGCACGTTCCTGACCGAAGCACTGACGCTGGAGGCTAAGAAGGCCATGCAGAAGCCTATCAGCGAACACAAGCCCTTCTTCCTCTACCTCGCCCACTACGCCATCCACACGCCCTACAACGCCGACCCGCGCTTCACGTCGCACTACATGGAGGGCGGCGAAGGTATCTACGATGCCCAACTGCGCGCGCGCCTCAACCAGCAGGAGGTAAACCGCGCCGCCTTGCTGGAAGGTATGGACAAGAGCCTTGGCGACGTGCTGGACTATCTCGAAGAGCAAGGCATTGCCGATAACACCATCGTCCTCTTCATGTCCGACAACGGGGGCCACAGCGTGTGGCC
Organism: uncultured Prevotellaceae bacterium; assembly: GCA_900317635.1. GTDB lineage: Bacteria > Bacteroidota > Bacteroidia > Bacteroidales > Bacteroidaceae > Alloprevotella. Next base: position 10,956 of record ONHN01000039.1, on the reverse strand, counting down.
GCGACAGGGTCGGCTCAACATCGACCCCAACTTTCCTGCCCGCGCGGGCAAGGGGAGTGCCTACGAGGGCGGTGTGCGCGAACCGATGATGGTGGTATGGCCTGGCGTTGTGGAGGGCGGCACGCAAAACGCGGGGCGCGTAATGATAGAAGACTTCTTCCCCACCATTCTGGAGCTGGCAGGCATCACGTCGGCACCGACCGTGCAAACCGTTGACGGCCGCAGCTTTGCGGAGCTGCTGCGCCATCCCACGCTGCAGCGCGAGCGCACCTGCGTGTTTCACTTCCCCAACCGCTGGCGCGAAGCCGACAACGAGGCTGAAGGATACGGAACTTACTCCGCCCTTATTTCAGGAAGCTACAAGCTCATTTACTTCTGGGAGTCGCAGCGGCTCCGCCTCTACAACCTCGCGGCTGACATCAGCGAGCAACACGACCTTTCGGACGCTTTGCGCCAAACCACACTACCCGCCTTGGCGCGCGAGCTGACCGACTCGCTCATCAGCTACGATGCTCAGCGTCCGCTCGACAAGCAAACGAGCAAGCCCATTGCATGGCCCGACGGACGGGAATAGAGAGCAATGAAGCATAAAGCAATAAGTTAGGCGGCATCTTCCCTTTGCAAGGTAGGATGTCGCCTAACACCGTTAATCTAAAGTGCAATGGAGGTACCTAGCAGATTCGAACTGCTGTATACGGTTTTGCAGACCGCCACCTAACCACTCGGTCAAGGTACCAAAGGTTGCCGTGAAGCATCGCCAAAGGCGAAAAACCTTCATAGCGGATGCAAAGTTAAGGAGTGTTTCTGAAACGGCAAAGCATTTTGCTCATTTTTTTCGCCTGCACGCCGTTTGCTGGCCTTTAAAGGGGCAATTCGCCTCCGTGCAAGCGTCGCACGACGTGGGCGGGCCTTTGCGCAGTCGCCGCACGAGCGTTGCACAAACGTAAATGGCCGCGAGGGCCACAAGGACGTAGGCTGCGACTTGCTGTAGCATGACAAGAAGATGTTGCGAGGGGTGTCTATGACAATTCGTAGAAGCCCATGGGCGTGCGCCGTTTCAAGACGGTGACGGCGGGCGGCGTGGGCTGACTGCTGACGGCGTCTTCGATGAGGAAGCGCACGATGTCGGGGTGGTTGTTCTCTTCGCTCAAGTGGCAGAGCCAGACGTGGCGCGTGACATCGGTCAGGTGTTCGCGCAAAGCGGCGGCGGTTGCTTTATTGTCCAAGTGCCCCGTAGGACTCTTGATGCGAGCTTGCAGCTTGGGCGGATAGCGGCCTGCGGACAGCTTGGCCTCGTCGTAGTTGCATTCTATCACGAGGTTCTGCGCGCGCCGCATGTAGCCTATCATCTCTTCGGTTACCTCGCCAGCATCGGTCATGAGGCAGAAGTTGACGCCGCCCGCTTCGATGAAGAAGCCGAAATTGGCACTGGCATCGTGAGGAACACAGAAGGGCAGCAGCGTGAAGGGCCCACACTCCACCGTTTCGCCCGCTTTCAACTCGCGCTGCTGCGCTGTGGGAATCTTCTTGCGCAGGAACGGATTAGCCAAAATGCCGCGATGCACTGCCGCCGCCGCATAGACGGGAATGCCGTACTCGGCAGCCACGACGCCCGAGGCCTTGACGTGGTCGGTATGGTCGTGGGTAAGAAAGGCGGCGCGCGGCGCGGTGTGGAGCACGCCGTACTCCTGCATATAGCGTTTCAGCAGGCGCGGGCCAATACCAAGGTCGAGGAAGATGCCAAAACCCTCCTCTTCAAGATAGTAGCAGTTGCCACTACTGCCCGAGCCAAAGCTGATGAAGCGCATAGCGTGTCGTTCTTAATTTTGCCGACAAAGGTAGAGATAATTGCCGACAACACGAAACGGATAGGTTGGTTTTTGACGAAAGGGGACTTACGAACGAACTCATTACAAAACTATAATGCGCAAAAGCCCCATCATGTATCGAATTTCCTAATTTACAGAACACCCCTTAACATCTCCTCCAAAACTTCCACGGCTTGCTGCACGCTGCCCACGGGTTTTATGGTGAGGCGTCGGCGGCCGTTGTCTTCGCTGAGGCGGCAGGTGCGGTAGTGCTGCATGGCGTATTGTATGATGTTCTCGAAGACGTTGGAATGATAGAAGGGGTGGTCGTTGTCTGGGATAAAGTAGAGCGTCATGCGTCCGCCTTTCAGCACGATGCGCTGACAGCCGCACTCGGCTCCCATGCGGCGCAAGGGGGCTACGCGCAACAGCTCTTCGCCCTCGGGGGGAAGCGGTCCGAAGCGGTCTTCGAGGCGATGGCGATAGCGCAGCAATTGCTCGTCCGTCTTCAGTCCGTCGAGTTCGCGATAGAGCATCATGCGCTCGCTGGCTCCTGGCACGTAGGTCTCGGGTAGGTAGGCGTGGAGGTCGCACTCCACGTCGGTATTGAGCACGGGGGAGGCATGGCGAATGACGAGCGTTGAGGCATTGTCGGACGTAGCGGTTTCGTCCAGTTGCAACTCGGCCATGGCTTCGCCGAGGATCTTGACATAGGTCTCGTAGCCCAGGTCGGCAATGAAGCCACTTTGCTCAGCACCCAGGAGGTTGCCCGCCCCGCGAATGTCGAGGTCCTGCATGGCGATGTGGATGCCCGAACCGAGGTCGCTGAACTGCTCGAGGGCTTGCAGGCGGCGACGCGCATCGTCGGGCAGGAGTTCCAGGGGCGGTGCCAGTAGATAGCAAAAGGCTTTGCGGTCGCTACGCCCCACGCGGCCACGCATTTGGTGCAGGTCGGAGAGGCCGAAGTGGTGGGCCGCATCGATGATGATGGTGTTGGCGTTGGGTATGTCGATGCCATTTTCAACGATAGTGGTTGAGAGCAGAACGTCGTAGTCGTAGTTGATGAAATCGGTGACGATTTGCTCCAGCTCGGCAGGCGGCATCTGTCCGTGGCCTATAGCCACGCGCGCATCGGGGACGTACTTGCTGAGCAGCGTCTTGAGGTTTTGCAGGGCCGAAATGCGGTTGGTCACGATGAAGACCTGGCCGTTGCGCGAGAGCTCGAAGTTGACGGCTTCGGCTATGATTTCGTGGCTGAAGACGTGTATCTCCGTCTGAATGGGGCGGCGGTTGGGCGGCGGCGTTTCGATGACGGAAAAGTCGCGCGCGCCCATCAAGGAGAATTGCAGGGTGCGCGGAATGGGTGTGGCCGACATGGTCAGCGTGTCAACGCCTGTGCGCATCATGCGCAGCTTCTCCTTCACGCCAACGCCAAACTTCTGCTCTTCGTCGATGATGAGCAGGCCGAGGTCCTTGAAGCGCACGTTCTTGCCAATGAGTTTGTGCGTGCCAACAACGATGTTGGTCGTTCCGTCGGCCAGCCCCGCCAGTATCTCCTTCGTCTGTTTGGCTGTGCGGGCGCGGGTGAGGTAGTCGATCTTCACGGGGAAGCCTTGCAGGCGCTCTGCAAACGTCTTGTAGTGTTGCAGGGCGAGGACGGTGGTAGGCACGAGGACAGCCACCTGCTTGTTGTCGGTAGCGGCTTTCAGTGCGGCGCGCACGGCAATCTCCGTCTTACCGAAACCCACGTCACCACAAACGAGGCGGTCCATGGGGCGCGGACTTTCCATATCACGTTTCACCTCTTGCGTCACGCGCAGTTGGTCGGGCGTATCTTCATACTTAAAGCCCGCTTCAAGTTCTTGCTGCAAGAAGGTGTCGGCACTGAACGCAAAACCTTTGGCCTGGCGGCGCTCGGCATAGAGGCGGATGAGGTCGCGCGCAATGTCTTTCAGCCGGCTCTTCGTGCGGTCTTTCAGTTTCTCCCAAGCCCCCGTACCGAGGCGCGAGAGGCGCGGCGGCTCGCCTTCGCGCCCTTTATACTTCGACAGTTTGTGAAGGGAGTGGATGCTGACAAGCACCACGTCGTCGCGCTGAAAGGTGAGCTTTATCATTTCCTGCATCGACCCGTCGGCGGCTGGCACACGCACAAGGCCGGCGAAGCGACCTATGCCGTGGTCGATGTGGACGATGAAGTCGCCCACTTGGAACTGCATCAGCTCTTTCAGCGTCAGTGCCATCTTGGCGTTGCGCGTGCGCTCGCTCTTGAGGTTGTACTTATGGAAGCGGTCGAAGATCTGGTGGTCGGTGAAGAAGGCGGCGTACAGTTCGGCATCGCCAAAGCCTGCGTGCAACGTGGGGCAGACGGCCGTAAACGTGGCGGGTGCTTGGTCCGCCTCGGGCGGCAGGCCTTCGGACAGGACGCTGCGCAGGCGTTCGAGCTGCTTTTGGCTGTCGGCACATACATATATATTATATACGCGCGCGCGAAGGTCGTTGAAGGTTTCGCGTAGCAGGTCGAAGTTCTTATGCAGTAAGGGTTGCGGCGAGGTGGAGAAGGCAATGGTCTGCGACGCGCTGGCGGCGGCTTGACTGGTCAGCACGATGCGTTGGTACGCTTGCAAATGCTCGCCCACTTCGCGCCCGCCAACGAGCAAGCGCTCGCGCGAGAAGTCGCTCTGCACCACCTCATCGTGGGGCGTAGAGACAACGGCTTCGGCCTCGGAGAGCGAGGCCTGACGCGCAAAGCCATCATTGAAGATTTTGTCTATCACGCTACTCACAAACTGTAAGTCGCGACAAACGAGCAACGTCTCTTCGGGCAAATAGTCGGTCAGCGGCACGAGGTCCGACGCTGCCGCATCGCTCATCTCGGGCACTACGTTCACTTCCGTCAGGCGTTCGCGCGAGAGCTGCGTCGTTACGTCGAACGTGCGAATGCTCTCCACTTCATCGCCAAAGAAATCTACGCGATAGGGCTCGTCAGCCGAGAAGGAATAGATGTCGAGGATGCTGCCGCGCACGGCAAACTCGCCAGGCTCGTAGACGTAGTCGGTGCGGCGAAATCCAATGTCGAGCAACCGATGCTCAAGGTTTGGCAGGTCGTACTCGCTGCCCACGCGCAGGCCAACGGTGTGTTCGGCCACGGCTTGTGGTGCTGCCACGCGCTCGGCCAACGCGGCGGGAAAGCTGACGACGACGGGCCACGCACCGCCTTCGCCCGCTTCGGCGCAAGCTCGCAATTCGCCCAGCACCTCCGTGCGCAACACCTCGCCCGCTGCATCGCGCTGCCCGTACTTCGCCGCGCGACGATAGGCTGAAGGGAAAAACAGCACACGGCGCATGGGGAGCAACGCCCCCAGGTCGTGAAAGAAGTAGCCCGCCTCCTCTTCGTCGTTCAGCAAGACGACGAAAGGGCGACTAAGGGTCTGCTGCGCCTGGGCCAATGCAGCCACGACAACGGCGGCGGCAGAGCCGTGCAAACCAGCCAAGCGCACTTCTTTGGTAGTGCTGCTGAGCATGGCCTGCAACTTCTCTACTTGCGGGTGTCTGCGATATAGTTTTAGGATGTCGGGTAACTCCATAGGGCTATCGGGTCATATTTTCTTCGTCATACGCGCAACGCCCTTGCCATTCCGTTGTGCGTAAGGGAGGGGGGGAGGAAGGGAGGTTGTTGGTTGGTGTGGCGGGCTTTGGTTCTGCATGTTGCGTTGACAACGCAACATGCAGAACGCGGGAAGGCTGTGCGCCTACCAGCTACACAATCTGCCCGTCTTTGTCGTACTGCTGATAGAGGAAGTCGTTGTAGGGATACTTCTGCACGTGGAGGGCGCGCACGCGCTGATAGAGGAGGTCCTTTAGCTCGTCGATGTTCAGGCGTTCGCGTGCGGAGATGAAGATGCAGTCGCCTTCGAGCCGCGCCATCCACGTGCGCATCAGCTCAACAAGCGAGACGTTTTCGCGCGTAGGTGGTGTGAGGTCGTCGGCCTCTTTCTCCACCCAGCGATAGGCATCGGTCTTGTTGAAGACGATGACCGTAGGCGTTTCGGCGCAGCCAAGGTCGGAGAGCGTCTTGTTGACAACGGCTATCTGCTCTTCAAAGTCGGGATGGGAGATGTCAACGACGTGCAACAGCAGGTCGGCCTCGCGCACTTCGTCGAGGGTCGATTTGAAGGACTCCACGAGGTCGGTGGGCAGCTTGCGTATGAAGCCTACGGTGTCGGTGAGCAGGAAGGGCAGGTTCTCTATCACCACCTTGCGCACCGTCGTGTCGAGCGTAGCAAACAGCTTGTTCTCGGCAAACACCTCCGACTTGGCCAGGAGGTTCAGCAACGTGCTTTTCCCCACGTTGGTATAGCCCACCAGGGCCACGCGTATCATTCTTCCGCGCCCCGAGCGCTGCGTGCGCTTTTGTTTGTCAATCTCGGCCAAGCGGCCTTTTAGGAGCGACATGCGGTTGAGGATGATGCGACGGTCCATTTCGAGCTGCGTTTCGCCAGGTCCGCGCAAGCCCACGCTGCCCTTTCCGCCGCCCGAACCCGAGCCGCCGCCTTGGCGCTCGAGGTGGGTCCACATGCGTTGTAGGCGCGGCAGCATGTACTTATACTGCGCCAGCTCGACTTGCGTCTTAGCTGCCGACGTCTGCGCGCGCATGGCAAAGATGTCGAGGATGAGCTGTGTGCGGTCTATGACGCGCACCTTCAGTGCATTTTCGATGTTGCGAATTTGCTTAGCGGTCAGTTCGTCGTCGAAGATGACAACGTCAATCTTCTCTGCTTCATCGTCGTCCTCGCGAGCGGCGATGAAGGCGCGCATCTCTTCTAACTTTCCTTTGCCCAGGTAGCTCACGCTGCTGGGGCCGTCGGCCCGCTGCGTGAAGCGCTTCACGGTGCGAGCACCAGCTGTAGTGGCCAGAAACTCCAGCTCGTCGAGGTATTCCTTTGTGCGCTGCTCGTCTTGCTGACGGGTAATGAGGCCTGCCAGCAGGGCGAGCTCTTCGCGCTCGGCTATCAGTTTTCGTTCGTACATATATCTTCTTTAGTCTTTCTTCTTTTGTTTCTTGTTCGCCATTCCTACCGCTTAACAAGCAGATAGAACACAATGGGCACGCCCAATAGGGGCGTAACGACGTTCAGCGGCAACACGCTGCCGCCAGGTAGCTGGCACAGGGCGTGGCACAGCAGACACACGTCGGCACCCAGCAACATCACGACGGGCAACAGGCGGCGGTGGTCAGCCGTGCGGAGTAGGAGGCGCGCCGCGTGGGGCACGGCCAAACCCACAAACGAGATAGGGCCACACAGCGATGTCACGGCTGCGCAGAGCAGGCCAGCTAAGGCCAATAGCCAGCGGCGCATGGCCCGAACGTCAACGCCCAAGTTGCGCGCATACGTCTCGCCAAGCAGCAAGGCATTGAGCCGCCCGCCAAAAACCATCGTAGCGCAGAGGCCAAAAGCGCACAATGCGCCAAACAGCGGCAATTGGTTCCACGTCACGCCCCCAAAGCTACCCATGCCCCAAAGGAACATGGTCTGCACGCCTTGCGCCGTGGCAAAGAACGTCAGTAGCGATATCAGCGCCGTGGCAACGAAACCCACCATAACACCACTGACCAACAGCGACAAGCGCCCAGGAAGCACAGCGGCCAAGCCCAGTAGCAAGGCAATGACGCCCATCGCCCCAGCAAAAGCCAAACCTACGCTCAGCGCATAGCCCGACACGCTCCAACTGCCTGCCGACAACGTGCCGCCAAGCAGCAAGACGGCCACGGCAACGCCTAAGCCAGCACCCCCATTCACGCCCAGCAGCGACGGGTCGGCCAAGGGATTGCCAAAGAGCGTTTGAAGCAGCAAACCGCCCACGCCGAGCGAGGCACCACACAACACCGCCGCACATACAGCGGGCAGGCGTGTTTGCCACACCACGAATTGCGCCAGCTCGCTACCACCGCCCAACAGTGCCGCGCCCACGTCGGTTGCGGGCACGGCGGCACCGCCATGCAGCAGGCACAGACCTGCCAACACGGGCAGCAAGACGGCGGGAAGTAAGCAGCGGAGCTTCATTCTTCTTGCAACGGCTGATAGTAGCGCAAACGATGGTTGGGCAGGAGCGTAGGGTGCAGGATGCTGACAAGGTCGGCCAACAAACGGTCGGGACGGAAGGGCGTTTCTTCAAACACCGCTACGCGCGAAACGTTGCAGCCCCATACGCGGCGCTCGCGCCAGGGGCGAAGCCCAGCATAGGGAGCATAGTCGGCACGGAGCGAAGCGTAGGTCTCGTCGTGCGCGGCACCATATTTTGTCAGCCAAACGTCGGCGTAGCGTCCAGCGGCATAAACCGCTTCGAAGGAACGTGCCACGCTGCCGCTGGCGGTATCGGAAGCAAAGACGTAGCGCGCCCCTGCATCGGCAAAGAGCTGTCCCGTCGTACTACGCCCGCCAGGGACGTACCACACGCCCGCCGTCAGCTGGTCGGCGAGCAAGGTGGGTCGCAGACTGTCGGCGGCGGCCTGCGCCTTCAGCGAGAGGTAGGCCGCCTCGGTCAGGGCAAACAGGCTGTCGGCTTCGGCTTCCTTGCCAAAGAGCAGGCCATAGAAGCGCATCCACTCGGCACGGCCCAAAGGCGATGTCTCCATATAGTCGGCACACTCAATGAGCGGTATGCCGAGATGGCTGATAGGCCCGTATTGCACGTTCTCGAAGGGCGAAACGAGCAGGGCATCGGGTTGTGCAGCGGCCAGCCGCTCAACCGAGGGCAAATGGGCCGCACCCATGTCCTGCCACCGCCCGCTGGCCAGCAACTGGCGCAAGGCGGGACGCAGGATGTAGTCTTTATCGCATACGCCTATCAAGCGGTCGGCGGCACCGAGGTCGTAGGCCAAACTGGCGTGGACGGACGTAAACGACACGGCGTGCTGCAAAGGCGTGCGCACCACGGTGCCTTCGGGCAGCGCGGCGGGCAGGGGCTTATCGGCCCCGACAAGGACGTAGCGATGCAAGATGCGCCCCGCCTTCCAGGGGTCGGCTATTTCGCAGAGCGTATAGTCGGCCGTGCGCTGCATCTTCAGCAGCGTGGCGTAGCGCAGGGGCACCGCCTCGCCGGCCTCAGCTGATTGCTGCGTCATTTGCGGACCGCAAGCGGTGGTTAACAGGAAGAGGGCAACGAGGCACGTAAGCCCTATCAACTGGTAGGTGGCTGTCTTCACGGGCACGTTAGTTTTCACCTGCAACGCTTATCTCACCTGCCAAGCTGCAACACATGCGCTGGCGCACCTGACGGGCATCGTAACCATCGCCAAAGAGCACCATTAGCTTCGTCACGGTGCACTCTATCGTGCTGTCGTAGCCGCCCGAAACGCCTGCCTGCAATAGTTGGAGGCCCGTCTCGTAGCGGTCCATCACAACGCCGCCGTGCTTACACTGCGAAAGGTTCACCACAAGCACGCCGCGCTGGCCCAGCTCGCGCAACATCTCAACGAGCCAAGGCAGCTGGGGCGCATTGCCTGCGCCGTAGGTTTGCAGGATGACGGCGCGCAGGCCCTCAACGTCGAGCAAGCGGCGCATGTAGTCGGCGCGCAGGCCTGGGAAGAGCGTCACGATGACAATGCGCGTGTCGAGCGCATAGTGTGGCGTGAGCTGCAAGCCCGGGGCAGGGCGACGGATGAGGTCGGACCGATAGTGAATATCTACGCCCGCCCGCGCCAGCGAGGGATAGTTGTAGGAACTGAAGGCGTCGAAACCGTCGGTGCTCACCTTCGTCGTGCGATTGCCGCGCATCAGGCGACTGTCGAAGTAGATGCACACCTCGGGCACACGCGGACGGCCTGCTTCATCGCGCGCGGCGGCTATCTCAAGGCTCGTCAGGAGGTTTTCTTTGCCGTCGGTGCGCAACTTACCGATGGGCAACTGCGACCCCGTCACGATGACGGGCTTGCTAAGGTTTTCGAGCATAAAGCTCAGGGCCGAGGCGGTGTAGGCCATCGTGTCCGTACCGTGAAGGACGACGAAACCATCGAACTGTTCGTAGTGCTCGCAAATGGTGCGCGCTATGCTCACCCAGTGGCGCGGTTCCATGTCGCTGCTGTCGATGGGCGGATCGAAGGCCAACACGTCGAAGTCGCAGCCGGCTTGCTGCAACTCGGGCATATAGCGGCGAAAACTCTCGAAGTCGAAGTTCTCGAGCGCACCCGTGGCTGGATTTTCTATCATCCCAATCGTGCCGCCGGTATATACTATCAGTATGCGGGGTTTACTTGCATTTCCCATACGCCTGCAAAGCTACATATTTATTTACACAACATAAAACATTACGAACGAGCCGAACGACGGGCGCCTCACGCCCCCGTCAGCACGTAGTAGAAGCCGAAGAGCGTCAGCAGGTTGCCGGCGACGAGTATCAGCGGCCCCAACCGCCGATGGCCGTAGTCGTAGCACATAATGCCGGCGAAGAACGAAGCAATGGGTAGCACCCAGAGCAGCTGCAAAGCGATGTAGGCCAGGACGCGCACCACGCCGTTCTCGATGTAGCCAAAAGGCATATAGTTGCCAAAAAGCAGGAACACACTGCTGAGCAGGCTCAGGACGTTGAAGAAAGCAAGGGCCAGCAGCCACTTAGGAAGGTCGAACATAACGAAAAGTGAGTGATTATTAACAACGCGCAAAGGTAGTCAACTGCGCGCGAACAGCCAAGCAAGCCGCCTATTTATCCCCCCACGCCGCAGCACGCCTTCCCCCACGACCTCGCACGCCGTGGCGCTCCCGACGTCAGCCCCACGGGGAATCCCCTTTCGACGTGCTCTATGGGCCAGCGGCCTGCCCTAAGGAGCCTTCGCCCCCCTCCTACGGAGCGTTCGCCCCCGCCCGACGGAGCATTCGCCCCCGCCCGACGGAGCATTCGCCCCTGCCCGACGGAGCATTTTCCCCCGCCCGACGGAGCGTATGCACTCTCTTGGGGGAAAATCTTCTCCTGCCATTTGGAACAATTTCTCCATCAGGGTGGAGGATTTTCTCCATCAGGGTGGAGGATTTTCTCCATCAGGGTGGAGGATTTCCTCCATCAGGGTGGAGGATTTCCTCCATCAGGGTGGAGGATTTTCTCCATCAGGGTGGAGGATTTCCTCCATCAGGGTGGAGGATTTTCTCCATCAGGG
>ONHN01000045.1 GCA_900317635.1 uncultured Prevotellaceae bacterium | reverse complement strand
GTGAAATCGACTTTCTGTTTTACACTCGCGGTAGAAATACGGTGCAAAAATAACTGGAAAAACTGTAACTAACAAATATGCAACTTGAAGTGTTAAAATGCAAAAAGTCCCTCATTTAGAGGGACTTAGTTCAAATTACTCCAAGTTGTTCAGAGTTGTTTATAAGGGGCTATTTGCCAACGCAGAAATGCTTAAATACGTTGTTGAGGGTTTCTTGGGGGGTGATTTGTCCGCCAGTTATTTCGGCGAGGTCGGAAAGGGTGAGACGTAGGTCTTCGGCTATAAGGTCGCCGCTGAGGTTGGCACGAAGGCCGCTGACGACGCGGGCAAGGTTTTCTCGGGCGTGGCAGAGGGCTTCGTAGTGGCGTGTGGAGGTGATGATAATGTCTGCCGTTTTTATTTCTGGTATGTCTGCTGCTTGGTATATGCTCTCTTCGAGGGCTTCGATGCCTTCGCCGTGTTTTGCACTAATGAAGAGCATGGGACAGGCCCATGGGGTGTGGTTGGTGTTGAGGTCGGCTTTGTTTTGCACGATAATGAGCTGTTTGCCTTCGGTAATCTCTTGCATTTCGGCAATCTGTCGGTTTGATGGTCGCTCGTCGGTCAACCACACGATGATTGTGGCCCGGCGTATGGCTTCGTAGCTTCGTTGTATGCCTATTTGTTCGATTTCGTCGGTGGTTTTCCTTAGGCCAGCTGTGTCAATAAAGCGGAATGTGATGCCATGAATGTTTGCAACATCTTCTATGGTGTCGCGCGTGGTGCCATGAATGTTTGACACGATGGCGCGTTCTTCTTTCACGAGGCGGTTGAGCAGGGTGGATTTACCTACGTTCGTTTCGCCCACGATGGCTACGGGTATGCCTTCCTTGATGGCTTTGCCAGCCTTGAAGGAGGCGGCAAGCCCGCGCAGGTGGCTGTCAATGGTGTCGGCCAAGGTCAGCAGTTCTTTTCGGTCGGCAAATTCGAGGTCTTCGTGGTCGGAGAAATCAAGTTCCAGTTCCAGCAGTGTGGTGAGGTGCAGCAGTTTGTTGCGCAGTTCGTGCAGCTTCGTGCTGAAATGCCCGCGCAGTTGGCTGATAGCGGCATGGTGGGCCGCGCGCGACTGGGCACTGATGAGGTCGGCCACGGCTTCGGCTTGCGAGAGATCCATTTTTCCTGCAAGGAATGCGCGCATGGTAAACTCGCCAGGTTCAGCCAGGCGCGCTCCTTCTTCAGTTAGTAGGGCGAGAACACGCCTGAGAATGTAAGGCGAGGCGTGGCAAGAGAGTTCCACGCAGTTTTCGCCCGTGTAGCTGTGGGGGGCATGGTAGCAGGTGGCCACAATTTCGTCCAACACGTCTTCTCCGTCGTAGACTCTGCAAAATTGCAATGGTTTGCTGGCAAATGTTTCTTTGCTTTTATGGCATAAAGACGCTGCGAGCGTGTGGGACTGAGGACCAGAAAGACGAATGATGCCCAGCGCTCCGCCTGGAGCTGTTGCAAGGGCGCATATTGTATCGGAAGGCATGGAGACAATAAACATTAAACATTAGCCACAGAAGAACACACTAAACACTCAAAAAATACTTTGTGGCCCTTTTTTGTGTAATTATGTGCTCTTTGTGGTTAAACTTCAAACACTAAACATGAAATGCCATGCACGTCGTGCAAAAGCATTCGTGTTAATTTTTCGCATACGCTATGAGGCACGTCGTAAACAGTTACTCCTTTGTTTTCTTCGTTTTCTTTTTCTTCTTTTTAATTGTAAACAAATCTTTTAGGCTTGAGAAGTCTCGGCTGAGCTGTATGCCCACGCCTTGCGTTGTGAGGGCCGATTTGGTGAAGTATCGGTCGTTGGTTTCGCTGTAGGCTTTCAGGCGCACGCTACCCCCAGGGGTAAGGAGGTATTGCACGTCGAAGTCGCCAATAAAGTTGTTGGAATAGATAGAATTGTCGCGATAGCCAATGTTACCGTTGACGAGCAGGCGATTGTTGAAGAGGCGTCCGCTCAGCAGGCCTTCCACTTCCATATCGTTCGTTCCAGCCGTACCCGTACTGACGTTAGCGCCAAAGGTCCAGTTGTTGCTCCCCACGGCGTTTTGGATGATGTCGTTGAGCTGTGAACTGATAGTTCCGGCGAGGAACGATTTCATGGCTGCTGCCGATTGTGCGCCAGCGGCAGATGTGCCTGCTGAAGATGTTTGCGCGGAGTTGTATGAGTAGAATCGTCCGATGCCAAGGAGGTAGAGCACTTGTGTTGTCATATCCTCTTCTGTGTTGATGAGGTTTCTGACGAGGCGCTTTTCTTCTTCGTTTACGGTAGGTAGGTCGAAGTCGAAGCTGACTTGTGGGTTTTCCACTTTACCGCTGAAGCCCAGCAGGCAGTTCACGCGCACGGAGTTTTGCGAGAATCCCGTGCCAAGCCCCAGGTCGGAGAGCGATGCGGAGTTGACGGTATAGATAGCTTGTAAGTCGAGGTCGCCTTGATAGGGCTCGCCGCTGAAGGTGATTCGTCCGCCGCGTTGCAGCGTGAAGTCTTTGCGAATGATGTCTTGTATGCTCATTTTGTAGAGTCCTTCCTCTACCGCGTAGGTGCCAAATAGCTGAAAGCGCCCTTTGTTGTAGAACAATGCGCGCAAGTTTCCGTTGCCTTTCAGGTCAATGTGGTCGCCTGTTTTTTCGTCCATCACGACGTGTAGCGCCGCCTCGGGTGTAGCGTTGATTTGCATATTGAGGCGGATGTCTGTTGTGCTGGGTGCTTCTTCTTCCTCCTCCTTCTCTTCTTTGCTTTCTTCGTTTTCTTTTTTCTTAAACGTTACGAAGTCTTGGCTTGCATAGGTATCTGACCGTCCCAGGGTGTAGGTGAGTGATGTCCCCTTGCGTGTAGTCATTGTGATGTCGGCTTCAAATTGGCCTGGACTGCCGAAGAGGCGTGCCGAGCCATCGCCGTAGGCTGTAGCAAAGAAGGGCATGTCTTGCGATCGCGGCTGGTTGTAGAGTTGAAGGTCGTTAGCAAGGAAAGAGAAATCGTAGCTTATGTTTTTAAGGTGGTTGTGGCGTAGGATGCCGTTTGCTCTCCCCGTGCCGCGCTCGTCGCCGGCAATAGTAAAGTTTTCAAAGGCGAAGCTACCTGGGCGAGCGTGCACTTCACCGTCGCTGATGTGGTAGCGGACGCCCGTTGCTGGTATCATGGCTTCTGCTTTGGCCTTCAAATCTCCGTGGAAATCCAAGGCTTTGAAAGGTCCGTAAAGTAGCGCGTTGCCTGTAGCTCTTCCTTCAAAGTCGCTGAAAATGCCATCAATGTATTCTCGCAAGAAGCGCAGGTTCGTGTTGTTAGCTCCAATGTTCAGGTTTAGGCGCTTCTCGCCGAGATCCACGTAGCCCACCACGTCGGTGTGTCCGCTATCGGCATGCTCCATGTGGCCGTCAAGGTTGATGCGCTTCTGTGTTGGGTCGAAACCGCCGCGTAAAGCCAAGCGCCCCATGGGGCCGTCGTTGAAATAGAAGTCGGGCACGTGGATGTCGGCTCGTATCTGCGGGCTTCCCGTGGCGCGGCTGACGCTCATTTGGCCTGATGCCAATCCCGCAAATTCTACGTCATCGAATTCAACGAGGTTGAGCACGTAGGGAATATTGACATTTCTTAGTTGTGCCACGATACTGTCTTGTGGGTTCGACGAGAAACGTCCGTCAATGCGAATGCCTTGGTCCTCTCGGCCTACAGCGATGCCACTGACAGCCACCTCTTTGTTTGCATAGTTCACACGACCAGCCGAGATGTTCCATGTGTCGCCCGCCAGAATGACTTCCGAAGGTAACACATTAGCTTCAATGCTGAGTCCTTCGGGCGTTCGCAAATAGGTTGTCTGCACGTTCAGTTTGCCGTTGTCAACGATGTCGTTACCGCCCCTCCATGATAGTTGTGAGCGCAGGACGCCGCTGCGTGCTTTCAAGTCGAGTGCAAGTCGCATGTCCGAATGAGCTAACGGTTTTGTGGCTTGAGCCAGCACCCTCACTTCGTCGCCTTCGCCCGTGAGGTAGATGCTGGGGTTGAGCACCTGCACGCTGTCGTAGCTCAGTCCGTCGGCTTGTGCCAGCAACACCATGCGGCCACCGTCGCTACGCAGGTTACCATTGATGCGTAGCGGACCATCAAACGTAAGTGGGATGTTGGCTTGCTCGTGTAGCAGGCGCGTGTCTGTAATCGTTGCGTCAATGAGCCATTCGCCGTCTGGTGCTTGAGCGGGCGCATCAGCCATCCACAGCCCTGGTAACGAGCGTTCCACCACTTTGCGCACTGCAGCATAGGCCGTTTTAGGGTCAAAGGGGCCGTCTATGTGCACCTCGCCCGCATCGCAAAGCAGGTCAATGCGGTTGCCGCGTTCTGTCGGTTCGGTTTGAAGGCTTAGCAGTTGTATGTTCAGCGGTTTTTCGCGTCCTGTCCATGCAAAGTTCTGTAGCAAGAACGAGGCTTGTTGTGGGGGCAGAACCAGTTGGGGGAAGTCCGCCTTCACGTCTCCGCTGAATACGCTTTCGCCCAACCCCGCGCTCAGACCGAGTGCGGCGGGATATAGGCGATGAACACTCGCTTGCAAATTGCTGCGGCCCAGCGTGCGGCCATCAAAGGCGGCACGAACGGAGGCTGTAAGGTCAAATGAAGGGTCGTGCGAAATGATATCGGCAATGAGTTGTCCATTTATCCACGAACCTTCTACCGAAACATCGCGCAACGTATACCCGCGCCATGTCATAGCAGCCAATTGCACATCACCCACAACGTTGGGGTGACTATGTTGTGGAAGCGTGGCACTCCCTTTTATCTTAGCCGTTATGCCTGTTGGCAGCTCTTTGTCGTTCAAAAGTTGTGCCAGCATCACGTTGTCGGCTTCTATCTCGCCACTTGCTTTGCGTTCTTGTACGGCATATATTACGTCAGCTCGCACGTGGCCTGCTTGCTGGGTTTGCAACGTGCCTTTTACTTTGTAAAGTTTATTAAGATCAGCCGCCACATCGCCTTGAAAGTCTATCCCGCCTGCCGCTGCTATGGGTGCGGGCATGGGCTTACGAACGATGCGCTCGAAGAGTTGACGCATGGAGAGGATGCTTGCGTGGAGCTGAACGTTTTGTGCATCAATGTGCGTTATGCTCTGCCCGTTTTTTTCGAAAGAAACATTGCCTTGTACCGACAGACCGCCATCGTCAGTATGGGCTTGTAAGCGGCGAAAGCGGAAATGGCTGGGGGCGATGTTGTAGTGGGTGGCCAGCGATAGGGTGGTTGGGAAGTCGCGCAGGCGTGGCAGGAAGCAGGCTATGTCGCGCGTGTCAACTTGTATCTCTTCAAGTCCTCCTTTGGCGTGCAACGTCTTTGCCAGTGTGGAAAAATCTTTGTGCCCATCGTAGCCTAATACGACTTCGCGTTGTTTCACGTTAGAGTGGGGCAGTTGCAGCACCAAGTTGCGAATAGTGGTGGCATTTCGGTTGGCCTCCACTTCTACGCTCAAGCGCCTAACCTCAAGGCCACACTCCTCTCTGAGCGAAAGGTGGCGCAGTCGGAGGTTTAAACTGTCGGGCGTCAGGCGGCGCAGGCTGATGTTGGCATCAATGTCTGCGAAGTGCAGGTGGCTCGGGTTAAACACGTTGGGCGTTTCAGCTGCGAAAACTTCGTCCCAACTCACGGCCACACGTCTTAAAATCAGCGAGCCTACGCGCAGGTTGAGGCGTGTAGGTTCTTTCTTCTCTTCAGTTTCGAAATAGTCAACAAGAAATTGGAAGTTGGTGGGTCCTCCCAAACTGTCCCTACGTAGGGAGGCACGCGTATCGAGCAACGACACACTGCGCAGGCGTACCTCACCTTCAGCCAATTCTCGCCAACCTATCTTTGCTGCCAAAGTTCCGCTACGCAACATCTCGCGGCCTCGCTGATCTTCAATCACCACGTCGTGCAACACCAAACGGTTGAACAAGCCTACTTCAAAGTCGCCAACGCTCACCTTTGCCCCCACTTCGCGTGTCAGCCAGGCTGAAGCACGTTCGGCAATGGCATGCCGAATGGGAGGTGCCCACAAAACGATGAGCACAAGCAGGTAGAGTATCAACAGCGTTCCCACTACCCAGCGCACTATGTTGCGTAGCGTTTTAATAGGCTTTCAGTCTTTGTTGGTTCAACGTTTGTGGAGGCGAGTCCTTGGCGAAGGCATTGATATCGCAAACCGAGAGCAAAGAAGAATCTTTTTTATTCTTTGCCGAGATGTCGCATATCTTGGCGAAGCAAAGATACGTTTTTATGCCCGAAAAAACGTTATAAGCGTCAGAAGGTTTAGTCTGTTGTGATGATTTTGCAATCTTGTGGTGCTTTGGCAAATTCATCGTAAGTAATGCGGCCTACGCTGCCACAAACGATTTGCCCCGTGAGCGGGTTTTTTATCTCGCTAATGTGGCCCCGTATAGTGGCCTGCACTTCGCTTTCTTCGAAGATGCGGTCGCAGGCCGCATCGAAGGTGCAGTCTTCCAAAACGAGGTTGCGGCAATAGCAGAGGGGCTGTTCGCCTGCAATGTGACAACGCACGAGGTGCAGGTTTTTCGAGTGCCAACCCAGGTATTCACCGTCCAGCACACTGTCGTACACCGTTACGTTTTCTGTTTCCCAAAACGAGTCTTTCGTCACGATGCGCGCATTGCGCACAACGGCGTTCTTTACGTATTGGAACACGTATTTGGCATCGCTCTCAAGGCCGTCCACGTCAATGTTCTCGCAAAACATAAATGGATACGTGCCGTCGTGCAACTTCACGTTGCGAATTATCAAATCCTTCACGCGCCAGAAGGTTTCATCGGCATCGTTGATTTGTACGTTGTTGAGTTCAAGGCCGTTCATTTCGCGGAAGAACTTCGGACCGTCAATCACGCAGTCCTCCATTTTCATGTGGTTGCTATACCATATAGCCGAGCGCGACCCAGCGGCAAAGTAGCAGTTCGTGATGTGGCTACCATCTACATGCCACCACGGGTATTTCCCATAGAACTTGCAGTCGTCGGCTTCTATGTTATGGCAAAATTTAATGCCGCTCTCGCCGTCTTCAATCGTGATGCGCTCCAAGCGCGTGTCTTTTATTCCAAACAGCGGACGTTCGCCGCCGAAGTTTTGGTCTGTAATAAGCGTCATATATATAATTAATATTGTGTAGTTTGATTTTGCGTTGTTGGTCTGTAGTAAAAGTTTACGATTGTAGAGCGCCCCTTAATGTTGTTTCTACTCCCTCTCGCCTTTTTGGTGAGAGAGGGGGCTTATCGCTCGTCACTTGTCACTTGTCCTCCTCCTTCATCCATTTGCGCGAGTGCAGTCGCAGCAAGAAGATGATGCCACGGAATGTCAGTTCAATGGCCATGGCAAGCCATACGCCGTTTAAGCCCATGGAGCCTACCAGCAGCAAGGCCAGCGTGATGCGCACGCCCCACATCGAGGCCAGGTTCATGAAGGCTGGAACCTTGGTCTTGCCAGCACCTACAAACACGCCATAGCAGACGATGGCAGCGCCAAACATAGGTTCTGCAAAAGCTTCTATGCGTAGGGCCGATGCGCCGAGGTCGATAATTTCACGTTGTGGCGTCATGACGCTCATGATGCCTTCGGCACCGAAAAACAGCACGACGCCCATCACGCCCATAATCAGCATGGCCAGCACAACGCTAACGGCAGCCAGCTGACGGGCCATTTGCCATCGCCTTGCACCAACGCTTTGTCCTACCAGCGTCGTGGCCGCATCGCCAATGCCATAGCCTGGCATATAGCAAATGCTTTCAGCGGTTACGGCAAAAGAGTTGGCGGCAATGGCAAATGCCCCTAAGGGTGCCACAATCATCGTGACAAAGATTTGTGCAAAGCTCATCAGCGTATGTTGCACCCCGATGGGCGTACCGATGTTCAAGGCGGTGCGAAGCGTCGTACGTTGCGGTATAAAGGCATGCCAGCCTTGCCAATGCTCTTTCACAATGCGTAGGGCTCCTTTGCGATAGCAGATGATGCCCAGCATGCCCAGCGCGATGATAGCATATGCAAAACCCGTGCCGAGTGCCGCGCCCGCTACGCCCATTCCTGCGCCAGGGATGATGACGTGGTGTCCGCCAAGTGTGAACTCATGGGAGGGGAAAATAAGTATGAAGTTGAGGATGATGTCTAAAATGCACAAGCCAACCTCCATCAGACTGGGCGTTTTGATGTCGCCCGTGCATCGCAGCATGCCAGCGCAGAGCTGGTTGAGTTGCATAAAGGGGGTGAAGAACGAAAAGAGCATGAAGTAGGTTGCAGCCCCTGGCACTACCTCTTCCGAACCGCCTAACCAAACGGGCAACACGCCGCTGATGGCAACACCTATCAGGCCGAGCGTACCACTGAAGATGAGTGCGGTCGTCAGGCTATGCCTCAGAACATCTCGTGCGCCCGCTTCGTCTTTTGCACCAATGCGGTGGGCTACTTGCACGTAGAAGCCTGTGGCCAACGCACCCGTCAGTCCACCAAAGAGCCAAAACGTGGTTTCTACCAGCCCCACGCTGGCCGACTCCGTAGCTCCCAAGTGTCCCACCATCGCAGCATCAATGAAGAACATCACAATGTTGGCAATTTGAGCCAGCATGGCGGGTAGCGACAACTGCACGACCAGTGCCAACTGCTGCTGTCGTGTCAAGTCGTGGCCGTCGCGCAGGAGTGCTAACAAGCGTTCGGATGTTTTCTGCTTCTTACTCATGAGAAACGGGCTTAGAAGTTTAGCGTAAAGCCCTTTACCTGGTGGCGCCGATTGAAGCGCGTCCAAAAGCGCTTGCGCGCTTCCATCGTCCAACCGATGCAACGCTCCGAGTTGGCATGGCGAACTGCGGCATATTCTTCGGCAATGAATCGAAACATGTCGGGTTGCCCCCATAGGCGCGCAAAGTTTTCGCAACCGCGCCGAACGCTCACGCTTCCAAAGCGCATACGGTTGGTATCTACCACGCTAAAAGCCCACTTCCCTTCTTCTCGGTCGAAGAGGATGTTGCCAGGCGAATAGTCTAAATGTAGGAAACCTGCGCCATGCATGCGGGCCGTGAAGCGAACGAAGGCGCGCAGGATGTCTTTCACTTCGTCCGTCAGTTCGGCATCACCCATTTCGCGGAAGTTGCGGCGATAGGGGCATTGCTCCGTCACGAGCCAGCTGGTCGTGATGAGGCCGCCCTGCCGGTCTTCGCGGTAGGCTATGGGCTGTGGCGAATTGATTTTTGCCCACTTGAGGCGGGTAGGGTAGAGAAAGGAGCGTAGTCCTTTGGGCTTACGCAGGAAGCGATAGACTATGCGCTGCCAAAAGGCTGGTTGCTTGTAGCGTTTCACGTTCACCTCCTGTCCGCCCACAAGGCAAACGCGCACGCTATTGCGTCCTTCTTGCAGGATGCGGCCTTGTTCGAAGGCCTTTTCCAGGGTCTCTATTTCGGGGCGCAACGAGGCGTAGGCAGGAGCCATGCGGATGTGCATAGTGCCGCTATGTTGGCTATTCTTCAAAATCAAAGTGTAGTTGTGCTGCATCGCCCAAGAGGTTGAACGTGCGGCGGTGATGAGGGGTAATCCCAAACGCCCTGATAGCGTCCCGATGCGCTCGAGTGGGGTAGCCTGCATTGTGGTCCCAGCCATATTGCGGATACTGGCCTGCTAGCTCGCGCATATAGTCGTCGCGATAGGTCTTTGCCAAAACAGAGGCTGCCGCAATGCTTAGGTACTTCCCATCGCCCTTCACAATGGTTTGGTAGGGCACATCGCCGTAGGGCGTGAAGCGGTTGCCGTCAACGATGAGATGCTCAGGGCGGACCTTCAGTGCGTCAAGGGCACGATGCATGGCAAGGATGCTGGCGCGCAGGATGTTGAGTTGGTCAATCTCTTTGGCCGTCGCGATGCCCACGGCCCATGCCACGGCATCGCGCTCAATCTCTTCGCGCAGGGCATAACGTTGTCGGGCCGATAGTTGCTTCGAGTCGTTCAGCCGTGCATTGCTATAGTCGGGTGGCAACACAACGGCGGCGGCATAGACGCTACCCGCCAAACAACCTCGACCTGCTTCGTCAAGGCCCGCTTCAATAAGGTGGGGTTTATAGTATGCTTTTAGCAAGTGATTGGGCTTTTGGAAGTTTTTAGAACTACGAAAGGCGCAGACATCTCGCCCATACATCGAGCGATTATAGGAAAACTGTGACCACGAAAGGCGCGAAAGTGGACGAAGGAACACGAAGACTTTCGCGCGATTGTAGCACTTATTGTTTCACGCTTTTACAATCTGCTCCCCTTACGCCCTTTCGAGGAGAGAGGGGACGGGGGAGAGAGGGGCTTCATTTCTCGCCCTTTCGGGGAGAGAGGGTTAGCCCATCTCAAAGCACTACCGCAGTGCCGCTGGCTGTCACCATCAGCATGGAGCCGTTAGCCCCGACGGTTTCGTAGTCGAGGTCAATGCCTACAACGGCGTTGGCACCAAGCTGCTGAGCACGTTGCGTCAGTTCGTTCAGCGCGGTGTCTTTGGCCTCGCGCAACACGGTTTCGTACGACCCGCTGCGACCGCCAAAAAAGTCGCGGATGCCAGCCATGAAGTCGCGAATGGCATTAGCACCTATAATCGTTTCGGAAGAAACAACGCCAAGGTATTGCTTGACGGGGTAACCTTCTACGGTGGGGGTGGTTGTCAGAAGCATATTTGAATAATCTTTTAGGTTTATCGGTTTTAGGTAACTTCGAAGACTTCCGCGTGGAGGCGGGGCTTTGGGCTTTACTTCTCTTACTATCTGCATCCCTCTCTCTCCCCGAAGGGTCGAGTGGGGGGGGCTTGTTCTGTCCCCCCCCTTAAAACATCTTCCTCACTCGCTCCAGCCCTTCAGCCAAGGCATCAATTTCGGCGCGGGTATTGTAGAGGGCGAACGATGCGCGCGCCATGCTCTCCGTTTCGTAGCGGTCCAGCAGCGGCTGCGCGCAGTGGTGGCCCGTGCGGATGGCGATGCCAAGGCGGTCGAGCAGCGTGCCGAGGTCCATGGCGTGGATGCCTTCGATGTTGAAACTGACAACGGCGCCCTTGTCGGCCTCCGTACCGTAAATGCGCAGGCCAGGAATGGCCGCCAGGCGCTCGGAGGCATAGCGCGTCAGGTCGGCTTCGTGGGCTGCGATGCGCTCCCAGCCGATGCGGTCGATGTAGGCAAGGGCTGAGGCCAAGGCATGGCTGCCAACGTAGTCGGGCGTGCCCGCTTCAAACTTATAGGGCAGGCGTTCGTAGGTGGTGCGCTCGAACGTGACGCGGCTTATCATCTCACCCCCGCCTTGATAGGGCGGCATTTTCTCAAGCAAGTCCTCGCGACCCCACAACACGCCGATGCCCGTGGGACCATACACCTTGTGGCCGCTGAAAGCCAAGAAGTCGCAGTCCAGCTTGCGCACATCGACGCTTTGGTGGGGCACGCTCTGCGCCGCATCAACCAGCAGGTGGGCACCTCGTGCGTGGGCCATGGCCGCCAACTTGCGGATGGGGTTCACGGTGCCCAGCACGTTGCTCACGTGGCAAACACTGACGAGGCGCGTGCGCGGCGTCATGAGTCGCTCGGCGGCTGCCATGTCAAGCGCCCCGCTGTCCGTCACGGGGACCACCTTCAGCTTGATGCCACGGCGCTGGCGCAGCAGCTGCCACGGCACGATGTTGGAATGGTGCTCCATCTGCGTCAGCACCACTTCGTCGCCCTCGCGCAGGAAAGCCTCGCCGTAGGACGTGGCCATGAGGTTGAGGCTCTCGGTCGTACCGCGCGTAAAGACGATTTCGGCCCTCGAAGCAGCACCTACGAAACGGCGCACCGCATCGCGTGCCGCCTCGTGCAGGTCGGTGGCTTGGCGCGAAAGATAGTGGATGCCCCGATGCACGTTGGCATTGGCATTACGATACTCTTCGCTGATAGCACCAATGACGCACTGCGGCTTTTGCGTCGTGGCCGCATTGTCAAGATAGACCAGCGGACGACCATACACCTCGCGCGCAAGGATGGGGAAATCCTGGCGGATAGCCTCTATATCTAAAGTGTGTGGAGTGGACTCTTGAACCATGAACCGCAAATTTGCTGCAAAATTACCTAAACTCTAAGGAAAAGCCATACATGGGGAGCATTTTATTTCGCGTATGCTCTCCTATGCCGATTTCCCGCGTAATGCGCGATACATAGAAAACACTGAAGTTCCAGCAGCAAGATGGGTGCTTGTTGCTGGAACTTCAAAACGTTGATGGTATGCCTCCCCTGTTTTAGGGGACTATAAATGCTTGCCGCTTATTATGGGCGCGCCTCGACAGATAGATACGGTTTACCTCTTTCGGCGCTATTTGCCAAGTATCATGTTGACGAGCGTTGTCACGTCGCCCACGTTGATGCTTCCGTCGCCGTTGAGGTCGGCAGCAGGAACTTTTTCGGTCTTGCCCAGAATCATGTTGACGAGCGTTGTCACGTCGCCCACGTTGATACTCCCGTCGCCGTTGAGGTCGGCATCGGCTACGTCTTCGCCCCTGATGTTGTCGTAGAAGTCCTTCCAAACGAGGGCTTCCTTGTAGAGGTCAATGCTGGCGGTGGGTACGTAGAGGTAGGTGGTTAATTTGTTTACGTTCTTGAACACGTTGCCGCCAGTGCAGACGGGCGGTGTGGTAGGACGCGCGTGGATTTCTTCCAGACCCGTGCAGTCGTAGAACGATTCGGCCGGGATTTTATCGACCTTCGCGCCGAAGGTAAGGTTGGTCAGGGCTGTGTGTCCACGGAAGAGGCCGTTGCCCTTGACGGTCCAACTGCGCCCGATATAGGCTTCTTCGAGGGCGGGCTGGTGCTCGTAGCTGAACATGCCGTGTGCGCCGTAGTCCTGCCCGTTGGCGAACTTCAGCGTCGATTGGCTGTCTTCAATCTTGAGGGTCTTCAGTGCACCCATATCGCAGAATGCCCCCGTGCCGATGGTGTCGACGGAGGCGGGGATGACGAGCTCGGTCAGGGCGTCGAGGCCGGAGAAGGCGGAGGCGTTGATTTGCTTGAGCGAGGCGGGCAGCTTCAGCGTCTTGGCTGCAGCGCAGGCCTGGAAGGTGCATTCTTCGATGGTCGTCACGCCTTCGGGAATAGTGATGGCTTGTACGTTCTTGCAGCCAGAGAATGCGCTCTTGCCGATGTTGCGCACGTTCGCGCCGAGGGTGAGGGCCTCAATGCCCGTGCAGTCGGCGAACGACTCGGCGGGGATGGTGACGGCCTCGCCAGCGATGGTGAGCTTCTTCACGGAACCGTCGCCACGGAACAGTCCGTTGCCCTTGACGGTCCAGCTGCGCCCGATGTAAACCTCTTGTAGTGCTGGCTGGTGCTCGTAGCTGAAGGTGCTCGTAGCTGAACATGCCCTCGCCACCGTAGTCCTGCCCGTTGGCGAACTTCAGCGTCGTCTTGCTGTCTTCAATCTTGAGCGTCTTGAGCGTCTTCATATTGCAGAACGCGCCTGTGCCGATGGTGTCGACGGAGGCGGGGATGACGAGCTCGGTCAGCGCGTTGAGGCCGGAGAAGGCGGAGGCGTTGATTTGCTTGAGCGAGGCGGGCAGCTTCAGCGTCTTGGCTGCAACGCAGGCTTGGAAGGTGCATTCTTCGATGGTCGTCACGCCTTCGGGAATAGTGATGGCTTGTACGCTCTTGCAGCCAGAGAACGCACTCTTGCCGATGTTGCGCACGTTCGCGCCGAGGGTGAGCGTCTCGATGCCCGTGCAGTCGAAGAACGATTCGGCGGGAATGGTGACGGCCTCGCCGCCGATGGTGAGCTTTTTCACGGAAGCATCGCCACGGAACAGACCGTTGCCTGCCATCACCCAGTCGCGTCCGATGTAAGCTTCAACAAGTTTGGGCTGGTGCTCGTAGCTGAACATACCGTGGGCGCCGTAGTCTTGGCTATTGGCTACCTTGAGGAGGTTGGGACTGTCTTCGATGTTCACTTTGGTGAGTTCGGCCATATAACTGAACGCGCCTGTGCCGATGGTATCAACACTCGCAGGGATGACGAGCTCCAGCAGGGAGTTCATGCCCGTAAAAGCGTCTGCGTGTATCTCCTTCAGCGTTGAGGGCAACTTCAGTGTCTTGGCTGAGGCGCAGGATTGGAAAACACCCTTTTCGGCAATGGTCACGCCCTCGGGGATGGTGATGGCCGTTGCATTTTTGCAACCTGCGAAGGCATACGTGCCGATGTTGCGCACCTTTTCGCCGAGGGTGAGGGTTTCGATGCCCGTGCAGTCGAAGAACGATTCGGCGGGGATGGTGACGGCCTCGCCGCCGATGG
>ONHN01000019.1 GCA_900317635.1 uncultured Prevotellaceae bacterium | reverse complement strand
TCTATAACAACTTCCCCTGGCCCCATAGGAGCGCGGGCATTCCTGGGAGCGCGGGCGCCTCGCCCGCCCTAATCGCTGCGTCAGCAGCGAAGGTTAGCGGTGAAGTTCCGACCAAAGCTATGACGTTGGATGCGGGCGAGGCGCCCGCGCTCCCAGGGGACATCGCCGCCACGGCGCAAGCCATCCTCGACGCGCGCGCCCTCTACTCCGACAGCTCCCTGGCCGACCTCTACGACGAGCTGACGATGCCGCCCGAGCTGCGGCGCGCCCACGCCGCCAACGATCGTGCCGTCCTCGCCGCCTACGGTCTGCCCCCCAACGCCACCGACGACGAAATCCTAACGCACCTCTTCACGATGTATAGGGAGCTGACAAGCCAGCCCCTCTCACCCCCCCCCTCTGAACAATAAACATTAAACAATAAACAATAAACATTAAGGCTAATGCCGGCAACAATTAGCCGAGCAGAGCCGCTGAAGCGCAAAAGTATTCGTGTTCATTTGCTTACTTTTGTGTCTTTCGTGGTTTCAAGAAACATTAAACATTAAGCATTAAGCAAGACCCTCACTCCTTCCAGATTGCCCCCTCTCCCTCCCTTTCGGGGCGGGGCTTAACTGACATCTCTATATGCTGCTCTTCATCGCTTTCCTCATCGTAGTGTGCCTGACGGCCCTCGGCTGGTATCACTCGCGCGACATCTTCTCGCCGTTCTTCCTCGTGCCGGGCGTATGGGCGGGCATCCTGCTGCTCTACTATATAGCCCAGCCCGACTACTATCCCATCCGCCACGACTTCCCCGTGGCTCTGGTGCTGTGGGTGACGGGCTTCTTGAGCGCGGCCTGGGCGGTGTATTACCTCTTGCCCGAACGCCACGGCTTGATTTCGGACAATATCATCCTGGGCGACGACGTGCGCCCCAACCGCACCGTTATCAATGCCTACATGGTCATCTCGCTGCTCGTCATGCCCTATATGCTCTATGCCCTGGTGCGCTACGGCTTAGAGCGCGGAGAGGTCAACTTGTTCCTCTATATACGCATGACGGCCGTTGACGCCGACTTCGACAAGCCCGAGTTTGGTCTGGCGGCCTACCTCGTGCCTTTCTCCTTGATGACGCTGATATTTGCCTACGGCTACGTGGAGCAGAAGTGGTTTCGCTGGATAGCCGTAGGGCTGAACATCGTGGCGGGCCTCACGACGATGTCGAAGACGACGTTCTTCATTATGGTCATCGTCGTTCTCTATGTGCAGTACCGGCGCAAGAAGGTGAAGCTGCGCACGCTGGGACTCGTCACGCTCGCCTTCCTCGCCTTCAGCGTCTGGTTCCAGTTCATGCGCTCGATGGAGGACCAGCAAGACAACTTCTCCGTGCTCGACATGCTGGAGACCTACACCATGTCGCCCTGCGTGGCCTTCGACTATTACGCCGAGGCCTTCAGCGCGTCGCACGTGGGCGAGCATGTCTTCCGCTTCTACTACGCCGTGGCCCACGCCTTGGGCAGCGACATAGCCCCCGCCGACAACATCCTCAAGTTCGTCGGCGTGCCCGAGCTCACCAACACCTACACCATCCTCTATCCCTTCTACACCGACTTCGGCCTGCCTGGCGTCTTCGTCTTTGCCGTGATCTACGGTCTCGTATTCGGCTTCATCTATCGGCGCGGCGAGCGGCGCGACAACTACTACTTCGTCCTCTACGCCTGCTTCGTATGCAACCTCATCCTGCAGTTCGTGCAGGAAAACATCTTCTCAAACCTCAGCCTGACCATACAGTACTGCGTGCTGCTGCTCATCCCGTTCTTAGTAGGGGAAAAGGGGGAGAAAGAGAAGCAAAAAACATTGACGGCCTTATGATCGACATCCTCCTCGCCACCTACAACGGCGAACGCTACATAGAAACGCAGATACGCTCGCTGCAGGCGCAGACCTACGGGCAGTGGCGTCTGCTGGTGCACGACGACGGTTCTACTGACCATACGCTCGACATCGTGCGGCGTCTGGCTGCCGACGACGCGCGCATCAGCCTGCTCGACGACGGCGTGCAGTTTCACAGTGCAGCGCAAAACTTCCTGCACCTCATACGCCACAGCACGGCGCCCTTCTGCATCTGCTGCGACGGCGACGACGTATGGCTTGCACCCAAGCTGGAACGCCTCTACAGCGAAATACTGCGCCACGACAACGCGAGGCCGCAGGCCGTATGGTGCAACTCCTACGTCTATGACCCCGAAACGTGCGACATCTCGGGGTGGGCATCGCTCTGCATCATGCGCGAGTTGCGCGACGTCTTGTTCTGCAACGGCGGCATACAGGGGTGCGCCATCCTCTTCAACGCCGCCCTGCGCGACATCGTCGTTAGCCGCACGCCCGCCAAGGTGGCCATGCACGACCACGTCCTGACGTTGGCGGCTACGGCCTTCGGCGAGTTCACCTACGTGCCGCAGCGGCTGATGCTCTACCGCCGCCACCGCCATGCCGTGACGGGCCACACCGACCGCACCAAGGCCGAGCGCGCTTCGCGCTTCATGCGCCCTGGCGTTGCCGTGCTCGACCGCCGCCACTACGAGGCCACGCGCAGTTTCTACGATGCCAATGCCGACTACCTGCCCGCCGAGGCAAAGCGGCTGATGCTGCGCTTCTTCGACTACGAAAACCACAACCGCCTCTGGCGCGCCCTCCACGCGCCCCTCGACGGCTTCCGCCTCTACAGTCGGCGCAGCTACCTTGCAATGAAACTCCTGCTCAGGCCCTTAGTGGGGAGCATTTAGTGGCTTCGTACAAGGCACTATCCTCTTAAATGGTTGCTTCAATGAAAATACTTCATATCATCAATTCCCTTGACAGTGCGGGCGCAGAGCGCCTATGCGTTGACCTGGCCGTGACGATGCGGCGCATGGGTCACGAGGCCGACATCCTCACCCTGCGCGACGGCGACACCGCCCTCAGGCGCGAGGCCGAAGCGGGGGGCGTCAGCGTGAAGAGCTGCCGCGTAGGGCGTGAGTACGACCCGCGCTGCATCCTGCGCCTGCGGCCGCTCATCGCAGGCTACGACGTGCTCCACGTCCATCTCTTCCCCGCGCAGTATTGGACGGCTGCCGCCCACCGGCTGGCGGGAAGCCGCGCCCTGCTCGTTACGACCGAGCACAACAACTTCAACGCCCGTGCGCGCTATTGGCTCACCACGCAGACCGACCGCCTCGTCTATCGTCGCTACGCCGCCGCCGCCTGCATCAGCGAACCCACCTTGCAGTTCATGCAGGAGCGCACGCGGGGTCGCCTGCCCCTGCGCCTCATTCGCAACGGCATCAACACCGCCCGCTTCGCTTCGCTGCCCGCCGTCGCACGCAGCGAGGTGCTACCCAGCGTGCCCGCCGAGGCTTTCCTGCTGTTGCAAGTGGCCCGCTTTCGCGAGCAAAAGGATCAAGATGCCGTCATTCGCGCCTTGGCCGAGCTGCCCGCCGATGTCCACGCCGCCTTTGCCGGCGACGGAGAGCGCGAGGCCGCGTGCCGTGAACAGGCAGCGAAGTTGGGTGTTGCCGGGAGGTGTCACTTCCTCGGTGTGCGCACCGACGTGCCCGCTCTGCTCACGCTGTGCGATGCTGCCGTTATGTCGAGCCACTGGGAAGGGTTCGGACTGGCCGCCGCAGAGGCCATGGCAGCGGGTAAAGTCGTCCTCGCAAGCAACGTGCCAGGACTTCGCGAAGTCGTAGGAAGCGAAGATTTGCTATTTTCTGCGTCAAACGAGCGGGAGTTAGCAAAAAAAGTACTACTTTTGCGCGGCAATTTCGCCAAACGCCGCCAACTCGAAGCCTATTGCCAAGAGCGAGCGGCGCAATTCGGTATCGAAAGGACAGCAGAAAACTACATAAAGTTCTACCAGGAAACAATAAAAGGCCATTAGCGCCGTTATTAAAAGTATAACGAGCCTCCTGCGCGGGAAAACCCGTCGTGGCAGGACATATCCTTAAACCCGATACCGCTCAACACCCGCCTACCCAATGGGAAAAAAAATACTATTCGTTGACAACCTGCTATGGTCTGTAGTTAATTTCCGCGGTTTTATCATTCGCCGTCTGCGCGACGAAGGTTATCGCGTTGTTCTCGTTGCTCCGAAAGAGGGCGAGTATGGCAAGACCATTAACTACCTGCCCGAGGGCGTTCGTTTCATTCCCGTCAAGATGGACAGGTGCGGCACGAACCCCTTTCACGACTTTGCTTACTTTCGCACCCTGCTGAAAATCTATCGCAAGGAGCGTCCCGACTATATCTTCCACTACACCATCAAGCCAAACATCTACGGCACCGTGGCCGCTTCCTCGTTAGGCATTCCCTGCACTTCGCTTATAGCGGGGTTGGGCTACGCTTTCAGCGAGGGCGGCTTCTCGAAGCACGTGGCGGCTTACCTCTACAAGAAAGCCATCCGCCACGCTACGAAGGTGTTCACCCTCTCGGAAGACAACTACAACTTCTTGCTTTCCAACGGTATCTGCCTGCCCGACCGCACCATCTGGCTGCACGGCGGCGAGGGCGTTGACTTGAAGGCTTATCCTTTTATGCCCAATGCCGGCGAGCCGCCGCGCTTCCTGCTCGTAGGACGCATGCTGGCCGACAAAGGATACTACGAGTTTGTAGAAGCCGCACGCATCGTCCGCGCCAAGCACCCGGAAGTGCATTTCCAACTCCTCGGAACGGTTGACCCCTCCTATCCGCTTAACATACCTCTCGACCGCATCTACGAAGACGTTGACAGCGGAGCCGTGGAGTACCTCGGCACAACCGACAACATACAAGCCGAAGAGGGTAAGCGTGGCACCGTCGTCGTACTGCCCAGCTACCACGAGGGAATGAGCCGCGCGCTGATGGAAGCACTCTCAATGGGTAAACCCGTCATCACAACCGACATCCCCGGTTGCCGCGAAACGGTGGAGGAAGGTAAGAACGGTTTCCTCGTACCTAAGCGCGACGGCAAGGCCCTGGCCGAGGCTTGCTTCCGCTACATAGCCCTTTCAGCTGAGGAGAAAGAAGCTTTCTCGCTGCATAGCCGCAAAATGGCCGAAGAGATTTTCGACATCGAGAAAGTGTATGTAGAATATAAGAAAGTGTTGACAGAAAGCATCGGCAAGTAAGCGGCGAATGTAAACCGCCGCACCCGCTGGGCGCGCCAAGGCCTCCCGCCTTCGCCCCTAACATATCAGCATACGCTAAGCGCCTTGCAAACATCCCTGCAAGGCGCTCATTTTTTCTCCTCGCCTCACCAAATTTTGCTGGCAGGCCACGAAGTTATAAATCTCGGCGGGAAATGTACATTTGCCGCCGAGATTATGTACATTTCCCGCCGAGAAATATACATTTCCCGCCGAGATTTATAACTTCAAAAATTGAGGGGAAAACTTCGGGGCTTTCCAGAAAAGGTTGGGGGCTTGCCGCAAATGTTTGGCGGCGTGGTGGTTAGCGTGCTGTATGCGGCGGGACGGAGGTGCGGGGGCGCAGGCGGACTACAGTCAGCCCATCTATTGCCTCGCCAGTTCGTCGCTGCTGATGCCGAGGGCGGCGAGGAAGCTGTAGCCCAATTGTTCGAACCGACACGGGCAACCCATGAGCGGTTGCAGGGCGAGCACCGTCGCCTCGCGCACAGCGAGCTTACCAACGGCTGTGCGCACGGCATCAGCGTAGGTTTCGGCATCGGGCACGAGCGTGATGCTCTCTACGTCTTTCATCTGGCCTATGGCTTCGAGGCTTTGACAGTAGAAGTCGGCTGCCGAAGCAAAGCCTGCCGATGAGGCGCATTGCATCGTAAACTCGCCGAGGGTGCTGCGGAACGCTTTCCCGTCTATCTCGTTGGCGAAATGGGCGGGGGCGAAGTTCTTCAGGCCTTCGGCTTCTTCGTTATGCAGAAAGACGGCGCACACAGCGTTGTCCGCAGCCGCTTCGTCCTGCGGCGCACGAACGCCACCGTCTAAGGCCACGCACTCTAACCAGCGCGCTAAGTCGGCTTTTGGTACGCGGCGCCCTAACGTGCGCTCGAAGTGGACGGTGAGGTCGAAACAGACGCGGTCGGCATAAGCGGCATCGATGAGGAGGTAGTGCACGGCGGGGAGGGGGATTAGGGAGTTACTTGTAATTGGTGAGGGGCAGGCTGCGCCGATGTTGGGGTGTGCAGGCGAGACGCCCGCGCTCCCAGTTAAGGGGCTACGCCGATGTTGGGGTGTGCAGGCGAGACGCCCGCGCTCCCAGTTAAGGAGCTACGCCGACGATGGGGTGCGGGCGGGGGCGCCCGCGCTCCCAGTTAAGAGGCTGCGCCGATGTTGGGGTGCGGGCGGGGGCGCCCGCGCTCCCAGGGGGGCTTATTGCTTTTCTTCTTTGGATTCTTCGTCTTTGCTTACGAAGTCGGTGAGGCCTTCGCGCACCAAGATGTTGTACCACTGAATGAGCTTTCGGATGTCGCTATAGTGCACGCGGTCGCGGTCGTAGTTGGGCAGTGCTTTGGCCATCACTTCGCTGAGTTGGTCGTTCGTGGCGGTTTTCAGCTTCAGGTCAACGGCTTTGCCTTCGAGGGCATCGAAGAGGTTTTGGAAGACCTGCATCAAGGGTACGTCGTCGTCGTCGGAGTACATCGATACGTCGCCCAGCGAGGTAACGCGGTCGCGCTGGCCAGCAGGCATGCGCTTGCGCTCTGCATCAAGTGTCTCTACGATGAGGTTGCGGTTGCCTTGACCCACAAGGCGGAAGAGGCCAGGGCGGCCCGAGATAGCAAGGATTGTTTCTTTCATGTTAGTTTGTTGGTTTGGCTCGTTAGTTTATGCGGTTGAGGTATGTTGCGTTGACAACGCAACATACTGAACTTAGTTGCGGTTGAGGTATGTTGCGTTGCGGGCGCAACATACAGAATTTAGCGCGGCGGGCAATGTTTAATGTTTCTTGTTTAATGTTTCACGTTTAAGACCTTCTTACCGTTCGTCAGGTAGATGCCGCGTGCGGGGCGGGCGATGCGTCGGCCATAGAGGTCGTAGCAGGAGGAGCTGGCTTGCGCCGTGCCGACGGTGGGGGTGTTGATGGCCGTTGGGTCGAAGAACTGCTGCCAGTAGGCTGCGGCGCGGTAGGCGGCTTCGGAACCCGTGGGGACAACGAGCCGGCACGCCGTCTTATTGATGAGCGTGAAGGGGTCGCCTTTGCAGGCCGCTGGCGTGGTGCTACGCGCTGTCAGCGAGGTGAGCGTGGGAATGTTGAGGGCATTAGCGCCTAACGTCTTGAGCGAGTCGGAGAGCGTGAGGCTGGTCAGCGTGGTGCCCTCGAAGGCACGCGGCGCAATGCGGGCAATGCCGGCAGGCACGGTGTAGGCCGAGGCGGTGAGCCCCGCAGGATAGCTGTAGAGTTCGGCCAAGGGGTAGGCTGGGTGCGTGTAGGTTTGCGCAGCGATGTAGGTGATGCGCGTGTTGGCCGTGGCCGTCAGCGTGAGTTGGTGCGAAGAGCCCTCCCACGTTGCGCCCGTCAGCGTTCCCACGGAGGGCGTCAGGTTGAGCGAGGGAGAGGTGAACATGAGTGAAGTCAGGCGCACGTTCTCGGGCGTGGCGAGGGTAATGCTTCCGCCCTTGCGCACGTTGAATTCGAAGGTGTCGTCGCCCGTTTTCAGCATATAGACGAGGACCTTTCCGCTCTCGTCGGTGGCGGTGCACGTCATGGTGATGTCGTCTTCGATGATGTCCATCTCGACAACGCCCGCGTCGAACTTCAGACGGTTGGTAGCCGCCTCGAGCATCCACGGGTTTTTCTGGAAGTCGAAGAGGCTGATGCCTTCCACTTCCTTAGCTGCTTCTTCGGGGTTGGTCACCATGAGTGAGTTGGAGAAGAGTGCCCCGCCGAGAGAGAGGTAGTGGGCGTTGTCCTCCGCTACGTTGATGCTTTTCAGCTTCGGGCTGCCCGCGAAGGCACCATCGGCCACACT
The DNA here is from genome assembly GCA_900317635.1 of uncultured Prevotellaceae bacterium. Taxonomy (GTDB): domain Bacteria; phylum Bacteroidota; class Bacteroidia; order Bacteroidales; family Bacteroidaceae; genus Alloprevotella. Next base: position 46,835 of record ONHN01000019.1, on the reverse strand, counting down.
CTTGATGCTGGCGGGGAGGCTGACGCTCGCCAGGTCGGGACAGTTGGCAAAGGCATCGGCGGCAATGCCTGTCACCTTGAAGGTGTGGATGTCTTCGGTGAAGGAAGACGGCACGATGATGTTGCCGCTGTACTTACCCGCTTGGGGCGCAGCCACCTCCACGTTGCTACGCGTGGCGAAGACGTAGGTGAGGCCGTCGCGCTCGAGGAGTTCGCCAGGCTCGTGTCGGCTGATTTCTTCTTGCAGGTAGTTCAGCGAGATGGTCTTGTCGCTGTTGCGTGTTATCTTGAAGACGGGCTTGTCGAGCGTTGTGCCGTCGAAGAGGCGCAGGGCGGGGTTGCTGGTGCGCGAGAGCGTTTGCTTTGTGTTGTTGGCACCGGGGAAGAGTTCGGCAGCGTTGCCGCCAGCGCGTGTGCCCGTGGCCGAGAGGTAGGTCATGCGCAGGGCATCCTGCGTGTTGTTGAGTATGTTGTAGTACCAGCTGTTGCGGTCGTAGGTGACGTGGGTGACGAAGAGGCCGTTGCCGAATTTGTCGGGATACCACGTGCCGGGCTGTCGCTGTTCGAGGATGAAGTATTCGCGCTCGTCGTCGTCGTTGCGCAGGAGCATGGCGTTAGGCCCATCTTCAGAGCCGAAGGGATAGAGCGTGACGGCGTCGGCCCCAGGGAGTTCAACGATGTCTTGCCAGCCGAGGTAGCTGCGCTCGTAGGCCGTATAGCCGATGGGCGCGCGGGCGTGGTTGTCGGGCAGGTAGCAGCCGCTGCACATAATGCTCCATTGTCCCATCGTAACAGCATTGTGTCCGTAGTTGGTGCAATAGAAGTCGGGCAGGCCGAGGGCGTGGCCAAACTCATGGCAGAAGACACCCATACCCATGAGCGTATTGTCGTGATAGAGCTCATTGCCGATGAAGATAGAGTTGACGCGCACGCCCGCCATGGTGGTGTTGACGTCAGCCTCGCAGGGCCACAGCGTGTCTTCGCCGCCGCCCGTAGCTTCGCCTTCTCCCGCGTAGAGGACGGAGACGAGTGGGATGCCGTTGCCTTGCTGGATGTAGTCTTTCCATACCACGCCCTGCTTCGTGGCAGCGTTCATGGCATCGTTCACCACTTCGATGAAGCCGCGCTGGTTGTCGTTGGAGCCATAGTGGGCCACGGTTTTCGACAGCTTCACTTTCGCCACAACTTGGAACGTGGGTCGGAACATGCCGCCGCTTTGGGCTATGAAGTAGTCGCGCACGCTGCCTACGCAGCCGCTCTCGTCGGCATAGCCTTCTTCGTTGTAGAAGCGTTCCATCTTCTCAATGGTAGTGGCTTCATTGAACTTCTTGTCGCTGAACTCGGTCATGATGACGGGTATGATGACGTCGCCCAAGCTCTTCACGGCCCCTTCGCCGCTGGTGCCATACTTGCCCAGTCCGTCGTCGGTAGAAGCCACGATGGTGCGGCGCTCGCCCGCTTTGTGCAGACGCAGGGGCTTGATGGTGGCAAGGGCCTGGGAGAGGCTGACGGTGCCAGCGGCAATATGCGCTTTTTCGGCTTCGCTGCGCGCGGGAGCTTCGTGGGCCACCACTTCGCTGCTGACGAGCTGTCCGCCATGGAGACGAGCATAGCAGAGGTCGCCCTTAAGCTGACTGCGAACGAGGACGAGGCCGTCGCGCGTGGTGTAGAACTCCGTGCGCCACTGTCCGTAACGGCGCACCAAGAGGGAGCTGCCGTCGCTTTGGCGCATAGGGAGGTAGTCGGTGATAGGCGGAATGGCCGTTGCCGTCAGTAGCGTGGTGAAGAGGAATAGTATGGATAATATGCGTTTCATATCAACAATCTTGTTATAGGGGTGTTCTATAAATTAGGAAATTCGCTATACGATTAGACTTGATGCTTTTTGTGCTCTTATGTGTATCTTTCGAATTAACTTCTTGCCACGTAGCTCGCTACGCGGCTGCAAACTTAATACGAAACCTGCACCATAACAGCTCAAAAATCATTCAAGCCTAATTTATAGAACACCCCCTATAGTAGTTCGTTAACGGGGATGTCGTGCGTCGTGCAGGGTAGGGCGTTGAGGCGCTGAAATCTGAAGCATACGCCGAGGGTGGTGGCATGCCAGGCGGGGTGAGCCAGCAGGCGGTCGTAGTATCCGCCGCCGCGTCCGAGGCGCTGTCCGCTGGGCGTGAAGGCCACACCTGGGATGAGGGCCAGGTCGATGCGCGATAGGTCTTCGAGGCGTGCTCCCGTGGGTTCGAGGATGCCGTAAGCCCCTTGGCGTAAGCTCTCGTCGCCCGTATAGCGGCGCAGTTCCATCGTGCCTTCTCCCGTCACGACGGGCAAGAAGAGTGCTTTCGCCTCGACGTATTCGCGAAGCAACGGGCGCGTGTCGGGTTCGTCGGGCAGGGCGCAATAGAGCAACACGGTGCGGGCGCGCTGAAAGTCGGTGCGGGCACGCAGTCGGGCCCATAGCGCGGCCTCTTCTGCCGCCTTTTCGTGGGCGGGGAACAAGCACTTTAGGCTTCGTATTTGCGCGCGGAGTTGCGCTTTGTCTGCGTTGGGCATATTGCGTAGAGCAGGTTGACCGTGATAGGCGACAGCGAGGGCGGCAGCAGGCTGATGTGTGCGCCGTGCAGGCGCAGAGCCGTGGGGCCTGTGGCACTCCAAGCGATGATATCCTTGCGCACGCTACCAGGGGGCAGTGGGCGCGAGGCATGGCGACGGAGGATGTCGATGGCGTTGAGCACGCAGTGGTCGGTGCGGTTGGCGTAGCGTATGCCCGCCTCTTCGTCGAGGATGTCGTCGATGACGCGCGTTGTGATGAATTCGCGGAAGAGCAAGCCGCTCTGTTGCAGCAAGAGGTTGCGTCGTTTCAGTCCGCCCGCTTCGGCGAAGTTGGCAAAGTCATCCAGCAGATGACTACTGTTGACAAAAGCCGCTATCTGGTCGATGTTGTTCATCGACGTGAGTTGCTGGCGGTTGTTGTCGGCAAAACGGTAGCCGTATTGCGCAATCAGTCCGCGCATGTAGGCCTCTTTGAAGTAGGAGGTCATGCCCGCCGTGTCTTGCGCAATGAAGACGTCGGGCGTGATGCCGCCTCCGCCATAGACGGTTCGGCCGAGTGCTGTTTTGTATTTCTCGCCCGTAGCCTTGATGCTGTCGGCGTTGTAGTACTCGCCCGTGGAGGCGCGCAGGATGAGGTCGGCCTCATATTCGTCCTCCTGCCCTGGCGTGTAGGGCTTCTGCACGCAGCGGCCCGAGGGTGTGTAGTAGCGCGCTTTTGTCAGGCGAAGCATGGAACCATCGTCAAACTGCACGGGCACTTGCACGAGGCCTTTGCCGAAGCTACGGCGTCCCACGATGGTGCCTCGGTCGTTGTCCTGTATAGCACCGGCGAGGATTTCGCTGGCCGAGGCCGACGTTTCGTCCACGAGCAGGACGAGCGGCAGGTTTTGATAGCTACCGCGCCCGTCGGCCCGATAGTCCTGTCGGGGTGATTTGCGCCCCTCGGTATAGACGATGAGGTCGCCGCGCGCGAGGAATTCGTTGGCAATCATCACGGCGGGTTCCATATAGCCGCCAAGGTTGCCGCGAAGGTCGATGATGAGGCTGTTGAAACCTTCGAAGTTGAGCTTGGCAAGGGCTGCATCGAACTCGGCCTTTGTGTTGTCGCCGAAGGTGCTAAGGCGTATGTAGCCAATGCTGTCGGAGGCGAGGTAGGCGGCGGTGACGCTGTTGACTTTCACCGCGCCGCGCGTAATGGTGATGTTTTCGGGCATACGTGCTCCGCTGTGCAGCACGCCCACGGTCACTTGCGTCTTTTCCTCTCCCTTAAGGCGGCGCAGGGTTTCTTCGTTTGTCACCTCCTTGCCCGTGTAGGGCTGTCCGTCCACGCTGACAATGCGGTCGCCAGGGCGCAAGGCCGTTTGCTCAGAAGGTCCGCCCTTGATGATGCGGATGATGCGCACGGTGTCGTCAACAATGGTGAACTGCACGCCTATGCCGAAGAAGCTGCCCTTGAGGTCTTGCATCGAGGCGGCGGCATCGGCAGCACTGATGTAGGTGGAGTGGGGGTCGAGCTGTTTCAGTATTTGTGGCATTGAGCGTTCCACGAGATCGCTGATGTTCACGGTATCAACGTATTGGTCGTCGATGAGGTGGAAGAGGTCGTCAATCTTGTTGCTCGACGACTTCGTCACCCTGACGCGTCCGCCCGCAGTGCGGGAGCCGAAAAAGCTACCGATGAGGATGCCTAATACGACACCGAGGGCAACGAAGACAGGAACGAAGTACTCGCGTTGTTTTGTCATAGCGTTGAAGAGGGGAGTATGCGCGTTTTAGTTTTGCCTGCAAAGATAGGCATTTTTGTTTGTAGCGACGGGGTGGTGGGACGGAAAAAACGGGGAGTATGTTGCGATACTATCGCAACATACTGGACGGGGCTATGCCGACAACTTCCGCAGGCGGGATGCCTGCGTCCCTGTTAGGGCAGATAGACAATCTCGATGCCTGCGCGGCGCAGGAGGTCGACGCCTTCGGTGAGGCGGTATTGTTTGGCATAGACCACGCGGCGGATGCCTGCCTGAATGATGAGTTTGGCGCATTCGATGCAGGGCGAGTCGGTGACGTAGAGCGTAGCACCGTCGCTATTGTTGCCCGAGCGCGCAATCTTCGTGATGGCATTGGCTTCGGCATGGAGGACATAGGGCTTCGTAAGTCCTTGCTCGTCTTCGCAAACGTTTTCGAAACCGCTGGGCGTACCGTTGTAGCCGTCGCTGATAATCATTTTGTCCTTAACGATGAGGGCACCCACCTGTCGGCGTGTGCAGTAGGAGTTTTCGGCCCAAATGCGGGCCATGCGCAGGTAGCGGCGGTCGAGGGCGGTGGCTTTGTCGGCGGGCGAAGTTTCGTTCTGCCCCTCGTCGGGCAAAAGACCATCGCGCCGCAGCAGGGCTTGCAACGTGGGTTCTGCGCCACGGAAGTCGTGGTAGAGCTGGGCTGGATGGCGCGAGCCGCCGCGCTCGAGGATGCAACGGCGCAGGCGGGCGGCGGTATGAGGATTGAAGATGCCTTCTTGGCGGAAGCAGTCGAAGGCATCGGCATCGAGCACTTCGGCCCATTTGTAGCTGTAGTAGCCAGCGGCATAGCCGCCACTCATGATATGGCCAAACTGCACCGTCATGCACGTGCCGTCCACCTCGGGCAGCAAGCGCGCGCGTTGCCATGCTTGGCGTTCGAAGGCGGGGATGTCCTGATTGGGCAGTGGGTCGCGGCGATCGTAGTAGGCCATGTCGAGCAGGCCGAAACTCACTTGGCGCATGCAGGCGTAGGCCGCGCCGTAGTGGCGACTGTCGCGCAGTTTGCGGATGAGTTCGTTGGGGATGACTTCGCCCGTTTGGTAGTGACGGGCAAAGGTGCGCAGGAAGTCAGGTTCGAGCGCGTAGTTCTCCATGAGTTGCGAGGGCAGTTCTACGAAGTCCCACCACACGTTTGTGCCGCTAATGCTGCGGTATCGACAGCGCGAGAGCATGCCGTGGAGGGCGTGGCCAAACTCGTGGAGGAAGGTTTGCACCTCACCATGCGTGAGCAAAGAAGGGCGTTCGTCGGTGGGTTTTGTGAAGTTCGTCACTACGGAAACATGCGGGCGGCTGTCCGTTCCGTCGATTTCAAACCATTGCTCCTTGTAGTTCGTCATCCACGCCCCGCTCTGCTTGCCCTGGCGCGGGAAGAAGTCGAGGTAGAGCAAGGCCAGCATCGCGCCGTCGGCATCCTTCACCTCGTAGGCTTCTACGTCGGGATGATAGACGGGGATGTCTTCCCTGCGTTGGAACGTTAGGCCATAGAGGCGCGTGGCCAAGGCGAACACGCCTTGGCGCACCTGTTCCAGAGGGAAGTAGGGGCGTAGCATTTCAGCATCAAGGTCGTAGCGGCGCAGACGCAGTTTGTGGGCGTAGTAGCTGAAGTCCCACGGCTGGAGTTGGAAGGTCGCGCCTTCTGTTTCGCGCGCTATTGCCGTAATGTCGTCCAGCTCACGACGCGCTGGTTTTTCGTAGTGAGCGATGAGGTCGTTGAGCAGGGCATAGACTTTCTCGGGCTGACCAGCCATGCGGCGGCGCAGGGCATACTGTGCATAGGTGTCGTAGCCAAGGAGCTGAGCCAGTTCGCGGCGCAGATTGACGATGCGCTCAACGAGGGGAAAGTTGCAGCTGTTGTCGGGTCGCGTGCACTGCGTGTTGTAGGCCATGAAGAGTTCATGGCGCAGTTCGCGGTCGTCGGCGTAGGTCATAAAGGGGGCATAGCTCGGCCCTTTCAGCGTGAAGACGTAGCCCTCTTTTCCGCGCCCCTTCGCTTCGGCAGCGGCAGCATCGAGCTGCGTTTGGGGCAGACCTGAAAGGCGACGATTGTCCGTCAAGTGAAGCTCGTAGGCATTCGTTTCGCGCAAGTGGTTTTGCGAGAAGGTCAGCGTGGCTTCGGCTAATTGAGCGGAGAGCATCTCAAAGCGTTTCTTACCTTCGCCGTTGAGCGTGGCACCGCAGCGTTCAAAGCCCTCGTAGGTCTTATCGAGGAGCATGGCGGCCTCTTCGTCGAGGTTGGTGGCTTGCTCGCGCACGGTCTTGACGCGCTGGAAGAGGGCGGCGTTGTGCATAATGGCCGTACTATGGGCCGAGAGCTTGGGCGAGAGGCGCGTAGCCACGTCGTCAAGTTCGTCGCACGTTTCGGCACTGCTGAGGTTGTAGAGCACAGAGGTGGCCCGTTCGAGCAGTTCGCCACAACACTCAAGCGCTGCGATGGTGTTTTCGAAAGTGGGAGGTTCGGGGTTCGTGGCAATGCGCTCTATCTCTTCGTTTTCGCGCCGCATCCCTTCTATGCACGCCTCTTCAATGTGGGCGGGTGTGATGTTGGGGAAGGGAAAGGCACCGAAGGGTGTGTTGGCAGGTGCTATGAGGGGGTTGGCGGATAGGTTGTTCATCGTATGAGAGAGGGGGACTATTTGGCGTAGATTTCTTTCATAATGTGCTGTATCTCTTCAAACTGCGGTCCTTGGTTGAGAGCAAGGTAGATGCTGTAGAGCAGGGGTGCCCAGCGTCGGCGTTCGTCGGGTTGCAGTTCGCGATAGCGTTCAAGGTAGGGACGGGCCAGGAGGTAGTAGTTGCGCCGTTCAGTGATTGCCTTCTTATAGTCGGGCGAGTTGAAGTTCGACGGAATACCTACGGAGGAGGCAAGGTTGCAGTAGCTGGCCCCTATATAATAATATGTATCGGCATTGGTAGAGTCGGCCAGGAGGCACAGCTTGGCAGCCTCGATAGCTTCGCGGTCGCGTCCGAGGTTGATGAGGGCCAGGCTTTTGGCCGTGAGAAAGAGGAAGTTGACGCTATCGGTGCGGAGCATGCGGTCGGCCAGGCGCAGGCTGGCGGCGTAGTCTTCGCGGCGCGTGTAGTAGTCGGTGAAGTCGGTGAAGAAGTAGGGCACTTCGGGGTATTGCTCCAAGCCTTCTTCGAGGTAGGCCAGCCAGGCAATGGTGTCGCCCCGTAGCTTGGCCGTTTGCGCCACGTTTTCGAGGATGAGACGACGGGCAGCAGAGGTGTCTTTAAGGGCTTCGGCGGCAAAGCGTACGACGGTGGCGGTGTCGCCCGTGAGGAAAGCACTGCGCACGGCCAGCACGGCACTTTCCGTGTAGCGTTCGGGGGCGGGAGCATTCTTCGTAGCTGTCCAAACGGGGTGGTAAGGCACGTCAAGCACGGGCAGGAGGTATTGCAGGGCCTGCTTGTAGTCGCGCTTAGCATAGTACCAACGTCCGCCAGCGCAGAGGTTATTATAATAGGTATGTACTAAGAGGGCGTGGGGCTTGCGAAACTTGCGTTGCTTGTGCTTCGTCTCGAGCACGTAGGTCTCGGCCGTATCGCAGCGCAGGATGTAGCGGTAGATGCCGAGGGCCGTCTGGAAGAGTTTGGCGGTGTCGGCTTTTTGTTGCAAATAGATTTTTTCGTTCTCGGCTTCGTTCTGTTGCACGTAGGCCTGTACGCCAAAGTCGTAGAGGCGTGGATCGAGGCGCAACGTGCTGTCTTTTTCAAGTTTCTGCACAGCACTCAGCGCATCAGCCGACTTCTTGGCTTTGAGCTGGGCGCGAATGTCGCGAAACGCTTTTTGCGCTCCTGCCGTTACTGGGAGCAGCAGGAGCAGCGCAAGGAGGATGGTGGGGGTTCTTTTAATTCTTGTCACGATAGGCGTGTTGGTTTTTTACAAAACGGCAGGCGAGGGGTGGTTGTAGAGACCATGACCCCGCCTGCGGTGGTGTGATAGAGTTGTTTGACCTGCTCCCTACTGATAGGCTTCGGGGAACATTTGCTTCAGTTCGGGATAGAGGTTGTCTTGTCCCAGCACGTTCATTTCGAACTTGAACTGCGGAGCGTAGGTGCCGTAGGCTACGATGAGGTCTTTAGCCTTCTCGAACATGCGCATTTCAAAGTAGGAGCGGAAGAGGCCCTCAATCCATTTGGCGGGTTCGTCGGGAGCCAGTTCGCGGCACTTCTCGTAGTAGGGGATGCACTTGTTGTAGAAGGGATAAACCTGTTCGCGCATCACTTTGTTTTTGGCCTTCACTACGTCGTCGCCTTGTCCGCTGGGGATAACGATTTCGCCCGAGTTGATGCGGTCTTGCAGCTCGTTGAAGTAGCTGTTGCCAAGGGAGGCGTTGGCTTCGAGGTAGTTGGGGTCTATTTCAAGGGCCTTGGTGAAGCAGGCGCGTGCACCTTCGTAGTCGTAGGGCGGTTGGTCAAGGAGCATCGTGCCCTTCATGAAGTAGGTCATCTTGTTGCCAGGGTATTCGGCAATGAGTTTGTCGGCCATAGCCACGGCTTGCTCTTTGTTTTGCGTGCCGTCGGCGTTCTTCGTCTTGTGCATGGCCAGGCGGATGAGCTCGTTGAGGTATTTCTCGTCGCCCGTAGCAGCAAAGGCGGCCTTGATGGTGGCTTCGTATTCGGCACTTTCGTCGCCAAGGGTCTGGTCGATGGCCGAAATCTTCATCACGTAGATGTCGTGGGCGAACTGCGGGTTTTTCAGTGCCATGTCGGCGTGCTTCAAAACGCCAGCCCAGTCCTTTTCGGTATAGCGCAGGTAGGTGGCGTTGTAGGCAGCCTGAGCGAAGACGGCTTCTTTGGCCTGATAGACGGAGTCGCGCTCAAAGTCGGAGAAGATGGGGTTGCGCGGCATGTCGATGAACCTCTCGAAGTATTGCGCTGCCATGTCCGTGCGTCCGCTACGGTTGAGGAAGTCGCCAGCGTAGAAGTAGTACATAATGAGGTTCATCATGTTCTCGTGGTTCGACTTTGGCGTTTCGGGGTCGGCTTTAGCCTTGGTGGTGGGGTTGGCCACTTCGTTTTCGCTCTTACCGAAGTATTCGGATGCTTGGTCGATGGCTGTGCAGTAGGTCAGCGTGTCGAAGGGCTGGTTTTGTGCAGCCTTCATCAGCTCGGTGTAGGCAATGGCGTAGTTGCAGGCACCTATCTTGCTGTAGAGGTCGGCCAGCTTCGTGGTCTTTGGGTTTTCCTCAGCGGCTTTCAGAATGGCGAGGGCACCTTTCCAGTCGCTCTTTTCGAGGGCGCGGTTTGCCTTGTCGATAGCGGAGTTCTGCGCTGTGGCAGAGAGTCCAGCGGCCATCAGGACGATGGCTGTGAGGAGCTTTTTCATTGTATTGGTGTTGTTAGTTAGTTGGTTTTCTTTGCTTGCAGAGCGTAGCGGAGGCATTGTTTTCGTCTGCACTCCTTACTGCTTTAGACTATGGTTGTCTTAAAAATTAAAAAGGAGCTATTTATTGTTGTGCATCATTCGCTGTAGCTTCGGGGGCATTGGCCACTTCATTCGTTTCGGGCGTTTCGGGCTCTTCCTCGGCGGTGGGCACTTTGCAGACACTGCTGATGGTGTCGCCGCGTTTGGCGAGGTCGATGAGTTTCACGCCTTGCGTGGCGCGTCCCGTGGTGCGAATGGTGGACGTTTTGAGGCGCAGGGCGGTGCCGCTCTTGTTGATAATCATGAGGTCGTCCTGGTCGGTGACACACTTGATGGCAGCCACGGGCCCTGTCTTTTCCGTCACGTTGAGCGTGCGCACGCCCTTGCCGCCACGGTTGGTGATGCGGTAGTCCTCAATAGCGCTCTTCTTGCCGTAGCCGTTTTCGGAAACGACGAGGATGGTTTCTGCTTCGGGATTGTTGACGCAGACCATGCCGATGACTTCGTCGTCGCCTTCGTCGAGGCGAATACCGCGAACGCCAGTGGCCGTACGACCCATGGCGCGAACCACCGTCTCGTTGAAGCGAATGGCGCGTCCACCGCGATTGGCAATGACGATTTCGTCCGTGCCATTGGTGAGTTCTACGCTTACCACGCGGTCGTCCTCGCGAATGTTGATGGCGTTGATGCCATTGCTGCGGGGGCGCGAATAGTCTTTCAGACAGGTTTTCTTCACAAGACCCTGACGTGTGCAGAAGACGACGTAGTGGCTGCTGACAAACTCTATGTCGTTGAGCTTCTTGATATAGAGGCAGGCGTTCACGCTGTCGCCACTGTCGATGTTGAGCATGTTCTGAATGGCGCGCCCCTTGCCGTTCTTCGCGCCTTCGGGAATTTCATAGACGCGAAGCCAGTAGCAACGACCGCGGGCGGTGAAGAAGAGCATCGTGTCGTGCATCTTCGCCATGTAGATGTATTCGATGAAGTCTTGGTCGCGCGTGGTGCCGCCCTTGCTGCCTACGCCGCCGCGCGCTTGCTGGCGGAATTCGGCCAGCGGCGTGCGCTTGATGTAGCCCAGGTGGCTGATAGTGATGACCACTTCGTCGTTGGCATAGAAGTCCTCGGGATTGAACTCTTCGGCACTGAGCGTGATTTCGGTGCGGCGTTCGTCGCCGTACTTCTCTTTCACTTCGATGAGTTCGTCCTTCATCACCTTCTTGCACTCTTCGGGGTCGGAGAGGATGAGGTTGTAGTAGTCAATCTTGCGCTCGAGCTCTTCATACTCTTGGTGCAGCTTCTCCTGCTGCAGACCCGTGAGCTGTGCCAAGCGCATTTCGACGATGGCCTTCGCCTGCACCTCGTCGAGTTCGAAGCGGTTCATCAGAGCCTGCTGGGCTTCGGCGGGTGTCTTGCTGGCGCGGATGAGGCGAACTACCTCGTCGATGTTGTCCGAGGCAATGATGAGGCCTTCCAGAATGTGGGCACGCTCTTGCGCTTTGCGCAGTTCGAATTGCGTGCGGCGAATGACGACATCGTGGCGGTGCTCCACGAAGACTTGTATGCAGTCTTTCAGCGTCAGCGTCTTGGGGCGTCCGTGTACGAGGCCCACGCAGTTGACGGCAAAGGAACTTTGCAGGGCCGTCATCTTGAAGAGCTTGTTCAGGACGACGTTGGCGTTGGCGTCGCGCTTCACGTCCACCACGATGCGCATACCTTCGCGGTCGCTTTCGTCGTTGACGTTGCTGATGCCGTCTATCTTCTTCTCGCTAACGAGCGAGGCAATGTTTCGAATAAGTTCGGCCTTGTTGACGCCGTAAGGTATTTCGCTGACAACGATGGTATCGTGCGTAGGTCCGTTTTCGATGTCGGTTTTAGCGCGTACGATGATGCGTCCGCGGCCCGTTTCGTAGGCCGTGCGCACGCCTTGTAAGCCCATGATGTAGCCACCCGTGGGGAAGTCGGGAGCTTTGATGTATTGCATCAGACCGTCGGTGTCGATGTCGGGGTTGTCAATGTAGGCCACAGCACCATCAATGACCTCGCCCAAGTTGTGCGTTGGCACGTTCGTGGCCATACCGACGGCAATACCCGTGGCACCATTGACAAGGAAGTTGGGGATGCGCGTGGGCAGCACGGCTGGCTCTTTCAGCGAATCGTCGAAGTTGTTGACCATGTCGACGGTTTCCTTGTCCAGGTCCTGCATCATCATTTCGCCCAACAGCGAGAGGCGTGCCTCGGTGTAACGCATGGCAGCAGGGCTGTCGCCATCGACGGAGCCGAAGTTGCCTTGTCCGTCCACCAGGGTGTAGCGCAGGTTCCAGTCTTGCGCCATGCGGCAGAGGGCACCGTAAACGCTGCTGTCGCCATGGGGGTGGTATTTACCCAGCACATCGCCCACGGTGCGGGCCGACTTCTTGTAGGGCTTGTCGTGGGTGTTGCCCAAGTTGTCCATACCGTAGAGGATGCGGCGTTGTACGGGTTTGAAACCGTCGCGCACGTCGGGCAGGGCGCGGCTCACGATGACGGACATAGAGTAGTCGATGTAGGAGGTCTTCATCTCCTTCTCAATGTCCACCTTGATAATTCTGTCTTGGTCTATCATTCCTTTGATTTGTGTTGTTTCTTATCGTCATAGTGGCTCATGGCCACGAAAAAGCACGCAAAATTACGAATTTCTTTGCGTTCATACGAATACACGCGCACTTTTTTCGCGCGCGTGCGTACATTTTATTTTCTTTTAACGCTGAAGAGGGGGACGGCTGTTGGAACTACTCGGGAAAGCGATGAAGGCGAAGAGTTTTTTCTAAGGAGGAAAGGGGAATAGGAGGCTTTGTTTTGGCAAGTTCTATGTGGCCAGCCCTCCCCTATACGCCACAATAATGGCAGCGCATGATGGGACATGGAAAAAGGAACCTCCAAGTTTCTTTCCTCTGTAAGGAAAAGACCGCGGACATAAGAAGAGGCTCGAACTTGAAAACACGTTTATAGGGGTGTTCTATAAATTAGGTAATTCAACTTTCGGAAGTTCATGCTGCGATGGTGCGCAGCGCGCACCACACTATGCGTAACCGCGTATTCCGATGAGCAAAGCGAAGAGGAATGCGCGGAAGGTGACGGGCAGATAAAAGAAGACTTGTAACGTGCAGAACGCTTCGCGCACTGCTATCCCAGCGCTTGTGTTCCGCGCACCACTCGTCGCTGCGCTCCTCGCGGTACGCGGTTAAGCAAGGTGTGGTACGCTTCGCGCACCATTTATTCCACCCGTATTACAACTTTCGAAAGTTGAAATAGAACACCCCTATTGTTCGAGCCTTGAGGGGGTTATTTGTCTTTCTTACGTCCCGCTTGTAAGCGGCGTTGGCGGATGATTTCGTAACCCTTAGCTAAGCCGCCTTGCGCCGTTTCGCGATAGACGGAGGGTATGTCGTGCCCCGTTTCGCGCATGACGAGCACGCAACCGTCGTAACTGACCCGATGCTGGCCTTCGGCAAAGACGCTGTAGATGTTGGCATCGAGGGCACGAGCGGCGGCATGGGCGTTGCGCTCGATGCAGGGAATTTGCACGAGGCCGCAAACGGGGTCGCAGGTCATGCCGAGGTGGTGCTCAAGACCCATTTCGGCAGCGTATTCCGTGGCCTCCAACGAGCCGCCGAAGAGGTAGTTGGCAGCTCCTGCCGCCATAGCGCAGGCCACGCCCACTTCGGCCTGACAACCGCATTCCGCTCCGCTGATGCTGGCCAGGCTCTTCGCCACGTTCCCTATGAGACCCGCTACGGCCAGAGCGTGCAAGATGCGCTGGCGCGGAAACTTGCGGGTGTGGGCCAGGTGGTAGAGCACGGCGGGGACTACGCCGCTCGAACCACACGTGGGAGCCGTGACGATTTTGCCGCCGCCAGCATTCTCCTCGCTCACGGCCAGCGCGTAGGCAAAGACCAGTCCGCGACTTTGCAAACTGCTGCTCGACCCTGTGGCCTTGAAGTAGTAGTCGGGTGCTTTGCGGCGCAGGTTCAGGCCGCCTGGCAGTACGCCTTCGTGTTGCAGGCCGCGCTCTACGGAGGCTTGCATCACGTCCCACACCTCGCCAAGGTAGTCCCAAATCTCGGGTCCTTCGCAGGCATCAACGTATTCCCAATAGCCCATGCCGCGTTGCCGGCACCACTGCTGTATCTGTGCCAGGCGCGAGAGGTCGTAAACATCGGGCGAGTTGACGGGTTTGCCTTCTTCGGCCAGTGCCCCGCCGCCAATGCTGTAGATAGTCCAGGGTGCAACGAACTGACCGTCCCCCGCATCGCATTCAAGCGTCAGCGCGTTGGGATGGAAGGGCTTCACTTCATCGGGGCGCCAAACAATGTCGGTGTCTTCGCCCAGTACGTCCATGATGGCGCGGTCAGTGAAGTGGCCCTTGCCCGTAGCGGCCAAACTGCCGAAGAGCGTGGCGCGGAAGCGGCGCGCCTCGGGATGTTCTTTTTTGTATTGTTTAGCGGCATTGCGCGGTGCCATCGTATGACTTGACGACGGACCGTAGCCAATGCGATAGAGTTCTCTTAAACTTTTCATAAGGAGTTGTCGGAGTAATCGGAGTTGTCGGAAGGAGGGAGACTTACCCTCTTTCGCGAATAATGCCTTTGCGATAGGCACGGAGGAGGCGTTCGAGGTCGGTCACTTGTTGGCGCAGTTCGCTGCCTTTGTCGGTGTCGTAGACGCGGGCGCGACGTTGCGTCATTTCGACGAGTTGCGTGGAACTCTTGATGTCGGCTCCAGTGCGCACAGCTTCTTCTTTCGAGGTGAAGGGCTCGTGTTGCACGAGGTCGAACCCGCGGCTGTGAAAGACGAGGGTGTAGCCAGCGATGCCCGTCGTGTTGTGGTAGGCACGGCTAAAACCGCCGTCGATGACCATCAGCCGACCTCCAGCCTTAATGGGGTTTTCTCCTGCTCCAACACGGACGGGGACGTGACCGTTGATGATGTGGCGATGGGGACCACGGACGCCAAATTCGTCCATAAGGCGGTCGCAGACGGCGGCATCGTCGCGCAACTTGTAGTACCAGCCTTTCTCCTCGTGCCACGTCTCGCGGTCGGAAAGGAAGTAGCGCTCGGCGGTGGCCATTTTACTCTTGTTGAAGAGCGGACTGTCGGGGCCGCACCATAGGTACCATATATAGTCGCGGCCTGCATTGCGCTCCTCGCGCGAGAGGGTGTCGTCGAAAGCGGCGCGCACCATCTGCTCTACGCGATCCATCAGGGCGCGCCCACTGACGCGCTCGCCGCCCACAACCACTTCTTTCATCTCGCCCGTCTCGGTCAGGGGGACGGAGGCGTGGAAAAGCAGGTTGTCGTTATACGTAGCGTACATCGCTCCGTGAGAAAGGAGCAAGGCGGCATGGCGCTGCAAGGCGGGACTGATGCGGAAACTATGCACCAGCGAGCGTATCACCTCGGCCTCTTCAGTCGAAAGGGAGTAGGGATCGGCGGGGTCGAGCGTGGGAAAATGCGTGTCGAGCAGCTGATAGGCCTTGCCGTCAATGGTCATCGTACCCGCCTTGGCGTCAATGCCCTCGAGCAGGCAGCGGTCCTGCATCTGCCATTCAGGGTGCGAGCGGTAGAGCTGTCCTTCCAGCTTGAACTGGATGACGGCAATGGCCTTGTGCATCATCGTCAGGAGACGCTCCGTCTTTTGTGATGGTTTGTTGGTGAGGGCCTCGGTGTGGGGGTGGAACTGCTCGCAGGGGTCGTCGGCGTATGTTTCCATCGCAAATGTGGCCAGCGGCACGAGGTTGATGGCATAGCCCTCTTCCAGCGTGCCAAGGTTGGCATAGCGCAGGGAGAGGCGCAGGACGGAGGCCGCGCAGCAAGCGTTGCCCGCAGCGGCTCCGAGCCACAGCGCATCGTGGTTGCCCCATACGATGTCCCAGCGATGGTAGGCCGCCAGCGTGTCCATAATGAGGTGGGCACCGGGACCGCGGTCGAAGATGTCGCCAAGCAGGTGGAGGCGGTCGATGGCCAGGCGCTGGATGAGGTAGCACAGGGCGGTGATGAACTGTTCGGCGCGGCGCGTGCCGATGATGGTTTGAATGATGACACCAACGTAGGCCTGCTTGTCGCGGTCGTCGGCGTTTTCGTGCAACAGCTCTTCTATGATATAAGCAAACTCTTGCGGCAAACTCTTGCGAACGCGCGAGCGCGTATATTTCGACGATACGCGGCGGCATACGGGCAGCAGACGCGAAAGCGTCGTCTGATAGTAGTCGTGCAGGTCGCGGTCGGCCTGGCGCACAATCTTCAGGCGCTCCTCGGGATAGTAGATGAGCGAACAGAGTTCTTTAATCTCTTGCTCGCGCAACGTCGTGCCGAACACCTCCAACACCTGTCGACGTATGTTGCCACTGGCGTTGCGCAGTACGTGGCGAAACGCGTCAATCTCGCCGTGCAAGTCGGCCAGGAAGTGTTCGGTAGGCTTGGGCAGGTGGAGGATGGCCTCAAGGTTGATAATCTCTGACGTTACGGCAGAGATGGTGGGGAAGTCGTGGGCGAGCAGTTGCAGGTAGCGCAAGTCGTCCTTATCTGGTGTGGGTTGTGTATCGGCCATAGTCGTTGGTTTACTTTTGCTGCAAAAGTAGGCATTTCTTGCCGAAAAGACGTGGACTGCAAACAGAAAACCGACGCCTCACACTTCCCTAAGTGCGTGAGGGTGGCGGAAGGGGGGCATTCTGCAACTAAAACAACAACAAACCGTAAATTACTAAAGGGGTGTTCTATAAGTTAGGAAATTCGTCATATGATGGGGCTTGATGCTTGTTGGCTCTTTTGGGCATCTTCCGAATTAACTTCTTGCCACGTAGCGCGCTACGTGGCTGCGAACTTAATTTGGGAATCTGCACCACACTGACAGTGCAAACCGAGAGCAGAAGCAAGACCTCCAGGTCTTGGTTATGGCGAGGTGCAGCCTGTCATGGTAATAACAATAGCTCAAAAATCATTTGGGACCTAATTTATAGAACATTCCTAAGAGCAGAATGTTACCCTCCGCTAAAAGTAGCAGGGTGTCCGCAGCCCCATGGGGCATCGTCCCCACACAAAAAAATGTGGCGCGATACGCTTCTTTGGTTGCGTATCGCGCCACGGCTATGTTTTCGCAGTGCATACAATATTAATATTGTACGCGCGTGCGTGAGGGCTTATAGGCTCCAGTCTTCTTGTGTTTTGCGGACGTAGCTCTTATAGCGCTGTTGTGCTGCACGCTTGGTGGCGGCGTAGAGTTCGCCAGCTTGTTCCTCGCCGAGTGCTTTCTTCAGTGAGAGGAAGCGCACTTCGCCGTCGAGGTAGTCCTGGAACTTATCCCAATCGGGCTCTTTGCTATCGAGCGTGAAGGGGTTCTTGCCTTCGTCGGCCAGCGCGGGATTGTAGCGCCAGAGGTGCCAGTAGCCGCAGTCGACGGCGCGACCTTCTTCGGCTTGCGAGCGTCCCATGCCGCCTTTAATCTTCAGGCCGTGGTTGATGCAAGGAGCGTAGGCAATGATGAGGCTGGGGCCGTGCCATGCTTCGGCTTCGCGGATGGCCTTGAGCGTTTGTGCTTGGTCGGCACCCATGGCCACTTGTGCTACATAGACGTAGCCGTAGGTGGTTTGCATAAGCCCGAGGTCCTTTTTCGTCACGCGCTTACCTGCTGCAGCGAACTGAGCGATGGCAGCGATAGGCGTAGCTTTAGAGGCTTGTCCGCCCGTGTTAGAATAAACTTCGGTGTCGAGGACGAGGATGTTGACGTCTTCGCCGCTGGCCAGGACGTGGTCGAGGCCACCATAGCCGATGTCGTAAGAAGCACCGTCGCCACCGATAATCCACTGCGAACGCTTCGTGAGGAAGTGTTCGAGTTCTTTGAGTTGCTTGCAGACGGGGCAGCCAGCAGCGGCACTTTCGTCGATGAAGGGGATGAGCTTCTCGGCGGCAGCGCGGCTGGCATCGGCATCGTCTTGTGCGGCAATCCATTCCTTAGCAGCAGCTTTGTAGGCTTCGGGCTTGTCGGCTTCTATCATTTGCTCAAGCAGGGCCTGTATGCGCTTACGCATCTTCTTGTTGGCAAGAACCATGCCCAGGCCGAATTCGCAGAAGTCCTCGAAGAGACTGTTGGCCCAAGCGGGGCCTTGGCCGCGCTCGTTGGTGGTGTAGGGTGTGGAGGGGATGGATCCCGAATAGATAGAGGAGCAGCCCGTAGCGTTGGCAATCATCTGGCGGTCGCCGAAGAGCTGGCTGACGAGTTTTACGTAGGGCGTTTCGCCGCAGCCCGAGCAAGCACCGCTGAACTCGAAGAGGGGCGTTGCGAACTGCGAGTTCTTGGGGTTGGACTTTACGTCAACGAGGTGTTGCTTGGAGGTGACGTTCTTCACGCAGTAGTTCCAGTTTTCGGCTTCGACCATTTGGCTGTCGAGAGCCACCATCTTTAGGGCTTTCTCGGTGACGAGCTTGCCAGCTTCGTCGCGCATGGGCTTGCCATCTTCGCCCTTGACAGGTGCGCCAGGGCAGACGTCAACGCAGTTGCCGCAGCCAAGGCAGTCGAGCACGTCAACCTGCTGCACGAAGAACATACCAGCCATAGCCTTCGGTGCTTTCATCTCGCGCGTCTGGCCTTTGAAGCCAGCTTTCTCTTCGGCGGTGAGGACGAAGGGACGGATAGCTGCGTGGGGGCAAACGAAAGCACACTTGTTACACTCGATACAGTATTCGCTCTTCCAAACGGGAACGAAGGGAGCCACACCGCGCTTTTCGAAGGCAGCGGTGCCTTGCTGCCACGTGCCATCGACGCTGCACATGAAGTCGCTCACCTTGAGCTTATCGCCTTGTTGGGCGTTGATGGGGCGAACGAGGTCGGAGACGAAGGCTGGTTCGTCGCGAACAACCTTTTCGTCGGCAGGAAGGTTCTTCCATGCGGGGTCAACGGCAAGCTGCTTGTACTCGCCACCCCGATCGACGGCTTGATAGTTCTTATTGACAACATCTTCGCCCTTGCGGCCATAGCTCTTGACGATGAACTTCTTCATCTGGTCAACGGCGAGGTCAACGGGGATGACTTCGGTGATGCGGAAGAAGGCACTTTGCAGGATGGTGTTAGTGCGGTTGCCAAGGCCAATCTCCTGGGCTATCTTCGTGGCGTTGATATAATAGACGGTGATGTTGTGTTCGGCAAAGTAGCGCTTCACATCGTTGGGCAGGAAGTCGGCCAGCTCTTGACCTTCGTGGATGGTGTTGAGCAGGAAGGTGCCGCCGTCGCGCAGACCTTCGAGCACGTTGTACATACGCAGGTATGCTTGCACGTGGCAGGCCACGAAGTTGGGCGTCTTAATTTGATAGGTAGAGCGGATGGGCGTATCGCCGAAGCGCAGGTGCGAGCAGGTGAAACCGCCCGACTTCTTCGAGTCGTAGGAGAAGTAGGCTTGGCAGTACTTGTCGGTGTTGTCGCCAATGATTTTTACGCTGTTCTTGTTGGCACCTACCGTGCCGTCGGCACCGAGGCCGTAGAACTTAGCTTCGAAGATGCCTGCGCCGCCAAGGGCTTGCTCCTTCTCAAGGGGTAGGCTCTCGAACGTTACGTCGTCGACAATGCCGAGCGAGAAGTGGTTTTTGGGTTCGGGGAGGGCAAGGTTCTCGTAAACGCTGATAATCATCGTAGGCGTCGTGTCGCAGGAGCCGAGGCCATAGCGTCCGCCGACGATGATGGGACGATCGCTGGCGTTGTAGAACGCTTCCTTCACATCGAGGTAGAGCGGTTCGCCTTCTGCGCCAGGTTCCTTCGTGCGGTCGAGCACGGCGATGCGCTTGCACGTCTTGGGCACGGCGGCCAGCAGGTGCTTGGCGCTGAAGGGGCGATAGAGGTGAACGCTGACCATACCCACTTTTTTTCCTTGCGCTACGAGGTGGTCGATGGCTTCGCGAGCGGCTTCGGTGACGGAGCCCATGGCGATGATGACGTCGGTGGCATCTTCTGCACCATAGTAGCTAAAGAGCTTGTAGTTGCGTCCCGTAATCTTCGACACGGCGTCCATGTACTTCTCTACGATGGCGGGGATGGCTTCGTAGTACTTGTTGCAAGCTTCGCGGTGAGCAAAGAAGGTTTCGGGGTTTTCGGCCATACCGCGTGCCACGGGCTTCTCGGG
Organism: uncultured Prevotellaceae bacterium; assembly: GCA_900317635.1. Classification (GTDB taxonomy): domain Bacteria; phylum Bacteroidota; class Bacteroidia; order Bacteroidales; family Bacteroidaceae; genus Alloprevotella. Next base: position 26,977 of record ONHN01000019.1, on the reverse strand, counting down.
GGTGAGGGCTGCGGCGCGGAACTCGGCTAAGGCTTCTTGGTTGACGAGCGGACGGAGGTCTTCCATGTCCATCTCTTCAATCTTCTGATACTCGTGGCTGGTGCGGAAGCCGTCGAAGAAGTTGATGAACGGCACACGGCCTTCGATGGTGGCGAGGTGGGCCACAGCGCTGAGGTCCATCACTTCCTGCACGGAACCTTCGGCCAGCATGGCGAAGCCCGTTTGGCGGCAGGCCATCACGTCGCTGTGGTCGCCGAAGATGCAGAGGGAGTGGGTGGCCAGGGTGCGGGCACTGACGTGAAAGACGCAAGGTAGGAGTTCGCCCGCAATCTTATACATGTTGGGGATCATCAGCAGCAAGCCCTGCGAAGCTGTGAAGGTGCTGGTGAGCGCTCCAGCTTGCAGCGAACCGTGCACGGCACCAGCGGCACCGCCCTCTGACTGCATTTCCTGTACGTGAACTGTGTCGCCGAAGAGGTTCTTGCGGCCTTGTGCTGCCCATTCGTCAACGTGTTCGGCCATGGGGCTGGACGGCGTGATGGGGTAGATGGCGGCTACTTCGCTGAACATATACGCAATGTGCGCAGCAGCTTGGTTGCCGTCCATTGTCACAAATTTCTTTGCCATAGTTTGAATGTTAAATTGCACGAATTGCAAGGATTAAGCCTTAGACACCTCCTAAGACGTGTGTGTTTGCTTGTTATGTTCCCTACGCAATGTGCGTGCGATATGATGATGATAATAAAATGTTTGTCTTAAAGTGATGAGTAAATGACGAGTTGCAGATGCACCCATCGTCGGGGTAGCCAAACTCGTCACTTGTCACTCGTATCTTGTCACTTAATACATGAAGCCAAAGAGCCAAATGGGAATTTCGTTGCCGCGTCCCACCTCGGTGTTGTATTTAGCGTAGTAGAGACCTGGAGCTTGGCGTGCGCGGCGACTCTTGTCGCATACGCAGATTTCGGTGGTGCCATCGATGGTGAAGGTTCCTGCGCGCTTGCCTTTGCAAACGTCGTGGTGGCGCCAGAGGACGTTGGTGAGGAACGTTTCCATTATGTTTTGCTGCGTGATGCCTGGGGCGTGGATGCCGTAGAGCAGATTGGTGTTGTGCAGGTAGATGGCGGCAGGCTTCTTTGGCATGGTATTGCCAGGCTCTTTATAGATCATGTTGATGAGGCGTGCTTCTTGCAGATATTCAAGGTAGTTCATCACTGTGGCGCGGCTGGTGCCTATTTCGTGGGCCAGCGAGCTGACGTTGGGTGTGTTGTCTTCGCCTGCAGAAGCCAGCAGGTAGAGCAGCTTCTTCAGTCGGCCAAGGTATTTCAGTTCCACTTGCTTGTTGAAGAGCACGTCCACCTCTATCATGTTGTTCATCGACTTCAGCAGGGCCTCCATGAAGTTTCGGTTTTCAAGATAGAAGGGATAGTAGCCGTGGTGGAGGTAGTTGCGGAAGTGGTCGGCGGGGCGCACTTTGGGCATAATGGCTTTCAGAATGCGCTCGTGGTCGTTAAGGATTTCCTGCAGGGTGTAGGTGCCCAGTTCATAGCCCGTCTGCTGGTTGATGTATTCGCGGAAGGAGAAGCCGTGGAGCACGTAGCTGTGGGTGATGCGGTCGAGCTCGTGCTGCCCCTCACCCTCGGCCAAGGCGGGGTTGACGGAGGTGGTGCTGTAAACTATTTTCAGGTAGGGGAACTTGTGGTAAATCTCTACGAGCTGGTCTTTCCAGTTGGGCAGTTTGAAGGCTTGGTCGACGAGCAGCACTTGTCCGCCGCGCGCAGCAAACTGTTCGGCAAAATCAACGAGGCCGCGCCCTTGGAAGTAGAAGTTGTTCATACTGACCAGCAGGCATTGGTGCAGCTGCGGGTCGAAGTTTTCTTTAGCATACTGGCGAAGGAAAGAGGTGCGTCCTACGCCGCGAGGTCCACGTATGGCAATCATACGGTAGCTCCAGTCGATGGTCTGCATAAGGGAGCGTCGCACGGTAGCGTGAAGGTGCTCCACAAGGTAAGCGTGTGATTGGAAAAATGCGTCCATTCTGGCTTGTTTTATTGTTTGTTGCAGGTCGAAACGTCGTATGGTATTAGGCGTTTGCGGGTTTCTAAGGGGCAAAGGTAGCGAAAAACGTAGAAAAAATGTGCTACTTGACGATTTTTTTTTGGTTTAAGGGTTTTAAGGGTTAACACGAAGGACACGAAGAGGCGGCAACAAGAAAGTGATGAGTTGCAAGGAAAGTCAACAAGTGACATGTGATGAGTTGCCATAGCATTTGTTTATCGGCGTAGCCAAACTCGTCACTTGTCACTTGTCACTCATCACTCATGTTTAACGTATTTACTTATTCTTTTTATAGCTCATCACGGCCCATGCTGCCATCAGCGTACCGATGCCGCCAAGGGCGAGTAGGTGGTGGGCTATATCGCGCAGACCGCCGCCACGAATGAAGCAGGTGCGGACGGCCTCAATGAAGTAGTGCATGGGGTTGACGTAGGTGGTGGCGTAGGCCCATGCGGGCATTGAGCGCGTGGGCGTGAAGAGTCCGCTCAGCAGCAGCAGGCATACCACGAAAAACCACATGACGAAGATGGCTTGTTGCATCGTGTCGCTATAATTGGAGATGATGAGGCCGAAGGACGAAAAGAAGAGTGCCAGCAACATGGCTAACAGATAGACTAAACCGAGCGAACCTACCGACGTGATGCCATAGACGGCCCATGCCAGCAGGAGGCAGGCCGTGATGACGAACAAGGCTATGAGCCAATAGGGAATGAGTTTGGAGAGGATGAAGGTCCACTTCGAAACGGGTGTGACGTTGATTTGCTCGATGGTGCCCGTTTCTTTCTCGCCCACGATGTTGAGCGCGGGCAGGAAACCGCACATCAGCATCAGCACAACGGCCAGCAGGGCGGGTATCATGAAGAGCTTATAGTCTTGGCGGAGGTTGTAGAGCGGTTTGACGTTAACAAACTCATGGCCTGCCGCCAAGTCGGCAGCTATGATTTGCGTCAGGTAGCTACTGCCTATGCTGCCTTTCGTGCCGTTCACGGCGTTGGCGGCGATGAGCGTGCGCTTGTCGCGACTAAAACCGCGGGGGATGCTGAGGATGATGTCGGCACGACTTTTCTCTACCTCCCTTAGGGCAGCCTCGTAGGACGGAAGCACACCTTGGAAGAGAAAGTAGGGGCTGGCCTCAATGCGGTGGACAAGGCGCGAGGAGGCCGTGGTGTGGTCGGCATCGACAATGCAGACGCGAATGTTTTTCACCTCCTGATTCATCACCCACGGCATGACACACATAATCATGACAGGGAACAACAAGATGAGGCGAGGCAGGAAGGCGTTGCGGCGTATTTGAAGAAACTCTTTCTGTAATAGCCACTTTAGCGCACTGCTTGATGATGTATGGCGTTGAAGCATGAGGGGGAATGGTTTGATTTTTAGTGACGAGTTACGAGTTGCAATAGCGCCCCAGTTCATCGGCGTAGCTTAGGCTTGTCACTTGTAACTTGTCACTCGTTAATGCTTTATTCCAGACGTTGCTTAAACTTGGCAAGGGATACGGCAAGGAAGAAGGCGGTCATGCACGAGAGGATGACGACTTCTTTAGCTACATCGGCAATGCCAACGCCCATAATCATGAGTTTGCGCATGGCTTCGATGTAGTAGCGCGGAGGGATGACGGCCGAAATCCATTGTAGCACTTTAGGCATCGACTCAACGGGAAAGAGCATGCCCGACAGCATCACGACGGGCATCAGCAAGACCATGGCCGAAGCGAGTAGGGCTACGAGTTGCGTCTGCGCTATGTTGGAGATGAGCAGACCCAGCGACAAGGCCAGTAGGATGTAGAGTATGCTGACAAGGACAATCCATAGTAACGACCCTGCCAAGGGAACGCCCAACACGTAGCGCGCCATGAGCAAGATGGTGGCGAGGATGCCTACAGCTAATACGAGGTAGGGAACGGCTTTGGCCACGATGATCATCAGCGGGCGTACGGGCGAAACGAGCAGGACCTCCATCGTGCCGCGCTCTTTCTCGCGAACAATAGAGATAGACGTCATCATAGCACAAATCAGCATGAGCAACATGCCCATAATGGCTGGTACGAAGTTGTAGGCCGAACGCATCTGCGGATTATAGAGCAGGCGTAAGCTGGGGGCGAAAGAGGCGGCGGCATTTGCGTTGGCGCTGAGGATGCTCTGTGCGTAGGCAGCCCACTGCTGCGCCATGTTCGGGTCGGCACCATCGACGAGGAGTTGCCAGCCAGGGCGACCTCTCTCAGCTTTTGGCGCAGGCACAAGGGCTATGTCGGCTTTGCCGCTACGAATGGTGCGTTCGGCCTCTGCGGGTGTGTTTGCTAATTGCGTAACAACGAAGTATTCCGAATGGGAGAGACGCTCGACGGCCTGCTGCGTAGGCGTGTCGAGGCGTGAAGCAACCACGATGGTGCGCACGTTTTTAACGTCGTTGGTAATAGCAAATCCAAAAAGAAGCATCATCACGACTGGCATGCCGAAGAGGATGAGCATCGTGCGGCGGTCGCGAAAAATGTGGCGCGCTTCCTTAATTACAAAACTCCAAAATTCTTTCATAAAGCAAGTTTGGGGACTTTGTGTAGTTTAACGATTTTAGTTGACTACTTGTGGTCTTAGTCGCTTGAGCGTGTCGCTTGACGTGCTAAATAGGTGAACACGCCGTCCATGTCGGGTTGGGCGTATTGTGCTTTTAACTCTTCAGGCGTACCGAGCGCGCGAATTTTTCCATCAACCATGATGGAGATGCGGTCGCAATACTCAGCTTCGTCCATGTAGTGGGTCGTCACGAAGACAGTGATGTCGCGTGAGGCAGCATCGTAGATGAGTTCCCAGAACTGTCGGCGAGTGGCGGGGTCAACGCCGCCCGTGGGCTCGTCGAGGAAGACGATGGCGGGTTCGTGGAAAATGCTCACCGAAAAGGCCAGTTTCTGTTTCCAACCCAGTGGCAGGCTACTGACGAGGTCATCTTTGTGGTCGGCAAAACGTAGGCGCTCAAGTAGCTCTGTCGTCTTTTGCTCAATAGTTCGGGCGGTCATGCCGTAGATGCCACCAAAAAGCCTTATGTTTTCGGCCACGGTCAGGTCTTCGTAGAGCGAGAATCGCTGACTCATGTAGCCGATGTGGCGCTTTATCTGCTCGTGCTCGGTGCGAATGTCGAAGCCAGCCACGGTGCCCGTGCCCTCAGTGGGCTGGTTGAGGCCCGTCAGCATGTGCATGGCCGTTGTCTTGCCTGCACCGTTAGCCCCGAGAAATCCGAAAATCTCGCCGCGCTTGACGGTGAAGCTAATGTCATCGACGGCGTGGAACGTACCAAACGCCTTGACGAGGTGAGACACCTCAATGACATTCTCGCGCTCAGCCTCGGCCGTTTGTTTCTCGTGGTTCAGGCCAGGCGGATTGAACGTACTGGCAAAGCGTTCGAGTATCTCGTTAGGTGTCCCGATGCCTTTCAACACACCTTGGTCGAGGAAGACAACGCGTTCGCAGCGGCGCACCTCGTCGAGGTAGGGCGTAGCAGCAACGATGGTGATGCCGCGCTCTTTGAGCGTTCCGAGCATATCCCAAAATTCTTTACGACTTACGGGATCGACGCCTGTCGTAGGCTCGTCTAAGAGCAGGACCGACGGCTCGTGCACTAAAGCGCAGCAAAGTGCCAACTTCTGCTTCATACCGCCCGAGAGGGCACCTGCGCGTCGGTCGCGGAAGCGTTCTATTTGTGAGTAGATAGCCCGAATGCTGTCGTAACCCTTTTCTACTGTCGTGCCAAACAAGCGGGCAAAGAAGTGTAGGTTTTCTTCTATGGTGAGGTCTTCGTAGAGTGAGAAGCGCCCTGGCATATAGCCTATGCGCTTTCGGATAGGGCGCATCTGTCTCACAGTGTCGTAGCCATCAACGCTGAGCCTGCCGCTGTCGGGCAGGAGCAAGGTGCAAAGTAGACGAAACAGTGTGGTCTTGCCTGCACCGTCAGGTCCGATGAGGCCAAACACTTCGCCTGGCTTCACGCTGAAGCTTACGTCCTGTAAAGCGCGCACCTTGCCATACGACTTGGATACGCCCTCCACGCTAATGGCTAAACTTTCCTCGCGAGTAGGTTTCATGTGATTAAAAGAGATGAATAACTAAAGTTTCACTTCGCCGTACATCCCAATCTTGAGCAAGCCATCGTTCTTTACGGCAATCTTTACGGCATAAACCAAGTCAGCGCGTTCGTCGTCAGTAACGATGGTCTTAGGTGTAAATTCTGCCTTTTGCGCAATCCAGGTCACGCGTCCAGCATACTCCTTGCGCTGTCCGCCGCCATAGTTGGCAAAAACCTTAACGGCTTGCCCCACTTTCACTTTCTCGAGTTGGCTGGAGGTAATGTAAGCACGCAGAAACATGTTTTGTGTGTCGGCCATTTTGAAGAGTGGTTTACCCGTGGCAACGAATTCGCCCTGCTCGACATACTTTTCGAGCACGGTGCCCGTCAGGGGGGCGAGGATGAGGGTGTGGCGCAGTTGATCGTCGAGCTTCGATTGCTGAACACCGATGCCGCGCCGTTCGGCATCAAGGCCGCGCTGCTTTGAGGCTACACCCGCTTGTTGTGCCCGAATGCCCCCTATTTGAGCTTCGATAGCCGCCGCTTGCCTTGAAAGGCTCTTGTTGGCACTGCGCAGCTGCTCTTCGGTAGCCGCCAACTGCTTTTCTTGCACAGCGAGTTGGTAGGAGATATCATCGAGCTGCTTGCTGGCCACGGCACCGTCTTTCACGAGTTCGGCAAAGCGCTGCTGCTCGCGTCGCGTGTTGGCAATTTGCTGGCGCTGGGAGGCCACTTGGCGTTCCAGGTCGAGGATGCGGCTTTCGGTAGCAGCTTTTGTGGCAGCGAGTTGTTGCTCGTTGGCTGTGAGCCCTTCAGCCGAGGCCGTGAGCTGTCCAGCCGAAGCGTCAAGCCCTTCGTTCTGTACCTTTAGCTGCTGTTTTTGAAGTTGGAGTTGCGTGCCGTCAATTTCGCCCACAAGGCTATCTTGGCGAACGAGGGTACCTTCGTCTATGGCGAAGTGCTTCAGCGTGCCTGTGGATTCGGCACTAATGGTCACTTCCGTAGCTTCGAACGTGCCTGTGGCATCGAAGTCCTTTTCGCTTTGACCGCACGAAGTGAGCAACAAGAGGGAAGCAATGAGAGAGGGTAGGGTGTAGCGGTTCATATTAGTTTGGCTTAATTGTTAGTCGTGAGTTTCTTGTCGTAGATGGTTTTCCACATTTCTATTTGGTGTTGCGAGCGACCGATGCGGGCTGCACTCTCCTCGTTGATGTCACGGACGAGCTGGGCAGCATCGATGAGGCCGTGGCTGAGTTTCGATTCGGCAGCGCGGCGCACGTCTTCGCGCAGGCTGATGATTTCGTCGTCTTGCTGTAACAGGGTGCGGTAGCGCTGGGCATCATCGTTTTGTCGTTGCACGTCGAGGTGTGTATTAAAGAGGAACGTTTCGCGCGCCGTGTTGATTTGTTGGCGCTGCGTGGCCAGACGTGCTTTGTCGGCCTTACGTGTGTAGAGGCCGCTGATGTTCCATGTCAGTCGTGCTCCTATCATGGCGTTCAGTGTCCAGCGGTGGCGCATCATGTCTTCAAACATATTGTAGCCAGGGTAGCCATAGTAGCCAGAGGCGAAGAGGCTCAGGCGCGGACGCAGTGATGCATTGAGCGAACGCTCGTTGGCATCGGTCAGGGCAAGGCGCGAAGCAAAGAGGCGCATTTGGGGGTGAGATGCCGAAACGCTATCGCCCACAAAGGAGGAGTCGTCAGAGGGAAGTTCGGGCGAGAGGTTCTCTATCCCGCAAAACACCTCCAAGGTACGCTTCAACGTGTTGCGGCTCGTTGAAAGGTCGCCCAGCTTAGCCGTAGCAGCCAAGCGCTCTGCACGCATCGCTTTCCAGTCGCATTCTGCTGCGACACCGCCACGAAAGAGTTTCTCCAGCTTCTTTTCGTTGGCAAGGAGTAGGGCTTCACGGTCGCGGCATAAGCGGATTTGCTCGTCAAGCAGCAGCAGAGCAAAATACATTTCGTTGCAGCGACGGCGCACTTCGTAGAGGTTGACGCTTGTTTCGGCTGTTTCTATATCGGCTGTCAGTCGGGCCACGTTTTTCTGCAGGCCAATGCTACCGCCGTCATAAAGCGTTTGCTGTATGTCAATGCCTATGCGATACTGGTCTTTCTTCAAGCCTTTTAGTTGCAGGCCCGCCTGCTGCATCAGCGTGCTCATACCCTCGGGCCACGAAACGACATCGCTCTGCCACGTGGCTTGGCCCGAAGCCGTAATCTGCGGTAGCCAGCTCTTTCCAATGTTTTCTATGGAGAGGGCAGCCGTTTTTTCGATGAGGCCATACTGCTTGATGAGGGGATAGTTTTGCTCAGCCGCCGCTTGACATGCTTCCACACTCTGCGCACCAGCGTGAAACATAGGCAGAGAGGCGATGCAGGCGCATGCTAAGAGAGATAAGATGGGTTTCATATTGCGTTGTTTAGGTTTTTTGAAGTTGAGGGAGAGAGTGGCTACTGCTTGTCACTTGTCACTTGTTACTCGTTTTATGTTTGTCTTACCAGGCTGCAAAGTTCGGGACTTTTTCCTATTTATCGGTTATCCTTTACGCTGTATTGATGTTCTTTTTGTACGATATGGGTTCTTTCCTTCACATTTTTCGCCTTTTTAGTTAACTTTGCGTCGGATTTTAAGGGGTTCTCTTACGCATAATTTATAGGCTCATGAAAAAGCAGGAAGAGCGCATAGAAGATTTCACCGTGGAGCGCATCCAGCAGATGGTTGCTCAAAACGAGGAACGCACAGAAGCTCGCGTTAGCTTCTCGCCAGACTTGACCGTGGTGCTTGGCGGTCGCCCTTCAACGTCTGTTGGCAGCATGCTTCGCGCCGCCGTGCCTTATCGTATAGAGCAAGCGCGGTTGGGATTTATCGTTCAAGGCAGAGCCAATGTGTGCCTTAATTTGCAAGACTATTGTTTAGAGGCAGGGATGGCTCTCTTTGCAGCGGATGGCAGCATTCTGCAAATCAATTCCTATTCTCCCGATACCGAGCTCATAGCCATGGCCGTGAGCGAAGAAATGCTGAGCAGTATTTTCGGTATGCACAAACCCCAACTCCTTCGGCAGGGGCGTGCAGGGTGCTATTTTCCCTTGTCTCCCCATGATCAGGACATAGCCCTCCGCTGTTTCCGTCTGCTCTACGACTTAGCGCAGCAAGGCACTCCCATGCGTCCAGCCGCCGCAGGCATCGTGGCCAGCTTATTTCATCTCTACGATGCCCTCTATGCCCAGCATGTAGCCCAGGCCGCAAACGAAGACATGCTTGCAGCGCGCCCCAAGCACGTCTTCGACCGCTTCCTGCGGCTTGTCACCCTACACTGCACCCACGAGCGCGAAATCGCTTTCTACGCGCAGCAGCTCTGCCTATCGCCGCGCTATCTTGGCACCCTCGTCCTACAGGCCAGCGGCTCTACGGCCAAATGGTGGATAGACCGCGCCGTTATTACCGAAGCCAAAGTGCAGTTGCGCCATACCACCCTCAGTGCCGAGCAAATAGCCGATGCCCTGCATTTCCCCAGCCCCAGCTTCTTCAGCAAATACTTCAAGCGCTTGACGGGCCTAACGCCGTGGCAGTATAGAAAGAGCCTTTAGGAGCTACGCAAGAAGCATAAAAAGACTCCCGAAGAAGGTCGGAAGTTGCCTAAATGTGTTCACCTACTCAACTCCTCGGAAGGTTTCGCGTCCTTAGGAGTTACTATCCTTATAACGAGCAGCAAAACTTTCGTACACAAAAAAGCGTTTAACCGCCTGAACATCGTTAGTTGTATCCTCCTTCCTATCGCCCCCCCTTGTTTGCAAAGCTGACTTCACACGTGGCACGTTTCAACGTGAAAAGTGTGTAAAAATAAAGGGAGAACAGCGTTAAACGTAAAGAAAACGAGGGAGGCACTTCGCTTAGCGCAAAGAAATCGCTAACTTTGCACCGCATTAAGTTCCCTTATGCCCTCACGCGCGCGATACATTATATATAGTGGCAGGCAAACCCTGCCTATTGGCGGGCGCATAGGGTGAGGCTCATTTATAAACGAAACGTACGTATCGATGATAGAAAACAATTCTCTTCCCAACCTGGTTTTTGAAACGAGTTGGGAAGTGTGTAATAAGGTGGGGGGTATCTACACCGTACTTACCTCCCGCGCAAAGACGTTGCAGGACATTCTTGGAAAAGACAAACTCGTTTTTATTGGTCCTGACATTTGGAAAGACAAAGAAAACCCTGATTTCAAAGAAGACACAGCCTTGCTGCCCGCTTGGCGCGAAAAGGCCGAAGCCGAAGGCTTGGCCTGCCGCATAGGGCGATGGCAAATTGAGGGACACCCCGCATGCGTCCTGGTTGATTTCCAGCCTTTCTTTGAAAAGAAAAACGAGATTTTTGGCGAAGCATGGGCGCAAAGCCACGTCGACAGTTTGCATGCCTACGGCGACTACGACGAGTCTTCGATGTTCTCCTACGCCGCCGCGCGCTTCGTGGAAGCCGTGACTCCCGACATGCTGGCTGCTGGTCAGCGCATCGTCTATCAGGCTCACGAATGGATGTCGGGACTGGGCATGTTGCGCTTAGGACATACCATGCCGCAGATAGCCACCATTTTCACCACCCATGCCACCAGCATAGGGCGCTCCATAGCAGGCAACGACAAACTGCTGTATAAGTATTTCGAAGGTTACCAAGGCGACCAAATGGCCGCCGAACTCGGCGTGGAGGCAAAGCATAGCGTAGAGAAACAGAGTGCGTGGCAGGCCGACTGCTTCACAACGGTTTCTACTTTTACCGACCGCGAATGTCGACAGTTGCTTGACAAAGGGGCCGATGTTATCCTGCCCAATGGTTTCGACAGCACTATCGTCCCTGCGGGTGCTGCCTTTACGAAGGTGCGCCGCACGGCGCGCGGGCGCTTGCTTGACGTGGCAGGTGCCTTGTTAGGCGAAAAACTGGCGGCCGACACGTTCATTATCTCTACCAGCGGACGCAACGACTATCGCTGCAAGGGGTTCGATGTCTATCTTGAGTCGATGGCACAGCTCAGCGCGAAGCTCCGCGATGCAGGTCAGAAGCAGACACGCGTCCTAGCCCTCGTGGAAGTGCCCTGCTGGGTGAACGAACCGCGCGAAGACCTACTTGAACGATTGGCCTTGCCCACGAAGATTGACGGGCCGCTGCCACATCCCTTCCTTACCCATACACTCCACAATTTTGGCGACGACCGTCTTGTGAAGACCATCCGCGGCTTGGCACTGTGGAACGAACCTTCCGACCCAGTTAAGGTAATGCTCATCCCGTGCTACCTTGATGGTCGCGACGGCATAGTGAACCTTCCCTATTATGATGCGCTGACGGCCAGCGACCTCTGCGTCTATCCCAGCTACTACGAGCCTTGGGGCTATACGCCGCTTGAGGCCGCCGCGTTCCACACGCCCTGCATCACGACGGACCTCAGCGGATTCGGGCAGTGGGTGAGCACCACGCTGGGTCGCGATGCGGCTATCAGCGACGGTGTGGCCGTGCTGCATCGCGACGACAACAACTATTTCGCCCTTGCCGCCGAAATTGCCAACATCGCCCAGCAACTTATTCAGACCGACAAGGCGCGCATCAGTGCCTACCGCACTGCCGCCGCAAAACTGGCACGCAAAGCACAATGGACCGACTTCATAGGCCACTACCTCGAAGCCTACCGCTTCGCGTTAAACAAGAAACGTTAAACAAGAAACGTGAAACATTAAACAATAAACATTAACAACCGCGCACTGGTCGCCAATGTATTCGTGTTCATTTTTCGCATACACTGTGGCAACACATTGATAACATTCGCTCCATTCGTGGTTTCAACTCACACAAGACGAAACACTAAACACACAAAAAAATCTTTGAGTCTTTTGTGGACTTTTGTGCCTTTTGTGGTTAAACACTTTTGTGTCCTTTGTGGTTCAAAACATTAAACACATATATACACACATAATAAACACCCAAATGAAAGTAAAGATCTGTAATGCCAACGAACCCCAGTGGAACGTGGTGAACGTCAAGAGCCATATCCCCAGCGAGTTGCAAAAGCTCGACGAGATGGCTCGCAACTTCTGGTGGACGTGGAACGTAGAAAGCCGCGACCTCTTCCGTAGCATCGACCGCGAACTCTTTGTCGCTACCGACCAGAACCCCATTGAAATGCTCAGTCGCCTGAAGTACGACCGCCTCAAGGAGCTGGCAAAAGATGAGGAACTCGTGGCTCGTATGAACAAAGTCTATAAGTTGTTCCGCAACTATATGGACGTGAAGCCCGACACGAAGCGCCCCAGCGTGGCCTACTTCTGCATGGAGTTCGGCCTCTTCCATATCCTGAAAATCTATAGTGGCGGTCTCGGCATCCTCGCTGGCGACTACCTCAAAGAAGCCAGCGACTCCAACGTAGATATGTGTGGCGTAGGTTTCCTCTATCGCTATGGCTACTTCACACAGAGACTCTCTATGGACGGCCAGCAAATTGCCGACTACGAGGCACAGGACTTCGACCAACTGCCCGTTGAGCGCGTGCTCGATGAGAATGGCAACCAAGTCATCGTTGACGTGCCCTTCCCCAACTACGTTGTCCACGCCGCCATCTGGAAAGCCAACGTGGGCCGCATCACCCTTTACCTCCTCGACACCGACATTCAGGAAAACAGCGAGTACGACCGCAACATCACCCACACCCTCTACGGCGGTGAGTGGGAGCGCCGCCTTAAGCAGGAGTACCTCCTCGGCATCGGCGGCATGCTCGCCCTGCAAAAGCTCGGCATCAAGAAGGACATCTACCACTGCAACGAAGGCCATGCCGCCCTCTGCAACGTGCAGCGTCTGCTCGACTACGTGCAGGAGGGCTATAGCTTCGGCGAAGCCATGGAACTCGTGCGTGCTTCCAGCCTCTACACCGTCCACACCCCCGTGCCCGCAGGCCACGACTACTTCGAAGAAGGGCTCATGGGCAAATACCTCGGCTGGGTGCCCGAAAAACTCGGCATCAGCTGGGACGACCTCATGGGCCTCGGACGCACCAACCCTGACGACAAGGGCGAGAAGTTCTGCATGAGCACCTTCCTCTGCAAGACCTGTCAGGAAGTCAACGGCGTCAGCTGGCTCCACGGCGAAGTCAGCAAGAAGATGTTCAACGGCATCTGGCGCGGCTACTTCCCCGAAGAGAGCCACGTAGGCTACGTCACCAATGGCGTGCACTTCCCCACGTGGTGTGCTAAGGAGTGGAAGACAGTCTACAACAAATACTTCGACAAGTCCTTCATGCAGGACGAGAGCAATGAGCGCATCTGGGAAAGCATCTACGACGTGCCCGATGAAGTGGTTTGGAACACGCGCATGCAGCTCAAGACGAAACTCATCGACTACATCCGTGCCCGTTTCCGTGAAAACTGGCTGAAGAACCAGGGCGACCCCTCGCGCGTTGTGAGCCTCCTCGACAAAATCAACCCCAACGCCCTGCTCATCGGCTTCGCCCGCCGCTTTGCCACCTACAAGCGTGCCCACCTGCTCTTCTCTGATCTCGAACGCCTCTCGAAGATAGTCAACAACCCCGACTATCCCGTCCAGTTCATCTTCGCTGGTAAGGCACACCCCGCCGACGGCGCAGGACAAGGCCTCATCAAGCGCATCTACGAGATTTCGCAAATGCCTGAGTTCATAGGTAAAATCCTCTTCCTCGACAACTACGACATGCACCTCGCCCGCCGCCTCGTTAGCGGTGTGGACATCTGGATGAACACCCCCACGCGTCCCCTCGAAGCCAGCGGAACCAGCGGCGAGAAAGCCCTCATGAACGGCGTTGTCAACCTCAGCGTGCTCGATGGCTGGTGGTACGAAGGCTATCGCGAAGGTGCAGGTTGGGCCCTCACCGACAAGCGTACCTACCAAAACCAGGATCACCAAGACAAACTCGACGCCACCACCATCTATGGCATGCTCGAGCAAGAGATAATTCCCCTCTACTTCGCCCGCAACCGCAAAGGCTATAGCGAAACGTGGATTCGAACCGTCAAAAACTCCATCGCCCGCATCGCGCCCCACTACACCATGAAGCGCCAGCTTGACGACTACTTCGACCGCTTCTACGTGCCCCAAGCTAAACGCTTTGCCCAAATCTCCGCTAACGGCGGTAAAGTGGCCAAAGAAATTGCAGCATGGAAAGAACTTGTGGCCGAACGTTGGGACAGCATACAGGTGGTTAGCTCCGAGCGCAACCTCGTCAACGGCCCAGCTCAGCTCACCAGCGGCGAAGAGTTCATCGTGCGCCACGTCATCGACGAACAAGGCCTCGATGACGCCATTGGCGTTGACATGGTCTTCATCTCTACCGTTGAAGGTCAAGACAAACTCGAGAAGGTTATCCCGATGAACGTTGTTAAGCGCGAAGGAAACCTCTACACCTTCGAGGTGAAGGCTACCATTGAGTCGGCTGGTTCCTTCAAGACCGCCTTCCGCATGTATCCCAAAAACGAAGCCTTGCCCCACCGCCAAGACTTCTGTTACGTGCGCTGGTTCAACTAGTTCGATAACGTCTTTTCTCACCAATAAATGCCGCAAGCGTCTCGCCTGCGGCATTTTTATGGGAGCGCGGCCTGGGAGCGCGGGCGCCTCGCCCGCAAAGTAGGGGACGCAGGCGTCCCGCATGCCCCAAGCGCAGACCGCCGCCGCGCGCCTGCAGGCTCGACCGCTTAATCCTTCAGACAGCCAATGGGGATGACAAATACACCATCTTGCCTTTGATAGGCATATTTGCCTATGCCGATGATAACTGCCATAAATGCTGGTGCAGGCATTTTGTCGGTATCAATCTTACCAGCAAGTTCTATCATACTGGCCGAGGCTGCATTGATATGTTCTTCTCCTCCCAATTTAACTTCAAGCAGAGCGTAGCTACCATTGCGTCGATGAAGCACGGTATCGCATTCCAAGCCATTGCTGTCTCTGTAGTGATAAAGTCCGCCATCCAGCGCTTCAGCATACACGCGCAGATCTCTCACAACCATATCTTCAAAGAAAAGTCCGAATGTATCTAAATCGTTAATTAAATCTTTAGGGCCTATTCCCAGTGCTGCGATCCCGATGCTCGGGTCAACAAAGTGGCGCGTGTCGCTAGTCCTGATAGCGCTTTTGCTTCGAAGGTTTGGATTCCAAGCAGCTAAGTCCTCAATGACAAAGAGTTTTTTAAGTGCTTTGATATAGTCGGATACTGTGTCTTCGTCCAACGTGCTTGCATCGTTGGCGAGCATGTCTTTCCGAATAGTTGAGAAAGAAACCTGCTGAGAGATATTTCTTGCGTAAGAACGCAGGAGTAGCCTTGCCCGTTCAGGACTTCGCTTCACCTTATCAACGCGCTGTATATCTCGGTTGGTCACAGAGTCAACATAGTCAAATGCCTGGTCAAGAGCCACGTCCTTAGATATCAATGTTGCCCAAGGCCATCCCCCTCGGCAGGTGAGGAAAGCAATCTCTTCAATACCCAGTTCGCATGGCTGAACTTCAGGCGATTTCCCATCAAACAGATCCTTCAAACTAATGCTGCCCGATGATTCGCCCGATTCATACAAACTCATCGGGCGCATCATGATATGTGCAAATCGCCCTGTACCGCTATGAATGGTTTCGGCGGCATCAGGAAGTACGGAAGAACCCGTAAGTATAAACTGCGAGGGCACACCGCGTTTGTCCACTTCGCTGCGGATGGAGTCCCAAATGGGAGGTAACGCCTGCCATTCGTCAATCAAGCGTGGGGTTGCTCCTTCCAGCAGCGACTTGGGGCTGATCTCTATCATTTGTGTGCTTTGTTTCAACACCGATGCATCCCCAAGGTCAAGCACACTCTTTGCCAGTTGCGTTGCCGTTGTTGTCTTACCGCACCACTTAGGGCCTTCTATAAGCACAGCACCTTTCCCAAGAACTTTTCGCTTAAGGAGCCTGTCTGCTATTCGTTGTTTGTACTTTTCCATAACAATGCTCTTTTTTCGAATGCAAAGTTCGCTCTTTTATACTAACTAACCAAAGGAATTATCAACTTTTCGGTGATTTGAGGCGATTTTGTTCGGTGATTTGAGGCGATTTTGTTCGGTGATTTGAGGCGATTTTGTTCGGTGATTTGAGGCGATTTTGTTCGGTTGAATGATAGAGTGGGTTTGTATAGATGAAACTGTCGGTCATACCGAGGGTGGTGTGCTTCGTGTAATTATGCAATAGCATGCACCCCGCATAAAGGCTGGAGCCGTCTGCCTCGCCTAGCATTTGCGTTACCTCCCCCTCACGTTTTCTTTCCCGCTCACATCAAATTGCGAGTTTTCTTGTTTTTGTTGAAAAAGTGTTGTAACTTTGCCCCTGTTCTTAGCACCGAAGCCCACCGAGGGTGGGGTAGGGGCAAGAGCCTATTATATAGGAAAGGCGTTACTTGACGCTTTGTTTCTGACTCTTCGGAATCTGGCAGTTCTCGACAATCGTCACAAACAAAGCAACAAAGACGCCCATTGGATATGTTGTATCCACCGCTCTCGTACGTCTATCATCCGTGATAGTTGTGCGAGCTGATGGTTGTTTATATACATATCGGCGTGGGCTTCGGCGTTGCTCGTTCTGACGATTGAGCAATGCCAGAGCTTCGAAGAGTGGGACGAGCAGCAAGGAAGGTTCCCACGCTTTTTTTGTATTGTAGTCATTCCCATCTTTTATGAATAATGGTTGCTTCTTGGGGACCGAGGCGACTAAACAACTTAGTGCTGAATATGGAAAAACTAAGACTGGCTTATGAGCATCTAATGCTTAAAGCTTTTGCGTGCAAGCGCGGCGATTATTATTTTGCTGATGCCGATGCTTATGACGGAGCAGCCAACCACCTTGACGAAACTCGGACGTTAATTCTTTGCGCTCTTGTCAATCTGAAGAATAATGGAGCGGACGTAGAAAGGTACATTCAGCGTATTAGTTCATCGCAACTTTTAGGTGCTAAAGAGCCTTGCACCCTTGAGGTATTGAACGAGGTGTTGGAAGGTATGTCTGATGAGGGTATGGTGTAGGAGGTAATTGATGTGTGCGCGAAGCGTGTTATGTCATGTCCTTAGATAGGTTTGTATGTCACGCTTCGTGCCTCTCCCCCCCTTTATGCTTAATTCAAACAACAACGCGTTATGGCAATTTCCAAAGGACGAAGCAACCTTCAAGCTTGGGTAGAGGATAATCTGCGATATTTAGGAGATATCCTGCACGAATATCCTGCGTGGTTAGATAGCTGGACAGCAAAGACGAATGCTGAATTCAAAAATATAGCAAAAGACACCGCTGAAGGCGATGAGGAAATAGAGCAAGACATCTATTGGCAAATGCTTTCTGTGTTTGACGGGAATGACTATAAGTCTGATACCTTTAATAAGGCTATGCTGATTATGGCTTATTCTTTTTATGAACAAGCCGTTCCTCATCTTCTCAAGTTGTCGAAGCGGCCAAAAACAAACGACTTAGTCGATTTATTATGTAAAGCCAACGATATTAAACTCTCCAAGGAAGAGCAAAAAGCAAAAGACTTTTTGCGGCAAGATGTGCGCGAGATACGTAACTATATTGTTCACAATGATGGATCGTGTTGGCAAAACCCTAACGAGATTGAAACTATATGCAAAAAAACATAATAGCATCCAACTTGGTAGCAATTCAATGCGTATTCGCTTTTCCAACGATAAGTTTATTGTTGATGCTCTTGAAGCTTCGCATACACTTATAGTAGGGCTTATTAAACATTTAGAAGATAAACGAAATAAGTTACAAACTAAAAACATACAAAACAATGAAAACAAATCTTAGAAATTGGGTGCTTACGGGCATCCTCGTATTACAATGTTTCTACCTTTCTGCTTGGGCGGCTGGCGTTGAGATAGATGGGATATATTATAGCTTAAATAAATACGAACAAACAGCTTCGGTGGTGATGGGAACTAGTGGCGATATTGTTATCCCTGAAACTGTCAGTTATGATGGTATTTCCTATACAGTTACGAGCATTGGTAGCTATGCGTTCCAATACTGCTCAGGCCTAACGAGCATCACCATCCCCAATTCCGTCACCAGCATCGAGGAGGGGGCGTTCTGGTACTGCACAGGCCTAACGAGCATCACCATTCCCAATTCCGTTACTACCATCGGGGAAAAGGCGTTCCAAAGCTGCACAAGCCTAACGAGCATCACCATCCCCAATTCCGTCAAAACTATCTGGTCCCAAACGTTTGGGGGCTGCACCAGCCTCACGAGCATCACCATTCCCAATTCCGTCACTAACATTATGAGATTTGCGTTCAGTGGCTGCACAGGCCTAACGAGCATCACCATCCCCAGTTCCGTCGCTTTCATCTTGGAAGATGCGTTCAAAGGCTGCATAGGCCTAACCAGCATAAAGGTCGATGAAGGCAATACGAAGTTCGACTCCCGTGACAACTGCAATGCTATTATTGAAACCACGAACAATAGTCTCTTCGTTGGTTGTCAGACGACCACCATCCCCAATTCCGTCACCAGCATCGACTATGCGTTCAATGGCTGCACAATCCTCACGAGCATCACCATCCCCAATTCAGTAACTACCATTGGGGACTATGCGTTTTCTGGCTGCTCAGGCCTCACGAGCATCACTATCCCCAATTCCGTCACCAGAATCGGAGACTATGCGTTCCGTGGCTGCTCAGGCCTAACGAGCATCACCATCCCCTCCTCCGTCACCAGCATCGGATATGCGGCGTTCTATGGCTGCACTGGCCTAACGAGCATCAACATCCCCAATTCCGTCACCAGCATCGGGTCCTGGGCGTTCGGTGGCTGCTCAGGCCTAACGAGCATCACCCTAAATTGGGACAACCCTGCTAATTGTACTTATGGCGAATATATGTTAAATAGAGTACCCACATCTGCAACACTTTATGTGCCTGTAGGGACAAAAGCGCTCTATGAGAATACAGAACCTTGGAGCCAGTTTGAAAACATAGTGGAAGGGAAGTCAGTCATCACGCTAAACAACACCATGGGTACATACTGCGATGCCTCAGGCCTGGATTTCTCCAACGTGGAAGGATTGGAGGCATATACTGCTACGGGGTATGCTTTTGGTGAAGTTACGCTGACGCGGGTCAACTATGTGCCTGCGAATACGGGGCTCGTACTTCGCGGAACAGCGGGTGAGTATGAAGTGCCGAAGCAGAAAGTTAGTGCCTACCTCATGAACCTCCTCAAAGGCACCACATCGCCCATCACGCTCAACCAGACAGAGGGCGACATGACGAACTACATCCTGGCGAATGGGTCGAAAGGTATCGGGTTCTACAAGGTGGCGAGCGGCGGTGGTACGCTGGCGGCCAATAAGGCTTATCTGCAACTGCCCTCCAACCTTTCCGCTACGCGCCTCATGATGCTACGCTTCGAGGACGAAGACGGACAAACCACGGACATACAATATCTCTACACGTCCTCCGACGACGAAACCGCTCCCGCTATCTTCGACCTGCAAGGACGCCGCGTCAGTGGCACCATGCAGCAGGGCGGTATCTACATCGTTGGCGGAAAGAAAGTGATTGTTAAGTCCCATTAAACATTAAACAAGAAACATTAAACATTAACAGCCACGCACCGAGCGCAAGTGTATTCGTGTTCATTTTTCGCATACGCTGTGGCAACACGTCGCCCCAACATTCGTGCCTTTCGTGGTTTAACCATTTACCAGTCTTAAAAAACAAGTTCGCTATGAAAAAGAAACAATATGCAAAGCCAACGGCTGAAGCCGTCAACCTGGCTCTAAAGCACGCCCTGCTGCTCGACTCTCTCGGCACGAAGACCGCAGAGCAGCAGAGCACGGGCCTCAGCGATGAAGAGCATGCCCCCGAAGATGCCCTTATCCCCCACCGTGGGTTCTGGGAAGAGGCCCCCTGGGAGTACTAAGCCTTCATCGAGCGATGTGCAGGACGCCATCATTGTAGGAAAGTCCTTGCATCGCGAAAAGAACGAATGGTGCGCGGAGCATACTGCACGAGAAGCATGACTCGTGCGGTGTGCTCTGCGCACCAGTCTCTTTGGGCAGTCCCCTCGTAAAATCCAAACGATCCTACATGGCTCTTATGGCTTGCCCCAGCTCTTCGCCACGAATTATAGCAGAAAGATGCGGCGCATGTGCACCCTTTTTTGTATCTTTGCACTCACGATAAACAACAGAGTTACTATTATTGCGAGATAATGGGCCTCTCTTGTAGCATGGCGGCTATGCTGGGGGGCGCGATGATATTGGCGGTTATGGGCAGAAGAATAATCTTCATACTCAGTGTGGTGCTTCTTGGGGCTGTATGGCAGAGAGCCAGTGCTCAGAAGGAGAAAGGGCTTATCAAGCGGGCCGACAGCTTGCTGACGCAACGCTATAAGCGCAGCAAGGTTGACACGACGTACATTGTCCGTCCGAAGACGAAGTGGACGCTAAAGGGACGTCTTAACGTCTCGGGCGCAACAATCGAGATGGAGGGACAGCGCAAGGTCTCGCCCCTGCGAGCTAGGATGAACTCAGCCGACAAAACAACCATTAGCTTTGCCGTCAACTACATGGGCGTAGCCGTAGCCCTGGCCCTCAATCCAGCCAAGCTGGCGGGGAAGTACAAGGACTTCGAACTGAACCTCAACGCCTATGGCAACCGCTATGGGTTCGACTTTATCTATCAGGACGCGCGCAACTTCAAGGGGTGGTATAAGGAAGAAGGAACGGGGCGCATAGAGCTTCCCCCCGATATGTTGCGCCTTCGCTCGCTCAACATCAACGGCTACTACGTCTTCAACTACCGCCGTTTCTCCTATCCCGCCGCCTTCACGCAGAGCTACATTCAGCGGCGCTCGGCTGGCTCGTTCATGTTGGCGGCATCGCTTCAGACGCAAAACCTCAAGACCGAAGGCGAACTCAACTCCAAGCTGAAGGCTTTCAACATAGGCCTTGGCGCTGGCTACGGCTACAACCTGGTGGTGCGGCGAAACTGGCTGTTTCATCTTTCGGCCCTGCCCACGATTATCGTCTATAGCCACACGTCGCTCAAGGTTGAAGATGAGCATCTGCCCATGAACTACCGCTTTCCCGAGTTCATCGTGACGGGCCGTGGTGCCATAGTCCGTCAGATAGGTCGCTGGTTCGTTGGCGCATCAATGGTGTACAACTTCACCAATATCGGCAATGCCAATCAGCTCTCCGTCTATAACGACAAGTGGCGCACGCGCGTGTTCGTAGGTTTCCGCTTGTAGAATGAGGAAAATTTCAGCTCGTTTTGCAGTCAAGCGAAGCGCGCTTCTACCTCTTTTTATTTTTAACGCAACGCGCTATTTGCCAGCGTCTTATTTGTTTTCGTGGCTTTGAAGAGGAGGCTTTCAGGCTTTGAAAGTGAGGCTTTCAGGCTTTGAAGGGCGCACTTTCAGGCTTTGGAAGGGAGACTTTCAGGCTTTGAAAGTGAGACTTTCAGGCTTTGAATTTTTTCTTTTTTGCATTTCCCACTTTTATTCGTATTATTGCACACAGAAATATAAAGCATCAACTGAAACTATGGGAAGAGTATTGATTATTGGCGCGGGCGGTGTGGCCACCGTGGCGGCGCATAAGGTCGCTCAGAACAGCGACGTGTTTACGGACATTATGATAGCTTCGCGCACGCAGTCGAAGTGCGATGCGATTGTGAAGGCCATTGGCAATCCAGCCATCAAGACGGCGCGCGTAGATGCCGACAACGTGGCGGAGCTCGTGGCGCTGTTTCGCGAGTTTCGGCCCGACTTGGTGATGAACCTGGCCTTGCCCTATCAAGACCTCACGATAATGGATGCCTGCCTCGAGTACGGCTGTTCGTATCTCGACACGGCCAACTACGAGCCGAAGGATGAGGCCCACTTCGAATACTCGTGGCAGTGGGCTTATCGCGAACGCTTCGAGAAGGCTGGCCTGACGGCCATCTTGGGCTGTGGTTTCGACCCTGGCGTGACGAGTATCTTCACGGCCTACGCTGCGAAGCACCACTTCAAAGAGATACAATACCTCGACATCGTGGACTGCAACGCTGGCGACCACCACAAGGCTTTTGCCACGAACTTCAACCCCGAAATCAACATACGCGAGATTACGCAGAAAGGCCTCTACTGGGAGGACGGGAAGTGGGTTGAGACGGCTCCGCTCGAGATACACAAAGACTTGACGTATCCAGAAATAGGCCCCCGCGACAGCTACCTGCTCCACCATGAAGAGATTGAGAGCCTCGTTATCAACTATCCCACCATACGCCGCGCGCGTTTCTGGATGACCTTCGGACAGCAATACCTAAAGCACCTCGAAGTGATACAGAACATCGGGATGAGCCGCATCGACGAGATTGAGTACGACGCACCTCTTGCCGACGGCACGGGTATGGCGCGCGTGAAAATTGTGCCCCTGCAATTCCTGAAAGCCGTGTTGCCCAATCCGCAGGACCTCGGTGCCAACTACGAAGGACAGACCAGCATTGGCTGTCGCATTCGCGGCATCGGCAACGACGGCAAGGAGCACACCTACTACGTCTATAACAACTGCTCGCACCAAGCCGCTTACGAAGAGACGGGCATGCAGGGCGTGAGCTACACCACGGGTGTGCCTGCCTGCATCGGCGCGCGCATGTTCATGCTTGGCTTGTGGAAGAAAGCGGGCGTGCACAACGTGGAGGAGTTCGACCCCGATCCCTTCATGGAGGAACTCAACAAGCAGGGACTGCCGTGGCACGAACTGCATGACGTGGACTTGGAGCTGTAGGAACCAGCCTCTCTCTCACGAAACATTAAACAAGAAACATTAAATAAGCTACTGCACCTCTCAACTATCAATAGTTACTCAGCTCCCTCCCTTTTTGGGAGGGCTGAGTTTGAGAGTTTGGCGAGGTTTAACTTTATTTGTTCCATGCTTATGCTTCAGCATCATCGAGCGTTGCGCGTGTTGCTCTTGACCTACCTCGTGGTGTGGTTGCCTCTGGCGGCTATGGCGCAGGGACGGGCGCATATTTACGAGGGTAATTCGTCCTACATGGGCGATATCCTTTACAGCTACGATGGCAAGTACCTTTATCGCGGCAATTCGTCCTATCTTGGCGATGTCTTGCTGACGTTTGACGGACGGCATATATATAAAGGTCGTTCGTCCTATACTGGAGACATCCTGCTGACGTTCGACGGCAAGTATCTCTATCAGGGCAATAGCAGCTACATGGGCGATGTGCTCTTCACGGTGAGCGGGCGTAACGTCTATGTGGGCAATAGTAGCTACGTTAGCGACATTGTCTGCCGTTACGACGGACGGCACGTGTATCGCGGCAATTCGTCCTATGTTGGCGACATACTCTATACTACCGACGCGCCCATGCCTTGGCCCGTATTGCTGAGTGTGGCTGCGCCGTGGTAATAGCTTTAGAGCGAAGCCCATCGGCCTACTCAACAAACAAGCACAACAACTAAACACCATTCCCACGTGAACCTCTATCGTTTGCAGAAACTGTCGAGCCGTGTGCGCAGTCCCCGCTTAAAGCTGCTGGGGCTGTGGGCTTTGCACGTGACGGGCAAACGCTACGTGGGGGTGTATCTCGACCCCGTGCTCTCGTGCAACCTGCGCTGTCGCATGTGCTACTTTAGCGACCCCGAACGGCGCAAGGAGCTCCACGGACGCTTCACGCAGGAGGGCCTGACGCGTATCGCCGACGCGCTGTTTCATCGCGCCTTGAAGTTGCAGATAGGCTGCGGTGCAGAGCCAACGCTCTACGGCGAACTGCCATGGCTCATTGCGCAAGGCAAGCAGCGCGGCGTGCCCTACGTCTGCGTGACGACCAACGGCCAGCTGCTCACCGCCGCACGTTTGCAGGAGCTGGTTGATGCAGGGTTGGACGAACTCACCATCTCGCTGCACGGTACGACGCGCGAGACCTACGAGCACCTGATGCAAGGTGCCAGCTACGACAAGTTCCTGCGCTTATTGCGCGCCATACGGCGCGTGCGCGAAGGCGGTGCAAAGCTGAACGTGCGCGTCAACTATACGCTCAACTCCGACAACGTGGAGGAACTCTCGCAGTTCGACGCCGTGTTTGAGGGCGTGCCGATTGACGTGTTGCAGCTGCGACCCGTGCAGAAGATTGGCGAGACGGACTACCACGACTTCTCCATGCAACGCATTGCCGCTTGCTACGACAGCGTGCTGCTGCCGCTCGTGGCGCGATGCCAGGAGCGCGGTACGCTTTGCCTTATACCCTCGCGCGAGAATTTGGCCGTGCTGGCAGGCGATGCGAGTAGGGCAGGCGATGCGGCTAAAAGCAACCTGCAACGTGAGGCTGAAGAGCTGGCCTATATCAACGTGACACCTGGTGCCATTTGGCAAGCCGACTTCGACCTTCAGACTGATACGTTCGAGACCTACAGCCAGCGCACGCATCGTGCCCGCCACATTCTGGCACTGGCACTGGGGCGAACCAGAGCGAAGGCTCCCGCTGAAGGGAGAACGAAGAAGTTGAATTATGTGATACGGTAGTCTCTCTCTCCCTCGTCCCCCCCTCTCCCCCAAAGGATGATAGGGGAGTAGAGACCGAAAACGTAAAACAATAAACAATAAGCATTAAACATTAAGCTACGAGGGGGGGCGAAAGTCTTCGTGTTCATTTTTCGCATACGTTGTGGCAATTCGTTGTTCACATTCGTGTCTTTCGTGGTTCTAAGCAATTAAACCTTGGGGCTTCTACCCCTTAAGAGATAAAACATCATTATGACTATTGGCGACAAGGCGCCCGACCTGTTGGGGCGCAACGAACGAGGCGAGGAAGTCCGCCTAAGCGACTTCGCAGGTAAGAAGGTGGTGCTGTATTTCTATCCGAAGGACAACACCAGCGGTTGCACTGCCGAGGCATGCAGTTTGCGCGACCATTACGAAGAGTTGCGCAGTGCAGGCTACGAAGTGGTGGGCGTTAGTGCCGACAGCGAAGCGTCGCACCAGAAGTTCATCGCTAAGCACGCGTTGCCCTTCACCCTCATTGCCGACACCGAGAAAGTCCTTGCCGAAACGTTCGGCGCATGGGGCGAGAAGTCGATGTACGGGCGCAAGTATATGGGCATGTTTCGCACGACGTTCATCATTGGCGAAGACGGCACCATCGAGAAAATCTTCGCCCCTAAAGAAATTAAGACAAAGATACACGGAGAGCAAATACTAAACATCTAAACAACATACCAACTCTTATGGCAAAGAAAGACGAACTTGAAAAGACTGCCGCCGAGGGCAAGCTGAAAGCCTTGCAGGCAGCGATGGCGAAGATAGAAAAAGACTTCGGCAAAGGTTCTATTATGAAACTGGGCGACGAGAAAGTGGAGGACGTTGAGGTTATCCCTTCTGGTAGCGTGGCCCTGAACGCCGCGCTGGGCGTGGGCGGTTATCCGAAGGGGCGCATCGTAGAGATTTTCGGCCCCGAAAGCACGGGTAAGACGACCATTGCGATGCACGCCGTGGCCGAGGCGCAGAAGATGGGTGGCATAGCCGCCTTCATCGACGCCGAGCACGCCTTCGACCGCTTCTATGCCGCCAAAGTGGGCGTTGACGTTGACAACCTGCTCATTGCTCAGCCCGACAACGGCGAGCAGGCCCTGCAGATTGCCGACCAGCTCATCAGTTCGGCAGCGGTAGATATCGTGGTGGTTGACTCCGTGGCAGCCCTGACGCCGAAGGCCGAGATTGAGGGCGACATGGGCGACAACAAGGTGGGCTTGCAAGCCCGCCTGATGAGTCAGGCCCTGCGCAAACTTACGTCCACCATTAGCAAGACGGGCACGCTCTGCATCTTCATCAACCAGCTGCGCGAGAAGATTGGCGTCATGTTTGGTAACCCCGAAACCACCACGGGCGGTAACGCGCTGAAGTTCTATGCCAGCGTACGCCTCGACATTCGCAAGGTGACCACCGTGAAGGACGGCGACAAACCCATTGGTAACCTTGTACGCGTGAAGGTGGTGAAGAACAAAGTGGCACCGCCCTTCCGCAAAGCCGAGTTCGAAATCACCTTTGGCGAGGGCATCAGCCGCACGGCGGAGATAGCCGACATAGCTGTGGCGCTGAACATCATTCAGAAGAGCGGCTCGTGGTTCAGCTACGGCGATACGCGCCTCTGCCAGGGTCGCGAAGCCCTCAAACGCCTGCTGGCCGACAATGCCGAACTCACCGACGAACTCGAAGCCGCTATCATGCAGGCCGTGAAAGATGGTGCCGAGATACCTACTACGTCGAAGAAGTAGAAAGCGGTTTGCACCGTAAGAAAAAGTTAGCAGCCAGTGCGCAGGAATGACGCGCTGGCTGCTATTTTGTTGTGTGAAAGTAGATAGAGAATTATTGCTGTCTGCTAAAATAAAATCCTCCACCCCGTCAGAACTATCGCGCCGACTAGTTGGAGGAAATCCTCCACCAAGTTGGAGGAAATCCTCCACCCTGATGGAGAAAATCCTCCACCCTGATGGAGGAAATCCTCCACCCAGTTGGAGAAAATCCTCCACCCTGATGGAGAAAATCCTCCACCCTGATGGAGAAAATCCTCCACCCTGATGGAGAAAATCCTCCACCCTGATGGAGAAATTGTTCCAAATGGCAGGAGGAAGTTCGCCGACGGGTTGGCGGAAGTTCGCCGACGGGCGGGCGGAAGTTCGCCGACGGGTTGGAAGAAGTGCGCCGATGGGTTGGATGAAGTTCGCCGATGGGTTGGATGAAGTTGTGATAGAGCGGGACAAATGGTGCGCGAAGCGTACCACATCTTGCTTAACCGCGTACCGCGAGGAGCGTAGCGACGAGTGGTGCGCGGATAGT
>ONHN01000035.1 GCA_900317635.1 uncultured Prevotellaceae bacterium | reverse complement strand
TCGTTAGGCCTGTGCAGCCATAGAACGCCAGGTCTCCGATGCTGGTGACGGAATTGGGGATGGTGATGCTCGTTAGGCTCTTGCAGCCATAGAACGCATTTTCCCCGATGCTGGTGACGTTATCTCCTAAGATATATGTTGTGACTTGTGAACCGAAAATGTTGCTAAGATTTGAGTCGTAGTTATATGCCTTTGAAACGATGTTATTACTATTAATGGTAACGCTCGTTAGGCCTGTGCAGATACGGAACGCATCGCTGCCGATGGTAGTGACGGAATTGGGAATGGTGATGCTCGTTAGGCCCTTGCAGCCCCAGAACGCCTCATATCCGATGCTGGTGACGGAATTGGGGATGTCGATGCTCGTTAGGCCTGTGCAGCCACGGAACGCTCTGTCCCCGATGCTGGTGACGGAATTGCCGATAGTAACGCTCGTTAGGCTTGTGCAGCCACAGAACGCCTCATATCTGATGCTGGTGACGGAATTGGGGATGGTGATGCTCGTTAGGCTTGTGCAGCCATAGAACGCATAGTCTCCGATGCTGGTGACGGAATTGCCGATAGTAACGCTCGTTAGGCCTGTGCAGCGATAGAACGCATAGTTTCCGATGCTGGTGACGAAATTGCCGATAGTAACGCTTGTTAGGCCTGTGCAGCTTTGGAACGCATATTCCCCGATGCTGGTGACGGACTCGGGTATGGTGATGCTCGTTAGGCTGGTGCAGCCATAGAACGCATTTTCCCCGATGCTGGTGACGGAAGAGGGAATGGTGATGCTCGTTAGGCTTGTACAGCTTTGAAACGCATAGTCTCCGATGCTGGTGACGTAATAGGTAGTGCCGTCGTAGGTGACTTTGTAGGGGATGGTGATAGCGCCTTTGTAGGCGGTAGAGGTAGGGTTACAATTATAATTAGTCCCCGTGTATGTTACGCTGGCAGTCTCTGTGCTACTATCAAGCACGTAATAGATGCTGCCAATCTTTGTGCCATCCGCCCACGCGCTAAGGGCGAGGAGGGCGGCGGTGAGGGTGGTGAGTAGTCTGTGTTTCATAATCGTTCTTATCAGCTTGCGTTTTCTTAGCCAAGGCATAAAGCAAGCTTTCTGCTCTTCTGGCTTAACGAAAACGTTGGTTTTGTTTGGGTGAAATAGTTGTTAGTCTATAGCGGGCGGCGCACCTCGCGATTGTCGGGCGTCGCCCGGCACGGCCCACGGCACGAACACCACGCGCCCGTCAACGCGCGCTATGGCCTTGCCCTCTGCAGCCAGGTCAGTAATGGGGATATCTTCTAATAGTGGTAACGGATTGTCTGCCTATGGTAGGCGGCGGGGACGTGTGGCTATTTACCCAGTATCTGGTTGACGAGGGTGGTTACGTCGCCCACGTTGACCGAGCCGTCGCCGTTGAGGTCGGCATCGTCCGACATCGGCGTTTTGCCCAGAATCATGTTGACGAGGGTCGTTACGTCGCCCACGTTCACAGCGCCGTCACCGTTGAGGTCGGCAGGTTCGGTCGAGGGTTTCGCGTCTTCCACGATGTTTTCGAATTGATTCCAGGGTTCAATTGCTTTATAGGCTTCTTTGCTGTCTTTGGGGACGTGGAGGGTGCATGTTGAAGTGGGGACATTGTCGAACACCTCTGTACTACATTCATACGCTTCGGGATTGGTGCGCAGGGCATAGATGTCTGTTAGGCCTCTGCAGCCTTTGAACGCACTGTCCCCGATGCTGGTGACGGAGGAGGGGATGGTGATGCTCGTTAGGCCAGTGCAGCCTGAGAACGCACTGCTGCCGATGCTTGTGACGGAATTGGGGATGTCGATGCTCGTTAGGCCGGTGCAGCCATAGAACGCATAGTCTCCGATGCTTGTGACGGACTCGGGGATGTCGATGCTCGTTAGGCTTGTGCAACCACGGAACGCATCGTCTTCGATGCTGGTGACGGAATTGGGGATGGTGATGCTTGTTAGGCCGGTGCAGCCCCAGAACGTACCCTCTCCGATGCTGGTGACGGAATTGGGGATGATGATGCTCGTCAGGCCGGTGCAGTCAGCGAACGCATAGCTGCCGATGCTGGTGACGGAATTGGGGATGGTGATGCTCGTCAGGCTTGTGCAGTCTTGGAACGCCCAGTCTCCGATGCTGGTGACGGACTCGGGGATGTCGATGCTCGTTAGGCCGGTGCAGCGAGCGAACGCATAGTTTCCGATGCTGGTGACGTTATCTCCTAAGATATATGTTGTGACTTGTGAACCGAAAATGTCGCTAAGATTTGACAAGTATTCATATTCCTTTGAAACGATGTTATTACTATTAATGGTAACGCTCGTTAGGCCGGTGCAGCGAGCGAACGCATAGTTTCCGATGCTCGTGACGGAGGAGGGGATGGTGATGCTCGTCAGGCCGGTGCAGCCACGGAACGCACCGCCCCCGATGCTGGTGACGGAATTGGGGATGGTGATGCTCGTTAGGCCTGTGCAGTCATCGAACGCCCAGCTGTCGATGCTGGTGACGGAATTGCCGATGGTGATGCTCGTTAGGCCTGTGCAGCGAGAGAACGCATAGTTGCCGATGCTGGTGACGTTATCTCCTAAGATATATGTTGTGACTTGTGAACCGAAAATGTTGCTAAGATTTGAGTCGTATTCATATGCCTTTGAAACGATGTTATTACTATTAATGGTAACGCTCGTTAGGCTTGTGCAGCTTTGGAACGCACCCTTTCCGATGCTGGTGACGGACTCGGGTATGCTGATGCTCGTCAGGCCAGTGCAGTACCAGAACGCATCGCTGCCGATGCTCGTGACGGAGGAGGGGATGGTGATGCTCGTCAGGCCGATGCAGCCTTTGAACGCAGCGTCTCCGATGCTGGTGACGGAATTGCCGATAGTAACGCTCGTTAGGCCTATGCAGCCATAGAACGCCTCGCGTCCGATGCTGGTGACGGAATTAGGGATGGTGATGCTCGTTAGGCCCTTGCAGCCCCAGAACGCATCCTCTCCGATGCTGGTGACGGAATTGCCGATAGTAACGCTCGTTAGGCTGGTGCAGCCAGAGAACGCATAGATGCTGATGCTGGTGACGGAATTGGGGATGGTGATGCTCGTTAGGCCAGTGCAGTCAGCGAACGCATAGTCTCCGATGCTGGTGACGGAATTGGGAATGGTGATGCTCGTTAGGCCTGTGCAGCCTGAGAACGCCCAGTTGCCGATGCTGGTTACGTTATCTCCTAAGATATATGTTGTGACTTGTGAACCGAAAATGTTGCTAAGATTTGAGTTGTATGTATATGCCTTTGAAACGATGTTTTTACTATTAATGGTGACGCTCGTTAGGTCTGTGCAGCCATCGAACGCACTGCTGCCGATGGTAGTGACGGAATTGCCGATAGTAACGCTCGTTAGGCCTGTGCAGCCTGAGAACGCCCAGCCCCCGATGTAAATGACGGAATTGGGGATGGTGATGCTCGTTAGGCCTGTGCAGCCTTTGAACGCCTCGCTGCCGATGTTGGTGACGGAATTGCCGATGGTGACGCTCGTTAGGTCTGTGCAGCCATCGAACGCATTCTGCCCGATGCTGGTGACGGAATTGGGGATGGTGATGCTCGTTAGGCTTGTGCAGTCATGGAACGCACTGCGGCCGATGCTGGTGACGGAATTGCCGATGGTGATGCTCGTTAGGCTGGTGCAGTCACTGAACGCAGCGTCTCCGATGCTGGTGACGGAATTGCCGATAGTAACGCTCGTTAGGCCTGTGCACTCACTGAACGCATAGCTGCCGATGCTGGTGACGGAATGGGGGATGTCGATGCTCGTTAGGCCTGTGCAGCCACGGAACGCATGGTTGCCGATGCTGGTGACGGAATTGCCGATAGTAACGCTTGTTAGGCCAGTGCAGCTTTGGAACGCATATTCCCCGATGCTGGTGACGGAATGGGGGATGATGATGCTCGTTAGGCTGGTGCAGCCATAGAACGCCTTATTTCCGATGCTGGTGACGGAATTGGGGATGGTGATGCTCGTTAGGCCTGAGCAGTTAAAGAACGCATCTTCTCCGATGCTGGTGACGGAATAGGTAGTGCCGTCGTAGGCGACGGAGGAGGGGATGGTGATAACGCCTTTGTAGGCGGTAGAGCTAGGGTTATTATTATAATAAGTCCCCGTGTATGTTACGCTGGCAGTCTCTGTGCTACTATCAAGCACGTAATAGATGCTGCCAATCTTTGTGCCATTCGCCCACGCGCTAAGGGCGAGGAGGGCGGCGGTGAGGGTGGTGAGTAGTCTGTGTTTCATAATTGTAGCTGTTTTATGGGTTAAATAATAGTTAGTTTATGGCGATCGGCGTACCTCGTGATAGGCGAGATGCGCACCTCGTGATAGGCGAGATGCGCACCTCGCGATAGGTGAGATGCGCACGTCGCGATAGGTGAGGTGCGCACGTCGCGATAGACGAAAGTGGAGATTTGATAAATAGGAGCCGCGTAAGTGACTGATATTTCGCCTGCTAATAAGCGGGAGGTAATTTGTGTTATCTCGCCCACAAAAAGGCCGTCAGCGGCTGCGAGAGGGGCCGACTGGGCATAGAAACGAGTGGGAGGGATAGGGCGGAACATAGTCGTGATGGTTTACGCTTGCAAATATAGGGCTTTCTCTCAATAATACAAGTGATTAGGGCAGTTTTTTGCAAATTATTTGCTGTCCGCAAAAAACCAGCGTAGCTGGCACATCATGCTTAACGCTCGTGCGCACAACGTGCGACGGGGGGTAGTTGGTGACGTCACTTTACAGCGTCTGGAGTTGGAGTCGCACATTAGCTTAAGGGGGGGGTATAAATTATTTATGTTTCGGGTGTTGCGATACGGGTGGAATAAATGGTGCGCGAAGCGTACCATACGATGCTTAACCGCGTACCGCGAGGAGCGTAGCGACGAGTGGTGCGCGGAAGATTAGCGCTGGTATAGCAGTGCGCGAAGCGTACTGCACGTTACAAGTCTTCTTTGCAACACAACTTCATAGCAATTCATATCCTTAATGTGCGGTACGCTCTGCGCACCGATTTTTACGCCCCTCACCTACTGCGCATGGTGTGCCAGCTACGGCAACTTTTAGCGGACACCAATAAATAAATTTCTCTTATCGCTCCCATAACAAAAAGAAAAAACCACCGCACACCCGCTGGTTTGCGGGGTATGCGATGGTTCTTTTCTCTTAAGCTTCGCGCTGGAGGGCTTATGCCTCGGCTTCAGCTGCGGGAGCTTCGGCTTCGGCCTCTACGGGAGCGGCCTCGGCCTCGGCTTTTGCCTTAGCGGCTGCGGCACGCTTCTCGGCCACCTTTTCGGCTATCTTAGCGTTTACAGCTTTCTCAGCCTCGAGGCGAGCGGTCTGTGCCGTGCGCTTAGCGTTAGCGTTCTTGTCTTTAACGGCCTGCAACTTAGCATCCTTCTCGGCCTTCCAAGCTTCAAACTTTGCTTTAGCTGCGGCTTCGTCGAAAGCACCTTTCTTCACGCCGCCTTTCAAGTGCTTCATCAGCATAACGCCTTCGCGGGAAAGCAGGCTGCGGGCGGTGTCGGTGGGCTGAGCACCTACTTCAATCCAGTAGAGTGCACGCTCAAAATTCAAATCTACCGTGGCAGGGTCGGTGTTGGGGTTATACGTCCCTAACTTCTCGATAAAGCGACCATCGCGTGGTGCTCTGGCGTCAGCCACAACGATGCTATAGAAAGCATAGTGCTTATGGCCGTGACGCTGCAATCTGATTCGTGTTGCCATTTAATTCTTTTGTCTTTTAATGGTTGGTTTGATAGGTTGAATTGTGCTGTCAGCTCGTAACAGCGGCGCAAAAGTACAACCTTTTTTGCAAACTGAAAAGAAATGGAAGGGCTTTTTCTTCTGAGTCACTCCACCTCCAATACCAATCCCTTCAAGTACTCGCCTTCGGGGTGGTAGATAGAGATGGGGTGGTCGGCGGGTTGGTGGAGCTGATGCAGAATGCGCACGCGACGCCCGGTGCGGGCGGCGGCGGTGAAGACGGCCAAACGGAAGTCGTGGGGACTGACGGCTTGCGAACAGCTGAAGGTGAAGAGCAAACCGCCAGGCGGCAACTGAGCCATGGCGGCGGCGTTTAGGCGCGTATAGCCTTTCAGCGCATTCTTCAGCGCGCTGACGCGCTTAGCAAAGGCGGGCGGGTCGAGGATGATGAGGTCGTAGTCCTTGCCGTTGTCGGCCAAATAGCGGAAAGCATCGCAGGCCACGGCTTCGTGGTTTTGGGCCTCGGGGAAATTGAGGGCTACGTTCTCGCGCACCAGGGCCACGGCTGCCTCGCTACTGTCAACGCTCGTCACGTGGCGCGCACCGCCGCGCAGGGCATAAACCGAAAACCCACCTGTATAGCAGAACATATTGAGCACGCGGCGACCGCGGGCATACTTCTCTACGAGGTTGCGGTTGTCGCGCTGATCGACGAAGAAGCCCGTCTTCTGACCTCCCAGATAATCAATGCGAAAGCGTAGGCCGTTTTCTATGGCTACGTCTTCAACATCGGCCTTCTTCAAAAGAAAGCCTTCGCGCTCGCCCTCAAGCGTTGCTTTCTCGGGAAGCGTCGTGGCGGACTTGTAGTATACATTATTTATATATAGGCCGTCCATCTCGGTCAGGGCGCGCGCTATGTCGTGGCGTGCATAGTGCATACCGATGCTATGGGCCTGCACCACGGCGGTAGCGCCATAGAGGTCGATAACCAACCCTGGCAGACCGTCGCCCTCGCCGTGAACAAGGCGGCAAGCGGTGTTGGCTGACTCGCCAAAAAGTCGGAGCGTACGACGCAACCCGACCGCCGCACTGAGGC
This sequence comes from uncultured Prevotellaceae bacterium, assembly GCA_900317635.1. Lineage (GTDB taxonomy): Bacteria > Bacteroidota > Bacteroidia > Bacteroidales > Bacteroidaceae > Alloprevotella. The sequence continues at coordinate 15,648 of ONHN01000035.1, read as the reverse complement.
ACCGATGCCAAAAGGCGTAGTCGATAGCCTCATCGTCAAACGACAACACGCGGACGGCGATAGAACCTATCTGCCAATGGCCTGTGGCAAGATATTCGCCGTCGCTACTGACTACGCGCACCACCTCACCTTCCTTCAAATCGTCGGGCAAAGGCTTCAGTGCGCCAGAGAATATCCACGGATGGCGCCGGCTCAAGCTTTCGCTCTTACCACGCCGCAATACGAGGGTGTGCATAGAATAGGAATTATTTAGTGATAAGGACTCAGCCCCTCTCTACCCTGAAGGGAGAGTGGGGAGTAGATACTTATGACGTGACGAGTGACGAGTTGGCTACGCCGACGAAAGCACTTGGGAGCGCAGGTGCCTTGCCCGCGCTCCCAGTTAATGCAAGCGACATTCCGCAGGCGAGATGCCTGCGTCCCATACCTTCGCTGCTGACGCAACGATTAGCGAGGGAGCCACTCGTAACTCGTCTAACGGCTCTACTTCACCAACACCTTTTGTCCGCCAATGATGTAAACGCCCTTTGTGGCGTCTTTCACGCGGCGTCCGCTGAGGTCGTAGGTATCGGCGCGGCGACTACCGCTCTCTTTCAGCGACGTGATGCCCGTGCGCGTGCTTTCACCAAGGCGTGCCTTGTGAGCATTGACGATAACACCCGTCTTTGCATCCAACAAGAGGACAACAACGCGCATCTTCTCGGTGTCTTGCACGAGGCTCTCGCCTGAAACGTTCACGACCTTCGTGAGGGGGATGCTGTAGGTGTGCTCCACGGGCACGTCGGCCACGGCTTGAGCGGGCAGACTGCCCTCGATACCTTTGTTGCCACTGGTAAAGACGATGACATCGTCGAAAGTAACGGCCATTGAGCTACCGCCATTAACGAAAGGTTGCATATCGGGGTCGTCGAAAGCCGAACCGCCGTAATAGTTGGATTGAAGCCAGTTGGCGCTCTTACCAGTCATACCATCGTGCAACACGGCATAAGCCAGCTTATAGCCCGATGCGTCGGCATCAACGGGGAAGGTGACGTAGCTCTTAATGTTGATGGTGCCGTTGGCCAGCGTTGACTCAACATCTACACTGGCGGGAGCAAACTCCTCGCAACGCTTCAGCCACACTTTGTCGAGGCCGAAAGGACCAGGATAGGCAGAGCCATCGCCCAAGAAGGCATCGGTCTGGCGAACACGGTCGAGCCAAGCGTCGGGGAAACCTTGCACGCTCGAGGGGTAGCTGTACGTTATGCACATCGGGTCGTCATTGTGGTAGCTGATGCCCACGAAGTCTTCGGGATAGAGCTGGTTCATCTTCTTCAAGCCTACCATGCCACGGGGGCAATAGCCACACCACGTGCCTGTGTACTCTTCCACCACGGCGCGATGTTTGGGCATCGTCTTATAAACGTTGAGGGTGCCCGTGCTGAGGGGGCTGACAACGTCCACGCCATTCACTTTCGTCACCTGCACGTTGAAGTTGTACGAACCTTTTTCGGCTACGGGCGGAATAGGAATGTTGATAGAAGCTGCGGCGTTGAAGCGTGCGGGGATGGGCGTGGGGAACGTCAGCGTGTGCTTCTGCGCTTCGCCATCGTTGAGGCTGCAAGCATATTCTATGTTACTAATGGCCGTAGCACCATTGTTGCGAATGGTTGCGGGGAAGAGGGCAGCCTCGTCGCCCGTCAACACGTTGGTAGCACCGCCCAGGTCGATAGCTGCAGCCTGTTCGGCCACACCGCTGATGAGCACTTCCATGGCCAAGCGCGAACCGTAGGAATTGGTATAGCTACTCCACTTGCGGTAGGTGCGCGAGGTGTGAAGGAAGAGGGAGTTCTCAAGCACACCGCGAACGGTGGCAACGGGGCGCGCACTCTTACCCGTCGATTCGTTAATCGTGAAGCTATAGCCTACGTACACGCCATCGGCGGTTATCTCGTAGGGCGTTTCAAAGCGCACTTCGTTCCACTGCTCGCCTTGCGCCTCGAAAGGTTGCGAGAGGATGTTGGGGTCGTTCACCTTCGTCGTGCCGCTCACCTTCAACTCAAGCGAGGAAGTCAGGAAGACGCTGGCATCGGTCATTTTGCTGGTCGTGCCATCGGTGGTCGTGCCGTTTTCGGCAATGTAGATGCGCACGCCTTCTATCTTCGTCCCCACAAGGGCTGGATCGCTCACGAGCATCGCCACGTCGTAGGTCTCGGTCTTCTGCGTGCCGACCATGTTCAATTCGCCACTACCTGTGTAGTGCGAGAAAACCGTTGTCTGTGCCATAGCCGACAAACTAAACAAAGCGGCTACGGCTGTAAGAAGTTGTTTCATATAAAAGATATTGTTGGTGACAAGTTACAAGTGACGAGTGACAAGTGGAGCTACGCCGATGAACAAGCGCGTCTGCTACTTGTCACTCGTCACTTGTCACTCGTCACTTAAAGAGTCACATGTAACTCTCGTTTACTTCAGCACCTTCTTGCCGCCTACGATGTAGAGGCCCTTGCCTGCGTTCTTCACGAGGCGACCTTGCAGGTCGTAGGTCTTGGCTGAAGCCTCGGCGGGCGTTGTGCCAACGAGGCGGATGCCGTCTTCGGTCATTTGGTACCAAGCGATTTCGCTCTCGTGCTCTTCATCGCCTCCACGATAGACGCTCTGAATGCCTATCTTGTCCATACCATCGGCAAAGTAGGAAATCCAGAATTCGCCTTGATAGAAGTCGAGGTCGTAGTCATCGTCGAAGGTGTAGGGGATCTCATCGACGTCAATGGGGAGGTTGGTGTAATCATCGGCGGAGAATACGACTTGCTCATCGTCGAAGTACATACGATAGGACAGCTTCTCGGGGTTGATGAAGTTGCCATCTACGTCCTCCGTGGGGATGATGACGTAAACAAGGCCGTAGCCGTAGTCGGGATCGTAAGGCTCAACACCCGTAATGACAGGCGTGGCAGGCGTAGCGGCTACTTCGGTAAAGAGCGAGAAGATGGGCGTGGTGTAGGCCACGATGAAGTTCGGCACGATTGTTGCATAGTCAAGGTTGTCTAAGTCGATGCTGAAGAAGTCGTCGCCATTAAGTGCTTCCTCTTCTTCTTCGCTTTCAGAGAGGTCGGCATCGAACTCAATACCAGCATTCACAACGAGTGCTTCGCGGTTGGACTGCGTGGTAACCTTTTGCGAAACCAAGTCTAAGTTCAACGCGGCTTGTTCTTTGAAATGATATTCGGGGTACCATTCGTCCCAAACATCGTCATACGCCATCGTGGTGTCGGCTGCAAAGAAGAATTCGTGGTAACCGCTTTCTTCGCTGGCACCAAGATACTGTCCGCTCTTTATCGTCACGGTTTGGGTCAAGAGGTCAACGTCACCCTCGATGTAGCCAGGGGCACCCGAGAGACCTTTCAGAAAGACCTTGCTGCCAGCATAAACGGCGGTAGCCATCGTAAAGTCCTTCGTGTCGGCAGAGGGGTGGTCTTCTACAACCACTTGCCGTTCGACTACACTTTCTGCGTCAACGCACGTCACGGCGACAAAGGGCACGACGAACTGGTCAAACTCTTCGTCGTCATAGCCGTACCAGCCTGCTTCATCGTCCGTTAGGCCCATAATGGCCTCGTCCTCCATCCGGAGCACGTGGCCGTCCCACGTGAACTTAATCTCTTGGTTTTCGGCAAAGACGCGCTCTTCGTAGGTCTCGCCGTCCTCCTCAACATACTGCGACTCGAAACGTGCCACGCTGTAAACGATGGTCGTGTCGTGGTCGATGCCAAACTCTTCGGCTGCGGTTTCCTCGTCAAGGTAAACAGCGTCGATGGCCTGCGGCAGTTGCGCCACGTACTGGCCTTCGCCCGTCTTGGTGAGGTGGAGGTACGTGCCAACGGCGTTGTTCGTAATGGGGTCCTTCAACCAAAGGTCGCCGTTTTCGGCTTCGGTCATCTCGGCCACACGCCAGCTTTCGTCCGAAGAGAACACGTAACCCCAGAAAACGTAGGAGGTAATGGTGTTGCGCGCCATGGCCTCGTAGGTTGTGCCTTCGGGAGCTTCATACACAACGTCGCTGGCTTGGGCACCAGCCTTGGCCGTGCCTTTCACGAGCTTTTTGGCAAACTTGGCTGGTGCTTTGCGCACGGTTTTCTTGCCTGCGGGCATGAGTTTCATGCGCTCGGCTGTGGTGTAGGCGCGCCCTGGCTGTGCATGAGCGGGCTTCTGCGCACTGCGTTGTGCCATTGCCGTCAGCGACAGCAAGGCAACGATCAACATAAGCGTAAACTTTTTCATAAGCATCTTGTTTGTTTATGGTGAATAAAATAGAATGTGCTGCGCCGTTGCGCCAAAGTCATCAAAAAACAATCTGCAATATGGGCAAAAATAGCAAAAAAGTCTTAAAACAAACCCCGATAAGGCACTTTTTTGTTTCCCGAAAGCATCTTTTTGTACAAATGGCACCGTTTTGCGCTATAAACATAGCAAACTGCGCAGTCGCCGCGGGCGGCGGGGACTGCGCAGTGGGCTTTCTGAGGTATTTTAGAAATGTTTCTTCCTTTTGCTGAACGGGCTGAGCGAATATAGCACCACTCGCCTACGATATTTCTTTCAGTTTCTTGGCGGGCACGCCGCCCACGATGGTACACGGCGGCACGTCTTTCGTCACAACGGCACCTGCGGCCACGACGGCACCGTCGCCTATGCTGACGCCTGGCAGCACCACGGCGTTAGCTCCTATCCACACGTTGCGTCCGATGTGGATGGGGGCGTAGGTCATGCTCCGGCGGTGCTGGGGGCGCAGATTGTGGTTGATGGTGGCCAACACGACGTTGTGGCCGATGAGGGCCCCTTCGTCAATGGTGATGCCACCTTGGTCCTGGAACTTACAGCCCATGTTGATGAAAACGTTGGGAGCTACGACGGTGTTCTTGCCGCAATCGGTATGGAAGGGCGGGAAGAGGCCTACGCTCTTCGGCACCTCGCGTCCCCATAGTTGCTCCAATAGGTCGTGGAGCTGCTCGGGCGTATGATAGGAACCGTTGATTTCGGCGGTGAGCCGCAACGCCTCTTGCGAGAGCTGATGAAACATCTGGTGGACGGCGGAGCCGCCCTCTACGGGAGCACCCGTCGCCATGTAGGCGCGAAATTCTTGGATAGTCATTGGTAGTTATAGGTTAAGCCGCTGCGAGGTTGCCACGAGCCAGCCATAAGATTCCATGCGGGGATGGAATTGTTTCCACCCCCGCATGGACTCCGTTCCACGCCCGCATGGAATTTGTTCCATCCCCGTGTGGAATCTTTTCCATCGCCGCCGCACGTATAAGTGAAAAGCCTGGGGCGAAGTGCGCCTGGCTTTCTGCGTTTTCGTGGAGGCTTTTGGGGAAATGCTTACAGCTCTGCTTCGCGCAGTCGTTCGGCGTTTTCGGCCACGATGAGGTGGTCGATGCAGTCTTGTATGTCGCCGTCCATAAAGGCGGGTAGGTTATAGATGGTGTAGCCTATGCGGTGGTCGGTGATGCGTCCTTGCGGATAGTTATAGGTTCTGATCTTTGCACTGCGGTCGCCCGTGCTGACGAGTGTTTTGCGTCGCGAAGCGATGTCGTCGACATACTTTTGGTGTTCGCGGTCGTAGATAAAGGTGCGCAGTCGGGCCAGGGCGCGCTCTTTGTTTTTAGGTTGGTCGCGCGTCTCGGTACATTCAATGAGTATTTCTTCTGTCTCGCCCGTGTTAGGGTTTTTCCAGGGATAGCGCAGTCGCACCCCGCTCTCCACTTTGTTCACGTTCTGTCCGCCGGCTCCGCTACTGCGGAACGTGTCCCACTTGATGAGCCCTTCCTGAATATCTACGTCGAAGGGCTCGGCCTCGGGCAGGACGGCCACGGTGGCGGCACTAGTATGCACGCGTCCCTGCGTCTCGGTCTGCGGCACGCGCTGCACGCGGTGGACGCCGCTCTCGTACTTCAGTGTACCATAGACATCGGCACCGGTGACGGAGCAAACGATTTCCTTGAAACCGCCCACAGCTCCTTCGCTGAACGAGCTGACCTCGAGGCGCCAGCCTTTGTGCTCGCAATACTTCGAGTACATGCGGAAGAGGTCGCCGGCAAAGAGGGCGGCTTCGTCGCCACCCGTGCCACCCCGAATTTCGAGGATGGCGTTCTTTGCGTCCTCGGGGTCTTTCGGCACGAGCATGAGTTTGATGCGCTCTTCCAGTTCGGGTTGCCGCGCTTCGCACTGCGCCACTTCCTCACGCGCCATCTCCTTCATTTCGGCATCGCTCTCGTTGAGCAGCAGCGTCTTTGCCTCATCGAGGTTGGCCAGGAGGTCGGCATATTCCTTGCGGGCGGCCATGAGGTCTTCAAGTTCCTTGTATTCGCGCGTCAGGCGAACGTAGCGGCCTTGGTCGGCAATGACGGAGGGGTCGGTGATGAGCGTACTGACTTCTTCGAAACGTGCTTGCAAACCGTTCAGCTTATCGAGCAGAGAATTTGTTGGCATAGGATGTGCGTACTTTTAAATCGGTTGCAAAGATAATAAAAAAAGGGCGAAATGCCAACGTTTTGGGCCACAGATTATCGCCTTTCTTGCCGCTTAACGCAAAAAACGGCGCAAAAATTGTTTGCTTTGCCGTTTGCGCTTTGTAATTTTGCGGCTCAAACGAAAGTCTGACGGCTACGTTCGTCATCGGTCCAAAGGCGACCCTGCGCCCGTTCCATGCCGCCCCCCAACAGCAAAACCTCGTTCCGCTATGTCCCCACGCACCTTACTCCCTCCTGCCTCCGCCGCGCTGTTCGACTGCGATGGTGTGGTGCTTGACACGGAAGGCCTCTACAGCCAGTTTTGGTCGGGCATCGGCACGCGCTTCTTCCCCGAGAGTCCTTCTTTCGCAAAAGACATTAAAGGGCTGACGCTGACCGAGATTATCAGCCGTTGGTTCATTGGTCGGCCTGACGATGAGGCAGCGGCGCGCCAGGCCCTTGCCAACTTTGAACGGGGCATGGCCTACGAGTATATTGCGGGGGCACGGGAGTTGCTGGAAACGCTACGCGCACAAGGTGTCAAGACGGCCCTCGTAACGAGCAGCGACCGCGCCAAAATGCAGCGCGTTGATGCTGCCCGACCCGAACTGCGCTCGCTCTTCGACTGCATCGTCACGGCGGAAGATGTCAGGCTGTGTAAGCCTTCGCCCGAAGCCTTCCTCGTGGCGGCGGAGCGCTTAGGCGTTGACATTGCCCACTGCATCGTGTTCGAAGACAGTCGCAACGGGCTGTTAGCCGCTCGCCGTAGCGGGGCCTACGTCGTGGGACTTACCACGACCAATCCGATAGAGGTCGTGGCTCCCCTGAGCGATGTGCAGGTAGCGGATTTGAGGGAAGTGGCGAGTGGCTGCCCCTCCCCCCCCCCTGTGACGAGTGACGAGTTGGGCTACGCCGAAGGAGAAACCTAAAGACATCAAAACCGACAATAGTAACTCGCTTCCCCTCCCACGGAGGGTGGGGATAGGGCTTAACAACATACAACATTCCTATGCCAGGATACTTAGTAGAAGACACGCGTAAAGTAACGACGAAGCGCCTTGCCGAGATGAAGTCGGCGGGCAAGAAGATAGCCATGCTGACGGCCTACGACTACACGACGGCCCGCATTGTTGACGCTGCGGGCGTTGACGTAGTCCTTATTGGCGACAGTGCCTCCAACGTGATGGCAGGTAATGCCACCACGCTGCCCGCCACGATAGAACAAATGATATACCACGCGCGCAGCGTGGTGCGCGGTGTAGAGCGCGCCTTGGTGGTGTGCGACATGCCCTTTGGCTCCTACCAGGTGAGTGCCGAAGAGGCCGTTCGCAACGCCATTCGCATCATGAAGGAAACCAGTTGCGACGCGCTGAAGTTGGAGGGCGGCATCGAGATACTGCCCGCCGTGGAGCGCATCCTCGACGCGGGCATTCCCGTTTGTGGTCACCTGGGCCTCACGCCGCAGAGCATCAACAAGTTTGGCACCTACGCCGTGCGCGCTCGCGAAGACGCCGAAGCCGAGAAGCTCTTCCACGATGCCAAGCTTTTAGCGGCGGCGGGCTGTTTCGCCGTTGTTGTGGAGAAAATCCCCGCCGCACTGACGCAACGCGTGGTGAAGGCCTTGCCCATTCCCGTCATCGGCATCGGCGGCGGCCCTGCCGACGGGCAGGTACTCGTCATCGACGACATGCTGGGAAAGAACCGTGGTTTCTCGCCGAAGTTCCTACGCCGCTACGCCGACCTCTACGGCATCATGACCGATGCCATCGGCCAGTACGTCACCGACGTGAAGAGCGGCGACTTCCCGAATGCTGAGGAGAGTTATTGACCCCCCCTAACTGGGTATGCAGGCGCGACGTCTGCGTACCCAGTTAGGGGCCCACGCTCCCAGTTTAAGCGCTTCGCGCGCTTTTTCCCTTCGCTGGCACCAATAAACGGGTGTATCTCTTTGTCGTTCGCAGTGTTTCGCTTATTTTTGCCCACGAAAGAAACACACACAGACAAGCCTTATGCGATACTTCTTTTTATCTGTTGTTGCTTTGCTGGGCCTTGTGGCCGCAGCTCAGCCCCCGCTGAAAATTCATCCCACGCCACACGAGCTGACCTACACGGGTGCAGGTTGGCACGACCTGACCGCACCGCTCGAAGTGAAGGCCGAGGTGGCCGACAAACGCCGCATCAACAAGCGGCAGACGAAGGTGCCCCTGCAACGCGGCGGCTACTACCTGCGCATCACGGGCGGCGAGGCCTTCATCGTGGGCTACGACGAGGAGGGCCGTTTAAACGGCCTCGAGACGTTGCGCCAAATCACGCAGAACGGTCGCGCCTGCGACATGGAGATACGCGACTGGCCCGACGTGCCGTTTCGCGGTGTGGTAGAAGGTTTCTACGGCACGCCCTGGACCCACCAGGCTCGCCTCGACCAATTTGAGTTCTACCACCGCCACAAGCTCAACGTCTATCTCTACGGTCCTAAAGACGACCCCTACCACTCCACCCCGCTGTGGCGTCAGCCCTACCCTGCTAAGGAAGCGGCCCAACTACGCGAGCTGGTCGAGAAAGCCAAAGCGTGTGGCGTGAACTTCTATTGGGCCATCCACCCGGGGCAGGACTTCCGCTGGACGGAAGCCGACCGCGACTCGCTGCTATGGAAGTTTGAGGCGATGTACGACCTCGGCGTTCGCAGCTTCGCCGTCTTCTTCGACGACATTTGGGGCGAAGGTACAAAGGCTGAAAATCAGGCTGGTTTGCTCAATTACATCAACGAACACTTCATCCACCAAAAGCCCGACGTAGCCCCCCTCATCATGTGTCCCACGGAGTACAACCGCGCCTGGGTGAACGAGCAGAAGGGCTACCTGCGCACGCTGGGCGAGACGCTGGCCGAGGACATTGAAATCATGTGGACGGGCAACACCGTGGTCCACTGCATCGATCGCGAGAGCATGGAGTGGGTGAACGAGCGCATCCGTCGCAAGGCCTACATTTGGTGGAACTTCCCCGTGACGGATTATTGTCGCGACCACCTGATGCTGGGTCCCGCCTACGGCAACGGGAAGGACATTGCCCCGATGATGTCGGGATTCGTCAGCAACCCCATGGAACACGCCGAGGCCTCGAAGATAGCCCTCTACGGCATTGCCGAATACACTTGGAACATGGAGGCGTTCGAGCCCTACACGGAGTGGTGGGATGCGTTGAAAGAGCTAATGCCCAACCACACCACGGCACTGAGCACTTTTGCTCGGTATGCGCAAGACGCTGGTCCTAACGGCCACCGCTTCCGTCGCGACGAATGTGAGACGGAAGCCGCGTTCTTTGCCGACAAGACAAACAAACTGACGCTTGCCGACACCCTGCTATACACCGCACAATACTGTCGCGAACTGCGGGCCAGCGTAGAGGAGCTGCTTGCCTGCGACGAAAACCCGCAGCTCTTGCGCGAACTGCGCCCCTGGCTGCTGCAAGCTCGCCTGCTGGCGGACTACGGCCTGACGGTCTGTGCCCTCGGACAGGAGCTCACCGACCGCGAAGAATGCGACCGCGTGGACTACTTCCTCACCTACTACCAAGCCGCCCGCGCGCTGAAGCGACAGATGTTCGACCTCGAAAACTCCGACGTGCGCCACCCCCTGCAGCCTGGCATTAAGGTGGGCGAGAAATGGCTGCTGCCTACGCTCGATGCCACCCTGGCCAGCGTAGTGCGCTGCTACAACAGCGACTCCTACCTCGACGACCTGGACGCCGACATCAACATCCGGCCCTTCACGCTGAAGAGCGACGTGCCGCAACTGGCCTCGCAACCCGTGGCGGCGAAAGGCAACAACGTAGAGGTGCGCCCCGCCCTCGAAGTCGTCAAGTGGCCCGCTGGCGCCAGCCTCACCATCGAATGCCTCAACACCGTCACGCTGCAAGGCCTCGACTTCAACTTCGAGAGATGCGGCATTGCCAGCAAGCTGACGCTGGAAGTGCGCCACGGCGCAACGTGGCAACCCGTCAGCCTGCTCCACTATAAAGCGGACGACCCCGTCGTGCATACAGGGGGCGAGCTGGGCGGCATGCAAGCCGATGCCTTGCGCCTGACCAACACGAGCGGACAGGAGCTCGAGATTAAGCTCAACCGCTTTGCGTTCACAACGAGATAATACAAACTCATCAATACCCACAAACAACTAAACACCGATTATGAAAAAAACACTACTTGCAGCGTTTGCCTTCCTCTTGCCTGCCGCCATCTTCGCACAAGAGGAATGGACCAACGTTGAACTGACGGACGCCGGTACGCTGGAAACCACCTTGGGCGACAGCAAATACAGCGTGACGAAACTGAAAGTGTCGGGTCCCATCAACAGCAGCGACATAGCTACGCTCCGCGACGTGTGCGGCGTGAAAGGCATTAGCACCAAGACGGACGGCAAAGTGGCCGAGCTGGATCTTACAAACGCTAACATCGTAGCTGGCGGCACGCCCTACATGACCGTTTACGGCACGCCCATGACCACCGAGACCGACGTGCTGGGCGACTACGCCTTCCTCAACCTCCCCTGCACGAGCATCGCCCTCCCCGCCAACCTGAAGGCTCTGGGCGCACAGTCCTTGGCTGGTTGCACCAACCTCTTGGAGATTAACCTCCCCACCACGCTGGAGCGCATCGGTCTGGGGTGCTTCATCAACTGCATCAAGGTAAAAGAAATGGTGCTGCCCGACAACGTGAAGGAGATTGGCGACGGCCTGTTCCAACGCATGGATGGCCTGAAGAGCGTCAACATGGGCGAGGGCATCGACAGCATCCCCAACTCTACGTTCCTCATGGCCAACAACCTGGAGGACGTGAACATTGGTTGCGCCACGCGCTTCGATGCCATCATCTTCTTCAACACGCCAGGGCTTAAAAACATCTACTGCTCCGACAACAACACCGCCTTCGCTTCAGAAGACGGCATCCTCTACAGCAAGGACAAGAGCGTGCTGATCAGCTACACGCCTGGCCGCGAAGCCTCTGCCTATGAAGTGCCCTCGTTCGTCAAGAAGCTGGGCAAGCGCAGCTTTATGTACAGCGCGCTGGAAGAAGTGACCATTCCTGGCAACGTTGAGGAAATTGGCGAAGACGCTTTCTGCAACAATGCCAACCTGACGAGCATTAACCTCAACGAGGGTTTGCGCACCTTGCGCTTAGGTGCTTTCACCTCTTGCACGGCCCTGAGCGAAATCATGTTACCCGCCAGTTTGGAAACGATAGAAGGTGCGGTGTTCTTCGACTGCTCTGCGCTAAGCAGCATCGGCATTGACGAGGCCAACCCCTACTTCGTTACTAAAGACGGCATCTTATACTCGCGCGACCTGAAACGCTTTATCTGCCTGCCGAGCGGCATGCCCGTTGAAGACTTCACCATCCCCGAAAGCGTAGAGACGATGGAAGCCTACTGCTGCTCTGGCCACGCCAGCCTCGTAACCGTCATCGTGCCGAAAAACGTGACGACCATCGGCGAGAATGCGTTTTCCTACTGCCCCAACATGATTGGCTGCGTGATAGAAGAAAACGTCGACTCGATAGGCCAGACCATCTTTGCCGGTTGCGAAAAGATGGAGAACGTCTTCATGCTGGCTAAGACTCCCGCTAAGCACGTTCACCAATTAGGCATCTATAGCGACGAGCTCTACGACCACGGCATGCTCTACGTGCCCCAGGAGAGCCTTGACCTCTACAAGGAACAATACTGGGTGGTATATCGTGAAGACGGCGTTAGCGACAACGTGGTGAAGACCATTAAGGGCATGACGGATGCAGAGATTGCCGAACTTCGCGGCGAAGATCCCGAAACGGGCATCGCAACGCCCGCCACGCAACAAGCTGGCCCGACGAAGGCTTACGACTTGCAAGGTCGCCGCTTGACGAACCTGACGAAGGGCTTGCAAATCATCACGCTGCCCGACGGTACGTCGAAGAAGGTGATACGATAACAGAGCCCCTCTATATAAGTTTTTAGGTTCTTAGGCTTTTACGTCAGGCTATGCCGCTGCGCGAAAGTTTAAGAACCTAAAACTTTTAGCTAAGTCCCCCCAGGAGTGCAGGCGTCTCGCCTGCGTCCCATACCACCGCCGCCCGATTTGAGACGTCTGCAAACCTAAAACCGACAAACAACGTTTCCCAACAATAGTAACCCACCTCCCTCCCTTTTGGGAAGGGTCGGGGTGGGGCTTCCTTTCTACTCTTATGACACGCCCCCTCTCCCCCGTACGCATCACCGCCGTGCGCAAGACGGAATATGCCGATCTGATGGCGCAATACGAAAACCCTATTGAGCATACCTGCGACGTGTGCGTAGGTCAGCAGTGGATAAGCACCAACGGACAGCGTCCTGCGGGCATGTGTCCGTCGGCCTGGCAGTCGATGCAGGAATTTGTGGAAGCCTTGGCGCGCGGCGAAGGCAATTTCTTCGACGGCTGGATGAAGAACCCTCGGAGCGCCATGATAAGTTGCAACGACGGTTTTCGACCCGTCAGCTTCTACCTTGAAGCCATAGAAGAAACCCCTGCATGAACCTCATCGCCCTCTACGCCTCACCACTTGGCACGCTGGAACTGCAAAGCACGGACGCCTCGCCCGCATCCATTGGCGGCGTAGCCCCTGGGAGCGCAGGCGCCCCGCCCCCATCAACAAAACGACTAAACCATGATACTCTACTTCTCGGCTGCTGGCAACAGTAGGCACGTTGCTGAACGCTTGGCCGAAGCGGTCGGTGCGAAAGCACAAAGCGTTGAGCAGTTTCTAAAAGAGAACGGCGAAGCCGACATCGTGCTGACGTGCAGCGACGAGGAAACTTTCGGCCTCGTCTCGCCCACCTACTTTTGGGGCTTGCCACGCATCGTGGAGCGTCTGCTGCAACGCCTCAGCGTGAAGGGTGCGGCCTACCGCTTCTTTGCCACCACCTATGGCACCACGACAGGCCAAATCGGCACCTTTGCTCAGCGCATAGCGCGCGAGCGCGGCTGGGCGTTCGATGCCTTCTTCAGCGTGCGCCTGCCCGACGTATGGACCCCCATGTTCGACCTATCGAATAAAGAAAAGGTAGCACAACGCATAGCGAAGGGCGAGCGCGAGTTGGACGACGTGGTGAAGGCCGTGCTCAAGCGGCGCACGGGCAACCACATGCACCATCGCGTTCCGATGCCCCTCTCGCGGCTCTACCACTGGTACGGGTTCCATCGCTACACCACCGCCCGTTTCAGCGTGGATGCCGCCGCCTGCATTGCTTGCGGCCTCTGTGCCAAGCGGTGCCCCGCGCAAGCCATCGAGATGCGCGACGGCCTACCCCACTGGACGCAGCCCCACTGCGAACTCTGCCTCGGCTGCCTCCACCGCTGCCCCAAGTTCGCCATACAATACGGCAAGAATACGCGGGGGCATGGGCAGTATCTTTACGTGAAACATTAAACGAAGTTTCCGAAAAGAGTTGGATGTTGTGGGGACTTGTCAAAGCCAATCCGCGCCTCACTGCCAACGAAGCCAGCATCGCGTTGCAGGTATCGAGGCGTATGGCACGCAAATACTTCTCCGAACTACGCGAGGCAGGCCTCATCCGCCGCATAGGACCTGCCAAAGGCGGACACTGGGAGGTGGTGAGATAAAAAAGCGGTGAGGGTGTGTCAAAATAGGCACATCCTCTTGTCCCGCTCTCTCACAACTTCCGAAACTTAAATTAGTAATAACGGGACAAGGGACAAGGGACGAGCCAAGCTACGCCTTACTGAGCGCAGTTTGGCTCGTCACTTATTTATTGTACACAGTCTGCGCCCCTGCCTGGGAGCGCGGGTGCCTCGCCTGCGTACCATACGCCGATGAACGTAGCGACGTGCGCCAACAATCGCAGCGACGTGCGCCAACAATCGTAGCGACGTGCGCCAACAATCGCAGCGACGTGCGCCAACAATCGCAGCGACGTGCGCCAACAATCGCGGCGAGGTGCGGCGGTAATCTATAATCAAAGTCTTTGGTTATATAATCAAAGACTTTGGTTATATAATCAGTGACCTTGATTATATAATCAGTGACCTTGATTATATAATCAGAGACCTTGATTATATAATCAGAGACTTTGATTAGAGATGAAGTGCGCACCTGGGAGGTGTTTGCCGCCGCACCTCGCTGCGATTACCGCCGCACCTCGCTGCGTTTTCTGGCGCACGCGCTTGGTGGTTTGAAGCGTTTTTAGTAACTTTGCTGGCGCGGGCGCAAACGGCGTTTGCGCCGTGGATAAACAAAACCGACCTACGACTATGGCAACGGCGGAGGACATTGCGCAGGGCAACACGTTCACGCGCGGCGACGTCATTGGCGTGGTGCAGGCCGTGGCGGGCCGCATTGCGCGCTATGCGGCGCAGGGGCTGACGGTACGCATCGAGGGCTTGGGCACGTTTCGCGCCTCGCTGAAGGTGAACGACGATGCCGAGGAGGAGACGGCCGAGAGCCAGACGCTGCGCACGGCGAAGACGGTTGGCATTGGCGGCATGCGCTTCCGCGCCGACCGCGACCTCATCATCGAAGCCAACCAGTGGGCCCACCTTGAACGCCGCATGCCCCGCGAGGGCGGCAGCGGCCCTCTGCCCGAGGCCGAACGCATGGCCGCCCTGCGCTCCTACCTCGCTGAGCAGCCTTACATCAACGTGCGGGAATACTGCCGCCTGACGGGGATGAAACGTACGGCGGCCACGATAGAGCTGCGCCGCCTGAGCGAGGCCGACGATGCCTGGATTGGCACCATGGGACAGGGAACGCACAAGGTGTATGTGATGAAAAGTTGATGAGAAGTCCCCTCTCCCCCCTCTTTGGTGACAAGTGACAAGTGACGAGCCAAGCTACGACTTACTAAGCGCAGTTTGGCTCGTCACTTATTTATTGGAAACATTCGCCCCCTGGGAGCGCGGGCGCCTCGCCCGCACCCATCTATTTTACACGAATGTTCAGGAATTGTTCATTAATTATTCATGCTTAATGGTGCGCAGCGCGCACCACACCATGCTTAACCGCGTACCGCGAGGAGCGTAGCGACGAGTGGTGCGCGGTAGGTGTGAGGCGTTGTGGCCAGTGCGCGGAGCGTACTGCACGTTACAAGTCCTCTTTGCGACACAACCTATTAGCAATTCATATTCTTCTTAATGTGCG
>ONHN01000033.1 GCA_900317635.1 uncultured Prevotellaceae bacterium | reverse complement strand
CCGCACCATGCTTAACCGCGTATCCTGACGAGCGTAGCGAGGAGGGATGCGCGGTAGGTGTGAGGCGTTGTTGCCAGTGCGCGGAGCGTACTGCACGTTGCAAGTCCTCTTTGCGACACAACCTATTCTTCTTAAACGCTGTGTGCATCATCTCTATATATAATAAAGGATACGCGCGCGCGTATCCTTTATTATATATAGAGAGACAAGTTTATTGCTTGCGTTCGCGGTCGATAATCGACTGAAACTCCTCCACGAGGCGGTGGTGCTGGTGGGCTACGTCGGTGTCTTCGTAGGGGGAGCGGTGCATGTCGTAGAGCTGCGGCACGTTGCGATAGCCCGTCTCTACCTTTGGCCCCCACGTTATCATCGGACCGCCGTTGCTGGGTTCGATATACTTCCAGCGGTGGG
The DNA here is from genome assembly GCA_900317635.1 of uncultured Prevotellaceae bacterium. Lineage (GTDB taxonomy): Bacteria > Bacteroidota > Bacteroidia > Bacteroidales > Bacteroidaceae > Alloprevotella. The sequence continues at coordinate 22,462 of ONHN01000033.1, read as the reverse complement.
TGCGAAGGCAGAGGCTGCGGTTGTTGGGCATTAGGAGCAGGTAGGGCACCGACTTCTTGCTACGTCCCAAGAGTGTGGGTAGCACTTCGTGGCTGTCGGGGGCGGCATCGGCGGGGATGACCTGCCCCGTGAGCTGTGCGAAAGAGCGGAAAAGGTCGTTCAGTCCCACGAGCGCATCGCTCTCCTTGCCCGCCTTCACGTGTCCCGGCCAACTGACGATGAAGGGCACAGCCGTTCCCGCCTCAAAGGCACTGTACTTTGCCCCACGGAAGGGGCCGCCAGGCCGATGGTCGCCAAGGAGTTCCTCGGCTTGGTCGGCATAGCCGTCGTCGAGGATGGGGCCGTTGTCGCTCGTTACGACAATGAGCGTGTTGTCTTCTATTCCCAGCTCGCGAAGAGCCTGCGTTATCTGGCCCACTGTCCAATCGAACTGAAGGATGGCTTCGCCGCGAAGCCCCATGGGGCTCTTCCCGCGAAAACGTTCGTGTGGATAACGCGGCACGTGCACGTCGTTGGTGCAAAGATATAGGAAGAAGGGCGCGTCGGCACTGCTTTGCATAAAGCGTATGGCGTGGGCGGCAATGCTGTCGGCTATGTCCTCGTCGCGCCAGAGGGCCTTACCGCCACCGCGCATGTAGCCTATGCGCCCTATGCCGTTGACGATGCTCTGGTTGTGGCCGTGACTATGGCGCAACTTCGTCAGCAGCTCGGGGTTGTCGCGCCCAGTAGGTTCGCCAGGGAAGTTGCGCTGATAGCTCACCTCGATAGGGGCTGAAGGGTCGTAGTTGGCCACGCGCCCATTCTCTATAAACACGCAGGGCACGCGGTCGGCCGTGGCGGCCATAATGTAAGAGTAGTCGAAGCCGATGTCGCGCAGGTGGACGTCTATCTCGCCGTTCCAGTCCTGCGTGGCCGTCTGGCTGCCCAGACCGAGGTGCCACTTGCCGATAGCCGCCGTGCGGTAGCCTGCATCGCGAAACATATCGGCCATCGTGTAGCGCTCAGGGCGAATAATCATGCCCGCATTACCAGCAGCAATATCGGTGCCCTCGCGACGGAAGGGGTATTCGCCCGTCAGGAGGCCGTAGCGCGAAGGTGTACTGGTAGAAGCACAAGCGTGGGCATCGGTGAAGCGCACACCCTGCTGGGCAAGGCGATCGACGTTGGGCGTACTGACGCGCGTGGCACCATAGCAGGAAAGGTCGCCGTAGCCAAGGTCGTCGGCTACAAGAACAATGACATTAGGTTTTTGCTGCGCAGCGGCTATTAACGGGAACGCGGCAGCAAGATAAAAAGGACGCATGGGGGATAAGGCTTATAAGGTTATTGTGGAGACTGAGACTCTTGAGAGATAGTAGCTTTTACGAAACCACGAAGGACACGAATACTCTTGCGCGAAGGTAACTTTTAGGGAATTACGAAGAAAACAACAATCCTCAAAGAGCTCAGCATACGTTTGTTGTATCTACTCGGCTTGGTCTGCGGCTGCGCCTTTATCCCTCTCGATGAGATCAAGCAAGCGCTGCACGGCTTCTTCTTCGGGGATATTCTTTTCCACGCATTCCTTGCCGCGATAGAGCGACACTTTACCGCGAGCGGCTCCCACGTAACCATAGTCGGCATCGGCCATCTCGCCTGGGCCGTTGACAATGCAACCCATGACGCCAATCTTCAGTCCTACGAGGTGGGCCGTAGCGGCCTTGATGCGGGCAATGGTGGCAGGAAGGTCGTAGAGCGTGCGGCCGCAGCCAGGACACGAAATATACTCCGTCCGCGTGAAGCGCACCCGCGCCGCTTGCAAGATGCGGTCGGCAAGGTCGGAGAGTTGCGCCTGGGGGAAGGCTGCGTTGAAAAGGCGCAAATCGGTGGCGCGCTTATCGATGAGCAAACCGCCTACAGCCATCGCTGCCAAAAGCTGCGCCGAGGGCCAATCGCTCTCTTCAAACCGAAGCGTGGCCACGCCGTTTTCAATAGATGTTGCCACATCGTGCGCGAGTTGGCGGGCACGCGGCGTTAAATCGCGCAATAGGCGTGCAACGGGTATCTCGTTCTCGGGCGGCTCGCTTAGGCTGACGCGAATGGTGTCGCCGATGCCTTCGCACAGCAAGGCACCAATGCCTACGGCACTCTTGATGCGCCCATCTTCGCCTTCGCCCGCCTCGGTAACACCAAGGTGCAGGGGAAACGTCATGCCTTCGCGCTGCATAGCGGCGGAGAGCAAACGCACGCTTTGCACCATCACCACCGTATTGCTGGCCTTGATGGAGCAAACAATGTCCTTAAACCCTTCGCGCACAGCTACACGCAGAAACTCCATACAGCTCTCGGCAATGCCGTCGGGCGTATCACCATAGCGCGACATGATGCGGTCGGAGAGCGAACCGTGGTTCACGCCGATGCGCAAAGCCGTCTGATGTTGCTTGCAGATGCTTAGGAGCTGGCAGAAACGCTCGTCAAGGCGTTGCAGCTCGGCGGCATATTCGGCTTCGGTATAATCAATGTGTTTGAACTTGCGGGCTGGATCGACGTAGTTGCCAGGATTGATACGCACCTTTTCGCACACGGCGGCGGCTGCGTCGGCCACGGCAGGATTGAAGTGGACATCGGCCACGAGGGGCACGTTGCAGCCCTGGCGGCGGAGTTCAGCACGTATCTTAGCGAGACTTTCCACCTCGCGCAAGCCCTGGGTGGTCAGGCGGATGTAGTCGGCACCCGCCTCGGCTATGCGCAAGCTTTGAGCCACGCTACCGGCCACGTCGTTCGTGTCGGTCGTCGTCATACTTTGCAAGCGTACGGGATGATTGCCTCCAAGCGGCACACCGCCAACGTTTACTTCGTGAGTCGTTCGTCGAGAATTGTTTTCTAACATAACATTATCATTCAAGGCTGAATACTTTAGGAGGTAAGAGAAGTTATAGACGATACGTAGCACCCATGCTTAAAGATTAAAGTACATGGTCGGCATTGCCCAAGTTCGTCACTTGTCACTATATATAATAGATGCAGCAAAAGCCGCAAATGATGCCTACAAGCACCCCGATGCCCACGTCGGGCAAACGATGCTGGCGCAGGATGAGGCGCGAGGTGCAGACGGCACCGCATAGCAAAACGCTCAAGCAGAGCCAGCTCGTTGGATTGAAGCGAAAGATGAGCGAGAAAGCCGTCAGTGCTCCCACCACGCCCCCTGCGGCAGCGGCGTGCGTGCTTACCTTAATCCAGTTGTTCAACATCGCACAAACCACCTGTATTACCAGCGCACCCGCAATAAGCCCTAATGTGAAGCGCGGCATATTGGCCGAATGCATCAGGTAGAGCAAGCAGGCGTAGCTCGTGATAGAAAGGATGTAGGGCACGTAGCGGTTGGCGCGCTTGCCAAGATGGTGGCGCGACCAGCCGTTCAGCTTTCGATAGGCAAAGATAGAAAGGCGCGGTAGCAGAATGGTGAAGACATAGACCATGGTCAGCACGATGAGCTTATACGCCCAGGGCGTGTAGCTCAAGTAACTGAACATCAGTAGCAACACAACGGCCAGCACGGGCATATTAAAGGGCGAAAACACCATCGAGATAATTTGCGCCGTCAGTATGAGGTATTTGTTTTCAAACATATCGAAGGGGTTAGGGAACTATAACGTGGCTACTTCTGACGGCGCATTCGGCTGGTGGGAATGCCCATCACGTCGCGATACTTCGCTATGGTGCGGCGCGAGATAGGGAAACCCTTTTCGCTCATTAACGCCGTCAGTGCTTCATCGCTCAACGGGCGGTGCTTGTCCTCGGCGTCTATCACTTCGCGCAAAGCGGCCTGCGCCTCACGCTGCGAAATATCTTCACCATCCGACGTGGTGAACTTTGAGCTGAAGAAGAAGCTCAGCGGATAGACGCCATAGTCGGTTTGCACGTACTTACTACTGGCTGCGCGCGAAATGCCACTCAGCTCTACGCCACACCGCGCCTGCACGTCTTTCAGCGTCATGGGCACAAGGCGCGTTTCGTCGTCTTCATCGAGGAAAAACTCACGTTGTATCTCAACGATGGCCTGCATCACGCTGAGCAACGTTTCTTGGCGCCGCTGCAACATTTCAATGAAGTACTGCGCGTTGTTCACCTTGTTGCGCGCATAGATAAGTTCCTCGCGCTGTTGGCGCGAAAGTTTCAGGCCCGCTTTGCCATACTCGTTGAGCGTGTCGCGAAATGAACGGCTAACGCGCAGCTCGGGAACATCGGCATTGTTTAGCCCCACGCTGAGCACGTCGCCGTCGGCGCGGACGTAGAAGTCTGGGACCACCGTGGGGGCTGCCACCGTCGCGGCTTCGCCTAACGAACCGCCAGGTTTGGGATTGAGGCGCTTGATGAGTTGCATGACGCCCTCGAAGTCTTCCTCCGACAGCTTCAGGCGCCGCCTAACGACGTTGAAATGGCGCAAAGCAAACTCTTCGTAGCACGTGTCGAGCATGCGGAGGGCAGCCTCTTTATAGGGCGACTGCAACTCGTCGTCGGCCAACTGCAAGCGCAGGCATTCGCGCAAGTTGCGCGCGCCGATGCCATGCGGCTCGAACGTTTGGATCAGGCCGAGGATGCGTTCCAATTCCTCGGGCGTGGTTTCAATGTTTTGCCTGAACGACATTTCATCGGCCAAGAGGGTAAGGTCGCGTCGCAAATAGCCATCGCCGTCAAGGCTACCCACAAGGTATTCGGCCACTTCGCGTTCGTGGTCGGTCAGTTCCAATTCTCCCACCTGACGATAAAGGTCGTCGTAACTTGTCCCACGGTCGCTAATCTGCATCTCCACGCGCTCAACGGCACCTTGCTGCCGCAACAGATAGTCGGGGATGTCGTCGGGCGTGCGATAGTCGTTGCCCTCATCGCTCGTTGCCACCTCTTCATCGAAAGAAACGTCCTTGCTTTCGCCTCCCCCCTCGCGCACACCTTCTTCAAGGGCTTCGTTAGAGTCCATCTCGGTCTGCACGCGTTCGCGCAATTCGGCAATGGGCAGTTCCAGAAGCTTCGACAGATATACCTGCGCTGCCACCATTTGCTGCCGCATCACTTGCACTTGCTGTTGTGTTTGGTCGAAAGTTTGTTCCATAACCAAGATGTTTTCGCTCGCAAAAGTAACGATTTTTTAGAAACAAGTAGCACCGCTTTGCCCACAACTTTCGCCCTTACGCCTGCTTTTATGCTGCATAACGCAAAGTTTTGCGAGAAAAGATAGCATTTACGGCCAACTTTGCCTATCTTTGCCTATCATTACCCCCATAAGAACAGCAACCAAAAACCTTAAACGATGAACAACATTCGCAAACTCATCCTACTCCTCTCTGCCGTCATCGTGGCTTCCGCCGCCTATGCGCAGGAGGACTACGACCTGGTAGTGAAGAAGAAAGACGGCACGCGCATCACCGTGCCCGTGGCCGACATCGACACCATCTTCTTCAACGAACACAAGAAAGACGACACCGCTCCGCGCTACGAACACCAAATCTACTTCGAGGACTTCGCCGCTGGACAGGGCGGTTTCTCGTTTGTAGATGTCAGCCGGAGCGCAGGTCAGACCTACGTGTGGCGGGCTACGTCCTACGGCTCCAACACCTACATCTATGCTAACGCCTACTTCTCAAATCAGAGCCACGCTTGCGAGTCGTGGGCCGTATCGCCCGCCTTCGACTTGCGCGAGGCAACGAAATCGCACGTCTCCTTCTCGCATGCCATCAACAAGCTGAGCGATGCCAGCCGTATGAAGGATTTCATGACGCTGTGGGTTTCAACCGACTTCACGGGAAGCATTGAGGATGCCACGTGGACACAAGTGGAGATACCCACCTACCCCGAAGGCACAAGCTGGACCTTCGTCAACTCGGGCATCATCGACCTTTCTGAATTCTGCGGCCACGACAACGTGCGCTTCGCCTTCCGCTACGAGGCTGAAGCCGACCTCTGTGGCGGTTGGGAGGTGACGAAGGTGCGCCTGACGGCCAACACGCCTGGCGGCGACGAGGGCGAAGTGTCGAACGCGCCTGCTACGCACCGCCTGGAAGTGCCACGCCTAAGGAGCGGAAGCCTCTTCGTTGACCACTGGACGTTTACGGGCGTGAACGACAGCATCCTGACCTACTGCTACGAGTTCGACCCCGCACAGGTGCACAGCCGCTGGGTGGCCTTCCGCTTCGACGGACAAACACGCGCGCAGTATGTCAGCCGTAACGATGCTTTTGCCGACGACCCCGAGCTGCCCGAAGAACTACGCATCGGCACGCAAACCTTCTCGGGCTACGACCGTGGCCACATCTGCGCATCAGCCGACAGGCTCTACAGCGAAGAGGCCAACAAGCAAACGTTCTATATGAGCAACATGTCGCCACAACTCAAGAACTTCAACACGGGCATTTGGTCGTCGCTCGAAACGAAGGTGCAGACGCTCGGGCGCGATGCCTCCTTTGCCGATACGCTCTACGTCGTTAAAGGCGGCACCATCGACGAAGCGAACGTCCTGACCTACCTCTACCGTCAAAGCGGACTGCGCATCCCCGTGCCTAAATACTACTACATGGCACTGCTCAGCGTGAAGCGCGGACAGTATAAGGCCATTGCCTTCATGCTGGAGCACAAAGTGCGCGATAAGTCTTCAGCGTCGGACATCATCGCCTCCGCTGTTAGCATCAACGACCTCGAAGCGCAAACGGGCATCGACTTCTTCCCGAACCTACCCGACGACATTGAGACCGAGGTGCAACAACAGTGCAACACGTCGGATTGGGGCTACTAATAAGTTGCCTTTGCAACGGAAGAAACCTAAAGCAGGGACAGCGCCAACATAGGTGCTGTCCCTGCTTTAGGTTTTTAGGGCTGTCGCTGTAGTGCCTACCCCCCTACGAGCGAACGGCGGGCCTCTTGCAGCAAGTCGGAAGCGAAGACGAAGTCGGTCAGCCGCTGATTATCTGAGCCTGCCACCTCGTCTTTCGTCCCCTCCCATTCGGCGTTGCCTTCATATATATATAATATGTGTTCGCCAATGCCCATGACGGAGTTCATATCGTGGGTGTTGATGATCGTGGTGGTCTTGAACTCTTGTGTGATACCTTGTATGAGTTCGTCAATGACAAGCGAGGTCTTAGGATCGAGGCCGCTGTTGGGCTCATCGCAAAAGAGGTAGCGCGGATTCTGGCTGATGGCTCGGGCTATCGCGGCACGCTTCTGCATACCGCCGCTTATCTCGCCCGGCGTTTTGTCCTTGGCTTCTAAAAGATTGACGCGGTCGAGGCAATACTCAGCACGGCGACGACGTTCCTTATAACTCTCCATGCTGAACATATCAAGGGGGAACATCACGTTTTCAAGCACCGTCATCGAGTCGAACAAAGCGGCACTTTGGAATATCATGCCCATCTCGCGGCGCAAGGCGGTGAGCTCCCGACGTGACATACTCACAATGTCGCGCCCGTCGTAAAGCACCTCGCCACTGGTGGGTCTAAACAGCCCCACGATGCACTTCATCAGCACCGTCTTGCCCGAGCCACTTTGCCCGATGATTAGGTTCGTTTTACCCTCTTGAAACGTCGTGGTGATGCCTTTCAGCACCGTCTTATCTTCAAAGGACTTCTTTACGTTGTTGAGTTCTATCATATTCCAATCTTAATGACTTTTCTCCTACGACAGCAAGTTGGTGAGGAAGAGGTCGGAGAAGAGGATGAGCATACTGCTCGAAACGACGGCATCGGTCGAGGCTTTACCTACCTCGATACTTCCACCCTCGACGGTATAGCCGAAAAAACTGCTGACGCTGGCAATGATGAAGGCGAAGAAAAGGCTCTTTATCGCTCCCATCCAGAAAAACCATGGGACAAAATCGTGCTGCATACCGGCCGTGAGGTCATTGGGCGTGATAATCTGCCCTATCCATGCCGTTGCGTACGCACCCAGCACACCGCTCACCGTGCTGAACACCACCAAGAGCGGTATCATCGTCACGAGTCCAAGGATTTTCGGCAGGATGAGATACGAAGCTGAGTTGACACCCATAATCTCCAGCGCGTCTATCTGCTGCGTGGTGCGCATCGTGCCAAGCTCCGACGCTATGTTCGAACCTACCTTACCCGCTAAAATCAAGCACATGATGCTGCTCGAGAATTCCAGCAAAAGGATTTCGCGCGTCACGTAGCCCGACGTCCAAAGGGGCATCCAGGGACTCTGTATGTTCAACTTGATTTGTATGCAGATTACGGCTCCAATAAAGAACGAAATGAGCAAGACGATACCGATAGAGTCGGTGCCGAGCTGTGCCATTTCGCGCAAGTAGGAGCGCATGAACATGCGCCAACGTTCAGGCCGCCGAAACGTGCGACCCATCAGCTGGAAATACTGTCCAATCGTCGTCAGGTTCTTGATAATAAACATGTATCGTATCGTTTAGAACACGCCGAAACGTGCAGCTTATCTTCGCAATTCTGCGCAAAGATAACGCAAACCGAGAGCAGAGGAAAACAAAGTTTTACTCTGCCGAGGTGCAGCTTATCTTCGCAATTCTGCGCAAAGATAATGCAAACCGAGAGCAGAGGAAAACGAAGTTTTGCTTTGCCGAGGTGCAGCTTATCTTCGCAATTCTGTGCAAAGATAACACATTTCTCCCGCAAAGCATTTCGCTTACGCTAAGAATTCTGTATTTTTGCAGCGATATGGCGGAACTAAGGCCGTCAGTCCCATCAAATGAAGAGAAACATCCTATCCATCCTCGCCCTTTTGTTGCCGGCTTTTATGTCAGCACAAGTCTATGAACCCGCCGACAGTGCGGAATACGCAGCGGCCGACAGCGCTGTTGTTGCTGAAGACGACGAAGACGACGACCCGTTCCTCCATACCTTGGAATACGACGAAGCCAAGCTGAAAGCCCTTAACTTTACGCCTGCCGACTTCGCCCACATTGCCGGGCTGAGGAAGCTTGCGCCTAAAGATGTCGACGTTGCCCTTGAAGACCTCGGCTTCGAAACGATAGGCTCTGAGGAGTCTGAGGGTATGCGCATCGGTATCTACCTCTCTGGAGCTGATATGGACGACGAGGGCAACCTGCAAAACGTGCAGGATAATATGGAGATGGTCGTCATGACAGCGAAAGATGACAAAATAAATATGGTGACCTACGTGTCAGCACTGCCCGACCGTGTCAACGCCATACTTTCAAACTTCGACAACGTGCTGAAAGCGGGTTTCTTCCCCCCGCAGGGTGAAGCCACCGCACCCATTCTCTTCGTGGGTGAAGACGGTTCAGCAGTTGTCAAGCAACGCTTTGCAGAACATCCAGGCTTTGTCATCATCGACTTTACGGCCTTTGCCGGCCTTATGGGAGCCGACAAAGACACTGAAGAAACTACCGAAGATACAGCAGAATAACCTCTTTGCCTTTTCACAATATATGTTAGAGAAAATACAAAACGCCCTCAACAGCCTGTGCGAATTGCACGCCGCCAACGCACAGGAGCTTGAAGAGCTGCGCATCAAATACCTTAGCAAGAAGGGGATGCTCAGCCAAATGATGCAAGACTTCCGCAATGTGCCCGCCGAGCAGAAACGCGAAATGGGTATGCGCATCAATGAATTGAAGAACGCCCTACAACAACGTTTCGACGAACTCCGAGCCGCCATCGCTGTGAAGGAAACGAGCCACGACGAACTCGACCTTACCCGCACGCCCTACCCTGCCCCCATCGGTACGCGCCATCCGCTCACCATCGTGCGCAACCGCATCATCGACATCTTCTCGCGCCAAGGCTTCACGCTGGCCGACGGTCCCGAGGTGGAAGACGATTGGCACGTCTATGGCTCGATGAACTTTGCCGACGACCACCCCGCCCGCGACATGCAGGACACGTTCTACGTGCAAGGTGCCCCCAGCATGTTGCTACGCTCGCACACCAGTTCGGTGCAAAGCCGCGTCATGGAGAAACAGCAACCTCCCATCCGCGTTATCTGCCCAGGCCGTGTCTATCGAAACGAGGCCATCTCGGCTCGCGCCCACTGCTTCTTCCACCAGGTAGAAGGTCTCTACATCGACGAGCACGTTTCCTTCACCGACCTGAAACAAGTCATGCTGACGTTTTCGCGCGAGCTCTTCGGCCCCGACACCGAAATACGCCTGCGCCCCAGCTACTTCCCCTTCACCGAACCCAGTGCCGAAATGGACGTTAGTTGCCAGATTTGCCACGGCGAGGGCTGCTCGCTCTGCAAAGGTACGGGCTGGCTCGAAATTTTGGGCTGCGGTATGGTACACCCACGCGTTTTAGAACTCAACGGCATCGACTCCGAGCGCTACAAAGGCTTTGCCTTCGGTATGGGCATTGAGCGCATTGCCAACCTGCTCTACCGCGTGAAGGACCTGCGCCTCTTCTCAGAAAACGACGTGCGCTTCCTGCAAGAGTTCCAAGCGGCAAACTAAGCAAGGGAAGTTAAGGAACCTCGAAAGATTAAGGGAGTTAAAGACGATACTGACAAACGCCCGGTTTGCGGCTAAAGTATCGTCCTTAACTCCCTTATTCATCCCAACTGCTTTTATCTGTCTCCTAACAACAATCCTCCATAAACTCTTCGGCTCGAGCCAGTGCCTCGGGCTTACCTACATCAAGCAGGCGGAGGTTGGGACGGAAGTCCGCACGGATGTCGGCGCGGGCACAAGCTTCAAGGTAGAAGTCAATGATAGAAAATTTGTCGGGCCAAGCCTGCATCATAGGCAGTAAGCGCGGCGAAAAACAATGGATGCCGCTAAAGGCATAGCACTTGCAGGCATTGGGATTGAGCCTGGCAAAAGGACTGCGTACCTCTCCCGTCTTCACGTTCGTCCAACCTACCAGGCGGTTCTCCTCGTTGAAAAGGAGGTAGCGCGATGTTTCGCGCGCGCTGACAAGAAGCAAGGCATCGCTGGCCGCAGCCTTATGATAGAAGGCTGGCAGATTTGCATTACTCAGAATATCTACGTTGTGGATAAGGATAGGAGCATCGGAGGCGGCAAAGAGTGTGGCGGCCTTGCGCAAACCTCCACCCGTATCAAGTAGCTGCTCTGTTTCGTCGGAAAGCTGAACGCGCACACCATAATCGTGCAAAGCAAGAAAATCTTTTATCTGATTGGCGAAATGGTGGGCATTCACCACGATGTCGTCCGCACCCACCGCCGTCAATCGTCGCAGGACGATGTCGAGCAACGGCCTGCCGCCCACGGGCACTAAAGCCTTGGGCAACGTGTCGGTCAGCGGACGTAGGCGCGTGCCTAACCCAGCTGCAAAAACAAGTGCTTTCATCGGAATAAAAAGCCCAATTAGTCGAAGCGACTATACATCACGTCAAGCGAGAGGTTGCCACCCGTCCCGCCTTGCAGCTTGGCGCACGAAAGGCCCAACTCGTTGCGAACACGCAGCAAGGTGCGCACGGAAGTGCCCGTCGTAGAAGAGGTCGTGCTGTAGTCGGCGGCCACGGGTATGAGTACTACCTTATTCCAATCGGGGTTTTGGACCTCCCACGCGGCATACTTTGCATTGCGAACGTCCTCCGATTCGGTAGGAACAACGCCTGCGCCAGCCTCGCGCTCGTTCTTAAGTAGCGTCAGCAAGGGAGCTATGTCCGTATATACGTAGGCATTTAGGTTGGAAGCGTACTCGGCAATAAAGGATGTCACGCCGTCGGCAATGGTCTGCGTTTCAAAGAACTTATACATGTCGGCCTTACGAACCAGCAGCAACGTGTTTGGCACGGGGAAAGCCGTGGTGGCATTTGACGTTTCGGTCAGGCAGGGCAAAGAGAGTTTGGCCCCGTTGATAGAGTCGGAATAATGCTCGCCCGCCACCACGTCGTGCATAGGCAACGTGAGCTCAGTAAAGAGACCTGCGGGGGATGCAACATAGCTGTAGCTGTCCGACTCCATAAGCAACGCACCTGGCACTTCGGTCGTCACGCTGGAGTTTTGTATCACCTCCTCCGTTGCAGCCATGCGCTGCATACCATCGACGATGGTGTCGCGCCCAGCCTCGGTCGTATGGTAACGGAAGTAAACGTCAAGGGCGGAAATCTCCACATTCACCATCGAGCCTACGCCGCCTGCCGACTCGAAGAAGAAACCTGGGCAGACGTGGTGAGAGAAGTTGTAGGAATTGCGAAAGAAGTCAGTGTTTTCGTAATACTTCTCAACGAGGAAGCGGCCGTACTCGGGCGTTAGGTTGACAATGATGTTGCCCTTATAAGAAGTCGCCGTCGTCGTAAGTGTTCGCGTTAGGTCGTGCACGGTGTAGGTCATCTCCCCACGGTAGGGCGATGTTGGGCTGACAAACTGTTGAGGGTCGATGTCGGTATAATAGGTTTTTCCCTCCTCCATGACGTTAGCCGTATCGAGCTCCTGCACACGCATCTTCATCGTTGTGAGCGAGTCGCCGTAGTAGGTGTTGAAGTACAGGCGTATCTGGCAGGAGTCAATCAGTACGCGCCCGTTATCGTCGCTCAGCATGCGGTCGCGCGAGGGGAAGGAGAACACTTCGGGCACGTGGAACTGCGCGAGGAAATTGCACGTCGTGCGCAAGCGTGTCACGGGGTCGACAATGCTTCCGAGGTAGCACGTGTTGGTATTGGCCAGCACGCTGTCGGTCTGCAGTGTCGTTGAGAGCACAGCATAGCTGGCCGAAGAGGCTGACACGCGGTCGTAGTCGGGTATCACGCTCCCTCCCACGCTGGCTGTGTCCTCGTCGCAGGCACTGAAAGCGAGAAGCATGGTAACAAGGGGTAAAAGACGGAGAAGGTTTCTCATACGCTTTTTATCGTGAGCTGTCGAAGCTCTGTTTTTACAGGTTGAGGGGGCTGCGGGTCATTCCTATACTTTTGCTCGCTTTGCCTTCGAAGCCTGCATCTAAGACATTACTATCTGTATCAATTGCGCCATCATCCCGCTACGGTTTCGTAGAAATCGGTATAGGCGGAAATAAAGCCCTCTTCATCGGGACAAATCAAGGTTGGCAGACCCTTCTCGTTTGCTCTGGCAATGGTGCTTTCGGCTACGCCTGGCTTCGCCTGAATAACGCCGTCGCTAAACTGAAGCATCAAGTCTTCGAGCAACGTGGGCGAAGAGAAATCAACGCCCGACTGTCGGAGCACTTTATCCGTCAGGCCTCTGAATGCCACAGAACCCCGGAAGCTCGCGGGCGGAACGATGGTGGGTTGCTCGCCGTAGGCCGAGAAGACCACTTTGGCGTCGAGGAAAGGAGGATCGTCGCGGTAGGCCGTCTTGATGTAGAGCGGAGCCAGGGCTGCAATCCAACCGTGGCAGTGGATAATGTCGGGTTTCCAACGGAGCTTCTTGACCGTTTCTAAAACGCCGCGAGCGTAGAAGATGGTACGTTCGTAGTTATCGGTATATTCCGCGCCCTCCTCGTCGGTGAGCATGCCGCGGTGGTGGAAATAATCGTCGTTGTCGATGAAGTAAACCTGAATGCGTGCGGAAGGAACGGACGCCACTTTGATGACCAGCGTGTGGTCGGTGTCGTCGATGATGATGTTCATGCCCGAAAGGCGGATAACCTCATGGAGCTGATTGCGACGCTCGTTGATAATCCCCCAGCGCGGCATGAAGGTACGTATCTGCCTTCCGGACTCCTGCACCATTTGCGGGAGCTTTAGTCCTAATTCGGCATTCGAGCTGTCGGTTAGATAAGGAGAGATTTCTGAAGAGATGAAGAGAACTTTCTGGACTTTCATGTCGTGGTTATTTCTTCTGTTTGTTTTTTAACCCCGCAGCACACCAAACTCCACGCCATGCACGTTGATAAAGTACGTTGTCAGTGTCAGTTTAGTGGTTCGCGTGGTTGCAACGATCATGTTCTTTGGTTCACATCCTTTGCTTGTCCACATCAGAAATTACGGTTGCGCGCCGGAGGCGTTTCGCCGCTCATCAGCTGGGTGGTTTCCGAGCGTTTGCGGCTGTTTGCGATGCATTGCCCGGTAGTTGTTTCCAATACGGCCACCCTTTCTCGGTGCAAAGATAGTAAAAAAAAATCGTAATATAAACAACAATTTTGTGGCTTTTGTTTTTTGCGGCTTGACTTTTCACGTTTTTTCGCAAACCCACTTCTGCGTGGTAGATTGGCTCGGGTCCTATTTCGTGCGCTTTGGAAGTTTTGGAGCGAGGCGCAGAAGTTTTGCCGACGAGCCGCAAAGTTTTTCGGGGGAGCCGCGAAGTTATAAATCTCGGCGGGAAATATACATTTCTCGGCGGGAAATGTATATAATCTCGGCGGGAAATGTACATTTGCCGCCGAGATTTATAACTTCGTGGGCTGCGCCGAAAGTTTGCGGGCTTTGCGGAAAAACTTCAAGGGCCTCTGCGTCAGTTTATTGACGCAGCAAGAAAGCAGGAAAAACCTTGTCGGAATGGTTGATAACGTTCCCGACAAGGTTTGAAGACTTTATAAGATTTTGTCCGTGCGGAGGGTGCTATTAGCAGTTTAAGGCACGAAGATAGCTTCAGGGTGAAGAGCTATGCCGAATTGCGCCCTCACGTCGGCCTGGATTTGCTGGCTGAGGGAAAGGATGTCTTGCCCAGTAGCACCGCCGTAGTTGACGAGGACGAGCGCCTGCTTTGGCCAAACGCCAGCCTGCCCCAGGCGCTTACCCTTCCAGCCTGCTTGCTCGATGAGCCATGCGGCAGGAATTTTCACGCCTCCCTCGGCGTCGAAATGCGGCATATCGGGATACGCCTTCGCCAAGGCCTGTGCTTTTTCGGCAGGAACAACGGGGTTCATAAAGAAAGAGCCTGCACTGCCTACTTCGCAAGGTTCGGGAAGTTTCGAACGGCGCAGTTCGCACACGAGGTTGCGCACGTCGGAGGCTGAGAGTTGGGCGAGGTCGAGTGCGCGACGAGCCACTTCGCCACTCAATGCGCGGTAGGACAAATCGGGTGTGAAGTGTTGAGAAAGTCGGTAGGTAACGTGGGTGATGTAGTACTGTCCGCGCAACGCATGTTTGAAGACGCTGCTGCGATAGGCATAGTGGCACTCGTCGTGGGTGAAGGTGCGCAGTGAGCCGTCGGCAGCAGCTAAGGCTTCAACGCGCACAATGAACTGGCCTGCCTCTTTGCCGTAGGCCCCTACATTCTGCACCGCACTGGCACCCACTTCGCCAGGTATGAGGCTCAGGTTTTCTAAGCCATACAACCCGTTGGAGAGCGTCCATTGAACGAGTTCGTCCCACACGTAGCCACTACCTACGCGCAAGAGGACGTGTCCGTCGGGAGTTTCTTCAACTATTTCGCACGTCTTAATTGCACTATGCAGTATGGTGCCAGGATAGTCGGCAGTAAAGACGAGGTTGCTGCCTGCCCCTATATGGAAGACGGGCGTAGGCTCTTCGCCGCGCATTTCGCGCAGGACCGATGCCAGCTTATCGGCAGTGGTATACTCCACAAACCGCTTGCAGCCAGCTTCAATGCCGAACGTGTTATGCTCTTTTAATGATACCACTTGACAAAATCAACGTTAAAGAAATTATCATACCCGCATTCGGAAGGGCAATTTTAGGAGGAGTTAAAGGAGTTAAAGGAGTTAAAGACGATACTCCTGCCGCTCCTATTCTGCACATGCCTTCTGAACTGAGGCAGTGAAAGGAGCTAAAGACGAAACTGATAGAGCATCGGCTCTACGCACCCCTTCATCTCTGCACACCCCTTTACGCGCCTCGCGTGCTACTCGTCTCTCAATGCTGTGAGCATCCAGCCCTTCTTTTGCTGGGTGAAGGTGAGGTCGCAGGCCATGGTGCCGTCGGTGAGTTGGATGGTGCGTTTCATTCCGCCCTTAGCCTCAGCCGCCTCGTTGGTGTAATCAACGACGGGGATGGTGCCTTTGGGAAATTCAACGGCAAAGTCGGGCCATTGGATGGCCATAGCGATGCCGTCCATGCGCGTGCCATCCTCTTGTAAGACGCTCATATCGAAGGGATCGGCAATGTGTTGCTGCTGGAAAGCAAAGTCGGAAGCGAAGCGCAGGAAGAAGGCTGCGAAGTCTTGCTTCACGTCAGCACTGACGGGTTGGTCGGCCATTGCTGTAAGCATCCACGTGCCCGTAATGCGTTCAAACTTATAGGTTTTGACGCGTCGCTGCTTGCGCTGCAACATCTTCACGCGCACTGAGGCTGCTCCCGTGTCGGGCACGATGACTTCCGCCTTATCGCCGCTGAAAAGATTGAGATAGAGCTCTTGTTTAGCAAACATAGGCTGATAGGCCCACTGTTCGCGGGGCATTTGCGAGGCGACGGTATCGGTCAGCACCTTCAGCGGGAAGTGCACGCGCGCGGCTTGGAACTTAGGCTGGCGCATAAAGTCGTAGAGGAAATCGGCAAAAACCTTATCGACCGCTTCGGGCGGCGGCGTCTCTTCCACCTCGGCGGTATCGGCCAGGCTATCAGTGCGCACCGAATCGTTTTGCTCCGCAGGAGCTGCCGAGTTTCCGCCGCATGCAGCAAAAAGCAGCGGAACAATCATCGTAAAAAGTAACTTCTTCATGCTCGTTACGGGTTATTTGGCGCAAATGTAGAGATAATTATCGGAAAAACAAGCAAGGTTTTCGCCATAAATTTTGGGAGCCAAGAAATCTGCACAATGAGCCATATTTTGTGCAAAACATGCAATTCTCGCGCCAAACATTCGTTTTTATCGAAACTTTTAGTTTACTTTGCCCCGTAAACAAACACCTATCTGAGAATAAACACCTGAAAAACACACACAAAACAATGAAAAAGACAACACTTTTACTGACGCTTACGCTCTACGCGCTCATTGCAGCGGCTCAAGCCCCCACGGGCTACTACAACGCCGCCAAAGGCCGTTCGGGCACGGCCCTGCGCCAGGCGCTGGGCGACATCATCACAAAAGGCCACAAGCCCGTGGGCTACGGCAAACTTGAAGACGTGTATAAAGTAGCCGACGTGCGACCCGACGGTTGCTACTGGGACATGTATTCCAGCATCAGCAACTTCCGCTCGCTCAACAGCGGCTCGAATCGCGTGGAAGGCGGCATGATGAACAAAGAGCACTCCTTCCCTAAGAGCTGGTTTGGCGGCAAGGTGGACCCGATGTACAGCGATGCCTACCACGTTGTGCCTGCCGACGCTTACTGCAACAACCGCCGTGGCAACCTGCCCTTTGGCGAGACGAGCAGTCCGACGTGGAGCTCGGCTGGCGGCTTCTCGAAAGTAGGTCCTTGCAAATCGTCCATTGGCTACAAGGGTGATGTTTTTGAGCCTAACGATGAGTACAAAGGCGACTTTGCGCGCATCTACTTCTACATGAACACGCGCTACTACAAGGAGTTTAAGAATTGGGACAGCCCCATGCTCAGCGGCGACGGCTACACGGCGTGGGCACTGAAGATGCTGCTGCGCTGGTCGAAGGAAGATCCCGTCAGCCAGAAAGAGATTGACCGCAACAACGCCGTCTATTCGAAGCAAGGTAACCGCAACCCGTTTGTTGACTTCCCTGGCCTTGAAGACTACATTTGGGGCACCGCCACGGGCTTCGACCCCAACAACTACGGACAAGGTGGTGGCGACGACACGCAAGCACCGCCCGCACCCTCCTTCGACCCTGCCAGCGGCGAACTGGCGGCAGGCACCAAGGTCTATATAGAATGCAGCGACGACGATGCCTACATTTACTATAGCCTTAACGACGGGGATGAAGTTGAAGAGACCAACCCCGTTGTGCTCATGATAAACGAAGCCACGTCCATCAAAGCACGTTCGGGCAAAGACGGCCATTACAGCGAATACGTCAGTGCCTCCTACACGGTGAAGACCGTTGACACACAAGCTCCGCCCGCACCCACATTCTCGCCCGATGCAGGCGAAGTGGAAGCTGGCACGCAGGTCAGCATTACGTGCGAGGACGAGGACGCTGTTATCTGCTACAGCCTCAACGGCGGCGAAGAGATGCAAAAAGCACAGCCCGTCGTGCTGACCATCAACGAAACAACGTCCATCACGGCGCGCAGCGAGAAGCAAGGGCACTACAGCGAAAGCGTCAGCGCCACCTACACCATCGCTGGCGGCGTGCCCGAACCCGAAGAAGGCACCTTCAGCCGCGTGACATCGACGGCGCAGCTCAAGGATGGCGGCAAATACCTCATCGTTTGTGAAGAGTATGAAGTGGCCATGGGCGCACAAGCCGCCGGGGGCGATGTGCGCACGCCGATTGACGTAACGATTGACGGCGACGCTATCGATGCCGAAACGGGCGGCGAGGGACAGGCTCGCGTCTTGACGCTCAAAGCCCATTCGGCTGGCACCTACAGTTTCTACGATGCCGTAGCCAATGCCTACTTGGCCCTTACAACGGACGGCAACAAGCTTTCCTCGGCGCAGACCAACACGGAAGATGAAGCCCTATGGACCATTGCCATTAAGGCCGACGGTGCCCACATTGCCAACGTGTACTACAGCGACCGCGAGATACAGTACAACCTGAACCACCCACGCTTTGCTTGCTACAAAGGCGGGCAGCAACCCGTTGTGCTCTTCGTGATGAACGAGGGCGAAACGCCTTCGGGCATTGAAAGCGTTTCGGTTTCTACGCAGACGCAAACGGCCTACGACCTGCAAGGCCACCGCATCAAGCAGGGTGCCAAGGGCGGTGTCTACATCGTCAATGGCCAGAAGGTCATCCTTCGATAAGCAAACAGCTGAAACGCCCGTGAACACGGCCTTTCGCTATAATGAAAGAAGAACGCTCGCACATAGCTATTGCGACACAGCACACACCCCTCACGCTCAAAGGCGTGAGGGGTATTGCCATGTGCTTGCTCGTGGGCTGTGCCGCGTGGCAAATCGCCAGCCTAATAGGTTGGGCGTTAGAGCCTTTCCCAATTGAGTATCGCGAATGGGCGAACGTGGATGCAGCTATGAGGTTCTTCAGTCCTGACGGGCCTTACGGCGATGCTGAGGGCACGGGCATCTACCTCTACGGCCTGCTCTATCCGCTCTGCGGCGCGCTGGCTGGCAAGCTTTCGGGCGACGTTACGCTGGGCCTTATGCGCACGCTGAGCATCGGCTTCACGTTGCTGACGGCCCTGCTCGTCAGCCTTGAGGTGAAGCGCGGAGCGGCGAAGGAGTGGCAGCTGACGATGGCACTATCAGCCTTCAACATGCTACTGGCTGTTGGCTGGCAGGGTGTGCCAGGCGTGGCCGTTTCGGCCCCTTTAGGCACGCTGCTACTCGTCCTTACGCTGCTGGCGCTAAAGCGGGAGCAAGTAGTGCTATCGGCCCTTTTCGCCGTCCTCGCTTTCTACGTGAAGCCCTACTTCGTGGCGATAGCCTTGCCCTCCGCCGTATATCTGTGGCAGGCGATTGGCCCTCGCGCGTGCGCGCGTTATATAATAATATTGTGTAGCTTGGCTGTAGGCTCGGTGCTTGCGGTTCGCGCGGTGTTTCCCTTCTACTTCGTCTATAACGTGGTTCACCACTTAGCCGCCGCCAGCCGGAGCCTGCCGCATTTGCTGCATCAACTGGGCTGGATAGGCCTGCTTTATGCACCGCTGTGGCTACTGCTCTGTCGCGGACCGTGGCGAAGGGACGCTTACGCTGTGGCCACGTTCTGCATGGTGCTCGTCTTTCTTTGGGTTGGTGGCCATGTGGGAGCCGACATGACCTACTTCTTGCACCTTGTGCTGCCGCCACTGGCCTTGTGCGCGCTTCCGCGCATGGAACTGCTACAGCCTGCGCACCGCGCCCCCATGCTGTTTGCGATTATCGCGTTGCCCCTCATGGGTGGAGCATGGCGCTTCTACTGTCCGCGCATATTGAGCGGCGAAGAGCGACGGGCGTGGACCTCGCTGCACGAAATGGTGGAACGCCTGCCGCAAACGGCCATAGTTTGCAGTCCGTGTGCTGCGCCGTTGGCAGCCCAGCGCGGTTTGACGAGTTTCGACAACGGACAAGCACAATACGTTTCGTCGCTCTATCTGGACAACAAAGCAGTCAGCCTCCTCTTTCCCGAGCAGCGGGCGCTGCGCCAGCGGGCAAGCACCTTTGAGCCCAACCTACGCGAGCGCATCAGCAGGCACGAATGGCCAGTTGTCGTGGTTGACACGTGGAGCTTGCTGCCCGCCAACTTCCTTCTGCAAGCTGGCTATGAGCGCACGAAAGTCATCCCCCTGCGGTGCGGGCGCCACGAGTTAGCGGCTGAGGTTTGGATACCACAACAAGCCCCTCTCTCCCCCAGCCCCTCTCTCCCCTAAAGGGCGAGAGGGGAGTAGATACCACCATCGCGCAAAAGCCTTCGTGCCTTTCGTGGTCTTCAACGTTAAACCTTTCAACATTCAACCAATAATTCCTCCACATGTACGAGCAAGAAGCTATTAAGCCCTATGCTGCCGAGGGTCGCAAAGAAGAGCAGGTTGAACAAATGTTCGACCGCATAGCCCCCACCTACGACCTGCTGAACCATGGCCTTTCCTTAGGCATAGACCGCCGTTGGCGGCGCGCCGCCATCCGTTCGCTCATCCCCTTCAAACCGCGCCGCATCCTCGACGTGGCCACGGGAACGGGCGACTTTGCGCTGCTGACGGCGCGCATGCTACGCCCCGAAAGCCTTATGGGCATTGACCTCTCGGAAGGTATGCTGGGCGTGGCACGCAAGAAGGTTGCAGAGGCTGGGCTGCAAAGCGTCATTACGTTTAAGAAGGAGGACTGCCTACACATGACGCTGCAAGACGACAGCTTCGATGCCCTGACCGTGGCCTACGGCATTCGCAACTTCGCTGACCTTGATGCGGGACTGCGCGAGATGCTTCGCGTGCTTCGCCCTGGCGGCAGGCTGGTCATCGTAGAACTCACGGCACCGCGCCGTTTTCCGATGCGCCAACTCTTTTGGCTATATTCGCACCTATGGATGCCCCTTGTGGGCAAGCTCATCAGTAGAGACAAGAAGGCCTATCGCTACCTGCCCGCCACGATGGAAGCCTTCCCGCAAGGCGAACGCATGCAAGAAATCCTTAAACAAGCTGGTTTTACCAACGTAAGCTTCAAGCGCTTCACCTTCGGACTAAGCACGCTCTACACCGCCGCCAAACCCTCATAGCCCTTATAGCCATGACACAACAGCAACGCACTACCTACGGCCTCATTGGTTATCCCCTCGGCCACTCGTTTTCGGCCCGCTTCTTTGCCGAGAAGTTTGAGCGCGAAGGCATCCTTGCGCAATACTGCAACTTCGAAATGGAAAGCGTGGAAGGACTGCGCCAGCTCATCAAGGTGCGCACCGACGTGTGTGGCCTCAACGTGACGATACCCCACAAGAGGGCCGTCATTCCACACCTTGATGCCCTTTCGGACGAAGCGCGCGCCATTGGTGCCGTCAACGTGATTAAGATTGAGCGAAACGGCGGACAGCTCCTGCTGACGGGCCACAACACCGATGCCGTCGGTTTTCGCCGCTCGCTCGAACCGCTCTTACGCCCTGAGCACCAACGCGCACTCGTCCTCGGCACGGGCGGGGCTTCGCGCGCCATTGTTTACGTGCTGCATGCCCTGGGCATCACGCCCCAATACGTCAGCCGCACGCGGCGCGAGGGCCTACTGAGTTACGAGGATATCAATAAGGACGTGATGGCTTCGCATCGGCTCATCGTGAACTGCACCCCCGTAGGTATGCACCCCCATACCGACGAGGCTCCCGCCCTACCCTACGAGCTACTCACGCCGCACCACTTACTCTACGACCTCATCTACAATCCCCTTGAAACCCGCTTCCTACGTATAGGCCGCGAGCACGGCGCTACGACGAAAAACGGACTTGAAATGCTCGAGCTGCAAGCCCTTGCTGCCTGGGAGATTTGGACGACATAAAACCTTGCTGAACCTTTGCAAAGACTACAAAAAGAAAAAAACGGCGCAGACGTTGGCCGTTAGCGCAATAATGCGTAAATTTGCAGCCGCTAAAGCGGAACAAGAAAACCGCTATCGGGATGTAGCGCAGTTGGTAGCGCACTACGTTCGGGACGTAGGGGTCGGGCGTTCGAGTCGCCTCATCCCGACTGAAAAGCGACAAGCGGAGCAATTCGTTTGTCGCTTTTGCTTTACTAAGCCAAAGGCCGCCTCATCCCGACTGAAAAGCGACAAGCGAAGCAATTTCGTTTGTCGCTTCTTTCATAAACATAAGTGCGACAAGCGGAGCAATTTCGTTTGTCGCTTTTTGCTTTTCTTATTTAAGCTTCGGAAGTTACATTTGCGATGGTGCGCAGAGCGCACCACACCATGCGCGGTAGGTGACGGGAGGATAACGGCGGTGCGCAGAGCGTACCGCACATTAAAAACTATTGGTGTCCGGTAAAAGTTGATACAAGCAACGAAAGAGTTTGTGTCTATTACTGTTTTGAGGATTTTTATTAGTGAGGGGCTTTCTGTCGCCGTAGGCGACACATTATGCTTAACCCCCGTCGCTCGAAGCGTAAGCGAA
>ONHN01000031.1 GCA_900317635.1 uncultured Prevotellaceae bacterium | reverse complement strand
GGCGTGGGCTGCGCGTTGCTTATCCTTGGTGAGGGCAATGCGAGAGCCTGATTGAAGGGTGAGCAAGTAGTACAGACTCTCACGCCTTTTTTCATACCCGTACCTCATTAAATCTTATATCCATCTCGGCTACGCTGGAGGGTCTTGTAGCCAAAAACACGTTTCGTATTATGAACAGAATGATGCGCATCCTATTGTTAGGTTCTTTAGTGCTATCTTCCAGCTTTATGGCAAAGGCGCAGAAGAGGGCTGTGTCACCTTTTCAATTGAACGTTGTTGGAGAATCAACCAACTTTTGGTCAAACGATTATTTGGCATTGCCAGCAGCCCTCGTAAACTATGGATTGACACGCCTTTTTGAGGGTGATGTTGAAGATGGCTTTGGAACCACAGCCTTAAACTTCGACCTTTTCAGTGTCAAGCAGAATGGCGTTAAGGTAAGAAACAACAATGGTAAATATTTGGGCTTCAAAGCTAAAGATATGTTTAGCAATGTCAATTATGGCCTTCGCTTTGGCTATCAAGCTACATATGTTCCGATTGGAGTTTACGTATCGTGCCTTTACAACTATCGCCGTTTCGAAGCCGATTTAGGTGTAGGAGGACAGACAGAGAAGTTTAAGATGCATAACATTAAACCAGGAATAGGTGTTCGCCTGACACCATTTATTGGTATGCTCGAAAAGGAAGGACTAAGTCCAATGCTTGAAGCAGGGGTAGCCTATACAGCTGTTCTTGCCGCCGAAGGACCCTATAACAATGATAAGGACCAATTCAAAGGAGGTCTCTCATCAAATTACGCTTTAGGTGTTCGATTTGGCAATAATAATGTTTCTGCAGGTGTAGAAGTAAACCATTACAATGTCTTTAACGAGGATTTTACTCCTGATGGTGGCATCACCTATCCTTACCAAGGAGTAAAGACTAGTCACTACACCATTTCTATCCGTTATGCACACGTCTTTTAATATAGCTAATGACAAACAGTAAAAACAATTCTATATCATGAAACAGTATCTAAAACTCACATTTTGTATCGTGTTGTTCTATACAACATCATCTGCTACTTCAGCAAGTGCTTATAAGCCAACCTATTCGTTTGAAGTGGCACATAATAGTGTGGTTCCAAATAAAGTCGATGATAATCCTTTTACATCATTCTATGGTGTTTCATTTGGGACTCCAATGGAAACAGCAGTTAAGAAATTGGAAAGATATTTCAATAAGCCTCTATACAAAACTATTACACCTGCCCCTCATCTTTTAATGAACTATTATCAAGTTCTTTTTGAAGAGGCAAAATTATTTGATTATTCTTTCTTAGCGTATTTTAGATTCGCAAATACTGGTAATAACCCCTTTGACGGAGTTCAGCTTATATATGAAAGCCCTTTCGATGATGAAGAATATGATCAAAATAAAGTACTTCAGCATTATTGGCAAGTCTTTCAAGATATAATTGGTAAAATTAATGGAAAACTAGATATTAAGAGTGATTCGGACATCCGCACAAACGAATATGGCTCTACTGTCTCCACTGACTATATAGTGTATTTTGGAACTGATAAAGAGACTTGTAAAAATAATTGTTTGTGTAAAGTAACTCTTAATATTAGTAAAAACGAATATGGGACAGTTCCCGCTCTCTTTGTCAACTATGGAAGTTGGGTAAAATAAAAAAGTTAAGCTTATAACCCGATAGGCTTATTTCCTAATAAGTTAAATTATTTAAGTTTCGGAAGTTCCTGTTGCGATGGTGCGCAGAGCGCACCACACCATACGTAACCGCATATTCCGATGAGCGAAGCGAAGAGGAATGCGCGGTAGGTGACAGGTGGATAAAGTCGGTGCGCAGAGCGTACCGCACATGAATAAGAATGTATAACTAATAAGTCTTATCTGGGGTGGAACTTTGTGACGTGCAGTACGCTTTGCGTACTGGCCATATCGTCGTTAGTTTGCCGCGCACCACTCCTCGCTTCGCTCGATGCTGTACGCGGTTAAGCATGGTATGGTACGCTTCGCGCACCATTTATCCCATCCGTATCACAACTTCCGAAACTTGTATTAAATCATAAAACTATTTGCGATGATGTCAATTAAACAAAAAATATTAATCTCTCTTGTTTTCTCACTCTTCTCTACACTTGAGTTTAATAGTTTTGCCCAAGAAAAAGTAGTCCCAGCCGAAAATAAGATTATAAGCGAATTTGTTGGAGTGGATTTTGGGTTACCAATGAGTATTGCAAAACCTCGTCTTATAGAATATTTAGGCGAACCTGTCGAAGTGGAAGAAGATGGGCTAACATTATGGTATTATGATGTCAAATTCTGCAACTATTTATTTGATAGTTTAGCTCTTGAATTTTCTGATAAAGATGGTCATCGATTTGAGTCAGCAGTTTTTTATATCTTCTGTGAAAACCGACAAACAGCAGAAAAAATTCTGGACGAAGCTATGCAATATATAGGAAAGGAGTTTCCACTTAAAGAATCTGATATAAACGACGATATCTTTAGATTTCATGAGAGTGGTATATCATCACTATATCCAAATAAACCTGGACTTACTATTCACATTGATCTTATGGCTTCAGAAGAAACACCTTTTTTAATCATGGTACGGATGGGAAATACGTAGTAGGACATGACATATACTCCCTTAGAATTTCTACTTGTAGTAATAGAATCAATGGGATTTAAGTAGGCTTCCTTTATTTAAAAGAATAGATGGAATCTAACTAAACATTATTCACAAATCAAATCATCAACATTATGAAAACAAAACTTTTAGCATTGTTTGGCCTGTTCATTCTGGCAGTCAATGTAAGTTACGCACAAGTCAATGAAGAAGCGTTGGAGGATCTCAAATATGCTACTCCTGACGAATTTATTACCGAAGTTATAGGTATAGATTTTGGCACGCCAAAGACTCAAGCAAGAAAAAAAATAATAGAACAATTAGGAACTCCTACAGAAGAGGACCTCTTAAACATTCGTTACGTTGACATAACATATGGCAATGTTGAATACGATTTGGCGTCATTTGGTTTCTCTGAAAGTACGGGGAATCCATTGAATTCATTTCAATTAGCTTGTTACTGCTATAGTCAAGTAAGAGCCAATGAAATTGTTGAGAAAATCAGAAAAGATTTAGCTGAGGATTATACGCTTGTTCATATGAACCAACCATTCATGGCAAACTCCATTCCTGCTACCCTCAACTATGTAGGTGGGCGATCAAAGAGTATTTTTTATGGATTTACAATAGCTACAATGAAAACTACAGATGAAGACGATGAAGAGATGTATCTTGTTACACTTAACTATGGCCCGTATTCTTACTAACTTGTTTATTTCCAAATAATCAAGAGTTCATAACGAAACTATAATTGCGACTATTGTAAGCACTTGTTTATTTGAGAAAACAGAGAATGAGTAATAGGGAATTGAAGACGACCGAAAAATAGTTAATAAAATGGTATGCTATCAGTTCCCTATTATTATTTTATTCGTCCATTAAGCCGTGCACGTTCTATATACAACTCATGATGTTGCATGGTTTATATCATTACCACAAGATGGTTATTGTGCCTTAAAGCCCTGTAAGATCAAACTTATATACTTTCTCTTCAGCCTGAGTTTGTTCGAAAAAGGTTACCATGTAGATGGGATAGTATATAACTTTCCCCTTTGTCTGAACATTCTCTTGACAGAACACGTATGCCATTGGTACAACATATTCTTCATTCTCCATCACGTTAGAAAGAGCATTATGACGTTCATAGTCCTTACCTGACTTAACCTCTATCGGCAGCATGTTACCAGCATACTCTACCACAAAGTCCAACTCTCCTTGCTTCTTGCTGTTGAAATAGTATAGTGAATGTTGTTGTGCTTCAGAAAAACCATGAGCATACAGTTCTTGGGCAACAAGGTTTTCAAAAACAGAGCCAAAGTTGATATTGGGATTCGGACTAAGTAATCTGGTCTGAATGTTCCCCCCATACATGGCAGCAAGCAGCCCTACGTCGTTGAGGAAAAGCTTGAACAGGTTTCGTTGTTTGTTCAAAAGCAGCGGTACTCGTGGCTCCTCGACATTATAAGCAGGGATAGCCACACCAGCATCCCTCAGCCATAAAAAACTATTCTCGTACTTGCTGAACCGAGCTTTTTCGTTCAACTCTTTAAGAATAAAGCGTTTGGTTTTTGCATTAAGCTCGGATGGTATAAGGTCGTAGATTTCTTCTATCTGCAACTTGTGGTCATGGTCATATTGGGTGATGTCTCTCTTATAGGTGCGAATGATTCCACGCTGTTCTTCATACACTCTGCGCAGGTTGTTAGTGTCAAGGTACATTTGAACTGCCGCAGGCATACCACCAACAATTAGATATAGTCGAATGGCTTCCAACATTTTCTTGTGAATAAAGTCATCAACAGGCTTCTTCTCCTCAAAACATGTTCGCAAATGGCTAATGACATCAGCACCAATGCCAATTGCCTCATAGAACTCTAAAAGGTCAAGGGGATACATTTCTATCTCATCCATATATCCAACTGGCACACTACGCAGGTCATCCAACTCAACACCGAGTAAAGAACCACTCATCACATATTTGTAACTGCCTTCATCTACAAGGAACTTGATTGCCGTTACTATCTCTTTGCACTCCTGCACTTCATCAAAGAAAACCAACGTCTTTCCCGGCACCAATGGACTTTTCGTGAAGGCTGACAGTCGCAACAACAAATCTTTTGCACCTTTTTGTTCGCTAAATAGTTCAATGGCATCTGGTTGCTCTACGAAATTGATTTCAACAACATTATCAAAACACTCCTTACCGACCTTTCTAATGGAAAAAGTTTTGCCAACTTGTCTGGCTCCTGTTACCAACAGAGAACGTCTGTCTCTAAGTATAAAGTTGCGTAATAGCTCGTCAGCTTTGCGTTTTAGCATATTAACTTGTATTTGTGGGTACAAAGATACAGCAATTTGCTTAAACACAAGCATAAAAAGCAAATAAAATACACTTTTCTAATGTAAATAATCCAGGTTTCGTACACTTTTCCAAGTTAGTAATAGCATAGAATCAACATTTTTCCAAGATTTGAAAAGTGTGTTTTCGATTAATTATTACTGCCGTCCACTCAAAGTTGCATAAGCATACTGAAGGTCGTAATGTCCATTAGCATCTTGACTTCTCGCAAATTTAAGGGCTTGCTGTTGCCGAAGGCAGCATTTAGCGGACACCAATAATTTATAGAATACCCCATAACGTATTTCCTTAGCTATAGAAGACTTGTTGACATTTGACGAAGAACAATTAACGAAGACAAAATCGCAATTTGAGAGTTCAAATAATTCAAGTTTCGGATGTTGGAGGAGTAAAGGGAGTTAAAGGAGTTAAGGGAGTTAAAGACGATACTTTTGATGCCCATGTAACATGCCTATAAGACTATCGTCTT
Source organism: uncultured Prevotellaceae bacterium (assembly GCA_900317635.1). Classification (GTDB taxonomy): domain Bacteria; phylum Bacteroidota; class Bacteroidia; order Bacteroidales; family Bacteroidaceae; genus Alloprevotella. The sequence goes on along the minus strand of ONHN01000031.1, from coordinate 31,668 downwards.
TAACTCATCAGCAGCCATAGGCTGCGATAACTCCTTCTAACTCCTTTAACTCCTGAGGAAGCGATAGCTTCCGAAAGTTGTATTCAAATAATTTTGCCGTTATAAAACTAAGTCTTATTTTTGCAACGTGAGCAGGTCGCAGCCCACTATGGGACGGCGGGCTTACGTACAATATGAAATAGAACGTTACGAACGTCTCTTCTTCAATCAAATCTCGCAAATTTGACTTCCACCAAGAAGATGCGCAACGGAACGTCCGCGTTGGGAGTATTATATATGCTCGTGCCCACCACTTCNGGCGTGGGCTGCGCGTTGCTTATCCTTGGTGAGGGCAATGCGAGAGCCTGATTGAAGGGTGAGCAAGTAGTACAGACTCTCACGCCTTTTTTCATACCCTCACCTCATTAAATCATATATCCATCTCGGCTACGCTGGAGGGTCTTGTAGCCAAAAACGTTTATTATTTATGCAGTCCGCTCAAACTCCAATGAGCTAAAAATCTTGTCCTCAATGATGAAAAACAGGCAGCAGGAGCGGGGGATGAATGGTACAAGGCGCTTTGAAGCGAAGAAAAACGACCGCTGAAGAAAAAAACTTGCAAAAAAGTTTGGTGTTTTCTTTCCTTCGTTGTACTTTTGCACTCGCTACGTCGGACGGATTATGGCTCCGTAGCTCAACTGAATAGAGCATCTGACTACGGATCAGAAGGTTGTGGGTTTGAATCCCGCCGGAGTCACGATAGTTTTTGGGGTATCCGCCGACGCAGCGACAAGGTTCCGTAGCTCAACTGAATAGAGCATCTGACTACGGATCAGAAGGTTGTGGGTTTGAATCCCGCCGGAATCACGAACCGAAACTACGAGTTACGAGTTATTAAGCACATATCTCTTCGCTACGAGAAACTGCTTCTAACTCGTAGCTCGTAGCCTTTTTAGGAAGCCACGAAGAACACGAAAGAGTTCGTCACTCGTCTCTCGTCACTTGTCACTCGTCACTCAACCATGTCTATCAAGCTCTTCTCTAACATGCAACGCGTGAAGGCGGTGCTCGTGGTGACGGCCATTCTCATTGCCGCCGCCTCGCTCATCGTGTCGCACTTCCTCATCCGCGACCTCACGCTGCAAGAAGAGCGCAACGCGGGCGTATGGGCCGAAGCGATGCGCAGCCTGCAAGCCGCCGACGGGACGACGGACCTGGGCCTCGTGCTGACCGTCATCGAGGGGAACACGACCATTCCCGTCGTCGTACTCGATGCCCGTGGCAACGTCATTGCAGCCCGCAACGTGGGCGTGCCTCAAGACAGCATTGATGCCGCCATAGCGCAGACAGCCCCCGGCGGAACGCTCAAGGAGGAACTGAAACAGCGCGCCGCCACCATGCAGAACGCCGGCCACGCTTTTCGTTTCGAACTCTCCGACAGCACAAAGAGCCAAACGGCCATCACCGTATGCTATGAGTCGTCCGTCATGTTGCGCCGGTTAGCCGCCTTCCCCTACGTGCAGCTTGGCGTGGCAGCCCTCTTCCTGCTCGTGGCCATCCTGGCTCTGCTCAGCTCGAAGCGCGCCGAGCAAAACAAGGTGTGGGTAGGCCTTTCGCGCGAAACGGCCCACCAGCTCGGCACCCCTCTCTCGTCGCTTATGGCGGGCAGCGAAATCCTGAAAGAGTCCTATCCCGACGATCCCTTGCTGCCTGAACTGGAGAAAGACATACAGCGCCTGCAACTCATTGCCGAGCGTTTCTCGAAGATTGGTAGCACGCCCACGCTGCAAGACGAAAACCTGTGCGGCGTCATCGAGCGCGTAGCGCAGTACATAGGCCGGCGCGCGTCGGACAAGGTGCGTCTGACCACCAACTTCCCCTCCGACCACGTCACGGCCCGCATCAATGCCCCGCTCTTCGAATGGGTCATCGAGAACCTTTGCAAAAACGCCATCGATGCCATGCAGGGCGAAGGCAGCATCACCATCTACGTCTATACGCGGCGCGACCGCACCTGCATCGACGTCTCCGACACGGGCAAAGGCATAGCGCGCAGCCATTGGAAAAGCGTCTTCAAACCTGGCTTCACCACGAAGCGACGCGGCTGGGGTCTTGGACTCTCGCTGGCCAAGCGCATCGTGGAAGAGTACCACAACGGCAGCATCTACGTGAAAAACAGCGAGCCTGGCGTAGGCACCACCTTCTGCATCGAACTGAAGAAATAAGCGAAAGGCATATAAACCCAGCGCGACACACCTCCCGCTCCTACTCTATCGCAAAAGACTTAGAACTTCTATCGCTTATATGAATGACCACAAACTCTTGGCCATTTTTTATAAGCCCCTTAGTTAATTCTGAAACCCCTAACGATGCGGCGCACAACGATGCGCCGCATTTTTTTGTAGGCCAACAAACTATTTTTCAAACCCTTGAAGTTTTCTTGCAGAGCGCCTAAGTTTTCTTTGAAAGTTTCGAAGTTATAAATCTCGGCGGCAAATATACATTTCTCGGCGGGAAATGTATATACTCTCGGCGGGAAATGTATATTTGCCGCCGAGATTTATAACTTCAGGGGCTGTTCGTAAAACTTGCAAGGCGGCAGCGCAAACTTCGCGGCCTGCGGGAAGAGTTTAGTGGTCTTTCTTTGTCCACCCACATCCGCCTCAAAGACAGCACCACATTCCTCCAAGAATTAACAAGACTATCCCCGTAAAACGCAAAAAACCTGTGAATTGCTATATAAAACTATCAGAAAGTATTAAAAAACGTTAATACCCCCCCCCCTAAAACGTATTATTTTGTCTATAAAAGTAGGTATTTATGCTAAAATATGGATAAATTTGCCCATAAATAGAGCACAAGAAATGTTAACGCCTCGTATCTGCGCACGAAAAGCAGGGTATTGAGGGGTGGTTTCTGTACTCGTAAGAGCTATGGGAAATGGAGCCCATTAAGGGCTGCTAACCAACACTGAGGACTTGTCGAAACCGCTCCAGTGTTCGCCTTATGCCAGCGAAGCGTTTCTGACAAGCGTTTGAAAATAATAATTGAGGACAGATGATGAACTTGAAGAAGGAAATATGGCGGTTGGTGTTAATCATCGCGTTGTGCGCATGGTTAGCCCCTGCCGTATGTACAGCGCAGCGCACCGCCACTGTCGACACGTCCTTCTACGTTCGCTATCCTTATATTCTTTTTGTTGAAAGCGAGGCCGATGTCGCGCCGCTAAGCGACGAAGCTTTCATCAGCCTTGCCGCCCCTATCATTTTCCCCGTCAATCAATATGCGTTGCCCGAGCAGGACAAGATGTTCCGCGAGATAGCCGATGAAGTTATCCCGCAGTTGAACCGCGACAGCATGCGCGTGAGGCGGATGGTGTTTCGCGGTGCCGCCTCGCCCGAAGGCCCATACCGCTGGAACCAGTTCCTCAGTGAGCGCCGCGCCGCAGCGTTGGCCGACTACGTGCAGGGTGCTACCGCCTTCCCGCCCGCCGAGCATTTCGTTACGACCCTGGTTGAAGTGGAGGACTACCCCCTACTCTGCGCCATGATGAAGCGCGCGGGCGATGCCGACTACGCCATGGTGCGCTCGTTGTGCGAGAAGTATCCAACGAAAGAGAGCACTGAGCCTCTGAAACGCGCCTTGCAGCAGGCGCAAGGCGGCGCGCTATGGAAACGGCTGCTGAGAGATTACTTCCCCCGCCTGCGCGCCGCGCGCGTCGTACTCTATATAGAGAAGTCGCCCGAGGCTGCAACGCCTCTCGCCATCAGAATACCCGAAACGGCACCCTTGCAAGCCGACACGCTGGTTGCCCCGCCCGCCATAAAGCCCGAGCGCATCACTCCATCCGAACCCTACTTCGCCGATTTTAAGATGCCTCGGCGCGAACTCTTGTCGGTAAAGACGAACCTGCTGTTCTATGGCATCTACATGCCGGGCTACAACCGCTATTGTCCCATCCCCAACATAGCTATCGAGTACTACCCTCGCGGCGGCCACTTCACCTATGGTGCTTCGTTCGACATGCCGTGGTGGCAGGACTACGACGGCCACAAGTACTTCCAAATTCGCAACTACCAACTCGAGACGCGCTACTACCTGCGTTCGGGTTCGGAAGAGCGCACGCCGCCTGGCACGGGTGCTGCCTTTCGCGGGCTCTACCTGCAAGGCTACGTCCACGCTGGGCTGTTCGGCATCTGCTTCGATGCCAATCGTGGCTGGGTGGGCGAAGGTGCTGGCGTGGGTCTGGGTATAGGCTACGTGCTCCCCCTCTCGCGCAAAGGCCACTGGCGCTTGGAGTTTGGTCTGCAAGCTGGTTTCTTCCGCTGCAAGTACGACCCCTATCAGTTTGAGAACCCCGTCAACCCGAACTACCGCGACGGCCTCTACTACTACAAATGGACGGACAAACCCTCGCTCTTCAAGAAGCGCCAGTATCGCTGGAACTGGTTTGGCCCGACGCGCATCGGCATCACGCTGACCTACGACCTGCTGTATCGTCGCATTCAGAAGAAAGGTGCGAGCTTCAGGTCCTACGAAACCGAACGCCGCATCGTTCCCATCGGTGCGCCCCTTCGTGAGATAAGCAATGAACGTTAAGAACCTCTACATAGCCTGTCTGAGTCTGTTGCTCTGTGCTTGCAGCCCCGAGCCGCCCCTTCATCTCTACGATGAGGGCGAGGTGGCGTTGGACTTGCCCGTGATAGACCTCGACTTGCACGTGTATTGGGACTACACGATGGCCTACGGTACGGACTACAACTGGGAGTCGGAATGGTACTACGGTTGGGACGAAGACGACCGCACGCTGTTCGGCGAGTTGGGCTACGTAGAGCCGAGCGTCTTCAACCTTCGCCGCTACTATACGGGCGAGCAGGCCATGCAGCCGCACTTGACCGTTCGGTCGTCCACTATTACTGGCACCCACTTTCGCGGTAGCTACGACTGGGGGTTCTGGGACATCCTCTGCTGGAACGACATCCACACGCTGGACGGCATCCAGAGCCTCATCTTCGACGAAAAGTCCAGCCTTGACTACGTGACGGCCTACACGCGCGAAACGATGCACGCCTCGCGCTACAACGCGCCGATGTACACCCACGCCTTCTATGCCCCCGAACCCCTCTTTGCGGCCTACGAGCAAGGCATAGAAATCAACCGTAACCTTGACGGCTTCGTGTTCAACGAAGAAGAGAACGTGTGGGTGCGGACGCTGAACATGCAGCTTGAGCCCATCACGTACATCTACCTGACGCAGATTATCCTGCACAACAACAAGGGCCGCATGGCGAGCATCGACGGCAGCTCGAACCTCTCGGGCATGGCGCGCTCCACGACGCTGAATACGGGTCTTGCCGGCACGGACGCCATCACCGTGGCCTATAGTTCGCGCATGAAGCACGACGTGCCCTACGTGCCCTACAACAGTCCCGCCGCGAGCGCGGCAGGCGCGGAGCGCGTTGACATCATAGGAGGCCGCCTGATGACGTTCGGCATTCCCGGCATCGCCGCCAACCGCATTGGCCGCTCGGAGAAGGTAAAGGACAACCACCGCCACTACCTCGACGTGAACGTCCAGTTTCAGAACGGCATGGACTCCACGCTGGTGTTTGACGTGACGGAGCAGGTGCGTCGTCGCTACAAAGGCGGCGTGCTGACCATCGAGCTCGACGTTGACACCATCCCGATACCCCAACGTGCCGGCGGCAGCGGCTTCGACGCCGTGGTACGCGAAGTGGAAGACGGCGGCACGCACGAGTTTGAGCTGACGCGCAGAAAGCAAAGATCTAAGCATTAGATACGAAACAACATTTTAATTCACACTTTTATTCATCCTCTCAAATTCTAACAATTATGAGAACATTAAACTTCATCCTCGCAGCTACGGCAATGGCAACCATTGTCGGCTGTTCCAGCGACGAGTATGTGGGCGCGAACGCCCCCGACGTTGCTAAGGAAAGCGCGGGTGCCATCGGTTTTGGCAGCAATGCAAACCGCATGTTGCGTGCTACCAAGAACTCTGGTACAACCGCCGAAATGCTCGACGGCCAATTCAAGGTCTATGGCGTGAAAGACGCCGGTTCGAGCCAGTTTGCCGACGTGTTTACGGACTACGTCGTATGGAGTGCTAACGGTGCTACGATCTCCAACCCCGATGCCGACTGGGAATACGTAGGTGGTACGTCCGTAACGTATGGCGAAGACGCCACGCCCCTCGGCGCAGAGCAGTACATCAAGTACTGGGACTACTCTGCCGCTAACTACCACTTCGTGGCAGGTTCTCCCGTGGCTAACTTCACGTACGCACTGAACGCCCAGGGCGACATTGCCACGGCCACGGTGACGGGCCTTGCAGGCCACATTGCAGCCAACACGGGCACGGCCATCACGACCAACCCCGTTTACATTGCCGACCCCGTCAATGTGCCGAAGTCCGCCTATCAGCAAGACGTGAACTTCCAGTTCACGCGTCAGCAGAGCTTCGTTCGCGTTGGTGTGTTCGAAACCATCCCTGGCTACAAGATTACGGACATCAAGTTCTACACCTATGATGCCAGCGACTGGTCCGCTACCGCCGGCAGCGAGAACATCGTGCTCGCCTCCAAGACGGCCGACTACTTCACGGGTGCTACGGCCGCCACGGCCACAGTTACCTACGACTGGACTGGTGCTACGCCCACCTACACCTTTGCCTACACCACGGGCCTGACTACGGCTAAGAACTGGTATGGTGGTAAGATGAACAGCGCCACGTTCGAAATGGCTACCAGCTCCACCGAGCCTACGGTTGCCAAGCTCTACGGTGCCGACAGCGACATGGGCGACAACGGCTACTTCACCGTTATTCCCTCTGCCAGTGCCCTCGGCGCCCAGCCCATCTTCATCAAGTGCGACTACACGCTGACCGCCCTCGATGGTAGCGAGACCATCAAGGTTTCTGGTGCTACGGCCGCCATTCCCGCCACGTTCGCCCTCTGGAAGCCCAACACGACGTACACCTACCTGTTCAAGATCTCCGATAACACGAACGGTACGACGGGTACGCCTGGCACCGATCCCGAAGGTCTGTTCCCCATCACGTTCGACGCCGTTGTTATGGCCGAGGCTGATGGCAACAAGGAAGGCATCATCACGACGGTTAGCACGCCCAGCATCACGACGTATCAGGCTGGCTCGGTTGTAACGGCTGGCATCAAGTACGTGGCTAATAAGCCTATCTACTTCACCGCCCAGAACGACGAGACGGGTGCCCTCAACACGTTGGCCAGCACGGCTGGCGTTGGCTACGTAGAAGTAGTTAAACTCGCAGGCGCAGTGAGCGAAGCCGACCTGCAGCTTGCCGAACCTACGGGCACGAACCTCGCCACGGTAGGTGCTGCCGCCGCCACGGTAGGCAAGTTCACCCTGCCCGCTGGCCAGCACGCCTCGTTCACGCCTGACGCTGCCGGCTACTACGCTATCAAGTATCAGACAGCTGCCGCCGTTGGCACGACGCCTGCTGCTTATGCTTACAAAGTTGTTCACGTAGAATAACCCTCCACACCCATGCCCAACGGGGTTCGACTCCCCGTTGGGCAACATCTAAAAAAAGGAAGAAACGACGTGACAGGACGTTTGCACAAGGTTTGTCAGCTCGGTCGAAACGGTTTCGGCCACGTGCTGCATATAGGCTCGTTTGTCCTCTTTGCCCTGACTGCATGTCAGGGAAATGAGGCCGACGAACCTATTTCCCCGACCGAAGCAGGCACGCCCATCACGTTCAGCGGTGCTTTAAAAGATGCCGAGAGCATTGAACGCATCCGTCCCCGCACCGTAGGCAGCCTGCACGACTACGCGGTATCGGCCTTCCGCGTATATGGCTACAAAAACGACGCTTACGCCGCCGGCAGCTACACGAGTTCGCAGGAGGTGATGAACGCCTACAACGTGCGCTGGCAAAACGGGCGCACGACGACCAACAGCGACGGCTGGGAATACCTTGACGATGGGCAGTACGTGAAATACTGGGACTATGCCGCCCACGCCTACCGCTTCTTCGGCTTTGCTCCCTCGACGGCAGCCGTTACGCCCACCGTCACGAGCCACACCGAAGCAGGCAAGACCATCGACGACGAGGTAAGCTTCAGCCTCGCCGTCAATGCTGAGGATGAGAGTGGAACGCCCTACGTGAGCAAGCTCTGGTTCTCGACGGGCAACGCCATCGACTACCCCGACCGCCTCTTCGGGCGCACTGTGAAGTTGGAATTCATAAAGCCCCTCGCGCGCGTGCGTATCCTATTTATATATCCCGAGGGCAATCCGCTCTACAGCCGTGCGACCTTGAGCAACGTGCGCTTTGCGCCCATTGCCGCTGGCGAGAAGATAGCCAAGCAAGGCACCGTGCGCATCAGCTATCCGCTGACGGGCATCGCCACGACGGAGAGCTGGACCTCCACACCCGCCGCCGCTGGCAGCATCGAAGCCATTACGGAGGACTATCAAGCGGGCGTGAGCGAAGTGTGGCACACGGTGCTGCCGCGCACCTCGCAAGGAGCCTATAAACTGAGCGTTGACGTCTTTGCCGACACGCGCACCGCCACGGTGCCAGCCGAATACATGACGTGGCAACCTGGCTACGAATATACCTACGTCTTCAAGGTGACTGAGGACAACCTATACCTGCAAGTGGTGCAGACAGCGGTTCGCAACTGGACCACCGTTGCCACCGACCCGCACGAACTCTATAACTGGTAAGAAACACCCACTCCCAAGTATGAGCCAACACATCCGACATTTTCTATCGTTCTTCGCACTCTGCCTTTTGCTCGCCGCCTGCTCCTCGGAGGAGGTGGACGTAGGGCGTAGTCACGAGGTGTCGCTCACCGTGCTCAGTCAGGAGTATCAGCATAAGGATGTCAATCCGTCGGTCAAAGCACTTCCTGCAGGCTTCGCCCTCTTCCAGCCTACAGCCTCCACCGCCATTGATGCCTACATAACCTCTGCAGGCACGTCGCCCACAGCGGGCACTTTTACCTATAATGGTAGCTACTGGAGCTCCGACGTGATGGCCGAAGAAGGGCGCACCTACCAGCTCTACGGCATGATGCCCAAGAGCGCGCTCACCCCCGTGAGCTATGCGCCCTATGGTGGCAACTATGCCGATGGTGCCGTGCTGACGCTTACCAACGTGCCGCCCGTGGGACTGACGGACCTTTGCGTTGTCACGGGCGTTAAGCAGGGCGACGAGGAGCACAACAGCTTCAGCCTGCTTACGGACGTGCGCCTTGGCACGTTCGAGTTTGTGGGCCAGAGTGCGCGGACGGGCAACACGCTCTTCCTACTCTTCAACCACATCCTTGCCAGCGTAAGCCTACGTATGCGCATCGTCCCCACGTCCCTCTCGGACTATAGCCTGCTGCGCACCATTAAGTTGCGCTCCTTGAGTCTTCAGTCGGAAGCGGGCGAGGCACTATCGGCCACGATCACCATCGAGCGCAACGAAACGGGAGCCATGCCCATCAGCAACATCAGCTGGACAACGACTACGGCAGGCACCTCTGAGTGCCTAACGTTTGAAAGCACCGAGGGTCTTGCGCTGACAACCGACTATCAAGACATATCCACCGCCTACCTCGCTCCTAACATGGGCAACCTCCTGCTCGTGGCAACCTACGACGTATACGACAAGAAAGGAAACCTCATCCGCGAGAACCAGCGCAGCGAAAACAAGCTGACGCAACTCAACGCCCTAAACTACGGTCAGCGCACGACGCTCTTCCTCACCGTGAACCCCTCGTACCTCTACGTCCTCTCCAACGAAGACTTAGACAACCCCACGTTGACTATCGACTAACCCCCCGAGACCATTCCATCATGCTGCTTCATACAAACACAAAGACTTTTAAGTACATCGCTACGCTACTGCCGCTCCTGCTGCTGTCCCTTTCTGCATGGGGACAAATCTCGATTGGCGGCAACGTCTATGGCGGCGGCAACGCTGGCGACATGACGGGTAGTACGAAGGTGTTAGTGCGTGCTGGCAACTTGCAGGGAAGCGTCTATGGCGGAGCGCGCCAGGCCAACGTGGGCAAGAACGCCTTCGTCCACATCGACGGCCAGCACATGAGCGGCGACATCACCATCAACTACGTTTACGGCGGCAACGACATAGCTGGCACCATCGGCCAGGCCGACAGCGTGCCCTCAGAACTTACCAAGGCCGACAGCCTCGGCATTGATGCTACCTACAACAGCTTCATCCTCACCACCCCCGAGCGCAAGGCAGGCGAAGGCGAAACACAACGCTACATCTTCATAGGCCAAATGTTTGGCGGCAGCAATGGTGCCTACGACTACGAGCAAGTGGGTGACGAACACCGCATGAAGGACAAGACGACGGGGCAGGTGGTGGCCACGAGCACAACGGGCTTCACCCTGCCCGAAGTAGCAAAGACCTACATGGAGGTTAGGGGCGGCACCTTTGGCTACGTCTATGCTGGCGGCAACAACGCAACCGTGACGCAGGCTGCCAACATCTGCATTGCCAACACCAGCACGCCAATGACGGCCAACAGCCACCTGACGCTGCCTGCCAGCATCGACCTCTCCAACCTCTTCGGCACAAACGGCGAGCTGTCGAAACCAGACAACCAGCGCCTGATGGACATGGGCATCAACCTGACCACGTGGAAGATAGGCTACAACTTCTGCCGTGTCTTTGGTGGCAACAATCAGGCCTCAATGCACATCATGCCCACTTGGCATCTCGACCAGGGCAAGATAGACAACCTTTACAGCGGCGGCAACGAAGGCAACATGACAGCCGAGCACGGCCTGCTCCTGGAAATCAAAGCTACATCGCAGATTGAGGTTGACCGCATCTTCGGCGGTTGCCGCAAGGCCGACGTTGACCCGCAGGACGATAACGGCGACCCCACCGAGCAGGTGACTTCGCCTCCAGGCTATAAATTCCCTGCCGAACTCAGTGCGCGCGTACTTGTTCGCGGCGGCAAGGTGAAGGACGTTTATGGCGGCAACGACATCACGGGCCACGTGCGCGGCGGCACGGCCATCGGTATCTACACCACCATCAGCGGCGACGTATATGGCGGCGGCAACGGCTCCTACGCCTATACGGACAACCCTCTATTCAAGGACGACATCCTTTGGGGCGACTTCTACTACGACCCAACGGAAGGCGGTGCTTCAAGCTCCGTAGAAGCCCTCAACGCTCATCGCCCCAACGCCGAACAAACCTCCATCCGCGTTTACGGACAAGTAGATAACCCCACCATCATCCACGGCTCGCTCTACCTTGGCGGCAACAGTGCCTCGCTGCTTAAGACCAGCAAGCCCAACCCAATGGTAGAGCTGAAAATTGGTTCGCACTGCATCATCGACAACGTGTTCCTTGGCAACAACGGCGTCAACATGGTGGATGCTACGGTGGGCGGCATCCTCTGGCAGTACGCACAGGACGACATGCACTACCAGACTGGGTCAGCCGAAAGCACGGCAACGACGAGCTTTAGCAGCCTTGACCTCACCAACGCCGACACCTTTGCGGAATACATGAAGGGCTGCGCCATGACGATTATCCCGAACGTGGTGTTCGACAGCGAGGAACTACACGACGACCCAGACACCTACCTTGACCACACGTGCTTCATAGGCTCCTTCTACTGCGGCGGCAACGTGGGCAGCATGATACTTGACGGACAAGAGCGAATCAACTTCAACCACAAACTCGTCATCTACGACAAGTTCGTGGGCGGTTGCAACAATGCTAACGTCCCTGCGCGTGCAGGCTTCAACGCGGCCTACAACGGCGGCATGCTGGGTGCTCCCGATGCTACGACGGGCAACAAGGTGATGTTCGACCTTGAAGGCCTGAAAATTGAGCCTAAGCGCTGGATCGTGGAGCGCGATGCGAACTACGACAAAGTCCTCGACGGCGAGGGCAACGCCATCTATGCGGGTGTGAACGAAACCCAACTTGAGTGGAACACCGTCAGTGCCAGCACGGGCAAGGATGTGCCGCCCGTCGTAAGCGGAGCGTCACAGGCATCCCCTGTCATCAGCACGGCTGCCGATGCCGACCGCCGCTTGAAAGGCGGACACGTTTACGGCGGATGCTATCAGAGCGGACACGTCAACGGCAACGTGGTCATCAACATCAATGCAGCCCTTACCGACCGCACGGAAGTGTTCGACGTAGTGAAATACGAAAACGGCGAGCCTAAGTACTACCACGAGATTGAAGACCTCACAAGCTATAAGATAACGAAGCGCAACAGCGGCGTACTGCTCAGTTCGCAGGGCATGGACGTGCTGGGCTCTGCCCTCAACGTCTTCGGCGGCGGCTATGGCGTGGACTCCGAGATATGGGGTTCCACTACCATCAACCTAAACAAGGGCTACGTGTTCCAAATTTTCGGCGGCGGCGAAATGGGTGCTGTTGGCAAGCGCAACGAAACTACGGGCGAATATGCCTACGACCCCGCCTATAGCACCACCATCAACTTGAAAGGCACTATACCTGGCGTGGCACGCTATGCGGCGGGCGACAATGCCGACATGGCCGAGGCCGAGTTCATCTACGGGGGAGGCTTTCTGGGCCTTGTGGCAGGCAACACACGCATCAACTTAGGCAACGGCCGCGTGTTCAACACCTTTGGTGGTGCCTGCAACGCCGACATCCTGGGCCACACCGAAACCTACGTGGGCCTCAACACCAGCAGCGACGTTGACCTCGGCTTCCCCTGGCTGCGCGACCACATCTATGGCGGCAACGACCTGGGAGGAAGAATTAGCGGAACGGCTAACTTCAAAAACCGCATCACGGCTGAAGCCAAGACGCGCGTATTGGGCTTTGCTGGCACGCCCACGGCCACACCCAGCAATTCAGACGTGCCGATGAACGCCTCGGCCTACATAGAATACCTGCAAGGTCACATAGACGACATCTACGGCGGATGCTATGGCTACTACGACTACGCCGACCCGCTCTATAATGACTACTTCTACACTACGGGCGGTACGGGCACGACAGCTGAAAACATCGGCACGGCACGCGAAGGTTATACGAAGCCGCGCATGCACAGAGCCTTTGTCAACTTCCGCCCCGTGGCTCACGAGAAGAATGCGGTGATGGAAGTATTTGGAGCGGGCTTAGGCTACCGCAACGATAGCGACCGCGACATTATGCAAGAGAGCAGCTACGTGCTCATCGACATTCCGCAGACACAGACAAAGTTTCAGTCGCTCGACGTTTACGGCGGCGGTGCCTATAGCGGTCTGGGTATGAGCAAGACGTATGCTGCCACAACAGCTTCCAGCTTCGATGCCACGGAGGTTTCGTCGGTCATCGACCTCGTGCGCGGTGAAATCAGGGCCGTTTATGGCGGTAGCCTCTCGGAAGGCATCGTGCGCCGCTCTGTGGTGAACGTGCCAGCCACTTCTACCATCAAGCTGCAAAACATATTCGGCGGCGGATTTGGCTCGAACCGCTACAACGTCTGCGACGTTTACGAGTCGAACGTCAACTATCGCAGCGACAACGCCACGCTGACAGGGGCTATCTATGGCGGCAACAACAGCGAGCGTCGCACCCTCTACGCTAAAGTGAACATCTATTCGCCCGTATGGTCGAACAAGGCCAGCGGCTACAGCGGCAGCGTTTATGGTGCGGGCTATGGTGCCAACACGTGGGCCACGTACACGGAAGTAAACCTGCACAATGGTGCTAAGGTGTATGAAGTTTACGGCGGCGGCCAGGCTGGCAAGGTGCTCAACGCCGAAACCGAGCAGAAGTTCATGAACACTCACAAGCCCGACGTATGGCCTGCGGGCACGGAACTGGCAGGACAGACGTTTACGACCAAACATTGGGCAGAGGCTTGGAAACTTGGCACAGGCTATGACCCTGCCAACATCGACTTCAGCAGCGAAATCAGCACCTACGCCACAAATGCTGCTACGAACCTCAGCAATCCTTTGGCACGAACGGCCGAAATGGACGACCGCGCCGTTAAGAACTATAAGTACAACACCAACGTCATCATCAACGAGGGCGCAGAAGTGGCGGGCTATGCTTACGGTGGCGGACTTGGTGCCGACGCCGTGGTATCGGGCACCACCTACATCGCCATGTTGGGAGGAAACGTAACAAAGGACGTTTATGCCGCAGGCACAAGCGGTGCCGTTGAGGACGAGTTTGACGCTGGCAACTTCACCGCCAGTGCAAACGCTTACATCCGTGGCGGTAAGGTGCGCAACGTGTATGGCGGCGGCTGGATGGGCAACGTGGGCCACCACGCTGGCGAGATATATGACTCCACTGAAGACGACATCCTCGGCGAGGCCCATGTCGTGATTGGCGACGTGAACGGCACCAGCCTCACCGATGGCCAACCCGCCATCCTACGCAGCGTCTATGGCGGCGGCGAGGGCGGTTCTGTCTTTGGCACGGCTTACGTTACGATGAACAACGGCCACATTGGCTACGATTACAACACCACCGACGGCTACGTTGAACAACTTGACGACGTCACCCCTGGCGACAAGCAGCTTGACACGGCTGGCAACATATTTGGCGGCGGCTACGTGGCCAACAGCTTCACCGATGCGTCCGATATAAAGATGTATGGCGGCATAGTGCGCGGCTCCATCTATGGCGGCGGCGAAATTGGACCGATAGGCCGTGGCACGATACGTGCTGGGGCTGACGAGACCAATGCCATACGCATCCATGAGTATAAGGAGGGCGAAAAGTGCGTCATCTGGAAAGGCGGTTCAACAAAGATAACGATGTACAACGGCCACGTCCTGCGCGACATCTTTGGCGGAGGCCGAGGTGTTGACAACTGGGGCGGCGACGGCACAAAATATATGGACCCCGACGTGAAGGCCGCGCTCGACCTAAGCATCAAAGGCTTCATCTTCGGCTCAACCGACGTGCGCATTCGCGGCGGAGAAGTGGGTCTGCGCGACAACGTAGCCACCATCAAGGGCGGACACGGCAATGTGTTTGGCGGTAGCGACGTGGGCTTCGTCTTCTCGGCAGAAGGCAAGAAGAAGGGTGAGCGCAAGTCGCAAGCACTCTCTGAACTCGAGAACGGTCTGCCTAAGGACGGCGGTGGCTACTACTACAAGAAATGGTTGGGCGACGAAGGCGTAAGTTCGCTCATCGACTGCGAACTAAGCCTCGACTGCAACGTTGTCGTTGAACCCTACTGCAAGGTGACCGATGCGGGCGGTATCACCATCGATGGCAACAGCTACGCGCAAGGAGAATACGTACCCATTGAAGACCTCAACAAGCTGAGAGACAAGAACCAAGATGCCGCACAGTGGGCAAAGATTGACTGGGAAAGCGGTGTGACCATCCACAATGCCGTCTTTGCTGGCGGCAACGTGACGGTGGGTAGCGACCAGCTATACGTTAACACAGGCACCGTCTTCGGCAACGTGGCCGCCGCCTTGCGCGACGTTTACCACCGCGACCTCATCTCCATCGGCACCGAGCACGTGGGCGGCCTATACGGCGACGGCAACCTCACCTTCGTGGACGGTTGGCGCGAACTACACATCGACAACTACGGCACCGACTACTACAACATGTCGTCGGAAATCCAAAAGGACGAATACCTCAGCCTGAGCGACCGCGAACGCGCCTACTTCGTGCTCAACTATAGGTGTATCACAGCGTGCAGAGGCAAAACGGGCGACATCCACGTGGGCGACCGTCTGAATGCTGACCAATTTAAGGAGGCATTCGACTTCGACAACTACCACGAGCCCACCTATCCCGCTGACTACAAGAACTACATCAACGAGGATGGTACGGCCAATCCCGCCTATTTCGAAGAGTTGGGCTTCTGCTCAATCTATGCTGGCCGCTTGCTTAACACCATCCAGCGATGCGACATGGCCGCCGTCTTCGGTAGCCGCATCGTGCTGCAAGGTGCGCGCGACCGCGTGCCAGAAAAGGCCGACTACACCTCCTACACTATCAACCGCGTGGGCGAATTGTCGCTCAACCAGCGCAAGACGGTGGCACAAGGGGATGCTGAGGACAACTTGAAACACGGCAACTACTTCGGCATCTACAACATCGTGAACTACTTAGGCAACCTGACCAGCGACGTGTTCTTCACGAAGGACCAAGCCGAACTGCAGGACCCCGATGCCGTTTCCAAGCGATCGACAACGAGCACCACAGAAGCTAACCGGCAATCCACCACCTACGAAGGTGTCACCACACCCTACGGCCAAACAACCTACTTCCAGTGGAAAGCCGCACGCCCCAATGCTTCCAACCGCAACAATGGTTCCAGCCCCAACAAGGTATCGCTCTCTTCGGGCGTCTATCTGGAAATCGTGCGCGAGGAAAGCGAAAGACTTGGCACTAAGGAGTGGGGGCTCATCACGGGCGTGGTAGAGCTTGACCTCATCGACGTGAAGACAGGTCTTGGCGGTGGCTATGTGTATGCCCGCAACCAGCACGGCTACAAGACCTGGCACAAGGACTGGCAGAAGGTGAACCTCTCTCCCTACAACGAGACCGCCCACACCTACAAGCGCTTTACCTACGACGAGAGCGATGCCGTGGCCAACGCCATTGAGACATCGGGCAACTTCGTGCATAACACGAAGCAGATTGTGGACGACTGCTGGCCTGAGTCGAACGCCTACCACAGTACCAACAAGGCACCCGCCCACTACTGGTTTATCAAAGGTAGCATCTACGTTTACGACCAATACATCTCGGCCTACACAGGCGCGCCCACAGCCTACCATCAAATGGTGAACATCCCCATCACCATCCAGGCCGCCACGCACGGTAAGATGACGATGCGCGACGTGCAGGAGAACCGCTATGCCTACTACGACGACAACGGACAACCCTTGGGCAACGGAAGCGTCATCGTGGGCGATGAGACCTACCATGCTGGCGACCCCATCGACTACTGGAAATACCAATCGATGAACACGGCAGAGCAGGCTCACTTCGTCGATAGCATCTACAACGTCATTGGCAACTGCAAGGTGGGAGATACGGAATATGCTGAAGGCACCGTGCTGCTACCGGGCAACCCCGATGGTTCAGACGAAGGCACCTATTGGGGCCTGAGGAAAGCAGGAGCAACCGTCACCTTCGTGGAGGACGGCGTAGAGAAGACGGACCCCGACAAGGGCTTCGACTACTTCTTCCGTCCAGCCAACATCATCAGCCACAACGAGGGCTTCGTGCTCACCGTTGACATGAGCAACCCAGGCGTATGGGATATGTACTACACCAGCAAAGATGGCACCCTGCCAAAACTCACGAAAGAGCAATACCTCGAACTGTCCAACACGGACAAAGAGAAATACATTGCAGGTCCTACCTATACGACAACCCATGCTGGCGTTTACGGACAGAAGCACTACCTGCAAGGCTCGCTCATTGCGAAAGATATCTTTGAGAACCAAGCAGCCATAGCCTCATTCCTCAACGCCGAGCAACAAGGCTTGCAGGCCGAGGCTGAGCGCGCCTACGTTGTTACGCAAAACTTCGCCCTCGAGGGGCAGCAGCTACAGGTGGGTGCTCCTGTTTATCGCTCGAACTACACAGCCGAGCAGTGGAGTGCTATCAGCGAGAAGATTGCGCCCGCCATGCTTTGCGTCAGCACACTGAAGTATAGCGATGAGGGCTACATCTACGCTGGCGACCTATTGACCGACGCTGAAATAACCGCCTTGGGCTTAACGCCCGATCAGAAACACGACCACCTGAGCGAAGCCTACATTATCACGCGCGAAGGTCTCTACGGCGGTTCCAACTTCGCTTCGGGGCAGGCCTACAGCGCGCTGAAGTCGTGGAGTTCCATGTCGAAAGAAGATCGTGCTAACTTCCGTTTCAACTACGATGCCTTTAACGTCCTGGCCGACCCCACCTTCGGCGGCTCCTATGGCTTCAAGCCGCAGTACGACGGCTATATGCCTGGCACGCGACAATGGGCCATAGATAACGGAACAGCCACTGCACAGTTTGCGGGTTGCACACCGCTCAATCCCAACGTATACTCGCCAACGCAATACCTCGACTTCGAAGCTGAATTCAACCCCTCGTCCGAACAGATAACAGCCTTAGGCAATCACTACGACACGGAAAACAATTGCCTCACCTACACCGACGAGAATGGTCAAACAGTCAGCATCCCCGCTGGCTACGCCAATCGCATCAGCCGTACGGAATTCGACGACATTCCCAACGAGCGCGCCCACTGGTCGCCCATCATCGTAACGGAGGCTGGTCCCTACTATGTCGTGAAAACGCCCTTCATCCGTGGCGACGTTCCCTACACAGTTGGTCAGGTTATCGATGGTTCTATCTACAACGCCCTCTCTACACAGCAGGCAACGTGCATTGAGACCATCACCTTCGCTGATCAGCACAAGAACAAGACCTACTACTTCTGTCGCGAACCCTACGTCATTGGCGAGTTGGGCGAAGGTACGCCCATCACCAACCTCGGCATTACCGACACGCAAACGACAATGGGCATAGGCGACTCCGTCAAGACGCACCTGCTCATTGACGAGACGACCTACAACAGCATTCCCAACCTGCAGACGGGTTTCAACATTCATGGCACCTCACCACTAGTCTCCACCACGTTCTACGTGAGCCGCGACCCCAACATCCACGACCTGCAGAAAGAGAAGATTTACACCATCATCTACCTCTACGAATATGAGGAAAGCGACGAGAGCGGTCACAACATGACACCCGTCAGCGAACGCCACATCCTCAACATCCACATCACGTTTGAAAGTGGTGTGCCCGAAATAGGCCCGCTGAGCTCGCCCGACATCGTGTTGCCTGGCACGACGGTAGGTTTAAAGATACCGAGCGTAGAGCCTGGTGCGTTTGAAATTACAAGCTCTGGCTGGGAAATCTTCCACGACGAAGAGGATGCCCTCTACCACCGCAACGGCCAAGCCTATACGAACAACGAAACGCCGATGTATTGGTATCAAGACGGCTACTACGTGGCCTACTATACGAAGACCTACCTCGGCAAGACCTACTCCAATGCCGTGCCTTTCAAAGTGGCCAACTACCACGACCTCAAGAAGGTGATGGGCGACAAGGAACACCACTATTATATAGACCACGAAGACGCCACCAAGGAACGCGAGCCGAAGATATACATCAACGACTACAGCGCTACGAGTGAAAACGGATTGGACCTCTTCAAGCAGTTCTACGACTTAAGCGTGCTGACAGGACCTGTCGTTGCAGAAGAGAACCTTGATGCCAATGGTCTCATCGCTTCTGGCGATTTCATGGGGCATGCTCCGCTGAACGCTCGCGTGGCTGGCGGTGCGGGTCTTGAGTTCATCATGCGTACCGACCTCGACCACAGCGAAGCTCCGTGGCAGTCTATCGGACAAACGCAATGCTTCGAAGGCAACTTCCACGGCGACGGCTATACCATCAGCGGCCTGGACCACTCGCTCTTCAACAAACTCTGCGGTAACGTCTATAACCTCGGTGTCACGGGTTCGTTTACCGAAGCGGGTATAGCCAACGAGGGCAGCGGTTTCGTAGAGAACTGCTGGGTGAAGACCACGGGCGACCCGAGCACGGCCTCACCCGTTCCCGCCGCTGTCTTCGGCAACCCAACACGTGGCAACGGCATACAGCTTGTCAACTGCTACTATCCTGAAAGCAATGCCTACAACGAGGCTGTTAACGCTCGTGGCAACGCTATCAAGATGGACGATGCGGCGTTCTACAATGGCACCGTAGCCTACAACCTCAACGGCTACTACCTCAGCAAGCGCTATTACGATCACACCACCATCAGCACCTCCACACCGACGACGCCCTACACTTACCTAAAGGCTAATGCCGATGGCACCTTGAGTCAGGAAACAGCATCATACCCCAAGGACTACGCCTACTACTACGACCCGCAAGACAACAAGTGTGGTTACGTAGAAAGCCGCTACGCCTATCCCGACTTTGTGTATGCTGGCGGTTCGATCCCCGAAACGCCCGATGTGCGCCTCCTTGCCGACGGCGTTAGCTACGCCCCCATTTGGCCCGACGATTACCTCTTCTTCGGACAGATGCTCACCTACGGCTACAACGCCCTGCGCCCGCATCAGCCTCTGCCCGCCCGCAACATCAAGGATGGCGGCCGCCTGCCAAGTGCCGACGAGAGCAACCGCGTCTATCGTGCACCTGCCTACTTCCGCTCAAAGACGATGGGTGTGGCTCACTTTAACCCCTGGGCCGATCTTGCTGCACTGTCAGCCGACGGCACGACCGAGGCCTATCCTGGCATGACGGCTATCGACTTCACGGGCTATGGCGACTCGTTCAATAGCAACACGGGCAACCCCCTACCCTATCAGCAAGGTTTCGTCAAGACCGCTCCCTACCACACCGACCACTTTGGCGGTACGGGTGCTTTCTTCCCGCCACTGCTCGACAACGACGGCCTCACAGGTATTGCCAACCACGACCTGACGCATAACCTCCTCGTCTATATCGCTGGCAACGGTGTTGACCCCACCTCTGCCGATGGCATGACCCGCCAAGTGGTGACCGACTACGCTTCCGACCCCGACTACACGGCCTACTATGACGACCTCGATACCTATCGTCGGGTATTGGATAACAAGACGTATGTGAACATCCACGCCGTGGAACGCGCAACGGGCGGTTCGCTTCTTGGTAGTACGAACTACAAGAGCACCTACGACCACTTCCTTGTCGATAAACAAGACTTCAACGCGCCCATCGCCTATACCTTCGCAGCCGACAAGCGCATGTGGTATCAGCGCAAACCCGACCTCTACGCCGACATGAAAAAGGGTTGGGAAGGCATTAGCCTGCCCTTCGAGGCCGAACTCGTTTCGACCGACCAAAAGGGCGAAATCACCCACTTCTACGAAGGCGAAACGACAGGCCATGAGTACTGGCTGCGCGAATATCGCGACATCCAACTCGAAACCGATGAGCAGGAGAAAGCGAAAGCCATCTTCACCTATCCGAACCTCAGAACAGGCGGAGAGGACAAAATCTATGGTAACACCTTCCTGTGGGACTATTACTACAAAGACAGCGAGCAACAAGACAAGAATACCGACATCTATAAACAATACTACAACACGTCGCACGAATACGACGACTATCCCTACCTCGAGCAAGGCAAGCCCTACATCATCGGCTTCCCCAGCAAGCGCTACTACGAGTTCGACCTCAGCGGACAGTTCCTTCCCGAACACACCTTCTCGGCCTACCTCACACCGCTGAACCGCCAGACCATCACCTTCGCCTCCGACACAGGCATCACCATTGGGGTAAGCGATGACGAACTGGCAGCGGGCATCGTGAGCCACAACGGCTACGACTTCCGTCCAAACTATCTCCAGCAGAGTCTTCCCGCCGGCACGGAAGGTTACACGCTCAATGCAACAGGCAATGCCTACGCGCTCCTGCCTGCTACCGGCGCAAATACGCAGGTGCTGCCGTTCCGTCCCTATTTCGCGGCCACGCCAACGGCCGGCACACGAGGAATTCGCCTCATAGAGTTCTCGGAGGATACATGCAGCCCGCGACCCGAAATGAAACCTACCGACACGACCACCGAAGGCGGTCTCACCATACGCAGCAAGAAGCTCGCTATTGAAGTATCCTCCACGTGTAGCCAGCCCGTTGATGTAAGAATCTACACTGTCGGAGGCTTGCTCGTAACCTCCTACGAGATAGAGCCTGGCGAAACCGTCAAAACCGATGTCCCGATGCAAGGGGTATATGTTGTGAACCAAAAGAAAATCATAGTCAAATGAGAATAAGATATATCATACTGATGCTTTTCTCCCTCGCGCTGAGCTTCAACGGCATGAGGGCACAGACAGATTATTCAGGAGTTTACTATATAGGTAGTGGTGCCATCTTAAAAAATGGCAGTGTTGCCTATGATGCAACGTCACCCACAACCAACTTTTACCTCTGTCCCACGGCAGGTTGGTGCTACTACAAGCCCACTAACGACTTCTCCGGCGATGGAACGACATATCCCAACCCCTTCGTTACTACCCATAACTGCCGGAACGGCGTGGAGGATGCGGACAACGCGGTGTGGATTGTCACGAAGAAAACTGGCGAGGACTACTACTACATCCGACATGCCTTAACTGGCAAATATCTGGTGGCCAACGGGCAAATCCGCACCACGACGAACGCCAACCGCATGCGCGTACACATGGAAACAGTGGCTGACGAGGACCTTGACGACTTAGAGCTTTTCTCCATCACTCCCTATAGTCCATCTTCTCCTAAAGTCACGTATATGATCATTTCGCCCAAGTCCACTGTTGGACAGAACGGCAATAATAAATGGTTCACCGTCAACGGCGAAAACGCCGCTTCATATTCCGGAGCAACAGGAAAGCGTGATGGCCCTACGGGTTATGAGGATACGGGGGGCATCATCGGCATCTTTTCGCAATCAGATAAAAATGCGGGCTTTTATCTTGAGGAAGTTGCACCTGCTCCCACCATCACTGTCAACACGAACAACGAGACTCAAGAAGCCACCATCACCATCAGCAGCACCCAGACGGGTGTCTCCTTCTACTACACCACAGACGGTTCAACTCCTTCTGGCTCCAGCACGCTGTATAGTGGCCCCTTCACACTACCTATTACCTCATCGGATCCGATCATCATCAAGGCCGTGACGGCAGTGAGCGTTGGCGGCACACCCTACTACTCCGATGTAGCAACCGCGTCTTTCGGAGGATCAGGCACGCTCTGCTATATCCAGAGCAACAAGGCCACCCAGCATTATATGCTCCCTCAGAGCAACACGACATACGCCGCCGCCGGCACAAGCCGCGCCGAGGCATCCGTGTGGAAAATAATGAAGGCCGACAGCTACTACTACATTATCCACTACGCCGACGGAAAATACCTCACAGCCGATCCCGCCTCGCTGACCAATTCCGCTTCACTTGAGACCGCACCTAACGACAACTCCCTATTTACAATTACGGAGGAAAACGGCCATAGGCTGATAAAAGCGAAGAATGCCGACAATGCCGACGACAAGAACTATCTACTCTACAACGGTACCGGTACGCTGAGCCTGGGTGCTGCAAGTGCAGACGAAGCGAAGTGGAACTTCTTGAATGTCCCGGCTAACCCTACGGCATCGTGCAACGCAGACGGACGCGTCAGTATGAGTGCGCCGCTCGGCAACATCTATTACACCATCGACATCAACACCAACAACACAACACCCACCTCGGCCTCCACACGCTACACCGCGCCGTTCGACATTGAATATGGCCCCACATACAAAGCAAAAGTCATCAGCATCTATACCGATCGTGAAAGCATACCTTCGGCGCATCCCTCGCAAGTAGTGGACTACACTTGGCAAATACCCGTGGCAGCTCCGTATGTGACATATTCCTACGATGCGACGGAAGATAAGTTTTACGTCTATCTCAGCAGCACCCAGTCTGGAGTTTCATTCCGTTATACCACCGACGGTAGCACCGAACCCACGGCCACGTCAGGCACGCTCTACGCTTCGCCCTTTGAGATTGCTGCTGGTGCCAATGTCACCATCAAGGCCATTGCCTACAATACAGTGGAAGGGACTAACTACAGCTCCACCGTTACTACGCAGTTGTTAATTCCGATAGTGCCCACCCTGGCACACAGCTACGCCGACATCACTTCGCAATCCGGCTCCTACCTACTTGCCGACGACTTCACGGCTTCCGGCACGCTGGGCTTCGACGGTCCGTTTATGGGTACGCTGGACGGCCAGTTCAACGAAATTACGCTCTCAGCCCCGCTGTTTGCAAGCCTCGTGAATGCCACCATCAAGAATGTTGTGGTCAGCAGTGCCAGCATCAGCGGTACCGACGTGGGTACCATCTGCGGTCAAGCTTCTGGCATGACACGAATCTACAACTGCGGCATCCTCAGCGGCACGCTGAGCGGCACGGGATGTGTTGGTAGCATCGCAGGCGTTATTTCCGGCAACACGCGCGTGGTGAATTGCTACAGCTACGCCACCGTCAGCGGAGGCGATTATGCTGCCGGCATCGTCGGACGGAATGCTGAGGAAACAGGCCACACCTCCAACGTCAAAAACTTCATCGAATACAACTACTGGCGCTCCAAAGCCAACTTATCCTATACGGTCTATAACGACCAGCAGGCCATCGAGAAGGACGAATACCTGACGCGCTTCCCCTTCTACCGCCATATCCTCAACACCCACCGCAACATGGCCTCCTACTTTCTCTTCGACGACTATGACCCCGTACACCTCAGCGAAGTGGGCCACTGGGTACTAAAGCGCGGCACCGACGCACCGCCATACCCTGTCGTTGAAGCCTGGAACACCCATACGCGGAAGGCGACGGAGGAGGTTGCAGCCAACCTGCCCGCCACGACGGATGCCTACGCTGGCAAGTTGCTGACCGACCGAGGCTCTGCTGGCTACCTGACCGTCAACGTCAGCATCAACGGCAGTAGCTTCACCTCGCAGCTGCCCATTACCGATATGGACACCTTGCGCTACGACTATACCTATGGTAAAGTTGTCCTTCCCTTCGCCAACGAATACGACGGGTGGACCCGCGATTACAGCAAGGTATGCACTGGTTGGAAAATCACCAACGTCAGCAATGGCACGGCTGGTACATACGCCAACTACGACATGGCCAACCGCGACTGCACAAACAAGGACCTCTACGCAAACTCCGACTATATCTTCGCCCAAGGCGGCTACTACATCGTTCCCAACGGAGCGACGGCCATCAGCATCGAGGCTCATTTCGCCAACGCCTTCTACCTGAGCGACCCTTCTTACGAAGTAGGCTACGATGCCGACTTTTCCATTAGCAATACGGCAGCCCTCGGCGGCACTGTTCCCCACAGCTACCACGGCCAACCCGTCTATACCGACCTGAGTACATTGGTTAGCAAACTCTCCACGACCAATAATCCCCATACCCAGGCTATCGTACTGGTAGGCAACTACCACTACAGAGTGACAAGTACAGCAACCACCCTCTTCAATAGGAATAAAGCCGTAACCATTATGAGTACGGACGAAGATTGCAACCAAGAACCCGACTACGGCTGGTATATGGCCAATACGCTCGGCCGTCTGAAGGTACCGGCATTGCGTTTCGACTTCCTTCCCCTCATCGAGATGGGTATGTCGTCGCGCGTGGGGGAAAAAATGTACCCCGGCATAGGTATTTGGCACACGCGCGGGTGGTTTGAACTGACTGAAACATGCGTCAGCAATACGACACAGTGCGAAATCAATTCCAGCGACTTCAGTGTCGCCGACAACGGCAAGGGTAACAACCGCTGGATTGCCAACAGCGGATGCTTCATACAAATCGTGCGTGCCCGCGAAGCCGGATGCAACAAATTGAGCTACATTCAGATTGGCGGCAATGCCTATGTGAAGGAGTTCTATCCGGGCAGCCACACCGACAATGCACGCGAAAGCAAGGCTGTACCTATCAACGTGACAGGCGGACAAGTGGAAGAATGCTATATGACAGGCTACAAGTCCGGCGGCAAACTGACAGGCGATATGATGTACTTCTGGTGTGCAGGCGGTAAAATCGGCAAGTTCCTCGGAGCCTATCTTGAGGAACCCACTGCAGCAGGCCTGACGGCGCGCGTGGATCATGCGCTCATCAACCGCTTCTTCGGCGGCGGCACATCACAATCCGCACGCATCAAGGGAAACATCGACATCACGATTAACAACAGCAAAGTCGATTTCTACTGCGGCGGCCCGGAGTTCGGCGACATGTACTCAGGCAAGACACTGACCACACATGCCGACAACACCACCTTCGGCGTGTTCTACGGAGCAGGCTATGGCGGCACGTCCATTACCTACAATCGTGAATCTCAGACAAACGATCTGGTAATCGCTTCAAACCCCCAAACAACCTATGATATCCCCTTCACCTACTATACCAACAATCGCTTGCAGGACAAAGTGGTGGAGGGAACGGACCTTGGTATCGGAACCTGCTACAAGTTTGAATACATTATCCACTCCAACGGTACGAACGGCGTGACCCGCTTCTATACTGGCTACGCGCGGTTCTCGCTTGCCACGACGGGTAACGTCACCAACGTTCTCAACAACTGCACCGTGCTGACCGACTTCTACGGTGCTGGCTGTCAAGGCAAAGTGAACGGCACTGTAAACTCCACGCTGACGGGCTGTACCGTTAAGGGCAGTGCCTTCGGTGGCGGCTACAAGGCCGTATCGAACATACTGTACGTCTATCCCACCACAAAACCCACCTATTCCGTTTACGACCGCCAGACTGCCACTTTCTCCGACTTCGGCAATGTGGAGCCTGAGGCATGGGAATGGCGACAAGGTACGAAAAATAGTCGCGTCGTAGATGCTGAGAACCATATCGTCTATACGGAGGCCAGTACCCCCATGAACGAACTCGGCAACGTGACGGGCGACATTTCGATTACCCTCAACGGCTGCACGATAGGCACCACACACAACGCACATGCCGACGTGAATGATGGCTGCGTATACGGCGGTGGCAACGAGAGCAAGTCGCTCAAAAATACTTCCGTGCTCATCAACGATACGGTCGAGGCTAAGACCACCTACATCAACAACTCACTCTTCGGAGGCGGCAACAAGGCCGACGTGATGGGCAATACCACCATTGACATGCGCTCGGGCTTTGTCCACGACCGCGTCTACGGCGGCGGAAAGCTGGGCTCAGTGGGCACGTTCACCACCACAACAGCCGTTGCAGAACATACAGCCCACGAAGGATGCATCGGCAAGCCCAACGGACGCACGGGCGAAACGGGCGTCTGCTCGGTCAGCATAAGTGGCGGTCAGGTGGGACGCGCCGACATGCGAATGCCCGAGGACTTTGGCTACGTGTTCGGAGCCAGCCGTGGTGCGCTGGCCGACCCAGAAGTGGATAAGGACATTGACTTCCGCGCCTATGTCTACGAAACCAACGTCACCATCAGCGGCACGGCCTTCATCGTGGGCGGTGTCTACGGAGGTAGCGAAAACGGACGCGTGCTGAACGACACCCACGTGAACATACAAGGGGGACAGATAGGTTGCGGCGAAGGCATGTCGGGACCCTACTCTGAGGAGCAGTTCATCAACCCCCTCACAACCGAGGTGACCGAAACAAATGCCCTTGCCGAATGTTCCCACTGGAACTACGTATACCCCTATCGCCCGCACGATGTCTTCAAGCTGGACGAGCATGGTGCGGAAGTGCCCGCCACCGACGGCCATACCTTCTATGGCAACGTCTTCGGCGGCGGAAGCGGCTATTTCCCCTATAAGGAACAGACGCTGACGCAAGAGCAGATTGACGCAGGACTTTCGGCCGGTATTTGGCTGAGGTCGGCCGGTCTTGTGGAAGGCGACACATACGTCAACATCACAGGCGGACACATCCTCACCAGCGTATATGGTGGCAACGAACTCACGGACGTGATCGGCACATGCCATGTCAGCATATCGGGCGGCACTATCGGTGTGCCACGCACGATCCAGCAGATTATCGAACACCCCGTCACCTGCTACGTTTACGGTGCCGGCAAGGGTGACCAGCGTCTCAACTTCAATGAATGGACAAACGTCGGTGGCGTAGAGGTAGAAGTTTCGGGCGGCATCATATATGGCTCTGTCTTTGGAGGCGGCGAGGATGGCCACGTCCTGAAGAGCGTCAATTTGACCGTCAAAAACAATGCCGACCCCTCAAAGTCCAATCCCGTCATTGGCACATGGGGTACCTCCTATGTTGACGGAAACGTGTTCGGTGCCGGCCGTGGCTTCGGCGGTGACGCACTGACGGCTGGCACCGTGAGCGGAAATGTCACAATGAACATCCAGGGAGGCACCATGCTTGGCAGCATCTACGGCGGTGGTCGTCTGGGCTCGGTGGGCACCTACCTTGTGCCCCACGACCATGCCAACTATGGCCAGGAGATTCCCGACGGATACGAACAAGTCATCGGAGCCGACAACCCCGACGTAGTGGCGGAAGGCGTCACCCATGGCAACATCACCATCAACATCTCGGGCGGCACCATCGGCAACAACTATGAATACGTGCCCAACCCCAGTGCTGCGGACAAGAGCAAGATGCCCCTCACGTCCTTCGACTATCGTAACCGCCTGACCTACACCAAGGGCGGCAACGTCTTTGCCGGAGGCATGGGACGTCTCTATGGACTTGACGGATCTACCCTTCTCCCCCACCGGGCAGACCTGGCAAAGGCCAAGAACACCGTAGTCCGCATCTCGGGCGGAACCATTAAGAGCAACGTTTACGGCGGTGCAGAGATGGGCACGCTGGCAGGCAATGCCACCATCCACGTCACGGGTGGAACCATCGGTACAACCATCGGTACGGGCGATGCGGCCTACCGCTACGGCAGCGTATTCGGCGGTGGTAAGGGCAGCACGGAGAATCTGCCTGGCATCAAACAGGCAGGCCAGATCAACGGCAACGTCCTCGTGGAACTCAACCACGGCGTAGCCGATGATGCCAAAGGCGGCATCGTGAACCAGATTTTTGGATGCAACGACATGAACGGAAGCCCCAAGGGAACTGTCACCGTTCACGTGTATGCCACGCAAGGCGAAGGCGAAGCCACCCTTGAGGACAAGGTGGAGGGACGCTATGACATGGAAGCCGTCTATGGTGGCGGCAACCTCGCGCCCTACGAACCCACAGCAGCCACGGGTACTGAGGAAGAAAAGGCACAGGCCTATGCACACGTCATCATCGACGGCTGCCATCTGACCAGCATACGCCAAGTCTATGGCGGCGGCAATGCAGCCTCCACGCCGGCCTCGCTGGTCGACATCTACGGAACCTTCGAAGTAGAAGAAGCCTTCGGTGGCGGAAACGGTAAGGACAAGCTACCCTCGGGGACCGACAACCCCGGTGCCAACGTGGGCTATCATGACTTCTCAGCCTACGAGACGTCAAGCGAGCCTGAGGTGGGAGCTGCCACAAAGGCTCTACGCGAGGCCAACTACAGCTATGGCTCGGGAAAGGCCAGCATGAACATCCACGGCGGCCGCATCCACCGCGTCTATGGCGGCTCCAACACGAAGGGCAACATTCGTTCGGAGGCCGTCACCATGCTGGAGGACGTCACGGGCTGCCCCTTCAATGTCGATGAAGCCTACGGTGGCGGCAAGAGCGCACCGATGGATGCCGAATCGCGCCTTGAGATGGCCTGCATACCAGGTCTGAAGGCGGCATACGGTGGTGCCGAGGACGCCGAGATCGACGGTAACGTGACACTGAACATCACCAACGGCCACTTCGACCGCGTCTTTGGCGGCAATAACGTCAGCGGTACCATTAGCGGCAAAATCACCGTCAACATCGAGGAGACGGGCTGCCACCTCATCACCATCGGACAACTCTACGGCGGCGGCAACCAAGCCGCCTATACAGGCCCGCTCAAAGAAGGTTCTACGACCCAGCGCGAAGGTCCCACACTCAACCTCCGATCCTTCACCAGCATAGGCGAAGTCTATGGCGGCGGCTACGGCGAAACGGCAGTCGTTACGGGCGACACACACGTTAACATCGACGTCTGCCCTGGCCGACAATTCGGCACGCCCGCCGCACAGGAGCAAGAAGAAACGCGCGCCGCAGCCTACACTGGCAACCGAACCATCAGCTTCGTGGAATTCCTGCGAACCCCCGACGGCGGCTTCCAATACGATGAATTTGGCAACCGACTGACAACGTCCGTCAACGTTCCCCTCTACCTCCCGCCCTTCACCTCGGGCACCATCGGGGCTATCAACAACGTCTTTGGCGGCGGCAACGCGGCGAAAGTGATTGGCGACACCTACGTCAACATCGGCACGCGCATCGGTTCAGACATCATCTTCAACACGCCAACGTCCGAAACCGAAGCCAACCGCACCCACACCGCGACCGGCGTTGACATCCGAGGAAACATCTTCGGCGGTGGAAACAACGCAGAGGTAACTGGCAACACAAACGTAACGATAGGTAAAGAGAACTAGTCTGTTCTACTGCTTAACATTATTGCGATACAAATCATTGCTGTTCGGTGAAAGTTGCCGAACAGCAATGATTTTATACAGATGTTTTTCTTGTATTCCTCACAAAAGGCCTATCTTTGCATTTGAACGTTTTGATATAAACGATCAGCTACAAATAAAATATACATAAAATGTCCGTAACGTGTAGCGTAGTGCATAATCAAGAAGTTTCAGCGACAACGGATGGGGGCCTTACTCAGAGAGAGGCAGCGCCCATAGCGGATAAGAATAAGCGCTCAATGCGTTTCAGTATTCTGAAAGGATTGGCCATCATCTTTGTGGTGTTGAGCCATGCTGGATGCCCGAGTTGGATGGCGCGTTTCGTCTTTCAGTTTCATGTGCCTGTATTCTTTATTTGCTCGGGTTATTTTTTTAAGACTCGCTATCTTGATAATGGGCTGAAGTTTATGGGCCGCCGTTTCAGAGGCCTTTATCTGCCCTTCGTGCGCTATAGTCTCTTCTTTTTACTGATACATAACTTGCTGTTCCCTTTAGGCCTCTTGAGCGAACGTTATGGCAATGATGGCGGCGGCGTACTACATCCTTATAATTTGCAGCAATTTTGTCAGCGCTTCTGGAGCATTCTTTTCAACATGTCAGGCTACGATGAATTCCTTGGCGGGTCGTTCTGGTTTTTTCGTGCGCTTTTGCTTGCAAGTATTGGTTGGTTTTTCGCGTTCTACGTGCTTCGCAAGAAATGCTCCCGCGTTCAGGACTGGGGCATAACGGCCGTCATCTTGTGCACGGCCGTAGCCTTTGCTTCGTGGCAAACACTCATGGGGCTGCGCATGACGGGCGTGGCGCAAGGCGGATACAGGGAACTAACCGGATTGGCTTTCATCGCTATAGGGTTCCTTTTTCGTCTTTACTACGAACGCCTCCCGCTGAACGCATGGAGCGCACTTCTTTCTTTTGCCTTGTTGTGTGCAGGAGCGATATGGTTTCCTGGCAGCATGGGCTATAAGCACACGTTTCTGCAGTTCCTGCCTCTGATACCTATGGGGGTGCTCGGCTTCGTGCTGTTTCTCTATCTGTCAGGACTCATCGAGCGTCGAGGCGGATATTTGGCACGGCTTCTTTCTTATATTGGCGAACATACGCTATATGTGTTTGCCTTCCATCTGCTTGCTTTCAAATTGGTCAGTGCGCTGGCCGTATTCTACTACCATTTGCCGTGGGAAAAGATGGGCAGTCACACGGTCGTCTCCGAAACGAAACAAAGCTCATGGTTCTATCTGCTTTACACCCTTGTCGGCGTGTTCGTTCCCTTGCTGTGGATGCATGTTTATAAAAGGCTAAAAATGCATTTTCGGCGGACTTAGTTGCGTTTTTTACTGACACCATTTTGTAGGTGTATCGTAATCATTCGAAAAGAACCGTCTTGCACCAATTTTCATGTTGTCGTGCTTTTGTGGCTAAATAGTACTTGATTATATTGGTGTCCGGTAAAAGTTGCCGTAGCTGGCATACCATGCTTAACCCCCGTCGCATGAAATGCGTCGTGGGGTATTAGATGCGGGGTGTATCTGCGTCTGTAGTAGGA
>ONHN01000025.1 GCA_900317635.1 uncultured Prevotellaceae bacterium | reverse complement strand
GAAGTGGTGGGCACGAGCATATATAATACTCCCAACGCGGACGTTCCGTTGCGCATCTTCTTGGTGGAAGTCAAATTTGCGAGATTTGATTGAAGAAGATAACGTTCGTAACGTCCTATTTCATATTGTACGTAAGCCCGCCGTCCCATAGTGGGCTGCGACCTGCTCACGTTGCAAAAATAAGACTTAGTTTTATAACGGCAAAATTTTTTTAGCCCTAAGTTCAAGTTTCGGAAGTTCCTGTTGCTTTGGTGCGCAGAGCGTACCATTTATCCCTCCCCGTATCACAACAGCCGGAACTTGAATTATCTTAATTTGGCTCTTTTAGAGCAAACATTCTATTCGCCCTTCCACGCTGCGAGATATTGACGGGCTACGTTGATGTGGTCGTGATGTTTGCGCACGTAGGCCAGGCTTTCGGCTTTAAGGCGAAGGATTTCTTCGGGGTGGAGGGCGAGGTGACGGAGCTTTTCGTACACGTCGTCTTCTGTGGGCAGGACGTTGACAATGGGACGTAGCTGCGTTTCGCCTACTATCTCGTAGTTCTCGGGTTCGCCGCCGCCAACGATGACCAAGCCGCCCGCCATGGCTTCGAGGGCGTTCATGGCAGGGGTGTAGCTATAGAGCTGGTCGAGCAGGACGTCGGCTTGGGAAAGTTTCTGCTTGTATTCGGCAAAGGGCAGGTTTTCTACTTTCACGATGCGCAGGCGGTTGGGCAGTTTGCGGGCTACCCGCTCAAGGGCGCGAAACATGATGTCGGTGCCTTTATACAGACTGCGTTGCCGTTGAATGCCGATGAAGAATTGAGGAGGAGAAGAGAGCGAAGGTGGACTATCCTTAGTGGCAGGTAACTTAATGGGAAAAGGTATGAAGCGGAGCTTGCTTTGCAACGCTGCATCGTTGTTGTAGGCCGCCCAATACTCGTATAGGCCAGCAACGATACCATCGCAGTCGGCGGCGATGCGCCTATTTAAGGTGCCTTTAGGTCCGTAGTACCAGTCGCGACGAAAAGCGTCGGCATCGGGGTAGTGGCGCAATTCGGTGCCGAAGTTGAAGTCGCTATAGCGAAACGTGGTGCAGTCGAGGCAGGCCTTCACATAATAGTAGTCCATGCCGAAGGCACCCAAGAAGACGCGGCGATTGTAGCGGCGTAAGTAGCGGTAGAAGGGCCAAATGCGCTCAGCGCGCAGAGGGAGAAATATGGGGTTAATGAGTTGTACGACATCGTAACCGCGAAAATGGCGGAACGTACGGCAGAGCCGCAGGTAATAAGTCAGCCGTGAAAAGTTGCCACGAATAGGTAGGTTGCCACTTGTCTGCGCATTGGCGGCGCGCTGGTCGTAGCGGCGTAGGTCAACGTCTCGGGGATAGTCTTTCCAGCCGTCGCCATCGCTGGCCACTGTAACAACGTGGCCGAGGGCACGTAAGCCTTCGGCCAATGTTGCGTGTACGTTGCTATAGTCGCCTATGAGGAGGATGCGCATGGGGAAGTTAACTAAACCCATTTCTCTGTGAAACCTCGCCCTAAAGGAGTGAAGTGGGGAGTGGAGATATTAAACAAGAAGCGACTAAACCTTCAGGGGGAGGGAAAACTTGCCACTTCTTATTCTTAGGCGAGGGTAGGGGCGATGATTTTTTGCAGGCGAGACGTCTGCGTACCCAATTATGCTTCGCTGCTGATGCAGCGATTTGGGCGGGCGAGGCGCCCGCGCTCCCAGTGGATAGCACCTGTGCTCCAAGTTATGCTTTGGTGGCGCGGATGGCGCGGCAGAGTTGGTCGGGGCAGCTGGTGCCTTTACCACGGCAGTTGATGCCTTCAAGGCGGGCGAGGACTTCGTCGCAGTCCATACCTTTGACGAGTGAGCAGATGCCTTGGAGGTTTCCGTGGCAACCGCCTTCGAAGGCTACGTCTTGCAACTTATTATTCTCTATCGTGAGCGTGATGCGCTTGGAGCATACGCCTTGGGGGATGTATTCGTAGGTCATAGTTATAGTGACAAGTGACGTGTGACAAGTGAGTAGCCCCTCTTTCCCCCGTCCCCTCTCTCCCTAAAGGGCGAGAGGGGAGTAGATAGTGAAAGACGTGAAACAATAGACATTAACAGCTACAGCGGGTCGCATAAGCATTCGTGTCCATTCGCTTGCTTCTGTGTCTTTCGTGGTTTCGAGAAGCAATTCAAGTTAACGAGTGACGATTGACTTGTTACTTTATTCAAGTTTCGGATGTTTGAGGAGTTAATGGAGTTATAAGACTATCGTCTTTAACTCCTCAGCAGCCATAGGCTGCGATAACTCCTTCTAACTCCTTTAACTCCTGAGGAAGCGATAGCTTCCGAAAGTTGAATTATTTTATCGTTACTCGGGTTTCATGTTTGTGTAAACGGTCTGTACGTCGTCGAACTCTTCGAGGCGTTCTACCATCTTGTCGATGGTTTCGCGTTGTTCAGGAGTGACGTCTTTGAGATCGTTGGGGATGTAGGTGAACTCACCGCCGACTTCTTCGAACCCGCTTTCTTCGAGGTGTTTTTGGATTTCGCCGTAGCTCTTGGGGTCGCCGTAGATGGTGAGTGTTCCCTCTTCTTCGTCCTCGTCGTACTCGTCTTCAACGCCGTAGTCGATGAGGTCGAGGATGAGTTCGTCCATATCAATGCCGTCTTTCTTCTTGAAAGTGAAGACGCACTTGTGGTCGAAGAGGAATGCGAGGCTCCCCATCGTGCCGAGGTTTCCGTTGAACTTATTGAAGATGCTGCGCACGTCTCCGACGGTGCGTGTAGGATTGTCGGTCAGGGTATCTACGAAGACGGCAACACCGTGTGGGCCATAGCCCTCGTATGTCATGGTCTTGTAGTCGCTTTGGTCTTTGCCCATCGCATTCTTGATAGCGCGCTCGATATTGTCTTTCGGCATATTTTCGCGCTTAGCAGTGGCGATGATGGCACGCAATGAGGGGTTGTTTTCTGGTTCGGGTCCACCTTGTTTTACGGCGATGGCAATTTGTTTGCCTATGCGTGTAAAGGTTTTGGCCATGTGGCCCCAACGTTTCAGTTTGGCCGCTTTGCGGTATTCAAATGCTCTTCCCATAAATATTGTTTAATGTTTTGTTAACGCAGTTGTGCTCCTAATTGCTTTGTTAGAGCGGTTATGATTTTTTGCATGATAGCTTCGAGTTGCTTGTCGTTCATCGTGCGTGTTTCGTCTTGCAGGATGAAGTTGACGGCGTAGCTCTTCTTGCCAGCAGGCAGGTTTTTGCCTTCATACACGTCGAAGAGGCTGACGCGCTTAAGGAGTTTCTTTTCGGCAGCGCGGGCTATCTGCTCAATTTGAGCAAAGCGCACGTCGGCATCGACGAGCAGGGCGAGGTCGCGGCTGACGGCGGGGAACTTGGAGAGTTCCTGGTACTCGGGTTTTACTTTGCGCGTTTTGCGCATCAGTTCGTCCCAATGCAGGTCGGCGAAATATACTTCCTGCTCCACCTCGCACAGCACGCAGAGCTTCTTGCTGACAACGCCAAACTCAAGGAGAATTTTGCCGTTACGGTCTTTTAGCGCGAGGCCTTTCGAGAAGATGTCGTTGGAGGAGTCTTCGGTAACGAGTCCGCCCATAGGCAGTCCGATGCGCTGCAAGATGCCTTCGACGTAGGCTTTCAGTTCATAGACGGAGGCATCTTCGTCGGCGTGAGCCCACGACCCCTCTACGCGCTTACCCGTCAGCCACAGGCCGAGGTGGTAGTCCTCGCTGTAGCTAAGGTTTTCTTCTCCTTCGGGCTTTATTGTCCGGTAGTGTTTACCCATTTCGAAGAAGCGCAGGTTGCAGGCGCGGCGCTTCACGTTGCGGGCAATGCTTTCCAGGCCGCCGAAGAGCAGGGTCTGCCTAAGTACGTTGAGGTCGGAGGATAGCGGATTGACGAGGTGCACCAAGTTTTCTGCCTTATAGGTTTGCAGCCCTTCGTAGTAGGCTTCCTTCGTCAGTGAGTTGTTGAGTATTTCGTTGAAACCCTGTCCCACGAGTTGTTCGCCCACGAGGGTTTGCAGCTTCTGCGAGCGGTCCGTCTCGCCCTGAACGGTCAGTGCGGCTGTCAGGCGTGAAGGAATCTCGATATTGTTGTAGCCATAGATGCGTAGGATTTCTTCTACCACGTCGCAAGGGCGTTGTACGTCCACGCGGAATGCCGGCACGCTGAGATGCAGGCCGCCTTCGATGTCGGCCACTTTCATTCCGAGGTCTTCGCAAATGCTGCGAACGACGTCGCGCGGCAGCTGTTTGCCGATGAGTTCGTCGCAATAGTCGAAGGGGAAGTCTATCTCGAACGTTTGTGGCAGTTCGCGAGCCCAAACGTCTTTCACGTCCATAGCAATCTCGCCGCCCGCCAGCTCCTTGGCCATCATCGCAGCCACCTTCAGTGCATAGATTTGCCCTGCGGGGTCGATGCCGCGTTCAAAGCGGAAGGAGGCATCGGTTTGCAGCTGGTGGCGACGTGCCGACTTACGTATCCACGTGGGGTGGAAGTAGGCACTTTCGAAGCATACGTCGCGCGTGGTCTCGTAGGTACCACTGCCACGGCCGCCGAAAACGCCAGCGATGCACATGGGTGCGTTAGCGTTGCAAATGGCAAGGTCGCGGTCGGAAAGTTTATGCTCTACGCCATCAAGCGTGACGAAGGGCGTTCCTTCGGGAAGGGTTTTCACCACGATGGTCTGTCCCTCAATCATGTCAGCATCGAAGCAGTGGAGAGGCTGACCGAAGGCCATCATCACGTAGTTGGTGATATCTACAATATTATTTATAGGGCGCATGCCGATGGTTTCGAGGCGGCGCTTAAGCCAGTCGGGGCTTTCTTTCACCTCGCAGCCTTTCAGCGTCACGGCGCAGTAGTGCGGGCATGCTTCAGCATTCTCTACGCGCACGTCAATGGGGAGTGCTTGGCTGTCAACCTTAAACGCACTGACATCGGGACGATGCAGGGCGGTTTCGTGTCCGTGCTGACGGAGCCAAGCGTAGAGGTCGCGGGCTACGCCCCAATGGGAACAAGCATCGCTATGGTTAGGCGTGATGTCAACCTCGATGAGCCAGTCGCTTGAAAGGTTGTAGTAGTCGGCAGCGGGCGTACCCACTTTTGTCTCGGCAGGCAGGACGATGATGCCAGCGTGGCTCGTGCCAACGCCTATCTCGTCTTCGGCGCATATCATGCCGAACGACTCAACGCCGCGCAGTTTCGACTTCTTTATCTTAAACTCCTTGTCGCCGTCGTAGAGAACGGTGCCAAGCGTTGCCACCATCACTTTCTGACCTGCCGCCACGTTGGGCGCGCCGCAGACGATTTGTTGAGGATCAAGGGTTCCAATGTTAACGGAGCAGACGTGCATGTGGTCGCTATCGGGGTGAGGTTCGCAGGTCAGTACTTCGCCCACGACGATGCCTTTCAGACCGCCGCGAATGCTCTCTACTTCCTCCACGTCGCCCACTTCAAGCCCCATACTTGTCAGGGCAGCGGCGAGTTCGTCGGGGGTGAGAGTGAAATCGACGTAGTCTTTCAGCCAGCTATAACTAATGTTCATAATTCTATAGGTTGCTTATGCTTTTTGTTTTCGGGCGCGAATTTACTCATTCGTATAAGAAACGAGAAAGCAAAGTGGGATAAAGTGGTATAAAAATAACATATTTAGGCCTTCTCGCCCCCACGTTTTGCGCCCGCATTGCCTTTGTTACCTCGTCCGAAGCGGCGATGGCGCTTGTCGGAGGATTTGCTGTCGTCTTTCTTTGTTGCGCGGAAGTTGTTGCGGCGACGATAATCGTGCTTTGAGCGCTGGTCGCGGTGCGACAAGGTGGGTGGTTTCAGACCTTCGGGGAGGGCCTCGCGCGGCACTTTCTTCTCTAAAAGATGCTCAATGCTGCGCAGGCGGGGCATATCGCGTTCGCTAACGAGCGTCAGTGCGCGACCCTCGCGCCCGGCCCGGGCCGTACGGCCAATGCGATGGACGTAGTCCTCGGGGTCGCGGGGGGCATCGTAGTTGAGGACGAGAGTGATATCGTCGATGTCGATGCCACGCGAAACGATGTCGGTGGCCACGAGGATGTCGGTGTGACCAGCCTTGAACGAGAGCATTACTTCGTCGCGCTCTCGCTGTTCGAGGTCGCTATGCATGGCACGGCAGTTGTAGCCTTTGTTCTTAAGCTGCAAGTTGAGCTCCTTTACCTTCTGTTTTGAAGAGCAGAAGACAATGACGCGCTTTGGCGTATGCTCAGCGAAGATGTGGCGTACGATGACGTCTTTATCAGCTTCGCGACAGATGTAAACGCCTTGGCGAATACCCTCGGCAGGCTTGGCTACAGCCAAACGCACCTCTACGGGGTTGCGCATGACGGTACGGGCCAGCTCGCCAATCTTTTGGGGCATCGTGGCAGAGAAGAGGATGGTTTGTCGCTCCGTAGGGAGTTTGCTAACGATTTTCAGAATGTCGTCGGAGAAACCCATGTCGAGCATGCGGTCGGCCTCATCGAGGACGAGGTGGGTAGTTCGGCTGGCATCGAACGTGCCGAGGTCGATGTGTGTCAGCAAACGCCCAGGGGTGGCAATGACGATGTCGGCACCTTGCTGCAAGGAGCGCCGTTCCTGTTCGTAGCGAACGCCGTCGTTCCCGCCATAGATGGCCACACCGCGCACGTTGGCATAGTAGCCAAAGCCTTGCAGCGCTTGGTCTATCTGCTGTGCCAGTTCGCGCGTTGGAGCCATGACGAGGCAGTTGACGGCATCGGCGGGATGAGGCTTTTCCTTTAAGAGCGTGAGTAAGGGCAGCAAATAAGCTGCTGTCTTACCCGTACCCGTCTGCGCTATGCCGATAACGTCGCGCCCTTCAAGGATGGGCGGAATGCACTGCGCCTGCACGGGAGTGCATTGTTCGAAGCGCATATCGTAGAGCGCATCAAGCACGTCGTCGCTCAAGGGGAGGTCTTCAAAGTATGTTGGTTGTTGCATAGATGTTGTTTCAAATTAGGGGTAAGATGGTGCTTATAATTTCTATCTTATACGGGGCGCGTCTCTCCTACTGCGGTGTGCGCAAATAGAGGACGAAGGCTATCACGGCGAAGAGAATGTTAGGTAGCCACACGCTGAGCATGGGGGGCCAACCAGCATTGATGGCGAAGCTGGAGCTGATGGCTTGGAAGAGGATGTAGCTGAACGAGAGGGCCAGCCCGATGCCGATGCTGGTGCCCATCCCGTTTTTGCGCCGCTCGCAACTCAGCGAAACGCCTATCAGCGTCAGGATGAAAGCGGCCAAAGGCATGGCAAAGCGTTTGTGATACTCTACCTCGAAGATACTGATGCCTGCCGCCCCGCGCATTCGCTGGCGGTCGATAAACTCGGAGAGTTCGGGCAGCGTTAGCGTTTCTTGCTGGTTGCGCACGTAGAAGAAGTCGCGCGGTTCCATCTGGATGATGGTGTCGATGCGCTCGTGTTGCGTTATCTCTTCTTTGTTGCCACGCAGGGTGCGCACCTGACACATGCGCAGGGTCCAGCTGCCACGGCGGTCGGAGACGGTGTCGTATTGCAGGCTCTGGGCCGTGAGGTGCGAAACGAGCTTTTTCCCCTTGAAGCGGTCGAGCGAGAAGCCGTAGCCACTTTTGTTTATATCGTCGAAATGCGTGATGTAGGCCACTACGTCCTTATCCACTTGAAGCTGCACGTTGTCGGCCGACGTGATGTCGAGCTTCTTTATATAGTGGTTGTAGAACGCCACGCGCTTCACGTTGCCGTGAGGGATGACGTAAGCACCCAGAATGAAAGAGAAAGCAGCGATAATGGCTGCCCCCATCATGTAGGGCCTGAGCAAACGCCGGAAACTCACCCCCGCTGCCTTCATGGCAATGATTTCGGAGTTGCCTGCAAGGTTTGACGTGAAGAAGATGACGGCAATGAAGACAAAGAGCGGACTAAAGAGGTTGGTGAAGTAGGGGATGAAGTTAAGGTAGAAGTCGAAGACGATTTGTCGCCACGTGGCATGACTTTGCGCAAACTTATCGATGTGTTCGTTATAGTCGAACACGACGGTTATGACGATGATAATCATCATCAAGAAGATGTACGTCGAGAGGAACTTGCTGAGGATGTAGCGGTCCAGGACGGGCAGCTTAAGCCTTTCGGGCCAGTGCACTCTTTGCGGGCGTTTCCCTTTTTTGCTTACTTTGCGGAAACGCTCCATGCGCAGTCGGCGATGCAGGGCTTGCCGTTTGGCGTGCAATGAACGCAGTATGTCTTTCGCCGTTACCATCCTTAATTCTTGTCTGTTTACAATCTTTGTCCTAAGCATTCTACTGCCTGCCGCTTCCACGCGGCGAAGTCGCCAGAGACGATATGTTGGCGGGCTTCACCCACAAGGCGCAGATAGAATGCCAGGTTGTGTATGCTGGCAATTTGCATGGCCAAGAGTTCTTTGGCCTTGAAGAGGTGGTGCAGATACGCACGGCTGTAGCTGTCTACGAAACACGGCGAGCTACTGTCGATGGGGGCGAAGTCGGTGGCCCATTTCGCATTGCGCATATTCATCGTGCCGTCCCAGGTAAAGAGCATGCCGTTGCGCCCGTTGCGCGTAGGCATCACGCAGTCGAACATATCCACGCCGCGCTCTATGGCCTCAAGAATGTTTTGCGGCGTACCAACCCCCATCAAATAGCGTGGGCGGTCGTGGGGCAGGATTTCGTTCGTCACCTCAATCATCTCGTACATCTTCTCTGTTGGCTCGCCCACGGCCAGCCCGCCAATGGCATAGCCCTCGGCATCGAGGTCGGCACAGAAAGTTGCGCTCTCGCGACGCAAGTCGGGATAGACGCATCCCTGCACGATGGGGAAAAGAGCCTGATGGTGACCGTAGCGCGGCTCGGTGGCATTGAAGCGCTCTACGCAGCGATGCAACCAAAGTTCGGTCAAACTCAGACTGCGGCGCGCATAGTCGTAGTCCGAGTCGCCTGGCGGACATTCGTCGAAGGCCATCATTATGTCAGCACCGATGCTACGCTCTATGTCCATCACAATCTCGGGCGAGAAGAAGTGGCGCGAACCGTCAATGTGACTACGAAATTCGCAACCCTCTTCGCGCAACTTACGGATGCCCGTCAGCGAAAAGACCTGAAACCCCCCACTGTCGGTCAGCATCGGACGCGGAAACCCCTCGAACTTATGCAAGCCGCCAGCAGCCTCAATCACGGGCATGCCAGGGCGCAGGTAGAGGTGATAGGTGTTGCCAAGAATGATTTGCGCCTTGATGTCGTCGAGGAGTTCGCGCAGATGCACCCCCTTCACCGTGGCTTCAGTGCCTACAGGCATGAAGATAGGTGTTTCGATAACGCCATGATCCGTCTCGATGCGACCCGCACGGGCCGCACTACGTGCGTCTGTATGTTCCAGCGAGAAGAACTTCTCGCGATGATGAGAAATCTGCATGAACATTAAACATTAATCAATAAACATTAACAGCCACGCACGCCAGCGCAGTTGTATTTGTGTTCATTAGAAATCATCCGTGTCCTTCGTGGTTTCGTTGTTTCTGAAAGCACAAAAGTTAACGACTGATTTTGTCCAGCGCAAACCGCAGGACTTCTTCCACGGTCTCAACATAGTGGAACTTGACGCCTGCGAGGTACTTAGCCTCTATGTCGTCAATATCGCGGCGGTTTTCGGTGCAAAGCACGATGTCGGTAATACCCGCCCGCTTGGCGGCCAATATCTTTTCCTTGATGCCTCCAACGGGCAGGACCTTGCCGCGCAGCGTTATCTCGCCCGTCATGGCCGTGGCGGGGCGCACGGGGCGATGCGTCAAGGCTGAAGCGATGGACGTGGCAATGGTGATGCCAGCCGAGGGGCCGTCTTTGGGCGTGGCTCCTTCGGGCACGTGAACGTGGATGCTGTGTGTCTCGAAAACGGCTACGTTGATGCCGAGGTCGCGGGCATGACTCTTCACGTATTCTAAGGCGAGTTGTGCACTCTCTTTCATCACGTCGCCCAGGTTGCCCGTCAGCGTTAGTTTCGGTGTCTTGCTCTCGCTGATGGATGTCTCGACGAAGAGTATTTCGCCGCCCACTTCGGTCCAGGCCAGTCCCGTGGTCACGCCGCACTGTTCCGTGCGCTGGTAGCGCTCGGGATGATAGAGGGGTTTGCCCAATAGCTCCTTCACCTGTTTAGCACCGATGCGCATGGGGGCTAACACCGTGTCGCCACGTTTTAGACAATTTAGTGCCACCTTGCGATAGAGCGTCTTTATCTGCTTTTTCAGTCCGCGCACACCGCTTTCGCGGGTGTAGTGGTCGATGATACAGTCAAGGCCCGAGGGCAAGAGTTGCAGAAGCTTTTTCTGTGCTGTGTCCGTCAGCTCTTCCTCTATGCGCGGGATGAGGTGCCGACGTGCTATCTCGCACTTCTCTTCGGGCAGGTAACCCTCCACCTCGATGAGCTCCATGCGGTCCAGCAGGGGGCGCGGGATGCCCGAAAGGCTGTTGGCCGTACAAACGAAGAAGACGCGCGAAAGGTCGTAGTCCACGTCGATGTAGTTGTCGTGGAACGCAGCGTTTTGTTCTGGGTCGAGCACCTCA
This sequence comes from uncultured Prevotellaceae bacterium, assembly GCA_900317635.1. Classification (GTDB taxonomy): domain Bacteria; phylum Bacteroidota; class Bacteroidia; order Bacteroidales; family Bacteroidaceae; genus Alloprevotella. The sequence goes on along the minus strand of ONHN01000025.1, from coordinate 21,229 downwards.
AGCAATGCGCTCTGAGGGTCGCCGTTGTGCGTCTGTCCCTGCACCTTGTCTATTTCGTCAAGCACGAAGACGGGGTTGTCGGTCCCAGCCTTCAGCAGGGCCTTCACGATGCGCCCAGGCATGGCTCCTATATAGGTGCGGCGATGGCCTCGGATTTCGGCCTCGTCGTGCACGCCGCCCAATGAGATGCGCACATACTTTCGGCCCAACGCTTCGGCGATGCTACGTCCCAATGAGGTTTTACCCACACCTGGCGGGCCATACAGGCAGAGGATAGGCATGCGTCTGGCTTTGCGGAAACGAGCCATGGCAATTTGCTCCAGGATGCGCTCCTTCACGCGCTCCAGTCCGTAGTGCTGCGTTTCCAGCGTGCGCTGCGCTGTATTGAATTCCGGCGTGTCTTCCGTCACTGTGCCCCACGGCAGGTCCGTCAGCATTTGTAGGTAGGAGAGCTGCACGGGGTATTCCCCGCTTGCGGGGTTTACGTAGCGCAGTTTGTCGGCCTCGCGGTTGAACGTCTCGCGCACCGCATCGGGCCATTTTAGGTTAGCGGCTTTTTCGCGCACCGCCCGCAGTTCCTGCGTCTCCTGGTCGTCTTCGCCCAGCTGGCTCTTGATGTTCTTCATCTGCTGCTGGAGGAAGTATTCACGTTGCTGGCGGTTTAGGTCCTCGTGGGCCTGCTGCTGGATGTTTTGCTTCATCGAGGCATATTGGTTCTCGCGACCGATGAGGGTCAGCAGTCTGTAGCCGCGCGCCTTGACGTCGTCTTCGGCCAGAAGCTCTTGCTTCTCGGCCGTATCGAAGGGCAGGTTGGTTGCAACAAAGCTCAGCAGGAAGAAGGGGTTCTTTATGTTCTTGACAGCAAAGACGGCTTCGTCGCCCACGTTCTCGCTCATGCGCAGATAGTGGGCCGTTGCATCTCGACACGCATCCACAAGGACGCTAAATTCCTTATCGTCCTCTGTGGGCAATTTCTCTTCTAATGCCTCCACGTAGCAGCGCATGTAGGGCGCATACTTCGTTTGCCCCATGAGCCTAACGCGGCCAAAAGTCTGCAATATAACGCTCACGCCGCCTGAAGGCAGCTGCATCAAGCGCATCACGCGGGCCACAACGCCAATGTCGTAAAGGTCTTTCGCGCTGGGCATCTCGTCGTCGGGATTGCGCTGTGCCACTACGGCTATCAGCCCTCCCTTGCGCTCCGCCTCGGCGATGAGCTGTCGCGACCGTTCGCGCATCACCGTCACGGGCACTACCACGCCAGGAAAGGCGCACATATTGCGTAGCGGCAATACAGGCAGCGTCTTGGGCAATCGCATTCTAAACAGTTGCTCTATATCTCCCTCAAAGTCGGCTATCAACGAAAAGGGATTAGCTTCTTGCATTTGTTCGCTCAAAATCATTTTTTGTCAGTCGATAAGTTTTTAGGGGGTTCTTAGGTTCCTTTCGCCAGCTGGCGCTGCCTGTCCTAAAAATCCCCGCCATCACATACAGGCTGCAAAGTTACGCTTTCCCCCGCGAACAGCAAAACACTTACAGGGCATTTTCGGAAAAGCTGCCGCGCCCTGACGGCAAAACTTCCAAAGCCTGAAAGTCGAACTTCCAAAGCCTGAAAGTCGGACTTTCAAAGCCTGAAAGGGACACTTTCAAAGCCTGAAAGTCGTCCTGTCAAAGCCTGAAAATCGGCAACACCTGTAGTTTAACGATTTTAGTTGACTACTTGTGGCCTTACTCACGATAAGGGTTGACCCCAGAAGAAACTTAATTTTATTTCACGTTGACTCGACTTAAGCGAAAAACATGCCTTCGAAGAAACAAAAAAGAGGAAAAAGAGTTTTGTTCGCACAAAAATGTGTACATTTGCCCTCGTGAGAAGCACGATGAGAAATATAGCATGGGTACTGGCCTTGCTGTTGGTCTTAGCGGCTTGCAGCGAGAGGGCGCCTCAAGCGGTGCCCGACGCTGAGCCTGGCGTCTATTATTGGCGAACGTCGCTCCGCCTGGACAGCGCAGAGCGCGCATTCCTCGCGCAGCACGACATCAAGAAAATATACCTTCGTGTGTTTGACGTCGGTGTGGGGCAGAACGGACGTCCCGTCCCCGTGGCAACGCTTTCGTTTGCCGACGCTTTGCCTGCTGGGGTGCGCGTGGTGCCCGTCGTCTTCATGACGGAAGAATGCCTACGCGCCGACACTACGGCACTGGCTCAGCGCATGGTGCGTCGCGTAATGAAAATGGTGGATGCGGAAGGCCTGCCAGGCGTTAGCGAGGTGCAGATTGACTGCGACTGGACGCCGCGCTCGCGCGAGGCGTTCTTCAGCTTCTTAAAAAGGGTTAGCGCCTTGCTGAAGGCTAAGGGCTGGCGGCTGAGTGTCACCATCCGCTTGCACCAGCTCTCCCAGCCTGCGCCGCCCGCAGACTACGGCGTGCTGATGCTCTACAACACGGGCGATATGCGCTCGCGCACAACGCGCAACCCCATCTTTGCTGCTGAAGACATGGAACCCTACATAGAAGCCCTGCCCGCCTACGACCTGCCGCTCTGTGCCGCCTACCCCAACTTTGCCTGGAAACGGCTTTTCGACGGCGAGAGGTTCAAGGGTTTCCTCTACAGCGAGACGCTCGCGGACAGCACCGTCTATGCCCCTCTGAAGCGGGACAGCCTCTATCGTGTGGTGCAAGGTCGAACGATACACGGTGCCGTAGCCGCGCACTACGACCTGCACCTATCGCCCTGCGACGAGGTGGTGGTTTCGCGCCCCCATGCAGACGAGGTGACGGCGATGGCGCGGCGTCTTGAACGCTTGCGCCCTGGCCTGCATGCTGGCACTATTATCTACCACCTCGACCATAGCAGTTTGAACACCTATACCTCCCAGCAATATGAAACGCTTTACCACTTGCACTAAGGCCCTTGCCTTTTGCACGTTTTTGTTGACCTCGACACCCGTCGCTCACGCTTGCGCTTGGGGCGGTACGGACAACTACTACCTCTTCTATGCCTTCGAAGGCGACCGAACGACCCCAGGCCATGCGGCGCAGCACCTGTCGGCATGGTGGACGAAATATGTGGGTCGGGACGTTACGACCGAACAGTTGAGCGAGTTGGCTGAGATAGACCCTTCGCAGCTACGCCGTAGCAACAACCCCCTCGTGCGGGCCGCCACGAAGAAGAACGACCAAACGATGCTCTCGTATCTGCGCCTGCTCTGTGAATATCTCCACGTTGAACCGCAGGGCGAAGACGCTCTTTGGGACTACCCCGATGAGGCCGAAAAAGCTGAACGACGTAGGGCCTACGCATCGATTGCTACGCGAGCTGCAAAATTGCAAAGTCAGCGTCTGGCACCACAAATCGACCTGCTACGCATACGTGCGCTGTTTAAGGCCGAACGCTGGCAAAACGTGGTGAGCCTCTACACAAGCCATGTCAGACCTGCCGCCGCCAGCGTCTTTAAAGACATGGCCACGGGCTTCTATGCCGGTGCCTTGCGCAAGATGGGGCGCGACGAGGACGCTGCTGAAATCTACGCTTCGCTGGGCGACGTGCACAGTGCTACGTGGTGCGTTCACGATGGGCGCAACCTCGGCACGATACGCCGACTTTTCAAGCAAAATCCTAACGGAGGAGCTTTGCGCCTACTCGTGCAGGACTTCGTCAACAACGCACAAGAGACGCTCGACAACGCCAACGAGGACGAAGGCCGATTGGGGCGCGACGACTACTTCACGGCTGTTTATGCTAACGAGGTGAAAGAGTTTGCGACATTTGCCACAGCCGCAGCACAGAACCCACAGGTAGAAGACCCCTGCCTCTGGCTTGCCGCCGCCGCTTGGACCACCTTCTTGCATGGCGACCAAAGTCGCGGCAAACAGCTCATTGACCAAGCGATGCAAGCTAAAGGTAAGGCACTGACCAAGAACACGGCGCGCTACATACGCCTGGCTATCTACGCCGACATGCAGACGCCGCAAACGTTGCAAACCTTCGAGGCTTTCGCCCTGCCCGAAACGAAGTGGATAATAGAACAAGCGAAGGCCAGCAAAGACGAGCAAACACGGGGGGCATGGTACTGCACGCAACGCCTCTTGCGCAAGCACCTTGCCGGGCTCTACAAGCGCATGGGGCACGACATCGAGGCGGCACTCTGCATTGCCATCGCCGAGGGCTTGGGTAGCCCCTACGGAGAAACGTGGACAGACGTATCGACTAATCCCTTGCACGTGGAATATAGCACGGAATACATCGGCAACTTGCGCGATCTTAGCGGGGCACAACTTGAGCGCATCTACAACGCACTCTTCAATGAGCCCGCTTCGCCGATGCTTACGCTACTTTACCAGCAACTCACGCCAGCCTATCAGCAGCGCGACCTTTATGCCGACCTCGCGGCAACGGCCTATGCCGCCGAGGCCGACTTCGAACGCGCTGCCGCTTGGGGCGAACGCGTGTCGCTCAACTACCTTTCGGCACAAAACATTTCTTACTACATGGCACGTCGCGACTACAACCGCGAACGCTGGATGGGACCCCGACAGACCTTGAAGGAGGTAAAAGACGGCTGGGGGGGCGAAGTGCCCACTGCGCTTAGCAGCAACCAAAAGTTGCAGTTCTGTCGCGATGTCATCACCTTGCAGCAGGCCCTGCAAAATGCTACTTCCAACGCGGCCCGCGCCAACCTGCACTATCGGCTGGCATCGCTTCTCTATCAAGCTGCCTACTGCGGCGACTGCTGGTATCTTTCGGGCTACGCCTACTCTTCTTACAAAGAAAAATCGAAACTCGTTGAGCAAGCCTACGAGCATCTCTCTGCCGCCGAAACGCTCGCGGACAAAGGGGCAGCACCCGAGGTATATACGAAGGTGCTCTTTGCTAAGGCCTTCTTCAACTTCTTTGAGCCCGATCCGGACGAATCGTGGGACTTCTACCAACTCTACAGCTACAACTTCAATTGGGACACGCAGCGCTATACGCTGGAATTCAACGCCGATCCCAAACGCCGAGAGTGGAGCAACTACAAGAAGTTGGCCCAGCACGTTCGTCAGCTGCCCGCCGCTGCCCGCCCCGACTACCTCTCGCGGTGCGACGTGTTGCAAACGTGGCTGAAACGGGGAATGTGACGAGGACATTAAACAATAAACGTTAAACATTAAACATTAACAGCCACGCACACCGCGCGAGAGTATTCGTGTTCATTCTTTGAACATTCGTGCCTTTCGTGGTTTCTAAATATGCTAAAGAGTCTTTTGCACTCTTTGTGGTTCTAAACGCGAAACCTTTAAACATATCTTTCAAACAAGTAATATCATCATGCAACGCTCACTTTTTTATCCTCTATTTGCAGTCTTATTGCTGACCGCTTGCGGTGACAAGAACGGCGCAGGTAATGAGCAAACAAACCCTGTAGATACTACTGCAGCCGAACTTCCTCAACCCCCAGCATCTGCAGACGCTGGTGGAAGCGAAGCCGCTACTGCTACGACCGATGGCGCATCCTATCGACCCGACACTGCCCGCCTTTACTATCGCGGTGGTTACGATAAGAAGAAATCGTACATTGTCATCTCTAAGCGCGACCTGCGCCTCTACGTCTATGCCGACGTGGCAGGCGAACCGCGCCTGCTGGCTCACTACCCCGTATGCCTAAGTCGCAACAAAGGGCAAAAGGAGCGTAAGGGCGACAACCGTACGCCCGAGTCGCCCGAAGGCAAGCCGTTCAAGATACAGCAGATACAAGATGCCAGCTCGTGGTGTCACGATTTTGGCGACGGACGCGGTAGCATCAAAGCCTACGGTGCTTGGTTCCTGCGCCTTGAAACGCCAGGGCATTCGGGCATCGGTATTCACGGCAGTACGAACAACGAAAACAGCGTGCCAGGCCGTGCCAGCGAAGGGTGCATCCGACTGCGCGACCAAGACATCATTCATCTCAAGGAAACCTTTGCCTACGTAGGCATGCCCGTCACTATACAAGCCGAGGGGGCTGCCCACCTGCCCTTTATGGACAAGGCACGAAAGGACAACCCGTCGCCAGTCAGCTATACCACACATGGGGCGTCAACAACCGAGCCAGCCATACAACCGCCCACTTCGAAACCCACCACAAAACCCGTCAAAGAAGAACCCCTGCAAATAGCTGACCCCGGCAAGGAGTATCATGCAAGGTGAAACGTTAAACAATGAACAATAAACATTAAGCCACGCACCGAGCGCAAGTGTATTCGTGTACATTTCTGAACATTCGTGCCATTCGTAGTTTCAAAATTCCTAACACAAAAAAAGAGCCTTTGTGCCTTTTGTGGTTAAAACACTTTTGTGTTCTTCGTGGTGTCTGGAAACATTAAAGTAAACAAATAACAACATGAAACAACATCTACTACTCATTGCCTGCACCGCAGGTGCATTGACCTTTGCTGCATGTAGCAGCGACGATTTTGCTGACGAAGTTGCAGCCACAGAGGTTGCAGCAACGACAAAAGCCCTTGAACCCGACGAAAGCCTTTTTCCTGAAACCGACAGTTCTACGATGCTCTACAATGCTGACCGCAGTACGGGCCTTAGTCGGTGCATTGCCAAAGTGCCCGACGACTTTGCCTTAGCATGGGACGGAACGAAAGCAAGCGATGCTGAATACAAAGAAATAGGCGATGCCGTAGCTGAGCTTATAGAAGGCAAAGAGACGGAGTTGCAAAAGTTCTTGGCTATCTACCAATGGGTAATCCGCAACGTGAAGTACGACACGAAAGGCGAAAACCGCTTCCAGTCGGCCTACTACACGTTCCAACACAAATTAGGCAACTGCCAGGGCTACTCCAACCTACTCAACACGATGTGCCACGCTGCTGGCATTGCCGCCTTCAACGCCAACGGCTTTGTCACCGCCCAAATGCTGGGCCACGCGTGGAACTACGTGAAAGCTGACGGGAAATGGTACGTTGTTGACTCTACCAACAGTCGCTACTGGCCCATGACACCAGCCAGTGCCTACAACCAAGAGCTTTTCCCCAATCAGATTGACGTTACGCTCTTCGAAGACGATAACTTCGTCTATAACTGGTACGGCGGTGCGCTGGCCATTACGGAAGTGAAGGTGTGGGACAAACCACAACTCACCGTCCCCTTCAGCATCGAAGGTCTGCGCCTCTTCTCGTTCAATCCGCAAAAGGCTCTTCCCGCTTCTGTCCGCGAGATTTACCTCGGCTCAAACATTACGCAGCTGGGCGAAGAGAGCAACATCGGGCTGACACGAAACGGCAAGAACATCGAAGCCATCTACATTGATGCTGCCAACCGCATCCTGCGCAGCGAGCACGGCATTGCCTACAAGCGCAAAGGCCAGCAAGTGGAACTCCTCTTCCTCCCGCCGATGATGAGCTACGTAGAATTCTCTCCGTCGCTGAAGACCTTGCATAAAAACACCATTCAGGACAACACGGCGGTCGAAACCCTTGTTATCCCCACGGGTGTGACAAAGATAGAGCCATGGGTTGTTGAGAATGCACCCAACCTGCGCACTATCTACGTGCCTGAAGATTGCAAATACCTTGACTACGACGCCAACTACAATTTCGTAGAATACAACGAACCTACACCTAACACTTTCATTGGCGTTCACCCCAATTGCGAAATCATCAAAGGTATGCCGACTACGGGCATCCGCGAGGTGAGAATGTAGGTTTTTCGGAGTGACAAGCAGACAAGTGACGAGTTGCAGCCGCGCTAATAAAGGCGTAGCCCAACTCGTCACTCGTTTACTTTATGTTTAATGAAACCACGAATGGAGCGAATGTTATCGAATAACACAAATACTTTTGCGCGGTTGATAATGTTTATTGTTTAATGCCCTTGTCACTTTTCTATATGTTCTTCAGCAGCAGCAGCAAGTGATCCCAAACCATCTGCACCGTGGGAATGAGCAGACGCTCGTCGGGACTATGTACGCCGCGAAGTGTAGGGCCAAAGCTAACCATATCGAGGTGAGGATACTTCACGCTGAAGAGGCCGCACTCAAGGCCAGCATGGATACCCAGCACAAGGGGTTCCTTGCCAAAGAGTTGCTTGTAGGTTTCAACGGTTTTCTTCACCAAGACGCTGTCGGGATTGGTGCTCCAACCTGGATAACCTTCGCCCGTTACGATGTTTTCCGCACCCCCCAGTTCGAAGGCGGCGCGTACCGTGGCCGACATATTCTTGCGGTTGGACATCAGCGAACTGCGCTGGCTCGTGACGATGCGCACAAATCGTTCGTCCGTCAAACGGATGCTTGCAAGGTTGCTGCTCGTTTCGGTAAACCCGGCAATAGTCTGGCTCATGGCATAAACGCCATTGTGAACGGCGCGAAGCGATAGGAGCATGCGGCGCATAGCGGCAGGTTGCATAGCGGCAGCAGCAGCTTCCTCGCTTTTTAATACAACTTCCAGCCCTTTCTCGGTTTCGGCAAACTCTTCGCGCACGTCGGAAGCAAAGACATTGACGCTGGCCGCCAGTTCGTCGCGATAGGTGGCCGGCACGGCACACACGGCGTAGCCCTCGCGCGGGATGGCGTTGTGCAGACCGCCACTCTGTATGTCGATAAGGCGAAGGTCGGTCTTTTCCATCGTATCAGCCAGGAAACGAACCAACAACTTGTTGGCGTTAGCACGGTTTTTGTTGATGTCGTCGCCGCTATGGCCTCCCGTCAGTCCTTTCACGGTGATGCGAAAAGCGTAGTAGCCTGTAGGCACGGCTTCCGTGGGGAAAGGAAACTCAGCCGTCGTGTTGGCACCGCCAGCACAGCTCACGAAGATTTGCCCTTCGTCTTCTGAGTCGAGGTTGATGAGGTAGTCGCCCTCCATAAAGCCAGGTTTCATGCCTTCGGCTCCCGAAAGGCCCGTCTCCTCGTCGCGCGTAAAGACGCACTGCAGCGGTCCGTGCTCAATGGTATTGTCTTTCAGAATAGCCATCTGCATGGCTACGCCGATGCCGTCGTCGGCACCCAGCGTGGTGCCTTCGGCCATCATCCAGTCGCCTTCAATGCGTGTGCGAATGGGGTCGTTGTCGAAGTCGAACGTGACGTCGGCATTCTTTTCGCACACCATGTCCATGTGGCTCTGCAAGATGACGGGGCGCAAATGCTCGTAGCCAGGTGTGGCAGGTTTTGAAATAGCCACATTGCCCGTTTCGTCAACTTTCGTAGGCAAGCCTAAGCCCTCGCCGAACTGACGCAGGAACTCAATCATTTTCTCTTCGCGCTTCGATGGGCGCGGCACGCGGTTTACTTCCGCGAAGCAGTCGAACACGAGTTTCGGCTGCAAAACTGCTTCTTTACTCATTTTGGATATTTTGGGGGATTAAGTGTATGTTTTTACCGCCAAATGCACTGCAATAGGGGCGCAGTGCGAATTTGTTGGCGAAATTAGTCATTTTATTTCTAATAATTGCGTAACTTCGCGGCGAAAAAGCGAAAATAGGGAGAAAAGTGCTGCTTTTAGCCCTTTCGCACTAAATAATATCGTCAAAAGTCGCATGAAAGTCCTGCTCGTTATCCTTTTGCTTGTTGCCGCCAGTGTCTTGCTGCTCAGCGTGCGCCTATGGTTTGGCAAACGCTTTGTGCATACCCACATTGACGGAAACCGCCCACTAAACCAACGCGGCATTCGATGCGTCAAAGAAATGGACAGGCAAGAGCGCAGAGGAAAACCCCATAAAGTTAACGAAAGTTCGAAGAAACAATAAAAACAGAATACAACCTTTTATTATGAAGAAAATCCTTTTCATCGCAGCGGTCGCCCTTTTCGCAGCCAGCTGCAACAACAACGGTCAGAAGAGTGGCGTGAAAGAAAACGGCATGCCCAAAGCAGCGCAAAACGCCAAAGGCGGCGGAGGCATTGCATACGTCGAGACTGACACCATTATGAAGCAATACGAGTTTTGCATCGACAAGCAGAAAGAGCTTGAAAACAAACAAGCTGCCCTCCAGCAAAAGTTGCAAGGCGAAGCCGCAAGCGTAGAAAAAGCCATGCAAGCACTGCAAAACGATATGCAAAGCGGCAAAATCACCAACGAGCAGCAGTACAACCAACGCCAGCAGAGCATCGCCCGCCAACAACAGGCCTACCAGCAGCACGAACAGCAATTTACGCAGGAAATGGCCGATGCTACCGTCACGCTTAACAAAGAGCTGCGCGAACGCATCAACAACTACATCAAGGAGTACAACAAAAACGGACGCTTCTCCATCATCCTGACCAACAGCGAAGCCGACCTTAACGTAATCTACGCTGAACCGTCCATGGACATAACGAAAGACGTCGTTGAAGGACTCAACAAAGCCTATAAGAAAGAAAGCGAAAAGAAGTAAAATCTGGGCGGCAAGACACTTGCTCCCTATATATATCTTTTACTATGAACAAGAAAACCATCCTCATCGCTGCTCTGACGCTGATGTCTTCAGCGGCCATAGCGCAGCAGCCCATCTATACCGAGGGACCGAAACTTGACGCTCGGTTGCAACAAGTGGTGGAGAAAAACGAACTGTTGAAAGCCGACCACAAGGGACGTTTCAGCCTGCGCAAGGTAACGCCGCAGGAAACTATCGATGTCATCATCAATGCCAAAGACGCTAACGCCTTGGCAGGCGAGCTGACGGACGAGAGCCTCTTCAATAGCGTCATCACCAACACCGTGCTGACGGCCAGTGTCCCCGTTGGCCGCCTTGCCGAATTGGCCGAGCGCGCCGATGTGTGGTACATTCAGTCGCCCCGCACCTTCCGTGCGAAGATGGAGACCACCCGCTCGAAGACGAAAGCCGACAAGGTGCAGGCAGGTGAAGGACTCGAGACGCCCTTCGACGGTAGCGGTGTGCTCGTGGCCGTTATCGACCAAGGTTTCCAACCGCGCCACATTGCCTTCCTCAACCCCGATGGAACGTCGCGCGTGAAGCAGTATTGGAACCGCAAGAACTATTCCTATCAGAAGAACACCAAACCGCAAAGTTCCGTGCCCAATGGCGGCGACGGCATTCCCGCCTACGGTCACGCCACCCACGTGACGAACATTGCAGCAGGTTCTGACCTGAGCCAGTTCTCGGGAGTTAGCAAGGCCAACAAGCTCTACGGCATTGCCCCTAAAGCCGACCTCTATCTCATTCCCTCCAGTTTCGACGAGGCCGAGATGATACAAGACATTCAGACCATTGCTTCCTACGCCAAAGCACAGGGCCAGCCTTACGTCATCAACCTCAGCCTTGGCTCGCAAATGGGTCCGCACGATGGTACGACGGTTTACGACCAGACCTGCAACGAAGTCCTTAAGCAGGGCAGTGGCTTCATCTGCGCCGCCATGGGTAACGAGGGCGGCCAGCGCATCCACGCCTCCAACACCTTTACGGCAAACCAAACCAAGAGCGTGCTCTATACGCCTGCGTCCGATGCCGATGCTATCATGATGCAAATATGGGAAACCGCTGGCGACGGCAATCAGCACGTCACCTTCAAACCCTTCTACGTGTTGAGTTCAGGTGGCACGCGCACCTACCTTACCAAGCAGCAAATGAACAGCCTCGGCATCAGCGAAGGCATCGACCCCTACAACAGTCGCCACAACCTGCAAGCACTTTGCTACCTCAGCACCTTTAAGAGCATTTGCGGCTCTTCAGCCAAGTTGGGCGTTGAAATGACGGGCGAAGAGGGGGCCGAAATCCACGCGTGGGTTGAGGCCGACATGGGCTCGTTCGCCTCGGGGTCGGGATACCTTACTGGCGACGACGACTACCTCGTCAGCGAAGGTGGTGCCAGCATTCCGCAGGCCTTCGGCATTGCTGCCTACAACGGCACCAACCGCTTCACCTCCGCCATCGATGGCGGCACCTATGGTAGCTACGACACAGTAGGGGCTATCTCAGGCTTCTCAAGCCCAGGCCCTTGGCTTGGCACAGAACCGCGCCCCACGGTGGCAGCACCTGGCAACTTCGTGCAGTCGGCCTTCAATAGCTACGACAGCTACTTCGAAACCAGCGATAAGTCCATCACGAGCATCATCACTAACGGCTCTACAAAGTACTACTACGGGCAAATGACGGGTACGTCAATGGCTACGCCCGTTGCTTCGGGTGTCATTGCACTTTGGTTGCAAGCCAACCCCGATCTCACCTACGAACAGATGCTCAATATCTTCCAAAGCTATTCCCTCCACGACAACTTCACCAAGAGTGCTTACGACCCCGCCTACGGCTACGGCAAGATTGATGCTTACGAAGGCATCAAGCGCGCCCTGGAATACAAGGCAACGGGCATTAGCGATGTCCTCGTGGGTAGCGAAACCCCCGTCACGCTGAAGAAGGAAGCCAACCAGTGGCGCATCCTCTTCAACAACAACGAGAGCAAGGCCTCCATCTCGCTGACTTCGGCAGGCGGACGCCGCATCTCGTGCCGAAATCTCGCAGGCGTGCGCTGTGGACAGGAAGAGACAATCAGTCTGCAAGGCCTGCCCGCAGGCGTCTATGTCCTGAACATCAAGACACCGAAAGCCAACTACGACCGCAAAGTCGTTGTAAGGTGACTTTAAGTGACAAATGACGAGTGACGAGTGACGAGTTTGGCTACGCCGACGAACAAACGCGGCAGCAACTCGTCACTAGTCACTTGTCGCTTAAACAATTTCAAATTATGAAAACAAGACTAACCTTCTTTCTGCTTGCTGCAATTTTGCTATTACTCCCTGCATCAGGCTTTGCTCAAAAGAAGAAAACGGCTTCAGATGCCCCCGTGCGCGTGGCCTGCGTGGGTAATAGCATTACCTATGGTTTTCGTCTTCCCGACCCAGCACGCGACAGCTATCCCTCGCAACTACAGCTCCTCCTTGGCGATGGCTACGAAGTAGGTAACTTCGGCCATAGCGGTGCCACGCTCCTTCGCCGCGCCTACCGCCCCTATTTCGATATGCCCGAATATAAGCAGGCCATGGAGTTTAAGGGCGACATCATTGTGATTCACCTTGGCATCAACGACACCGATCCGCGCGCATGGCCCGAACTGGGCGATGAGTTCGTTGGCGACTACCTGGCCCTCATCGACTCCTTGCGCTCCGTCAATCCGCGCGCCCGTGTCCTCATTGCTCGCATGACCCCCATTGCCGACCGCCATCCGCGCTTCCTCAGCGGCACCTTGCAGTGGCACGGCGAAATACAGCAGGCCATCGAAGAAGTGGCCCGCATCAGCGGAGCTGAACTCATCGACTTCTTCGAACCGCTCTACCCCTACCCGTGGCTCCTACCCGATGCTATCCACCCCGATGTTGAGGGGGCGGCCATTATGGCAAAAACCGTATGCAGTGCCATTACGGGCGACTACGGAGGCCTGCAACTCCCCATGCTCTACACCGACAATATGGTGCTGCAACGAAACAAGCCGCTTACCATCAGCGGCACGGCCAATGCTGGCGAAGCTGTTGACTTAAAACTGACCGACAACAAGGGCAGACTCATTGCCGATGCTGCGGGGGTGGCCAACAACCGAGGAGAATGGACCGTCGAACTCCCTGCCCTGCAAGCAGCCGAAGGGCTAACGCTGACCATCTCTACGCGCACGCGCACGCGTATATATAATAATGTATGTGTGGGCGAGGTGTGGCTTTGCAGCGGCCAAAGCAATATGGCCTTCCGCCTCAACCAGTCAGCCGATGGTATGCCTACGGCCTGCGCCGACAAGGGCCTGCGCCTATTCGACATGAAGGAACGCTGGCCTACGGATAACGTGACGTGGACGCCCGAGGCCATCGACTCCGTGCGCCATCTGCAATACTTCTACCCAGCCCAGTGGCAAGAGGCTACGCCCGAGCGTGCCGCACAGTTCTCTGCCGTAGCATGGCATTTTGGTCGTATGCTGCGCGACAGTCTGAAATGCCCCGTTGGATTGATTTGTAACGCCATCGGCGGTTCTACCACCGAGAGTTGGGTTTCGCGCGACAAGCTCGAACACGAATACCCCGACATCCTGCGCGACTGGCTCCACAACGACCTCACGCAGCAATGGTGTCGCCAGCGAGCAGCCAAAAACCTCGGTCTGTCCGACGGTAGCACCGCCCTCTACTACAAACGCCCCGTCGAGGATTTCCGCAATCGCCATCCTTACGAGCCCGCCTATCTCTACGAAGCGGCCCTGCGCCCCATGCGCGGTTATGGTTTGGGCGGCGTGATATGGTATCAGGGTGAAAGCAATGCCCACAACAAAGACACGCACGCACGCCTCTTCCCCATGATGACCAGCACGATGCGCGAAACGTTCTGCGACGAAGCCCTACCATTGCTCTTTGTTCAGCTCTCCAGCCTGAGTCGCCGCTCGTGGCCCGCCTTCCGCGATAGCCAGCGTCAGTTGGCCGATGCCATGCAAGGCGTCTCGATGGTCGTAACGACCGACGTAGGCGACAGCCTCGACGTTCATCCGCGCCTGAAACAACCCGTAGGCCAGCGCCTTGCCTTGGCCGCCTTGCAGGACGTCTATGGCCACGCCTGCACGGGCCATTCGCCGCGCCCCTGTGGCGTAGCCGCCCATGTTGTAGCCACCGAGGGTGCCCCCGTGCCCGTGACGACGTTAGAAACCACCGCCGATGCAGCTAAGCGAGGCCGTCAGGCGGGCTCGCTCATCGTCACCTTCGACCAGCCAGGCCTTCGCACCTCCGACGGACAAGCTCCCAGCACCTTCGAGCTCTCCTCCGACGGCTACCTCTTCTATCCTGCTACGGCCCGCATCGAGGGCCAGCAGGTCGTGGTCTCTTCGTCCGAGGTCTATGCCCCTCGCTACGTCCGCTACGGCTGGCAACCTTTCACGCGCGCCAACCTCACAGGCAAAACAGGCCTCCCCGTCTCCACGTTCCGGTTGGGAGTGGATAAATAGCGAAGGAGGTTGATAAAAAGGGGGGCTCATCACTGCGATGTGCCCCCCTTTTTATATCACTGCCCGCTAAAGGCCAACGTAGCTGGCTTTTTAGGGGGGGGCAGCAATAATCTTTTCAAGTTCCCTACCACTTTTTCAAAAGTTTCTTATTATATTTGCCACGAAAAATCTCTCAAGTGTGAGGGAATTAGACATAAACGGGCAGTATGATGCGCTGCCATGCTTGTTCTCAACTCATAAAACGACCAACTTTTGACTTGAGAAGAAATAGATGAACAAGTTAATTGCTGCATCCGCTTTTTGCGGATGTGTCTCTTGCCTTGTTGATATCTATTTCGGGTTCTTGGTCGTTCCCATGAGTTGATAGAGCAATAAGCAAAATTGGCACGTCCGCTTTTCTTATGCCCGTTCTTTTTTTGTAACAGAAGAAAGAAATCAACTCAAAACAACGACCAAACAATGACTGATTTTCTTTTGCTTCGTAGGGTGCGCCGTGTCTTTTCGTTGGCGCACGAAGTAGCGTTTTGGCTGAAGAGCCAGAAACCGTTGACAATGCTCGTGGCTGTCTTGCTGACAGTCCCGATGGCTGCGTTCGGCCTCTCGGCAAGGCCCGATAGCCTTTCTCGCGACAGCAACGCGCCTGGTTCCTTCCCCTCGGGCCATACGGCTACCGCCTTTATGGGTGCAGAACTTATTCGCCGAGAATATGGGAATGCGTTGGGTGCAGGTGCCTACCTGTTAGCGGGCGGTATAGGTTTCCTTCGTATCTATAACGACCGACATTGGCTTGGCGACGTGCTGGCAGGTGCAGGTTTTGGCATCCTCGCGGCCAATATCGCTTATTGGTTGCTCCCGCTTGAACGTAAACTTTTCGGCTGGGATAAGCGAAGGCGGAAAACCACGGCACTGCAACTTTTGCCGTCATATCAGCCAGCAACCCAAGCGCCAATGCTAACGCTCTCGTTGACTTATTAAATAAAGCTATCACAGATAACCTACAAAGCTCATTCAACGATGAAGATATATGTCAAGCTCCAACCTCCCCACCTTCGACGTGCGCACCTCACCTATCGCGACGTGCGCACCTCACCTATCGCGACGTGCGCACCTCGCCTATCGCCAAGTACGCACTTCGCCTATCGCGACGTGCGCACCTCACCCATCGCGAGGTGCGCACCTCACCTATCGCGAGGTGCGCACCTCGCCTATCGCCAAGTACGCACTTCGCCTATCGCCAGGTGCGCACCTCACCTACCGCGACGTGCGCACCTCGCCTATCGCTAAGTACGCACTTCGCCTATCACTAAGTACGCACTTCGTCTATCGCTAAGTACGCACTTAGCCCATCGCTAAGTACGCACTTAGCCCATCGCTAAGTACGCACCTCGCCTATCACTAAGTACGCACCTCGCCCATCGTGACGTGCGCCGCTCGCCATCCTTCAACACATTTTTAACTAAAAACACTTTAGCATAATGAAACGAAAATTACTCACCACCCTCACCGCCGCCCTCCTCGCCCTTAGCGCGTGGGCTAACGGCACAGAGATAAACGGCATCTATTACGATCTTAACAGCTTCACCAAGACAGCCAGCGTAACTTATACGGGAACTGGTACTAATAAATCTACTTATAACCCAAGTTCTACCTCTTATACCGGTAGCATCACCATCCCCTCCTCCGTCACCTACGACGGCACGACCTATTCTGTCACCAGCATCGGAGACTATGCGTTCTATGGCTGCACCAGCCTAACGAGCATCACCATCCCCAATTCCGTCACCAGCATCGGGGAAGATGCGTTCGATGGCTGCACAGGCCTAACGAGCGTCACCATTAATAGTAATAACATCGTTTCAAAGGCATATAAATCCAACTCAAATCTCAGCCACATTTTCGGTTCACAAGTCACAACATATATCTTAGGAGATAACGTCACCAGCATCGGCGACTGGGCATTCCGTGACTGCACAAGCCTAACGAGCATCACCATCCCCAATTCCGTCACCAGAATCGGCAGCTTTGCGTTCAGCTACTGCTCTAGCCTAACGAGCATCACCATCCCCAATTCCGTCACCTACATCGGCAGATATGCGTTCGCTGACTGCACAAGCCTGACGAGCATCACCATCCCCAATTCCGTCACCAGCATTGGGGAAATGGCGTTCTCTGGCTGCACAGGCCTAACGAGCATCACCATCCCCAATTCCGTCACTACCATCGGACATGCGGCGTTCGAAGGCTGCACCAGCCTAACGAGCATCACCATCCCCAATTCCGTCACCAGCATCGGACAGGGTGCGTTCATTGGCTGCACCGGCCTGACGAGCATCACCATCCCCAATTCCGTCACCAGCATCGGAGATGGGGCGTTCCGTGGCTGCACAGGCCTGACGAGCATCACCATCCCCTCCTCCGTCACCAGCATTGGGAACGAGGCGTTCGCCAGCTGCACAGGCCTAACGAGCATCACCATCCCCAATTCCGTCACCAGCATCGGAGATGAGGCGTTCCGTGGCTGCACAGGCCTAACGAGCATCAAGGTAGCAGCTGGTAATACGAAGTACGACTCCCGCGATAACTGCAATGCTATCATTCAAACCGGGAGCAATACGCTTATCGCTGGATGTCAGAAAACCATCATCCCCAATTCCGTCACCCGCATCGGGAACTATGCGTTCGAAGGCTGCACCGGCCTAACGAGCATCACCATCCCCAATTCCGTCACCAGCATCGGAGATGGGGCGTTCCGTGGCTGCACAGGCCTAACGAGCATCACCATCCCCAATTCCGTCACCAGCATCGGAAATAAGGCGTTCGCTGACTGCACCGGCCTAACGAGCATCACCATCCCCAATTCCGTCACCAGCATCGGGGAATTTGCGTTCTATTTCTGCACAGGCCTAACGAGCATCACCATCCCCAATTCCGTCACCAGCATCGGGGACCTTGCGTTCACTGGCTGCAAAGGCCTCACGAGCATCACCATCCCCAATTCCGTCACTACCATCGGCGCGGCTGCGTTCAGTAACTGCACCGGCCTAACGAGCATCACCATCCCCAATTCCGTCACCAGCATCGGGGGTCATGCGTTCGCTTCCTGCTCAGGCCTAACGAGCATCACCATCCCCAATTCCGTCACCAGCATCGGGGACAATGCGTTCGAACGCTGCTCAGGCCTAACGAGCATCACCATCGGCAATTCCGTCAGGAGCATCGGGTACAAGGCGTTCGCTTACTGCTCAGGCCTAACGAGAGTCACCATCCCCAATTCCGTCAAGAGCATCGGCAGCGAGGCGTTCGATGGCTGCTCAGGCCTAACGAGCATAAAGGTTGATGAAGGCAATACGACGTACGACTCTCGTGACAACTGCAATGCTATCATTCAAACCGGGAGCAATACGCTTATCCGAGGTTGTATGAACACCATCATCCCCAATTCCGTCACCCGCATCGGAGACTATGCATTCTTGGGCTGCAGCAGCCTAACGAGCATCACTATCCCCAATTCCGTCACCAACATCGGCAGAGAGGCGTTCGAAGGCTGCACAGGCCTAACGAGCGTTACTATCGGCAATTCCGTCACCAGCATCGGGCAACATGCGTTCGCTCGCTGCACAAGCCTAACGAGCATCACCATCCCCAATTCCGTCACCAGCATCAGCGGCTCTGCGTTCGCTGACTGCGAAGGCCTAACGAGCATCACCATCCCCAATTCCGTCACCAGCATCGCAGATTGTGCGTTCTATCGCTGCTCAGGCCTAACGAGAGTTACCATCCCCAATTCCGTCACCAGCATCGGGGAGTATGCGTTCTATGACTGCACAAGCCTAACGAGCATCACCATCCCCAATTCCGTCACCAGCATCGGAGACTATGCGTTCTATTACTGCACAGGCCTCACAGATATCTATGCCCTGCGCACCGACCCCGAAGCGTATAACTGCGATACAGATGCGTTCGACAATGTCCCCACTTCTACGTGCACCCTCCACGTTCCCAAAGACAGCAAAGAAGCCTATAAGGCAATTGAACCCTGGAATCGATTCGAAAACATCGTGGACGATATCGATACCGGTAGCGACGATGCCGTTGTCCTTACCGCCGACGGTGAGGATGTTTGGACGGACGGCGTGCTACGCTTCAGCGTGTCAAGCGAGGAGAACGGCGAGGCTGTAGTCTCTGGCGTGAAAAACAAGGATAACCTGGGTGCTGTCACCATACCCGAAAAGGTGAAGATAGCCGACAAGGTATATTCCGTCACCAGCATCGGGGGCCTTGCGTTCTATTTTTGCACGAGTCTGACGAGCATCGAGATTCCTAATTCCGTCACCAGCATCGGGGGCAGTGCGTTCTATGGCTGCACAGGCCTAACGAGCATCACCATCCCCAATTCCGTCACTACCATCGGGGTCCAGGCGTTCCGTGACTGCACAGGCCTAACGAGCGTTACTATCGGCAATTCCGTCACTACCATCGGCATCGCTGCGTTCGCTGGCTGCACAGGCCTAACGAGAATCAAGGTAGCAGCTGGCAATACGAAGTACGACTCCCGCGATAACTGCAATGCTATCATTGAGACTGCGAGCAATACGCTCGTTTTTGGCTGCAAGGCTACCATTATCCCCTCCTCCGTCACGAGCATCGGCAGCTGGCCGTTCTATGGCTGCACTGGCCTAACGAGCATCACCATCCCCAACTCCGTCACTACCATCGGCAGCGGTGCGTTCGAAGGCTGCACAGGCCTAACAGACATCTATGCTCTGCGCACAGACCCCGCAGCCTATGACTGCGCTACGGATGCGTTCAGCGACTACTCCGCCACCCTCCACGTCCCCAGAGGCAGCAAAGAAGCCTATAAAGCAATTGAACCCTGGAATCGATTCGCCAACATCGTGGAAGAGGAAGACCTCACGGCCATCCAGTCCCTCACGCTCACGCCGTCGGAGGCGGGCGAGAGCTACTACAACCTGCAAGGGCAGCGCATCGCCGAGCCGCAGCGCGGACAGCTCGTCGTCGTGCGCCGCGCCGACGGCACGAGCCGCAAGATGTACGTAAGATAAAGGCTGCAGCCCCGTGCTGCTAAGGCCGGACAGAATAAACAGCAAAAATGGCTGCGCGGCGTGCAGGAGCGCCGCCGCGCAGCCGCTTAAAGCCTCACAGACACACGCTGCCTTATGTATCTTCATTATTCATTCATTCAATAAAATCCCTACGATTATGAAACACAGACTACTCACAACCCTCACCGCCGCCCTCCTCGCCCTTAGCGCGTGGGCTAACGGCACAGAGATTGACGGCATCTATTACGAGCTTGATAGTAGCACAAAGACTGCCAGCGTAACTTATACGGGAAGTTACTATTATTCGAATAACTCTTATTCAGGTAGCATCACCATCCCTGCCTCCGTCACCAACCCCAATGACGGCACGACCTATTCCGTCACCTGCATCGGATATGCTGCGTTCAATGAATGCACCGGCCTAACGAGCATCACCATCCCCAATTCCGTCACTACCATCGGCAGCAGTGCGTTCTATCACTGCACAGGCCTAACGAGCATCACCATCCCCTCCTCCGTCACCAGCATCGGAGAGGGTGCGTTCTATGTCTGCATAGGCCTAACGAGCATCACCATCCCCAATTCCGTCACCAGCATCGGCAGCGGGGCGTTCAATAACTGCACAGGCCTGACGAGCATCACCATTCCCAATTCCGTCACTACCATCGGGGACCATGCGTTCGCTGGCTGCAGCGGCCTAACGAGCGCCACCATCCCCAATTCCGTCACCAGCATCGGCAGGTATGCGTTCTTAGGCTGCACTGGCCTAACGAGCATCAAAGTAGAAACTGGCAATACGAAGTATGACTCTCGTGATAACTGCAATGCTATTATTGAGACAGCAACCAATACGCTCATCCGAGGTTGTATGAACACCACCATCCCCAATTCCGTCACCAGCATCGGCAACTATGCGTTCGATGGCTGCGAAGCCCTGACGAGCGTCAGCATCCCCAATTCCGTCACCACCATCGGAAACTATGCGTTCTATGGCTGCACTGGCCTGACGAGCATCATCATCCCCAATTCCGTCACCAGCATCGGGGACCAGGCGTTCCGTGGTTGCACAGGCCTAACGAGCATCACCATCCCCAATTCCGTCAGGAGCATCGGGGAAAGAGTGTTCTATGGCTGCGCCCTTACCTCGATCAACCTGCCAGAAGGACTGACCGAGATAGGCAGCTATGCTTTTTCCTATAATAGCCTCCAGGAGATTCGTCTGCCGGCTTCCGTCGTCAAGTTGGGCGATAACCCCTTCGCTGCACAGCGCGATGCAAATCAGAATGGTTGCCTGC
>ONHN01000032.1 GCA_900317635.1 uncultured Prevotellaceae bacterium | reverse complement strand
CAACCGTCGATTTATCGCTCAAGGTAGCTTGATTGCTCGGAACACCTGTGTTTATCGGACTTTGAGTGGGGTTTTAGCCTGCAAAATGAGCTATAGGTCCGAAATTCTCTGAGGTGGCTCCGAAGTATCGCTGAGAGGCTCTGAAACTTTTTGGCAGGCCCTCGAAGTTATAAATCTCGGCGGGAAATGTACATTTCTCGGCGAGAGTTTATATATTTCCCGCCGAGTTATGTACATTTCCCGCCGAGATTTATAACTTCATGAGCTGCGAAGAAAACTTCATGGGTTTGCAGGAAAACTTCAAAGGCTTATGCAAGAGTTTGTTAGCCGCTTGCGAAGGGGTTGTGCGTCGATTTTCTGTGTTTATGGGTTTTGCGCCATCACGAGGGGCGCGAAGGGTCTTAAATGAAAGCGAAGACGTTGTTGCTGTATGGCTCAATGGTTTTATTTTCCGCCGCGCTACTTATTTTCGTCGGCGTAACGCGGTGGTTGCTCGTTACTTGCCACGCGTCGCTGAGTCGTCACTTCTCATGTCCTCAGATGCTTATGTTCAGTCCGATGGTGAGGTTTTCCATGAACTGGAAGTAGGAGCGCGAGGGGTCGGCGCGCTTGGCGCTATCGTCGAAGCGGGGGAAGAGGAAGAGCTGCGTGGAGAGGAAGCGATTGACTTGTAGGTTGATGGTGTTTTCCCACTCTATTTGGGTTTTGTGGTAGTTGGTGTAGAAATAGAAGCGTCCGCTCCACGTGACGTTCTTCATAATGGTCCAGGAGTGCGTAGCTGTGATGTTTGAACCGAACTCAAACTTGCTGCTGTGTCCCTCTTCAAGGCCGAAGGCGGTTTGGAGGGAGGGACGGCCCACGTATTTCAGGTCGACGGCGAGGGGCGAAAGGTTAAGGCCGAGCTTGAAGCGCTTGTTCTTTGTTTCGAGCTCGTATTTCATACCCAACGTCAGCAAGCTTTCGAAGGGCGACATAAAGTCGGAGTAGATCTTTTCGTCGTTCTTCTTGTGGCCTCGCCAAAACTGCGTCCAGCTTTGAAGCATGGCGGAGTAGTACCAGTGGTTGGCAGCTTTGATGCCTACTTCGTTGGTAAGGCGCAGGAGGTCAACGTTGGTTTTGTATTTATGCTTTTCGTCGCTGCGCGAACTGAGGAAACCGAGGCGTGCCTCAAGTTTGTTGTAGAATTTGAGGTGCTGCTTGTTGTCGAAGTTGGCTTGTGCGTTGATGTCGATGAGGAATGAGTTGCTGCTTTCGCCGCCTTTATACCAGTTGTCCGATACGTAGTTTTGCATTAGTTGCAGCTTAAACGTAGCGGGGAACGACCAGAAGTTTGGCTTGCGCACTTGCAGGTGGAGGTCGGAGGGAAGGAGGGTGATTTCCTCGGGGTATTGTGCTGTGGGCTTGTCGCTTAGCGTGACTTTTGGCTTCACCTCTGGTGCTGTTTCGGGAATGGGGTTTTGCTCTTCTTCGGCCTGCATCTGCCGCACCAGCCAGGGCTGACGCGTATAGACGTAGGCAAGGCTTCGCGCTTCGGCGGCAAAGAGCGGGTTGCCACTTTGGGCATAGAGGCCCATTTGCTCGTGCACGGCGGGCGGATAGAGCGTGGGGGCGGCGAAGAGCGGGAAGTAGTAGGGATTGGCGAGGGTGTCGGGCCGTTCGTAGTGCCACGATGCGTAGCGCATATCGAGGTCGGCCAGACTGAATTCGTAGCGCTCGCGCACGAGGCGCGACAGGCTGTCGGCCAGGGCTGCGTAGTCGATGCGCGCCGACGGGAGCGTGTCGGGCGCAACGGGCGCAAGGCTATCTTTCGGCGCAGGGGCGGTTGGCGTAGTGACCGCCGCCGTGCTGCCTATGCCCCGAACCACGTCTTTCGCTGCGAGGCGCGAGGCCAGCAGCGTGAAGAGGACTACGAGAAGAATGATATATCGTTGCATGGTGATGGGCGTATTGTTTGCAGGAGGTTTCGTTGTTAGTCAGAGCCTATGAACACCCCCTCATCACTTCCTGCCAAGAAGTTGTGCAGAAATTTTTTGCAAAGGTGCACAAATTTTTTTACTTTTGCCCGAAAATACGCAGACTTTTTGCCAGCCTAACGTATTATTTAACATTGAACGATGAGATAGTGACGAGTGACGAGTTGGACCACGCCAGCTAAATGCCGCAGGCGAGACGCCTGCGTCCCATAAGGCTACGCCAGGCGAACAAGCGTGGTTGAAAACTTGCCACTTGCCACAAACACCCTCCCTCCTATGCTATCGCGTCTTCTCAACTTTTTGCGCCACGACCTATGGCAGCCCGCTCATCAGCGCAGTGCGCGGCTGTTTCGAGCCTCGTTGCAGCGGTTGTATCTGGCTGTTCGCTTGTTTCTGCGCGAGCGTATGCAGTTTCGGGCTTCTGCGTTGACGTATAGTTTGTTGTTTGCCTTCGTGCCGCTATTGGCCATTGTCTTTGCCATTGCCAAAGGTTTCGGGTTGCACGAATATCTTGAGGCGCAGATCCGTGCGCAGTTTGCCTCGCAGCCACAAGTGGCCGAGTTGCTGCTGGGCTTTGTGGAGCGTTACTTGGTGCGTGCGCAGGGCGGTGTGTTTTTAGGCTTTGGCATTTTGCTGTTGCTTTGGACGCTGTATTCGCTGACGTCGGACGTGGAAGCTACGTTCAACCAGATATGGCAGGTGCGCAAAGACCGTTCGCTGTCGCGCCGCGTGACCGACTATGCGGCC
The DNA here is from genome assembly GCA_900317635.1 of uncultured Prevotellaceae bacterium. Classification (GTDB taxonomy): domain Bacteria; phylum Bacteroidota; class Bacteroidia; order Bacteroidales; family Bacteroidaceae; genus Alloprevotella. Next base: position 20,979 of record ONHN01000032.1, on the reverse strand, counting down.
CTCATCTTCCTGCTTCCCGTTTTCCTTGTTCTTAGTCTGGGTTTAAGCATCTTTCTTGAAGGCTTCGTGGCCTCGTTGCCCCACGTGTTCCTTCTGCACACGTCGCTGCTGACGTTGCTGCGCTTGGTGCCCTACTTGCTGATGGTACTCTTCACAACGGGGCTGTACCTTTTCATCCCCAACACGCGCGTTAGCGTGCGCAGTGCATTTGTGGCTGGACTGCCCGCCGGGCTCTTGTTGCAAGGTCTGATGAATTTGTACGTTTATTTGCAGATGATCTTGACGGGCTACAACGCCATTTACGGCTCGTTTGCCGCCTTGCCGCTGATGATGCTCCTGATGCAGATAGGCTGGTATATTCTGCTTTTTGGTGCCTGCTTAGCTTACGCCGATCAGCACATAGGGCGTTTCTATTATGGGCGCGACAACATCGAGCTCAGTCCCGAGGCATCAGACCGCTGCTGTCTGCTGGCGATGCAGGCAGTTTGCAAAGCCTACGCCGAGGAGCGTCCGCCTTTCTCGTTGGGCAGTTTGACGCGCGAATTGCGTGTGCCCGAACCCGTTGGCGTACAGACGGCAGCCCGCCTTGTGGAGGCAGGTCTGCTGTCCGAGTATGCCGACACTGCTTCTGCGGACGAAACGCGCTATCTCCCCGCTTTCGACATCCACCGCATCACGTCCGAGCGCGTGCTTTGCGCCCTGCACGGAGCGGGGGAGCAACTGCCCGAAACGCATGAACCCTCCGAGGCATTCAATGCGGCGATAGGCGAGCTCTATGCGGATGAGTATTGGAAAAAGCCCTTGACGGAATGTGAGCTGTAGCCGACTGCGCTGCCAATGTTTCCGCAGGCGGGACGCCTGCGTCCCATACTGCGGGCGAGGCACCCGCGCTCCCAGGGGGGGCTATGCCGATGAAGTTCTTTCACACTCTTCAGTTTTCAACACGTAAATTCTCAACATGTAACAACACCGCTTTATGTTACCATTCTCTAAAATCATAGCGTCGCTAGCTCTGCCTTCAGCAACGACAGACTTGTTGTTGGCTGATGCTGGTGGCACGTCTACCGACTGGCTTTATCTTAGTGTTTCATCTGCCAAACCTATTCGCTGGCGCACGGCTGGGATGAACCCCAATGCCTACGACGACGCGCACCTTGCTGCACAAGTGGAGGCCGTGGCGGCGGGCTTGGTGGGGGAGCTGAAGCACGATGTGCCGCCCTTGGCAATAGCCTTCTACGGCGCTGGCTGTAGCGGGGCGGGAGCCGAACGTGTGCGGGAGGCCATAGCGCGTGTGTTGCGCCATACAATATTATATATAGGTAGCGACCTCGAACTGGCCGCGCGCACCTTGTTTGGCGTTTCCGCCGGTACGGCCTGCATCCTTGGTACGGGCGCGAACAGCGGTTTTTGGGATGGCTGGCATTTTACGCACCACACGCCGCCGCTCGGTTTTATCCTTGGCGACGAAGGGAGCGGTGCCGACCTCGGGCGTGAGCTTTTGCGGCGAGTCTTGCGCGGCGAATTGCCTGCCACGCTGGCGGCGGCCTTGCAAAGCGAGGGGCTTGCCGTGAGCGAGGCAGAAGCCATTCAGCGCATCTATCGTCGGCCAGGGGCGGCAGCCTATCTGGGTTCGTTTGTGCCCTTCATTGCCTCCCATGCCGACGAGGCCGCCATCGCCTCGTTTGTGGAGGAACGTTTCCGCATGTTCTTGCAGCGACATGTCGTACCCTATGGCGAGGCAGCGCGGCGTAGTCCGATAGGCTTTGTCGGCGGAGCTGTCTTTGCACTTCGCCGCATCATGCAGCGCGCCGCAGCGGCCGAAGGATTACAAGTAGGGCGCATACTGTCTGCGCCGTTGGCGGCGTTTGTTTAGCAATTATTGCTGTCCGATAAAAGGCAGCGTAGCTGGCATACCATACTTAACCCCCGTCGCATGTAGTGCGTCGTGGGGTAGTAGTAGCTGTCTGCCTAATGCGTCTGTAGTAGGAGTCGCAATCCAGCCTTCACTTCTTATTTGTGCGACTCCTACGGAGACGCTGCAAGTAGTACTTGCACTCTCCCCACGACGCTCTTCGCTTCCGCATCGAGCGATGGGGGTTAAGCATAGTGTGTCGCCTACGGCGACAGCAAGCCCCCAATGAATGAAGATGATAGACCACTAATAGATAGTAAAGCTCTCTGGATTATTTACCTTCTCACTACCACTTTTCCCCCAACGAGGGCCACGCCTTGGCGGGGCAGCCTGCTCAGTCGGCGACCCGAGAGGTCGTAGATGGCTGTAGTTTGCTCAGGCGCGTCGGCGAGGGTAGGGGGCGCAGCGATGGCCGTGGTCGGTGTGGTAGTTTCCGTCACGCCGCGATTGGTGTGGGTCTGGCCTGGTTTTTGGTAGAGGCGCACGTAGTCAATCTGATAGAGGAAGGGTAGGCGTGCCTCGTCGGGTGTGCCCGCGTTGCTGCCCATAGCGAGGTTCAGCAGGAGGTAGTGGTCGCGTCCGATAAAGGGGTTGCGTCCTGCCGTGGAGCCATAGACGTTGTAGCTTCGCGCGTTGTTGTTCACGGCCACGAGTTCGTCGTCGATATACAGCTTCACGCTTTCGCTGTCCCAGTCCATGCGCCACGTATGGAACTTTTGCGCCCAGGAGCGGTCAACCTTGTTCCAATAGCGGATGGGCTGTGTTCGCGAGTGCCACACGTCTGTCCACGCGCCGTTACCGCCCCAGCAGAAGTTGGCGTGGGTAGCTGCGCCGTAGTACTCGAGCAGGTCGATTTCGCCGCTGTGGGGCCAGTGGTCGTCGCCTCCCCATTCGTAGCCTAAGGTCCATATAGCTGGCCATGCACCTACAGCGGTAGGAATTTTTGCGCACACCTCTAAGCGTCCGTAGGTGAAGACGTGCTTACCGCTCGTATTGAGGCTCGCCGAGGTGTATTCGGCATACTCTCGGTTCTTTTTCCAATCGCCGGAGCTGGCATCGTAGTTGGGGTTTTTCACGCGCTCGCGCTTGCCCTCGATGTTCAGCAGGCCGTCGGCGACGAAGGCGTTGTCGCTTTGATACCATTGCAGCTCCTGATTGCGCACGAAGCCGCGTTCGAACGACCAGTCGCGCGCGTCAAGCCGTCCATCGGCGTTGAACTCCTCTGCCCATACCAGGTGGTAGTCCTTTGCGTCGGCCTTCGCTTTCGCCTCGCACGCTTGGAGCTCTTCGGCGGTGGCTTGCACAAACTTCCACGATGAGGCCGAGCCCGCCGAGCGATCCGCCCACGTCACCATCCAGCCGAAGTTCTCTTGTGCGTGGAGTGGGTTGCCGTCGGCAGCACTCAGGACGTAGCTCTCGGTGCCGCCGCTCTGGCGCGTCAGGACGAAGGCCGTGGCCTCCTCCACGTTGTCGGTGCTGAACACCTCGCCGGCGCCGCTCTTAGGCGTGGTGGCGCAGATGTATAGGCCCGTAGCTTTGTTAACGATGCGGAACGCGTGAGCACCCGTATCTACGAATTTCCATAGTGCATTTTCGTCGGTTACCTTGTCGCCCCAGCGCAGGTAATGGCCGCTCTGCGGGGCGGTGTTATAAACCACGCTGCCAGCGCAGTAGGACAGCGATGCAGCCGATTGCAGGTAGTACCACGTCTCGTCGGTGTCGGTTGAGGGCGTGACTTGCGCTATGGAGTATAGTGGAAGGAGTATCAAGGCGCAGACTAAGGGAGCAAGTTTGTTTTTCATAAGAAGTAATAGATAGGATAGCGTCAAAGGGCGGTTTTATTTTCCAAGGATGAGGTTGACGAGCGTAGTGACATCGCCCACGTTGACAGCTCCATCGTGGTTTAGGTCGGCAGCTGCAACTTGCGGTGCTTTACCAAGAATCATATTGACGAGCGTAGTGACATCGCCCACGTTGACAGCCCCATCGTGGTTTAGGTCGGCAGGGTCGTCAATAGCTCCGCTGATGAAGGCAGGAAAGGCGGCTATAGCATTGCCTGCTATGACCTGCGCATTCTCGTTGAGCGAAGCAGAGATAGATGCCACGTTGGTAAAGCCCAGGGACGTGATCGTTGCTATGGGAGCAACGGTGACCTGTCCCTGAGGCGAGAATGATTGAGCCGAAGCAACCTGGGGAAGCATATAGGTAGCCAAGAGCATGAACGCGCAGGCGACGAACGTTCGCCAGCAAGCCCCACAGCGCTTTCTAATTGTCTGTTTTCTCATGCCTAACGCCTCCTTTCCTATTGCTTCGTATATAGATAACCTCTGTCAGCACCAGTTAATATAATTTGCTTCTCACTAATCTTCAAGACTTGAAAAGCACGTGCATTGAGGCGTTGCTCCTCGCCGTCTTTTCCCCCTGCATAATAAGCATAGATGAGACTGCCAGCCCCCGTGAGAGTCCATGATGCGATGTCTTTATAAGACTCGCTCGAGCCCATTTCTTGTTCAATACGCTGTCCCGTACCATCGGCGTTAAATACATAAGTCTCCTTATCCCATTCGTCTTGATATACCCACGTCCCGATAAGTTCATTTTTAGTTATTGCGCCTTCCAGCGTCTTTGCTTGCAACGCATAGGGTACGGACGTGAGTGCGGGTGCTCCCACTTCTTCCCCGTCCACGAGCAAGGCAAAGAAGTAATTGCCTAAACTCCAGTTGATGTCGTCGGAAAACTTGAGCGTGAGGTTGCAAAGACCAGCGCAATCGGTTGTCGTATCGAAGTCTTGTGCCCAAACTGCCGTCCCTTGTGCACTGCCTTGGCGCAGTTCAACGCGCAGCTTGACATCTTTGTTTTGCAGGATCTGCCCTGTCTTAGGATTCATGACCATGACGGAATAGCTCATCGTGTTGGGTACTTGTGCGTAAAGAGAGACCGTCACAAAGGCCATAACAAGTAAAGAAAGAACTTTTTTCATAGTAGTAAAAGCTTTTTATTTCGCGCCAAAAATAGCTTAATTTGATAATAACCGCAAAGACCATAGCTGTTTTTTCGATAAAATGCGTATCTTTGCAACAACTATTGCACTTATCAATAAAACACGCTGTAGCCCTATGATACGTTTACTAACCCTTCTCTTGTTCCTTCTGCTGTGTCAAGCGCAGCCCTTGTTGGCTCAAGAAATATCGCTTGAGAAGGCGCAGGTCTTTGCTCGCCAATATCTCCAGCAGCAGCTCATCGCCATGTCGCCCGACTTGCGACTGCTGGAAAGTAGCCAGACCGCACCGCTTGCGCGTCGCTTGCCGCAGCAGGGTGGGGCGCCTCTCTACTACGTGCTGAGCCTTTCGCCCCAAGGCGGCTTTGTGGTGGTGGCTGGCGACGAGCAGATGGGACCCGTCGTTGGCTATAGTGCCGAGGGGGTGTACAATCCGGCATCGCTGCCCGAAGCCCTCACCGAATGGCTTGAGGCACAGGCCGCACAGACGGCACGGGTGCGTGCTGGCAAAGGCGTGGCGAAGCCCCATGCGCCCAGCGGTTTGCCTGATAGCGTCAAGCCCCTCATCAAGACGTTGTGGCACCAGCGCGAACCTTTCAACCTCGCCTGTCCCGCCGACCCCTCGTATGGCGAAACCTGCGTGACGGGGTGCGTGGCAACGGCTATGGCACAGGTCATATATCACTATCGCTATCCCACGCAGGCGAAAGGTACGGGTTACTACACCGTCGGCGGGGCAAACAAAAAAACGGAAGACCTTGCCGCCTATCAGTTCAACTTCGACGACATGCTCCTCTATTATGCTTTCGACGAGAAGGGTGCGACCGATACGCAGCGGCAGGCCGTGGCCAAGCTGATGCGCGCCTGCGGACTGGCCGCCAAGATGGACTACGGTGCTAAGGGCTCTAATGCCATCACGTCGTGCTATAACCTCATCCGCCACTTTGGCTACGACGCAGCGTGTCGCGACGTTGCGCGCGCACAGTTCTCCGATGCGCAGTGGGCGGAGATGTTGAAGGCGGAGCTGGCAGGGGGACGCCCCGTTATCTACAGCGGGCGGCGGCTGACGAATGCTGCGGGCAGTAGCACCAGTGGCCATGCCTTCATCTGCGATGGTTACAACGCCGACGGCCTCTACCACATCAATTGGGGCTGGGGACAATACAACGGCTATTTCAGCCTCGACAACCTCAACGAGCGCGACCCAGATACTTACAGCTACGAAGCCTACAACTATCAGCAAAGTGCCATTATCGGCATCCGCCCTTCCGCCGATAGCCAGACTAATCCCGTACAAAACCTAATGACTATAGGGTTTTATAGCTACCCCACGTCGGCAGCGCAAGGCGGCACGATGCCCCTTGATGTTACCATTATGACGAAAGATCGAGCCTTCAACGGCAAGGTGGGCGTGGGCGTGTTCGGGAGTGATGAAGTAGGAACGAGCAAGCCGCTCTACAGCGTGACGGAAGACTTCAGCCTCACCTCGGCTACCGACCCTACCTATTATGTCCTTCGTTTCAACCTCCCCGTCAACAATAGCGATGGCACGTTCTATCTGCGGCCTATCTATGAGGGCGACGGTGTTGCCGACGACACGCCTATACCTTTGGCCAGTACGTCTCTCAACTATCCCGCCTACCTCGTGATGCGCCTATCGAAAGGTGTGGCCACTATCAGTAGGCCAGGGATGCAAGCAGGGCTGTCCGTGGCCGGCTATTCCACCGTGGGGCGAGCCTACCAAGGGCACGACTACACGCTGAGTTTGCGCATAAAGGCATCGAACGAAGAATCTTTCCGTGGGCAGATACGCCTTGTGCGCAACGGCACGCCCGTAGCTGCCACTTTTACCAGCATCCCCGCTGGTAGCGAGAAGGAAGTCTGTTTCCGCGTGACAGCTCCCGTGGGCGTTTCGCAGGACCAGCTGACGGTGCAGTGCGACCGTGGCGACGGGCAGTGGGTGCACGTGGGCAGCGCCATGTCGAGCGTTTATTCTCCAGGAAATAGCACACCGCAGCTGAGTCTTTCGGCCTCGGCGGATAAGATGACCTATGCTGCAGGCGAGACGGGACGCGTAACGGCAACGCTGCAAAATGCGCAGGGTACGTTCGAAGGCGAAGTGCTGGTGTGGGCGTATAGCGACTTGGGCTATCAGTTCCTGGCACGAAGGGCCGTGACGCTGGGAGCGAGCGAGTCGCGCACGCTTACTATTCCTGTTGACATACCCCCTTACGAAGCAGGAGAATACTACCTATACATGGCCGACAACAACTACAACGTGGACGAATACATCTATTTTAATGTAGGCATAGCCACCGACAGCGCCGACCTCAACAGCGACGGCTCGGTCAACGTGGGCGACGTGACCACGCTCGTCAACATGATATTAGGGAAAACCGCGCAAGTGCCTGCCGCCGACCTCAACGGCGACGGAGCGGTCAACGTGGGCGACGTGACGACACTTGTTAATATGATTTTGGGGAAGTGACAAGAGACGAGTGACGAGTGGGGTTACGCCGATGCGGGTAATGTTGCGTTGGCAACGCAACATACAGAACAAGAGACTGAACAAGCGCAGGGCAACCTTAGGGGGAGCGAGGGACCACTCGTCACTTGTCACTTGTCACTCAAAAAGCCCCTTCTCCCCACAAGAAGTTATCATAGAACTGTCGGGCTGCGCGTTGCCAAACGTAGGGGGGTGTTTGCGAGGGGTCGTTGTTGGGGTAATAGCTTTCGGCGGGGCGGATAGGGAGTCCGCGGCTGAGGTCGCGCACGTACTCTTTGTGGAGCGTGAGGGGTTCGTATTCAAGGTGGCCCGTGATGTAGGCTGCGAAGCCATCGTCGGCAAGGACGGCTTCGCCCGTTACGGGCGAGGCGGCAAGGACCGCTAACGCCTCTGGTAGGGGAGCGGGCACGGCGATGTCGGTGTGGCGACTGACGGGCATAGGGAACGCCCCGCCAAGTCCCTGCATCAGTGGGTGCTCCGGGCGAAGAACGTGTTGCGTGTAGATACCAAATTGTTTTTCGGGTAGTAGGCGCTTTTCTATGCCGTAGCGATGATAGAGTGCGGCTTGTGCGGCCCAACATATATATAAGGTATATAGCTTGCGTTGTCGGGCTTCGTCCATCAGCTGGCACAGTTCTGTCCAGTAGCGTACCTCCTCGAAGGCTATCTTTTCCAGCGGTGCCCCCGTCACGATGAGGCGTGCCGCCGTTTCCCGTCCCTTTGTTCGCTGCAAAAACTGGTCAACGGGCACGTAGAAGTCGTCCATGTGTTCGTGTGGCGTATTCTTGTAGGTCTGTCCTGGAAACTTGAGGAGCATCACCACCACGTTGCCCCGTCCTTCGGTGGGAGCAATGGCGCGCAGGATGTCGAGCTCCGTCACCTCTTTCAGCGGCATCAGGTTCAACACGCCCACGATGCGGTCGCCCGCTTTCGGTGCAGGCAATTCGCCGCCAAGGGGGTAGTACTCTATGCTGTAGCCCTCGAGAGCAAGGCGCTCGGCGGCGGGTAGGGGACGGTTCGCGGGAAGGGAGGTGGGAAGGAAGAGATGCATTTTGACGTGACGAGTGACGAGTGGAGGCGCGGTCGCGCTTGTTAGGGCAAAGCCTTAATGTTTGACGTGTTTTCTATCCACTCCCCTCTCACCCTTTTGGGGAGAGAGGGGGCGGGGGAGAGAGGGGCTTCTTGTTACTAAAACTTTACCACACATCCACGCGTTTCTTTTTCGGTACGAAGAGTTTGTCCTTCTTCGTAATGCCAAAGGCATCGTACCAAGCGTCTATTTGTGGCAGGGCGCCATTGACGCGCCAGCGGGCGGGGCTGTGGGGGTCGGTCTTGTTGTAGAGGCGCAGTTGCTCGTCGCGGATGTTTTCGGCCCACACCGTGGCAAAGCTGATGAAGAAGCGCTGTTCGGGCGTGAAACCGTCCTTATCGGGCAGGGGGTTGCTGCGCATAGCGTTTTGCAGAGCCACGAAGGCTACGTTCAGGCCGCCGTTGTCGGCAATGTTCTCGCCCAGCGTGAGTTTGCCGTTAGCAAACATACCCGGCAGCACCTCTATCTTGTCGAAGAACTCCTGCATCACCTTCGTGCGTTTGTCAAACTTCTTCTTGTCGGCCGTTGTCCACCAGTTTTTGAGGTTGCCAGCTTTGTCGAACTGCGAACCCTGATCGTCGAAGCCGTGCGTCATTTCGTGGCCAATGACCACGCCGATAGCCCCATAGTTAGCCGCATCGTCGGCTTCGGGGTTGAAGAACGGCGGTTGCAGGATGCCAGCGGGGAAGCAAATCTCGTTGGTCGTAGGGTTGTAGTAGGCATTGATGGTTTGGGGTGTCATGTACCACTCGTCGCGGTCAACGGGTTGGTTCACGCGGCGCTCTATCATGTCTTGCTCCTCAAACTCGGCCACGCGACACATGTTTTCGTAGTACGAAAGCGCATCGTCGATGCTCAGTTTGCTGTAGTCCTTCCATTTGTCGGGATAGCCAATCTTCACGTAGAAAGCACCGAGTTTTTCGTGCGCTTGCTTCTTCGTCTCGTCGCTCATCCACGTGAGCTGGTCGATGCGCTGACCGAGGGCCGTCTGCAAGTTCTTCACCAGTTCCAGCATGCGCTGCTTGCTTGTTTCTGGGAAGTATTTCTCTACGTACATACGCCCTACGGCCATGCCCATTGCCCCCTCCACGGCACTGACGGCGCGTTTCCAGCGCGGGCGGTCCTGTTCGGCACCGCTGAGCACCTTGCCATAGAAGCCGAAAGTGAGGGCGCGGAACTCGTCGGAAAGGGCACTGGCGGCATCATTAACAATCTTGAATTCGCTGTAGGCCTTAAGAGCGTCGAGCGAAGCGTCCGTGAGGATTTTCTCAGCTTCGTGCAACGGTTCGGGCTGACCCACGCAAACGGCGTTGAAGGCGGGGTAGCCTAAGGTGCGGAACGTGACGTCCCAATCGATAGCAGGGTATTGCGCTTTCAGCTCGTCGTAGGTGAGGTAGTGGTAGTTGGCCTCCACGTCGCGCAACTTCGTGCGACTATAGCATTGCTGCGCCAACTGCGTCTCGATGGCCAGGACGTAGTCCGTCTTGCGCTGTGCCTCCTCGGTAGTGTTGCCAACGAGTATGAAGAGGTCCTTCACATATTGCCGATAGGCATTGCGCACGCGCAACGTCTGCTCGTCGTCGAGCAGGTAGTAGTCGCGGTCGGAGAGCGAGAGGCCGCCTTGCCCCACCTGCACGAGGTTTTGCGAGGCATTCTTCAGGTCGGCTTCAGCCCCCACGTAGAACATCGTGGCGGGGATGCCGCGGCGCGAGAGGCGCGCCATGAGCGGCTGATAGTCTTCGCGGCGCGAGAGGGCGCGCACTTCTTCGAGGGAGGCGCGGATGGGTTCGTAGCCCTCGGCGTTGCGCCGCGTGCTGTCCATGGCCAGCCGATAGAGTGAACCTATCTTTTGCCCTATCGTTCCAGGCGCTTGCTGCGTGTTGGCCAATTCTTCGATAAGGGCGCGGAGTTGCTTCTGATTGTTTTCGTGCAACACGTTGAACGCGCCGTAGCGGCTGTATTCGGCCGTCAGCGGGTTGGCGCGTTGCCAGCCAGCCGTGGCAAACTGATAGAAGTCGTCGCCAGGGCGATACGAACGGTCGAGGTTCTCAAGCTTGAGACCCGATGAAAGGCCTTGCGCCGAAGCGGTAGCTGCAAAGAGCGTTAGGCCGAGTAATAGGTTTTTCTTCATATAGTTGTTTGTTTTATGTCCTTATTCTTTGAACTGTTCTAACGCCTCAGCAGCTTCTTCCCACTGCGCCATAGCTTCTTCCAAGTCTTTTTGCTGCTGCGCATAGGACTGGGCGAGGGCAGCGTCGGCGGCTCCTTCGGGCGTAGCAAGTTGCTGTTCGAGCGTGGCTATTTCTGCTTCTATTTTCTCGATGTTTGCTTCGGCCTCCTTGACCCGCTTTTCGATTTGTCGCAGTTGGCGCGTGCGCTCTTTTTGCTGTTCGTAGCTTAGGCGACCCTCGGTGGGTGCTTTAGCCTCGTCCGTTGGGCGCACGGTGGCGGGCTTCAGGTTTAGGGAGTCGAGCGTGTCGATGTCCTTCTTCCGCAAGAAGTCGTAGATGCCGCCAATATGTTCGCGCACGTGTCCGCCGCCAAATTCATACACCTTTTCTACGAGGCCGTCGAGGAAGTCGCGGTCGTGACTGACGAGGATGACGGTGCCGTCGAACGCCAGCAACGCCTCTTTCAGCACGTCCTTGGTGCGCATGTCGAGGTGGTTGGTGGGCTCGTCGAGGATGAGGAAATTGACGGGTTGCAGCAGCAGGCGTATCATGGCCAGACGGCTACGCTCGCCGCCGCTGAGCACCTTTACTTTCTTTTCAGAGGCTTCGCCGCCAAACATAAAGGCACCCAGGATGTCGCGAATGCGCAGGCGCACGTCGCCCGTGGCCACGCGGTCGATGGTGTCGGAGACGGTGAGTTCGCCGTCGAGCAGCTGCGCCTGGTTTTGCGCGTAGTAGCCTATCTGTACGTTGTGGCCGATGCGCAGCGAGCCTTCGTGGCTTATTTCCTGCATGATGCACTTGACGAGCGTACTCTTGCCCTCGCCGTTTCGGCCTACGAAGGCCACCTTCTCGCCGCGTCGCACGGTGAGCGTGACGCCGCTGAAGACGCGGTGCGCTCCGTAGGCTTTCCCAACGTCCTCGCAAATGACGGGGAAGTCGCCGCTGCGCTGGCACGGCGGAAACTTAAGGCGCAGTGCACTCGTGTCCACTTCATCAACCTCAATAGGCACAATCTTCTCGAGTTGTTTGATGCGACTTTGCACCTGCACGGCCTTCGTGGCTTTATAGCGGAAACGCTCTATGAAGTCCTTGATGTCGGCAATCTCTTTCTGCTGGTTCTCGTAGGCTCGCAACTGTTGTTCGCGGCGCTCGGCGCGCAGGCGAACGAAGTCGTCGTAGCCCGTGCGGTAGTCCGTGAGTCGTCCGCAGGAAATCTCCATAGTGCGGGTGCACACGTTGTTGAGGAAGGCGCGGTCGTGGCTGACGAGGACAACGGCGCCGGGATATTTCTTTAGGAACGTTTCGAGCCAGCGAATGCTTTCGATGTCGAGGTGGTTGGTAGGCTCGTCGAGCAGGAGCACGTCGGGCGTGCGCAGCAGGAGTTTGGCCAGCTCAATACGCATGCGCCAGCCGCCGCTCAGCTCGCTCGTAGGGCGCGAGAAGTCCGAGCGTTCGAAGCCGAGGCCCAGCAACGTGCGCTCAAGGGCGGCGTGGTAGTTCTGGCCGCCACGCAGCGTCAGGCGTTCGCTCTCGAGCGAGTAGCGCTCAACGAGGGCGGCGTAGGCAGGCGTGTCGTAGTCGGTGCGGGTGCTTATTTCGCGCTCAGCATCGGCCACGCGCTGTTTGAGGCGTTGCAAGTCGGCAAAAGCGGTTTCGGCCTCGGCAATGACGCTACGCGTGTCAGCGAGCTGCATCACTTGCGGCAGGTAGCCAACGGTCGTGTCTGTGGGCCTGCTGACAACGCCGCTGCCGGGGTTGCTCTCGCCCGAGAGTATCTTGAGCAACGTGCTTTTACCCGCACCGTTCTTGCCGACAAGGGCAATGCGGTCGCGCGGGTTTACAACGAACGACACACCCGAAAACAGCGGGCGCGCTGAAAACTCAACGGAAAGGTTGTTGGCTGTGAGCATAGTCTAATCCTGAAACAATTCACGAACTTCTTTGTCGAAATCTGAATCTATTTGTTGTGTTGGATTAAACAAATTGTATTCATCTTCCGCTTTCTTATCAGCTGCTTGTCTGCTAATCTTTCCTTTATCTGGTAGAAGTGCATAGCGGCGAAATGAGAGGAACTCATTGACGGATGCAGCAAACTGCTCCATGCTGAATGCATTTTCGCGCTCTATGAGGTCTTCTATGTAGTCAAAGTAGCCCGTAACGGCGCGTTCCAATCTTCTAATTTCCACTTCAGGTAAGTAGTTCTTGGCAATCTTAGCGTCGCTTAGTAAGATCCGTCCGTCAGGGGCGTTTCTCCACGTTTGCAGTCCCATGTGAGCTTTTGTGTGGTCAGCTCGAGAGAAGATTATCTCGGGTGCTGTTTGCCCCGTAATGGCATAATGAAATCTATTTTGAACCATTTGATAAAATTCGCGCGTCGTGGGCGATGTGCGGTCATAATCAAACGAGCATTCGGCATAAATATCGGTTATTTGTTGCCAAATACGGCGTTCGCTCGCCCTGATGCTGCGGACCTTTTCTAATAACTCACGAAAATAGTCCTTACCAAAGACTGCCGTTCCTTGTTTTAGGCGTTCTTCGTCAAGAGCAAATCCTTTTCGTATGTAGTCGTTAAGAATCTGCGTTGCCCATATGCGGAATTGAGTGGCCCGTCTGGATGAAACCCTATAACCAACAGAAATGATAGCATCAAGGGAAAAGAAGGACGTCATTGTCTTTTGAACTTTTCCCTCTATTGCACCATGTTGAGTGGTTATTTCCATTTTGGAAATAACCACGTCTTTATCGAGTTCTCCTTCCTCAAATATATGATGTAAGTGCTTATTGATAGCGGGTATTCCTACACCGAACAATTGAGCAATAGCCTTTTGTGTAGCCCAAATGGTTTCATCCTTGATGACAACTTGTATCTTGGCTTCTTCTTGAGGCAATTGATATAAGAGGAACTGAATATCGGGGACCATTACGTAGCGCCAATCAAAATGTGTGTGGAAGTTGTTCGTGGAGGTCTTAACCTCTCAAGTTTTTGACGTTTGAGAAGTTAAGGGGCTTAAAGTATCGTCTTTAACTCCTTCAGCTCCTCAAACATCAGAAACTTGGCTAAGTTTCCCTTAATACGACCGCGCAATCAGCACGCGATATTTAGCTGGCTTGCCGCTGACCATGTCCGTGCCAGGGTTCTCCTGGCTCACGCCGAAGGGCACGCAGCGGATAGTAGCTTGCGTATCGGCCTTAATTTGAGCCTCGGTCTCCGTCGTGCCGTCCCAGGGGCAGAGGAAGAAGCCGCCGTCTTTCACGCGCGTCTTAAACTCTTCGTAGTCGTTGCAAGGGAAGATGTGCTCGTCAAGGAACGTTTTGGCTTTGCGATAGATGTTGTCTTGTATCTCGTCGAGCAGGCCAACGACGTGGTCAACGATGCCCTCGGCCTTGAGCGTTTCTTTCTCGAGCGTGTCGCGGCGCATGAGTTCGATGGTGCCCTCTTCAAGGTCGCGCGCACCCATGACGAGGCGCACGGGAACGCCCTTCAGTTCGTAGTCGGCAAACTTGAAGCCAGGGCGCTTGTTGTCGGCGTTGTCGTACTTCACGCGCACGCCGCGCGCTTCAAGCTCGGCAGCCAGCTGGCCCAGACGCTCGTCGAGGCGGCTCAGGTCGTCCGACGTTTTGTAGATAGGAACAATGACAACCTGTATGGGAGCTATCTTCGGCGGAAGAACAAGGCCGTTGTCGTCGCTGTGGGTCATGATGAGCGCACCCATTAGGCGCGTGCTGACACCCCAGCTCGTAGCCCAGGCGTAGTCGAGCTTGTTTTCTTTGTCAACAAACTGCACGCCGAAAGCGCGTCCGAAGTTCTGGCCGAGGAAGTGGCTCGTGCCGCTTTGCAGCGCCTTGCCGTCTTGCATCATGGCCTCGATGGTGTAGGTGTCCAGCGCACCAGCAAAACGCTCCGTCTCGCTCTTGACGCCTTGCACGACGGGCAGAGCCATGACTTTTTCGGCGAAGTCGGCATATACGCCCAGCATCTGGCGGGCACGCTCTTCGGCCTCTTCGCGCGTAGCGTGGGCGGTGTGGCCCTCTTGCCAAAGAAACTCGCTCGTGCGCAGGAACAAGCGCGTGCGCATCTCCCAGCGCATCACGTTGCACCACTGGTTGCACAGTACGGGCAGGTCGCGCCAAGAGTGTATCCACTTCTTGTACGTGTTCCAAATGGTCGTTTCGCTCGTGGGACGAATGATGAGCTCCTCCTCCAGCTTAGCTTCGGGGTCAACCACCACGCCGTCGCCGTCGGGATTACCTTTCAGGCGATAGTGCGTCACCACGGCACACTCCTTGGCGAAGCCCTCCACGTGTTCGGCTTCGCGCGAGAGGAAACTCTTGGGGATGAGCATAGGGAAGTAAACGTTCTGCACGCCCGTGCGCTTGAAGCGTTCGTCAAGGCCCTGCTGCAGGCGCTCCCAGATGGCGTAGCCGTAGGGCTTTATCACCATGCAGCCGCGCACGTCAGCTTGTTCGGCCAGGTCGGCCTTCACCACGAGTTCGTTATACCAGCGCGAGTAGTCAACACTGCGCTTCGTCAGGTCTTTTAGTTCTTTTGCCATATTGGTTTGTATGTTTGTTTGCGTGTAGATGGAAAGCGAGTGCAAAAGTACGAATAAAAGCACGAAAAACAGCTTTTCGTGCCTAATAATAATGTACGTGCGCGCGCGATGCCCCTTTTCAGAGACTCTCGTAGCGCGGCACGCAGGGTAGCAGGGAGGGTAGGCCCGTGGCACTATCAATGCGGAAGGCGTAGTGGGCAAGGCCGTTGGAGATGAAGAGATAGTCGGCGCAAAGCGTGCGGTTGTAGCTCACGATTTGGTCCAGCACGCGCTGCGTCAGCGTAATGCTCGGGGCTTTATACTCCACCACGACATGGGGCATTCCTCCCTCGCGCCGGAAAACCACCGTGTCGGCGCGCCGCACGGCCCCCCCCGTGCGCAGGCTCACCTCGTTGGCCGTCAGCGCGGCGGGGTAGCCCATTTCGCTTACAAGCCAATGGCAGAAGTGTTGGCGCACCCACTCTTCAGGCGTAAGACGCACATAGCGCTGGCGCAACGCATCGAAGATTTCGGCTTGTCCGTCGGCGCGACGGCGGAGCTGGAGCGGCATGGGCGGAAGCGACAAGGGGGCGAGGGAGGGGGGCAGCGAGGCGGAAGGAGGCATAGGCGGTGGGCTGTGAGATTTCTTTTGGCAAAGATACGCCTTTTATGGAGTAATGCCTTGAGGAAACGCGAAAAGTTGACGCGTCGTGCAGCGGTGCTTTCAGTTTTGGTGCACAGCGGGGTAGGGAGTGGCGAGGTCTATAAGCCATTATGCAGATAAACCGCCAAACTTTGTGCGGTACCCTACAAGTTTAGCCGCAAGCCTTTTAAGTTTTCGCCGAAGGGTGCAAAGTTATAAATTACGGCGGCAAATATATATTTACCGCCGAGAATATGTATATTTGCCGCCGAGAAATGTACATTTGCCGCCGAGATTTATAACTTCATGGTTTCGCGGCAAAACTTTGCAAGCCATGCGCAAAACTTATCTTTGCACTAAGAAAAGTTTACTGCGCAGTTTTGTGGGCTGAAAAGTGGCGCGTGTCGCTAATTTATTGTTAATTTTGCACGCAAAGCGCGGCGCGCGTACCAGGCGTGACGCGTCAGAGAAAACCTCTTTCCAACCATGAGCACAAGAGAACAAATCGTGACCGACTGGCTGTGCCGATACACGGGCCACCCGTTGGGCTATTTCGAGAAGCACATCTTGCTGACGAATTTCAACCACTACATTGACCTCTTTTGCGAGCAGACGGGAGCCGAGCCTATAGGTTTCGATGCCAACTTCCGCACCGTTTCGGCCGATGGCATCACGATGATCAACTTTGGCATTGGCAGCCCCAACGCCGCGCTGATTATGGACCTCTTGAGCGCCATAGAACCAACGGCCTGTCTCTTTCTGGGCAAGTGTGGCGGCATTTCGGACAAGACGCATCTCGGCGACTACATCCTGCCCCTGGCAGGCATACGTGGCGAAGGAACATCGAACGACTATTTCCCTGCCGAAGTGCCTGCACTGCCGGCCTTTATGCTGCAACGCGCCGTCTCGACGGCCCTGCGCAACAAGGACCACGACTATTGGACAGGCACCGTCTATACGACCAACCGCCGCGTGTGGGAGCACGACGAAAAGTTTAAGGACTACCTCCTTGAAACGCGGGCCATGGCCGTAGATATGGAAACGGCCACACTCTTCTCCTGCGGCTTCTTCAACCACATCCCCACGGGTGCCCTGCTCCTCGTTTCGGACAACCCTATGGTGCCCGAAGGCATCAAGACCGAAGAGAGCGACAACCGCGTGACGAAGAACTTCGCCGCCACCCACGTCAGCATCGGCATCGAGGCCATGCGCCTCATCATAGGCCGACGCAGCACCGTGCGCCACCTGAAGTTCGACTGGTAGGGTGGGGCAGAGCAGCCAAGACAGATGTAAAATCATAGCGCGACACCATGAGCGTCCCCTCCCCGCAGGGTGCTCAACCCTACCACTTGCTTCGAACAAACTTCAACATTTCCCTTTTCCTTCAACATGCCTCCCGCAAAATCCCCAGCCACAAGTTACGACAGCATCGTCCGCGATATCAAAGCAGGGAAGTTCGCCCCTGTTTACTATCTGATGGGCGAAGAGTCCTACTACATCGACCGCTTGTCCGACCTGCTCGTTGCCTCGCTCCTGAGTGAAGACGAACAAGCGTTCAACCTCATCACGGTCTTTGGGGCCGACGTGACCATTGACCAGGTGATGGACACCGCCAAGGGCTTCCCTATGGGGGCGCAGCGCCTTGTCGTGCTCGTGAAGGAGGCCCAGAACATCAAGGAGATTGATCGCCTGGAATACTACTTGCAACAACCACAGCCTACGACGGTCCTCATCTTCTGCCACAAGAACGGGACGATAGACAAACGCACGAAGGTGGCGACGCAAGTGAAGAAAGTGGGGGTGCTCTTCGAAAGCATCAAACTGCGCGACTACCAACTATCAGGTTTCATCAGCACCTACCTGCGCGAGCGCGGTGCGAAGATAGAGCCCGAAGCGGCGGCACTCCTGGCCGAGGACGTGGGCGATAACCTCTCGCGCATGGTGGGCGAACTCGACAAGTTGCTCATAGGCCTACCAGAGGGCAACCGCGTCGTCACGAAAGAGCGCGTAGCAAGCAACATTGGCGTGAGCAACGAATACAATGTTTTTGAGCTGCAGGACGCCATCGGTGCAAAAAACGTGAGGAAAGCAATGAAAATTGCCTATATTTTTGACAAAAATCCGAAGGCAAATCCTATCCAAAAAACCTTGCCCGTCCTCTTCCGCTTCTTCATGAACCTGATGCAAGCGCATTATGCGCCCGACAAATCGCCCGCAGGACTGAGCCACTATCTCGGCGTGAGCGAATGGATGTGTAAGAACAAACTCATCCCCGCCATGCAAAACTACAGCGCTGGGAAAACAATGAGAATAATCGATGCCATCCGTCGCACGGATGCGCGCTCAAAAGGTGTAGAAAACCCTGCTACGTCCGACGGCGACCTCATGAAGGAGCTCCTCTTCTTTATGATGCATTAGCCTGTGGGCAGGGTAGGGAACTTTATTGCGGGCAGAAATGTCCGCAATTTTTTGTAAAATTTTGTGCATAGTAGGCAGGGACACCTTTCCCCCCATCTTTACCACTACCCTTCACACGTTTTCCATGCTGTTGCCTTCTTCTTTCTCCCCTTCCATGCCCACCTACCAACCTCCAGAGCTGTACCTCCGCAAGGCACTCATCTCCCTCTGCGCCACTATAAGGTAGCCTGCCCCTTCCCCTTCCCCTTCCCCTTCCGCTTGCCTCTGCCACCCTCTCACAGCCCCCTCCGACGCAGGCAGATGGCTGCAATAAGTGCGTTCTCTATCGCAAAAACGTGAATTTAGGCCCGTAAAAACCTAAATTCAGTCCCGAAATGTCTGCAAAAACCTAAATCTGTACGCCAAAAGAGCCACCAAAAGCCTCTCCCAAACTTTTTAGAGCTGAAAAGCTATACACAAAAATCGCCCCTTAACCTCTTATTATTTGCCACTTATAAGGATTTTGGCCGCCTGAGAATGGCGCAAAATCCGCCTCGCCGACACTTTATCGGAATTAGCCGAATGTACGGCAAGCAAATCGTTTCACGTGAAATTTTATGTTTGTAAATTGACAAAGCAAAATGACGACACAAACACAAAGCAAAAGAGTAAACGAAAAAGGTTTTACAAATGTAAAATCAGCGTAGTGGTGCTGCGCCCGTGCCAAACCAAGGCGTATCGTTTCATAAACCAAAATTATTTACAGACGCAAAGCTACAAATGTGTAAATTGATATTTATCAATTGCCCCTTACTTAACCTAACTCTCATAAAGCCAGGCTTTATGTCGAACTTATTGCAAGTGGTATCAACCAGCGCGAGCCTCTTGTATTGAAAAGAGTTTACTGCGGAAGCTCCAGCTCCATTATTTAAGAGGGTTAGCCTATAGAAGCCAGTTGTTTAAGGTAAAAAGATGGAGTAAACATTACACTTGTGAATTTATAACAAGTGTGAATTTAGGTGTTGATAGATTTACGAATACAAACACAAACGTTTCTTGCGCAAATTTTGATTTACGATTATAAAGTAGCTTCAATTTGCGAATTAATTCTTCTTTTGCTTTGCATTTGCAAATATAATTCTTTACCTTTGCGCCGCAAACAACATTTGTAAATGCTGAAAATTTTGGTCGGATTCTCCACAAGTTGCTCTCAGCAGCGTCACCGTTCGTCCCCAGTTTCAGATTACAACCTCTTCGCTAAACACGTATGAAAGACAGAATTCGTCAGTTGATGGAACTCTCCCATCTCTCGCAACAAGACTTTGCCGCTCGGCTCGGCATTTCGCCCGCCTCTTTGTCAAGTATTTTTACCGGGCGTTCTAATCCTACTACCAACCACATCAATGCCGTTCATCGCGCATTCCCTGAAGTGAACATCAATTGGCTTATTTTTGGCGAGGGCGAAATGTTTACTCCAGCCGACGATGAAATTTCCACGACTACGGATCAAGAAGACATTGCTTTGCCTGGTTCTCATTTATCTGAAGGTGCACCTTCCTCAGTCACACCGCATCAGTCATCTTCTTCCATTCCTGCCCAGCAGCAGCAGAAACTTGATGCGCGAAAGGAGCGTATGCGCGACCTCTTCGATTTTAGTAAGCCACTTAATCCTTTCTCTTCTCAAGGAAATGCTTCTGAATTCGGAAGTTTTGACAATTCCGCGAGACGCATTAAGGAAATACGTGTGTTTTTTGACGATGGTACCTACGAAATTTTCGTTCCTTCGCGCTGAAAATTTGGTAATCAACTATGAGTATCTTTAAAAAATTGCCTATTCGTTGGGTTTTCATCGTCTCAGGTTTTATAGGTTTTGTTTCATTAACCTTTGTAGGTTTGGTTTAGCAGCGTCTTGAGGCGCAAGGTTCCGACCTGTTTCAAGCCATTCATGGCAAGGTGGCCCCTGACGATCTCATCGTTGACTCGTATTATGTTAAGGGAATGGACACGGTGCTGTGTGACACCACGCGTCTTACCGATGAAACTTTCCGTGTGGCCGACGTTTCGTTTGTGATGAAAGGTATTCAAGGAGGCACGTTTGTTATGGGCGACGGTGGAACGGAAGAAAACGAGCAGCCTGCCCATCAGGTTGCCGTTGGTGTCAACAACATTTGCCGTAGGGCGTGCACCTCCGTGCGAGATTCCATGGGCAATCAGCTGGTTGAGCCGGCGTTGTTCTGGAAGTATGTTACGCTTTCCTGCTAACTCAATTTGTAGGAACGCCCCCCATAATGGACTAAGGTTTTATCAGATTACCGCTTAACAGAATGTCCCCATGCTGTTTCATTCATTCGCGAGAAATTCAAACGCAAAATGGTCTTTGTCGCGAAACTGTTCGTAGTCTAAGGTTCCAATCTCAGCAGGAGTGGAGAGAAAGTCAAAATCAGCGTAAACAATAATCCTTTTCAAGTTTCTGAAGTTGTGATACGGGTGTGATAAATGGTGCGCGAAGCGTACCATACCTTGCTTAACCGCGTACCGCGACGAGCGAAGCGAGGAGTGGTGCGCGGCAAACTATCAACGATATGGCCAATGCGCGAAGCGTACTGCACGTCACAAAGTTCCATCCCTGACATGACTTATTAGTTATACATTCTTATCATGTGCGGTACGCTCTGCGCACCGTCTTTCTCCTCCCGTCACCTACCGCGCATTCCTCTTCGCTTCGCT
>ONHN01000030.1 GCA_900317635.1 uncultured Prevotellaceae bacterium | reverse complement strand
CGAGAAGCTGCGGGACTTCTACACTATCAAGGAGCGTGGCAACTGGCAAGACCCGATGTTCTTTGCCATGTCTGCCTATATCTACCGCATTGACGAGGGTTTGCAGTTTTGCATCAAAGCCATTCAGGACTTTGCCTATTCTGGTTTCGGAGGTCGTGGCGGCAAACACGGCGATATTTTCTGGGACAACGAGTCATACGCCATCAAGCAATACCTGAAGATGTTTTCCGACCTTGCCAGTGCCACCTTGAAGCAGGTGGCGGACTGGTTTGTATGGCTGGCAGGCACTTTGGGCAGGTTCAATGCCAATGAACTCAGACGTGCCGACCATGAAGTCCACGACATTGCCGATGGCAGATACGATGGGCGCATACAGAAATATCAGCAAGGGATGTCGAGATAGGCTGCTGCTATATGATATAGCAGTCCGATAAATTGGAATTTATCTTTTATGTTTAAATCTTATAGTACATAGCCAAATGAATGAGCACAAATAAAGAATAGAATAAAAAACTATATATCTTATTGTTAATTCATTCCGCTCAAAAAGCTTATCATTTTCTTTGTCATAATATATTTTTACCTTATCCAATGTAAATGATTTACATTGTTTGGAAGTTATTCCTACATAATATTTTTTTGCATTAAACTCTACTAAGAGGGTTGAACCACCACGATAACCACTACTGCAATTAATTTCTAATACAGAAAAGTCTTCAATTGGTCTTTCTGTATTTACAATAGCTTGTCTATGATTATAAGAGATGCAAACGTATATAAGAATAAAAAGTAAGGCGATATTTATAAATAATACTTTTTTCATTTATTGATACTTTGTTACAATATTATATTCCATAGGGAATATAATTTCTTTTGACGTAACAATAAAAGGTCTTGGGGTATTATAATAGAACCAATAAGATTTTCCAGTTTCACAATTTTCCAATTTTTGCGCATAAGTCCAAGGCCCAATTTCTTCAGCAATTAACTTATAGTGTCCTGTTAAGTCTATTAAATCAGGATAACAGTCCAGAGTGTCAATTGGCAGATTTCTCAATGTGTCTTGGATATATGTGTGTTTATTTTGCGGTTTTCAAAAGTGCAATTACTAAGAACAACCATTATTATGGAAGACATGAAGAAAAACTTAATTTGTTTCATATTTTTTATTTTAAGAAGTGAAGATTAGCCCGAAGAAAACTTTGGAATAACCTTCACTCATTATTATTCAGAACTGAGATGTCACGTCATTTGTTTTCCCAATCTTTAACTCGATTGTGAGAATTATGATAATCACCCCATTTGCTTTTAAATCCTCGCCATTTAACAAGTGGTTGCGGATTATCTACAGATATATTTCTATCGGCATTTTTAAAGACTCTACCTGCAGGTCCAAATTCTCCAATAAGTCCATCAACTAAATTTGGTTCTTTATACATATTAAACTCTTCCGGATGATTTATGTTACCTCCATTAACTTGTACAGGATCTTTGGAATCATAAACATTAATATGAGTTACTCTTTGCTCGGCCTTCTTGCTTAATTGATAGTCATCTCGCACAGGGGTGTTTATGGTTAACAAATTAATTTGCACACCATCAAACTCAGGCATATTTACCATCATATTTATCGCTTCTATTCCCACGTTACCTCCATGACTATGTCCAACAATAGTTAACGGTTCTTTGTTTGGTAGCGTTTTTCTTTTATTAATGGCATATTGGATAAGTTCTTTTGCTGCCGTTGTCCTCATGCTGGCATAATTTCCTCCAGACCAATAAAATCCATATCTATATGCATTGTTTCCAAATGTTTTTTTTGTGTATCTGTTGATACCAGCTTTGTCTTGCCATGTTTTGTTGCTACTGAACGTTCCATGAACTGCAATAACTTGTCTTCCGTCCGGATCACTTAACTTAACAGGATTTTGATAACAGTAAATATAAGGATTTAAATTTGCATAATTGTAAATTCCATTATTATGTTCTCCATCAAGATAATTTTCACTATTTCTTGGGTCATAATTAGAGATAGGATCCACGCTCATCCATAGGCTTAGCCTTGGGTCATAGTATCTTGCCCCGTAGTAGTACAGTCCAGTCTCCTCATCAAACTCCTTTGCATTGAAGAGGTAGGGCGTGTTCCATGTATTGTTGCGCTCCTCGATGAACACCTCACCGAAAGGAACATACTCTATGTGCTGCGCCACCTCACCGTCGAGGTTTGTGATGTAGCTGCTGCTGCCCAGATGGTCGGGGTGGTAGTAGAACTGCAGCTTCTCGTAATCATCGTTCTCCTTGAAGTTGCCACTGACGGAGTTGGCCTTTGCCATCGCTGCCATCCTCGCCCTTGCCTGTGCCGCCTCCAGTGAGCCGTCGTTGCAGCAGAAGCCCTCGCCGTCCACGTAGTCGTTGTTGTCCTCACCGTTGTATGGCACATCGAACGTGGCATAATTGTCCCTGATGACCTGCTGCTGGCTGGCATACTTGCCCTTATAGTCCACCGTCACGGCATCGGCCTCGCTCCCTGCATAGGGGATCCTGCGCGGGTCGGAACCGTAGGAGTCGAAGTCGCCGAGCTTGCTAACAATGCGCTGACTGCCGATGTAGATGTGCTTGGTGTAGCGTCCGCCCTGGTTGGCTACAAGATAGGGAGACACATACAGCGAGAACTTTGCCGTGTTCGTACGTCCTCCGGCAAACCCGGAGTTGACATAGACCTGCTCGCCCTCGCCGCTGGTCTTCACCGTGCGCTCGCCGTCGGCATCGTACCAGTAGTTGGTCACAAAACCATTGTCGTCAGATGACAGCAGGCGGTTCTCCTCGTCCCAGCGCAATTTGCGCTCACCGGCCTTTTCTTGCATCTTCATAACTTTCACTTGTTTTATTGCGCTGTAATTCTTAAAATCGAGCACAAAGTTACTGTTTTTCCGCGAACTTTTGTCACCTCCGCCCGAAAACCGTCCGATATTTAACGTTCTGTAGGGAATAACAGGATTTAAACTGGCAAAAGATTATCAAGGTATTCATTGATTCTGCAATGCCATGCAATGCAGTTACAATCGAAAAGATTGCATCACATTTCATACCCTAAGTTTTTCGCCACGAATTTCACCTGAATTTCACACAAAAGAAAAAGAGAGTTGCGAAATCTTCGTAACTCTCTGATTTTCAGTGTGGACCAGCCAGGGCTTGAACCTGGGACCTCCAGATTATGAGTCTGTTGCTCTAACCAACTGAGCTACAAGTCCAATGCTTGACTCTAAAGGGTTTTAAGCGTTAAGCGGTGCAAAGATACTTTTTCCGTAGAAAACTAACAAGAGTTTCTACGGAAAAAGTTTTAGTGTGAGCGATGTCTTGCCCAATATTGGACACATTACCTTGGCGAGGGGCGCGCGGGCTTAGGCTCCTTGGAAGGCCCGCATTATGCGCGCGGCAATGTCCTGCATCTCGGAGGGTTCAACCTTAAGCTTCTTCTTGCCAAAGTCCATGTCTATCTCGCTTTGAAGCGGGGCAAGGTGGACGTGAGCATGGGGCACGTCGAGGCCAAGAACCGTAAGTCCCACTTTCTTGCAGGGAAAGACTTTCTCGATGGCACGAGCCACGCGTTTGGCGAAGACGATCATGCGCGAAAGTTCTTCGTCGGTAAGGTCGAAGAAGTAATCGACCTCACGCTTGGGTATCACGAGCGTATGGCCCTTCGTTACGGGATTGATATCAAGGAAGGCGTAGAACTCTTCGTTCTCTGCACATTTGTAGGAGGGTATTTCGCCTGCTACGATTTTGCTGAATATCGTCATGATGCGCTGCGTTTAGAGTGAGATTTCCAACACTTCGAGTTTGACGATGCCTTGCGGTATCTGCACGTCAACGACATCGCCTACTTTGTGACCCAACAGCCCTTGTGCGATGGGGGTTTGAGAGGATATTTTTCCTTCGCGCAGGTTGGCTTCGCTTTCGCTAACGATGGTGTACTTCATCTCGGCACCGTTGGCTTGATTTTTCATTCTTACGGTCGAGAGGATTTGCACGGTGTCGCCCGAAAGCTGACTGGTATCGATGATTTTAGCTTCGGCAATGGTGGTTTTGAGTTGATTGATGCGCAATTCGAGCATAGCCTGTGCTTCTTTGGCTGCTTCGTACTCGCTGTTTTCGGACAGATCGCCTTTGTCGCGAGCCTCGGCGATGGCTGCCGATGCTGCGGGACGGTCGATGGTTTCCATCTTTCGTAATTGAGCTACCATTTTGTCGTAGCCCTCTTGAGTCATATAAGCCATTGATTTTTCTAATTTAGTTTCTTATAAAGAGATGTTTTGCAATATTAGGATTTTAAGGACCACAAAGGGCACGAATGTCCAGCGAATGAACACGAATACTTTCGCGCCCGGTGCGTGGCGATGAATGTTTATTGTTTAATGTTCAATGTTTCTCTTTTCCTTTTCCAGCTGACGAACCAGCATAATGAGAGGAGCATAACGACCGCGCTAACGCTATAGGATATGAGGGGCGAAAGTCCAAAACCCGTCTTTGAGATGAGCAGGAAGCACGTGCAAGTGGTTGTCATAAACAGGGCGGGAATGAGCGTGACTATGTACGCTTTACGATGCTGAACCAAATAGACGGTAGCCGTCCATAGCATAAAGCAGGAGAGCGTCTGATTACTCCATCCGAAGTAGCCCCATATCACGTTGAACCCATCTTGATTTGAGATATTGAACCACAAGAGCAAGGTCGTCACAGCAAACAGCGGAATAGCTACCAACAGACGGTTGCGGATGGGATGTTGGTCGAGGCGTAAGAAGTCAGCTACGATAAGGCGTGCACTACGCAAGGCGGTGTCGCCGCTAGTTATGGGGGCTGCCACGACGCCCAGAATGGCTAACACGCCGCCAATGGTGCCCAGCCAACTCTGCGATACCACGGTTACTACGTTAGGCGCAGAGAGAGTACTCGTACTATTTAATTCTGCATAACCACCATCATAGAAGAACCAGCTTGACACCGTAGCCCATACCAAAGCTACGACACCTTCCGTTATCATAGCTCCATAAAACGCGGGACGTCCTAAGCGCTCACTTTTTAGGCAGCGGGCCATCATGGGGCTTTGCGTAGCATGAAATCCGCTGAGAGCTCCACATGCTATCGTAATGAACAAGCAGGGGAAAATTGGTTCTTTCGCCAGTGGTGCGACGCTTCCTATCTGCCACACCTCGGGCAGCGATGGCCATTTCACGAACAGCACGATCATCATCCCGGCTGCCATAAAGAGCAGGGCAAAAGCAAAGAGCGGATATATCTTACCTATGATTTTATCAATTGGCAATAGTGTTGCAATGATGTAATACGCAAAAATGATGAACACCCATATCATCATCATCTGCGCATCACCTCCGCTTATCGAACCTAAAATCAGGGCTGGGCTATACACAAAAACAGCACCTACCATCAGTAACACAAGTATACTAAATAGCAACAAGGCGTTACGTGCTTTCTTACCCAAATAGATGCCTATTAACTCGGGCATACTGCCCCCATCATGACGCATGGAGAGCATACCACTGAAATAGTCGTGTACAGCACCTGCAAAGATACAGCCAAACACAATCCACAAGTAGGCCGACGGACCGAACTTGGCACCCATAATGGCACCAAAGATAGGGCCAGTCCCCGCGATATTCAGGAATTGTATCATAAAGACTTTCCAAGTGGGAAGCTCCACGAAGTCTATGCCGTCGGCCAGACGACGGGCGGGAGTGGGACGGTCGTCGGGGCCGATAAGGCTCTCAATGAAGCGTCCATATACAAGATAACCAACAAGTAAGGCTACGAGGCTCAATAGGAATGATATCATAATTTGTCCAATCCTGTGTTGTTAACTATCCATCTGCTGACCGTCCATCACGAGAAGCTGTTTCCCTGCGGGCGATGGCAGGGCTGCATATTCAGCTGCTTCCATCTGCGTACGTTCTTCTTTTGCCTTAAAAAGGCTATCGTGCAGTCGTTGATCGCGACGTAGCTTAGTCAAGGCATCTTTCGCAGCGTTTTGGTGACTCTCTTTCTTCGAGTAGCCTTTTCCCTCGCCCGTCTTAACGCCTTCAATATATACCACGGAGATAAACACGCTATTTCCCGGATGCGTTTTTTCGTCGCTCTTGGCAACAAACTCGGCTTTCAGCTTGTTCTTCTGACTCCATTCAAGGAGTTTCGACTTGAAGTTTTCTTCTTTTTGAGCTACGGCATCGAGGTTCAGGTAGCGTCCCAACACGCGTTTCGCCACGAAACGATAGCAGAAGTCGTAGCCACGGTCAAGATAAACTGCACCCACTAATGCCTCGAAAGCATTCCCGCCGATATTATTGTGTTGCGTGGTGGGCTGCTTACTAACACGAACTAACTTCATCACGCCCATTTTATCGGCTAACTGGTTGAGCGTTGCACGCTGCACTATTTTGCTTCGCGTTCCTGTGAGAAATCCTTCGCGCTTACGGTCAAAATGCTTGTAGACAATGTCGGACACAACCATTTCGAGCACGGCATCGCCCAGAAACTCCAACCGCTCATTGTTCAGTGGTTTCACGCCGCCACGATTCTCGGCGGAACTATGCGTCAATGCTACGCGATAGAACTCTGTGTTGTGCGGATAGAACCCGAGTATGTTGTATAGTTTCTTACTAAAGTCTTTATCTTTTCTAAAAGGTTGGCGCAACCGGTCGAAAAAGAGTGTCAGCGTGGTGGCCTTGCTTATTAAGCCGCCGCGTGGCGTGGCACGTAGCGTGGGGCCTTGGCTCTCATGATTTCGATGGAACCTGCCTGAACCACCTTTTGGTTTTGTCTTTGTCTTTGCCGTGCTGCCAGCTTGTGGTTGCCGGCTATTGGCTGATTTATTTTTTTTGCGCTCTTTAGCGGACTTGTCTGCCGCAGACGGCGTAGTATTTGCTGACATATAATGTTCTTTGCAATTATCGTAGAATAGTATGCGAACAACCTACGCGTTTCCTCATTACGAAATAAGGAAACATCCCCCTTTTATGGGAACACATTTTCTGTAACAAGTCTAAAAGCTATTCTCTTATCCTAATGACCTGAAAGGTAATGCCCAAAACGGAAGTTGCTTAAAGATACACAATATTATATATAGGTAGGGAATGCACAAACGTCATCCCCACCATTATTCATCCACTATCGACATACGAAAGTAGTCAGATAGCCGACCACCGATGTTGTTGCTACCTGCACCACCCGCGTGTATGCCTACAAAGTCATCTGCGTGTATCTGCTGTCGCAGTCTCTCTATTCGTACTTTTTAACGATGCAGCAAGCGTTGTGTCCGCCAAAGCCAAAGGTATTGCTTAAGGCCACGCGCACGATACGCTTCTGCGCTTTATTGAATGTGAAGTTAAGGTTATAATCTATTTCAGGGTCTTCGTCGCCTTCCTCGTGGTTGATGGTGGGCGGCACGATGTCTTCCACAACGGCCATGACGCATGCCATAGCTTCCACAGCACCGGCTGCCCCGAGGAGGTGACCCGTCATTGACTTTGTAGAACTAATGTTCAACTTGTAGGCATGCTCGCCAAAAAGGTCTTTAACGGCCTTCACTTCGCTAATATCGCCCACGGGCGTGCTCGTTCCGTGCACATTGATATAGTCAACCTCTTCGGGTTTCATGCCTGCATCTTTCAATGCACGTTCCATGACGAGACGAGCACCAAGCCCTTCGGGGTGGGAAGCGGTAATGTGGTACGCATCGGCCGACATGCCTACACCTGCCACTTCGCAGTAGATGCGAGCGCCGCGCGCCAAAGCATGCTCCAAGGTCTCAAGCATCATGCAACCAGCACCTTCGCCCATCACGAAACCATCGCGACTGGCCGAGAAGGGGCGACTGGCGTGTTCGGGGTCATCGTTGCGCGTTGAAAGGGCATGCATAGCGTTGAAACCGCCCACACCTGCAGGCCATACACCTGCTTCAGCACCACCCGTAAGAATGGCATTGGCTTTACCCAAGCGCAGCAGGTTGAAGGCATCCGCCAAAGCGTTGGTAGAACTGGCACAAGCACTGGTCGTAATGTAGTTAGGACCATGGAAACCATAGTTGATTGCTATCTGTCCTGCCGCAATATCGCCAATCATTTTGGGTATGAAGAAGGGACTGTACTTTGGTCCATCCTCTTCGTGTTGGGCATAGTAAGCGACTTCGGATTCAAAGGTGTGGATGCCGCCGATGCCAACGCCAAGGATAACACCTATTTCGTCTTTGTCGACAGTTTCCAAATCCATACCGCTGTCCTTTACGGCTTCGGCAGCCGCAGCAATAGCATATTGGGCATAGAGGTCCATCTTACGTGCCAACTTACGATCCATGTAGTCGGTAGCATTGAAGTTCTTAACCTCACAAGCGAAGTGCGTCTTGAATTTTGTGTGGTCAAAGTGTGTAATAGGGCCAGCGCCACTAACGCCGTTCTTCAAGTTTTCCCATGTTTCTTTGGCACTATTACCTACGGGAGTCAAAGCCCCCAGACCCGTCACTACAACTCTGTGTAATTCCATACGATAATGTATTTTTTGCGGGTGCATGAACGTTTCGAGTAAACGTAGCAAAAACCTATTGCCCCCGTTATGCTTCGCCCGCCCTCAGCCTTTATTTCCCGAAAGGGGAAAGGTAAAGAGCTGGGGGCGGGGAGGCTTAATTATGCTGTGGCAGGCATATAGTATATGACTGCCTTGTTTGCGACTTACTTCGTGTTACCTTCGATGTAAGCGATAGCATCGCCAACCGTGGTGATCTTTTCGGCCTCATCGTCGGGAATGGTGATACCGAACTGCTTCTCAAGTTCCATAACGAGCTCTACCGTTTCAAGAGAATCGGCACCGAGGTCGTTAGCGAAGCTTGCTTCAGGCTTGAGTTCGCTGGGTTCTACACTGAGTTTGTCTGCAATGATGTCTTTTACCTTATCTGCAATTTCAGACATAGTTGTTAGTTGTTAGTTTGTTATTGATTATTCTTTCCTTTCTTAGCTCATGATGCCATTCAGCACTGAGCGACAACTTTGAGCCCGTCTCGACTTTAAGCCTTAGACGAAAGCTCCGTTTCTTTTAGGCGTGCAAAAATAGAGGTTATTATTTGTATAAACAAATCATTTTCAAAAAAAACGCATAAACCGCCTTTGCAAACATCTAAAAAAGCACTTTTCTGCTAGTTATAGTTAACAAGTGACAAGTGACAAGTGACAAGCTGAGCTACGCCCCTTTGAGCGCGTCAGCAACTTGTCACTTGTCACTAACTTAAAGTTTGCTTATGCTTCGCCAGCTTCTTTCTTAGCGGAGTTAATCATGTCTTGCGAGGGAGCAATAAAAATCTCCACACGGCGGTTCTGCTCGCGACCTGCAGCTGTGCTGTTGTCGCCAACGGGGTTTTCTTCGCCGTAACCAGTCACTTCCTTAAACTGACTGCCCTTCACGCCCTTCGTCATGAGGAAGGAACTAACGCTGCTGGCGCGCTTAACAGAGAGTTCTTTGTTGAGTTCTTTGCTCTGTTCAGCCGTTTTGCCACGGAAGCCGACGTTGTCGGTATAACCATTAATGTAGAGGTCCATATCGCTTTCAAGGCCTGCGGCGAAGGTTGCCAAAGAGCTCTGAGCATCGGCCGTAAGGTCGCTCTTACCCGATGCAAAGAGGATGCCTGCGGGGAAGTTTACCTTCACGTAGGAAATACCATTTTCGTCTTTCGTTACTTCGGCTTCTGCACCAGCTGCGAGAGCGGCCTTCTTGGCTTTATCCATTTTGTGGCCAATGAGTACGCCCGTACCAGCACCGACCACCGCGCCAATGGCAGCACCGATGGCTGCACCTTTACCCTTACCGATAAGGGCACCAATGCCTGCTCCAAGAGCACCACCAGCCACACCGCCGATGGTGCCGCCTTTGGCCTTGTTAGAGGCATTCTGAATGGTAGAGCAACCACTCAACACGAGCAAAACGCTCAAGAAAATAGCAGAAATTTTTGTCTTCATACTTTCTTTGTTTATTTTAGTTAGAATTAGATTTGATAGTCAAACTTCGCTTGCAAAGTTACGTCTTCGTTTTAGCACGACAAAACTTGCATACTGCTTTTTTACGCCTTTTACTTCTTTTGGCTAATTAAGTATTCAGCAATCTGTACGGCGTTAAGGGCTGCGCCTTTCTTTATTTGGTCGCCCGTAAGCCAAAGCGTCAAGCCGTTGTCGCTGGCCAGGTCGCGGCGCACGCGGCCAACGTACACGTCATCCTTGCCTCCCGTAAAGAGCGGCATCGGATAGCGCCCAGCCTGCGGCTCGTCTATCAACGTCACGCCTGGAGCAGTGGCCAAGGCCTTGCGCACCTCTTCCACGCTCAGTGGCCGTTCTGTTTCCATCCACACGCTTTCGCTATGACTGCGGAGGGAGGGAACGCGCACGCACGTGGCCGAGCAGCGCACATCGCTATGCATGATTTTGCGCGTTTCGTTGTACATCTTCATTTCTTCTTTCGTATAGTCGTTCTCGGTGAAAACGTCTACCTGCGGAATCATATTGAAGGCCAACTGATGGGGGAACTTTGTCACGGTGACCTCTTCGCCTGCCAATACTTGCCGATATTGCTCATAAAGTTCGTCCATGGCTGCAAGGCCAGCACCGCTGGCAGCCTGATACGTGCTGACGCGTAGTTGACGGATATGGCTTAGGCGTTCGATGGGTTTCAAAACTACCACCATCATAATCGTGGTGCAGTTGGGGTTGGCTATGATGCCGCGAGGCCGCACCAGCGCATCCTCGGCGTTACACTCGGGCACCACCAAGGGTACGTCTTCGTCCATACGGAAAGCACTGCTATTGTCAATCATAACAGCGCCATGCTTTGTTATGGTTTCTGCAAACTCTTTCGACGTTCCTGCACCAGCTGAGGTAAAGGCTATATCTACCCCCTTGAAGTCATCACCCTGTTGCAGCAATTTCACCTCATACTCTTTTCCGCGAAAAGAATACTTGCGCCCTGCACTGCGCTGCGAACCAAAAAGCAATAGGTTATCAATTGGGAAATTTCTTTCGGCCAGAACGCGAAGGAACTCTTGCCCAACGGCACCACTGGCACCTACGATAGCTACGTTCATATCTTGTTATTTAATTTTTAAACTAACGAGTGACATATTACGAGTGACAAGTTGCAACCGCGTTTGTTCGCCGGCGTAGCCAAACTTGTCACTGAAAGGTTACAATGTTATTTCGCGGGCAAAATTACCATTTCCGCACCGAAATATCGGTTTTCTGCAAAAAAAATGCGAACTTTGCAGCATAAATTGACACTCATTAACGCCGTGCACCTACCCATTTCCGACCCTACGTGGATATTCTTCCTTATTTTGGGCATCATCCTTTTTGCGCCGATGCTCTTCGAACGGGTGCGCATTCCTAGCATAGTAGGCCTCATCTTTGCGGGACTACTGGTAGGGCCGCATGGCTTCCATGTGCTCGATCGCGACAGCAGTTTTGAGCTTTTTGGGCGTGTCGGCCTCTACTACATTATGTTTCTTGCATCGTTAGAAATGAACCTGCAAGAACTTCGCGAAACGCGCGGACGGGCTTTGGGCTTTGGCCTTCTCTCCTTCGCCATCCCCATTGGGTTGGGCTTCATTGCCAACTTTGGTTTGTTAGGCCTCAGCGTGGCGGCATCGCTACTCATGGCGTCAATGTATGCCAGCCACACGCTCATCTCCTACCCTATCGTCCTGCGCTATGGTCTGCAACGCCGCCAAAGCGTCAATATGGCTGTGGGCGGCACCATCGTGGCCGACACGCTTACGCTGCTCATCCTGGCCGTGGTGGCAAGTCGGGTGCAGGGCGAGACGGATGGTTGGCTGTGGCTTTGGCTGGTAGCTAAACTCGCCCTCGCAGGTGCTGCCATCGTTTTCATCTTCCCCAAAATTGTTCGCGCTTTCTTCAATCGCTATAACGACGGCGTAGTGCAATATGTTTTTGTGCTGATTCTCGTCTTTCTCGGTGCAGGCTTGATGGAGTTGGCAGGTATGGACGGCATCCTCGGTGCTTTCCTTGTGGGCATCGTCCTCAACCGCCAAATTCCCGCCACCTCGCCTCTCATGAACCACATCGAGTTCATTGGCAATGCGCTCTTCATCCCTTTCTTCCTCATCAGTGTGGGCATGCTGATCGACCTGCGCGCTTTAGCCGACCTTCACGCGCTCGAGATGGCCGCCGTGATGGTTGTCTTCGCCACGGCGGGCAAGTGGCTGGCTTCGTTGGCCGCACAATATTTATATAACCTCCCGCGCGAAGACCGCGCCTTGTTGTTCGGACTGACGGGAGCCCGTGCTGCCGCCACGTTGGCCATCGTCTTGGTGGGCTACGAGTTGCAGTTGCCCGATGGTTCCCACCTCTTTTCCGAGGCAGTGCTTAATGGTGCCATGCTACTCATTCTGTTCAGCTGTCTTGTCAGTTCCGTTGTCACCGAACGGGCCGCTGCCAAGGTGCTCTCGTTGCCCGATGCCAAAGCCGAAGCGCGGCAGGGCTCTAAGTTGGAAAGCGACCGCATCGTTATTGCCATCAAGGAAAAGGACGACGTGCAACACCTTGTCCACTTCGCCCTTATGCTGCGTCGTCCCAAATCGCCTGAGCCTTTGTCGGCTATCAATGTGGTGCTTGAAAACGATGAAGCTAAAAGTCGCGAAGGCAGCGAAGCTCTGGAATATGCTGCCAACATTTCAGCCTCGGCAGAAGTGCGCATGCTGACGCACAGTCGCTATTCAGTGAACGTTGTCAGCGGACTGAGCCACTCGATGAAAGAGCTCGATGCTTCCGACCTCATCATTGGCCTCCACCGCCAGCAGAAGATGTTCGAGGCCTTCTTCGGTCAGATTGCCACAGACCTCATTCGCGTTGTTGACCGCCAAATCATCATCTTCCGTCCGTCCGTAGCACCTGCTATGCTCCGACGCATCCACCTCATCGTTCCTCGCAAAGCCGAAAAGGAACCAGGCTTCGGCGCTTGGCTCCGCCGCATCGCCCTACTGTCGGCACAAGTCAGCTGCACCGTGGATGTTTACGGCGGACGGGGCACGCTGGAAAAGATACAAGAGACTTGGGAGGAACAAGGCCATAAAGTGCAGGCCGAATACCACCGCTACGACAAGTGGAACGACTATACCGAACTAGCCAATGCCACACGTTCCGACCACCTCGTCTGCTTCGTCCTGGCACGTCCTGGCACCCTGTCGTACCATGCGCACTTCACGCGCCTACCTGGTCAAATACAGCGCTACTTTTCGTCGCGCAGCCTTATGATGATCTATCCTGCCCAGAACCGAGGCACCATCGGCAAGACCAGCGTACTGATTGCGAAATAGCTTGAGGAAACCACGAATAACACGAAGATTTCCCACATACCAACCACTGCGTATAGGAGAAATGAGCACGAATACATTGTGAGCTGGTTTAAGAGGGAGGACTTACTGTCCCGTTGGCGACTTTTAGCGAATACCAATAGAATATAAACAGACTTTGGGCTACGCCTCACGAGAGTATGAACCTCGCCAGCGTAGCCCAAATTGTTGTTTTGCTGCCCCTCCTTATTTCAGCTGTGCAAGGGCTTCCTTGATGCGGCGCAGGGCTTCGCGAATGTTCTCGTCGCTGGTGGCGTAGCTCATGCGGAAGCAGTCGGGCGAGCCGAAGGCATCGCCGCCTACGGTTGCTACGTGAGCCACGTCGAGCAGGTAGAGGGCCAGGTCGGTGCTACTCTCTATCACGCGTCCCCCACCAGCTTTTCCGAAGAAGCTGCTGCAACGCGGAAAGAGGTAGAAGGCACCTTGTGGCTCGTTCACCTCAAGGCCAGGAATCTCGCGCGCTAACTCCACGATGAGGTCGCGACGCCGCAGGAAGGCCTGACGCATGTCTTCTACGCACTGTTGCGAACCGTTGAAAGCTACTTCGGCTGCCTTTTGGCTGACGGAGCATGGACCACTGGTGTACTGTCCTTGCAGTTTGTTGCAAGCGGCGGTCAACTCTTTGGGCGCTGCAAGGAAGCCAATGCGCCAGCCCGTCATAGCGTAGGCCTTCGACACGCCGTTGATGAGCACGGTGCGCTCCCGCATACCTGCTGCGCGGGCAAAGCTGCCGTGCTGACCCGTATAGTTGATGTGTTCGTAAATTTCGTCGGCAATGACGTACACGCCCTCGTGGCGTTGCAGAACTGCTGCCAAAGCATCTATTTCGGCTTGCGAATACACGCTGCCCGTTGGGTTGCAGGGCGAGCAGAGGATGAGGGCTTTGGTCCGATCAGTAATAGCGGCCTCAAGCTGGGCGGGTGTAATCTTGAAGTCTTGCTCAATCGTAGCCTCAACAAAAACGGGCTGACCGCCAGCCAACAACACCATCTGCGGATACGACACCCAGTAGGGAGCGGGAATAATGACCTCGTCGCCCGCACCGACAAGTGCCATAACGGCATTGCAAACGCATTGTTTTGCACCATTGCCCACGGAAATTTCGGCAGGTGTGTAGCTAAGTCCGTTTTCGCGGCGCAGTTTTTCGCAAATAGCCTCGCGAAGCGAAGCGTAACCGCTCACGGGGCTGTAGGTAGTATAGCCATCGTCCATCGCCTGCTTGGCGGCAGCCTTGATATGGTCGGGCGTGGGGAAGTCGGGCTCTCCTACGGAAAGGTTGATAACGTCTACGCCTTGTGCGCGCAGTTCCGCACTACGCTGCGACATCGCCAGCGTGGCCGATGGCGACAAACGATTGACTGTGTCTGATAGTTGTACCATATATATTTATTGTAGTTAATTCCTGTTTCGTTTATCTGAGGAGTTAAGGGAGTTAAGGGAGTTAAGGAAGTTAAAGGAGTTAAAGACGTTACTAATGAACATTTAATGTTTAATGTTTAACGTTTAATGGGGGCTGTTATTCCCTTTCTTCAATCCCCTTATTGCGCTCCTTAAAGAGTGCACGTGCGTTCGTCGTGAACGTCTTCATCAGTCCGAGTTCACGGCTGTTAAGTTTGTCTTGCGGATAGCTTGTGGGATAGACCACGTAGTTGCGCCGCCCGCTGACGGGTGGCCGTGCCACCCACGTAAGGTAATAGTCGCAGTCGGCAAGTTGCGTTTTGCCGCCTTTTTTCTCAAGCGTCATCTCCACGGTCATGCCGCCGTCGGTGTTGGGGCGCGACTGGTTGGAGATGTAGTTGCCAAAGCTATAGGCCAGCAGGTGCTTCGCTCCGTCCGAATCCGTGCGCACCTCTACGGGTTGCACCACGTGCGGATGCCCCCCGATGATGTGCGTCACTCCTTGTTCGAAGAGCCAGTCGGCCAGCTCCGTCTGCTCCTTGCTCGGCACGAGCTGGTATTCCTCGCCCCAGTGCATACATGCAAAGATGGCATCGGGCTGCATCGTTTTTGCCTTGGCGATGTCGGCTGCTATCTGTTCGCGGTCGATGAGGTTGACGATGTTGGGCTTTGGCACGGGCAGGCCGTTCGTTCCATAGGTGTAGTTGAGCATCACGAGTCGGAAACCATTCTTCTCTACCAAGAGCGGATATTGCGCCTCGCGGGCTGCCGCATCTTTGTAGGTTCCGAAGTGTGGCAGACCAAGGCGGTCGAGCTGGTCGATGGTGCGCTCAATGCCTTTGCGCCCCTTGTCGGCACTGTGGTTGTTGGCCGTCATAATGAGGTCGAAACCCGCCCCCTTAATGGCCTCAAGGAAAGCATCAGGCGCACAAAACTGCGGATAACCGCTATAGGGAGCACCTGCCAACGTCACTTCAAGGTTCGTCACAGCGAGGTCGGCCCTACTGATGCGCTCGCGCACGTGCTCAAAGCAGGGGGCGTAGTCGTAGGTGCCACCTTTCTGCCGTGCGGCATTGATTTGCGGCATGTGTTGCATCATGTCGCCAGCAAAGAGCAACGTGATGCGCTGCACGCTGTCGCTATCGGCAGCTGCCGGCGACTGGCTCGCCGCCTCTTGCGCATTACCTTGGCACGACCACACGAGCCACACAAGGCTACCAAGCAAAATCTGATGTAGTTTCATCATGCTTATTACCTACGGTTACCAAAGATGCGAAGAAGGTAAAGGAAGAGGTTGATGAAGTCGAGATAGAGCGACAGACTGCCCAGCAGGGCTATCTTCATCGTTGTTTCGTTCACCTCCGTCCCTGCTTGCTGCAACATGCGCTTAATTTTCTGCGCATCGTAGGCCGTTAGGCCCGTAAAGATGAGCACACCTGCGTAGTTCAGCACCATCGTGAGGCCAGAACTTTGCAAAAAGATGTTGACAATGGTGGCAATGATAACGCCAATGAGAGCCATAATCAGCACGCGCCCCATCGTGCTGAGGTCGCGCTTAATGAAGCTGCCCACAACGGCCATAGCACCGAACGTGCCAGCCGTTATGAAGAACACGCTCACGATGCTCTCCATCGTATAAACAAGAAAAATGCTGGACAACAGCACGCCGTTCAGTAGCGAATAAACGGCAAACATCACGGCGGCCACGGCAAACGAGATGCGATTGATGGCGGCACTCAAACCTATGACGATGGCCAGTTCGGCAATGACCAGTCCCCAAAACACTATTTGGTTGCCAAAGAGCATTTGAAGAATGCTTGGCTGATTGGCTACGTAGTAGCCGGCCATGCCCGTCACGACAAGGGCCATAGCCATCCAAGCGTAAACGTTGCGCATCAAGCGCGCATAGGCCGAGTCGGACACAACGCCGAGGGGCCGATAGGTGTTGGTAAGTTCTTGGTTCATCGTTCTGATGGTTATTGTTTGATGATGAGTGTTACTAATGGTTGAGAAGTTAAGGGAGTTAAAGACGACACTTAAGCACCATTTAATGTTTAACGTTTATTGTTTAACGTTGCTAACTACTTCTTAAAATGCAGCGTATGCCCCATGCGCTCTTTCTTCGTGTGCAGGTAGCGCTCGTTGTAGGCGTTGGGCTCTATTTCGATGGGCACGTTCTCCGTTATCTCCAGCCCGTAGGCTTCCAACCCTACGCGCTTGACGGGATTGTTGGTCATCAGTCGCATTTTGCGCACGCCGAGTAGGCGCAGGATTTGTGCGCCCACGCCGTAGTCGCGCTCGTCGGGGTCGTAGCCGAGGTGCACGTTGGCTTCCACGGTGTCGAGCCCTTCCTCTTGCAGTTTGTAGGCCGCAATTTTAGCCATCAGGCCTATGCCGCGCCCCTCCTGGTTGAGGTAGAGCACCACGCCACGACCTTCCTGTTCTATGCGTTGCATGGCGCGATGCAGTTGCTCGCCACAGTCGCAACGGCGACTACCGAAGATGTCGCCCGTGACGCACGAGCTATGCACGCGCACCAGGATGCTCTCGTCCTCAGCCCATTCGCCCTTAATGAGGGCAACGTGCTCCAAGCCGCCACTCTTCTGGCGGAAAGGAATGAGGCGGAAATGGCCGTACTGCGTAGGCATATCTACCTCTTCGCCTTGCTCCACGAGGCTCTCCTCCTTCAGGCGATAGGCAATGAGGTCCTTAATGGTCAGCACGCGCAAACTATACTCTTTGGCAAAGGCTTGCAACTGGGGCATGCGGGCCATGGTGCCGTCGGGATTGAGTATCTCGATGAGGCAGGCGGCGGGTTGCAGACCTGCCAAGCGCGCCAAATCGACGGCAGCCTCGGTATGGCCCGCACGGGCCAGCACGCCACGGTCCTGTGCATAAAGTGGATTGATGTGGCCTGGCCGGCCAAACGTTTCGGGCGTGCTGGCGGGATCGGCCAAGGCGCGAATGGTGGCGGCGCGGTCGGCGCAACTCACGCCCGTGGTGCAACCAGCCAGCTTGTCAATGGTCACGGTGAAGGGCGTGCCGAGCATGCTCGTGTTGTTTTGCACCTGATGCGGCAGGTTGAGTTGCCGACAACGCTCTAAGGTGATGGGCGCACACAACACGCCGCGCCCTTGCTGCAACATAAAGTTGACGCTTTCGGGCGTAGCAAACTCGGCTGCCATAATGAGGTCGCCCTCATTCTCGCGGTCTTCGTCGTCAACAACGATGACGAACTTTCCCGCACGTATATCCTGCAAAGCTTCTTCTACGGTTGCAAGTTGAAAATCGTTCATAGCTTAAGTTATTCCTTTATGGTTTGTATGCGCCCGCGCAAGCGCATGAGGGTGCGCTCAGTTTGGCGCAGGTCGCGATGTAGGCGTAAACGGAAGCGCCAGCAACGCCCCCAAAGTATCAAGCCGAGGGGCAGCACAACGCCGCAGGCTTGACGCAGGCGGGGGTGAAGGCGCGAGAGGGTGTGGGCACGGGCATAGGGCACGGGCAGCTGGTTCAGCTCGTGCAGCATCTGGTCATCTCGCGTATTGCTCAGCTCCTCAACGAGGGCCTCGAGGCGTTCGCAAACGTCCACCATCACCTCGTCCTTGTGGTTGCTGAAGAAGAGGCGCAGGTAGCTGGGTGCGGCCTTCAGGTGCGCCCGCTTCTCGTAGCGGCGTATGTCGGCGGCCAGTTGTTCACAGGCGGCGGTAGCGGCCTCGTAGTCGGGCGTGTGAATAATGACCTCCTTGCGCGGGATGTGGCGCTTCGTAGGAATGCCGATGAAACGCACGAGGGCGGAAATATAGGTGTCGATGTTGAAGACGACGGAGTCGTTGTTCGACTTGTACGTCAGCCAGATACCTGTAGGCGCGAGCACGCAGGTCGATACCCACATACCGTAAAACAAGTTCCACGAGCCGTCGCGCGCCATCTTCATACCGCTGGTGTCTATGGAGTAGTAGATAACGAAGACGATGACGCTCACCACGGCTGGCATGCCCAGTCCGCCCTTGCGGATAATGGCACCGAGCGGGGCACCGATGAGGAAGAAGAGCAGGCACGACACGGCGCGCGCAAACTTCGTGTGCCACTCGATGCGATAGCGGCGGGCGAAGTAGTCGCCGTCTTCGATAACGACGCTCTTCCATTCCAGTTCGGAGCGGAAACCTTCGATGTGTGCGCGGGCCGCACTGCGCGCCTGCTGCATTTGTTCGGGCGATTGATGGGCCACGAGCGAGTCGAAGTTGACGGCGGCCTCGGCCTTGGCCGAGCGCTCGGCGGCGGGGCGGAAGGCGGTCTTGAGACGGTTCTCCTGCGCGGCGGGGAGCTGCGGACGGGGGAAATAGCGCTCGGAGGCTTGCAGGTAGTAGCCGTGGCTAATGCTGTCGAGCATCGTGTTGATAGAGTCGATGCCAGCGTCCAGCTCCTGCAAGTTCATGGCTGTGGCCATGGTGCGCAGTTGATCTTCGTCCATCTTCTCGAAGTTGCTGTCGAAGTCGATGAGGAAGCGCTTGTAGCCAAAGGTTTCGCGATCGTAGGGCTTATAGAGCCGTCCTAACTGGTCGGCCCCTGCGCCTTGCAGGTTCTCAAACTGCTCGCCGCCCCAAAGGTCGAGCACGAGGTGCAGGCGGTCGGTGGTCATCTCAAGGCGGGCGGAGTCGGCCACGACGATTTGCGCCCTCTCGAAGCCCTGGTCGGTCTTGTAGATCATCACGTCGTAGAGCTTGCCCGTGCTCACTTCTTTCTCTTTCACGTAGAAGTTGAGGCCTGGCACGCCGTTGTAGAACTGTCCTTCGGGAATTTCCAGCGCGGGGGAGGTGAGCTTCATGCTGTAGAGCAGGGTGCGCAGTTTAAGCTGCGACTCGGGCGCAATTTTATTCATGAAGTGGAACGACAACACCGCAAACCCTGCCGAGAGCAGAATGCCAGGGAGCATTGTGCGAAAGAGCGAAACGCCAGCGGCACGTATGGCCAGGAGCTCCAGCCGTTCGCCCATGTTACCAAAGGAGATGAGCGAGGCCAGCAAAATGGCCAGCGGCAGGGAGTTGGGCACGAGCGTCAGGCTCATATACCAATAAAACTCTGCCAGAATGT
This sequence comes from uncultured Prevotellaceae bacterium, assembly GCA_900317635.1. Lineage (GTDB taxonomy): Bacteria > Bacteroidota > Bacteroidia > Bacteroidales > Bacteroidaceae > Alloprevotella. The sequence continues at coordinate 14,977 of ONHN01000030.1, read as the reverse complement.
CGAGCGTCAGTCCCTTGCCGATGAGTTCGTCCACGTAGCGCCACGTGAACTGCATCATATAGACGAACAGCGTGATAAAGAACGAGCCGAAGAAGATCACAATGAACTTCTCCAGCACGAACAAATCCAGTCTTTTTACGATGCGCATCAGCGTTTAGCAAAGGGTGTTGAACGTTAAACGTTAAGCCGTTCGTCCCTTAATCTTTAGACCTTTATACATTAAACCTTTCAGCACGTTCGCTACTGCTTTGCGCCTGCGGCTTGTGCCGAGCCAGCGAAGAGCTCATCGCGGCGGTCGATGGTGAAGACGCGGAATTTGCGCGTTTTGCGCACCAAGCTGCCGTTCTTCTTGAGGGCTTCTTTGTCCGAAATCCACTCTTCGGCGGTGTAGCGCTGTGGCTCGCCGTTAGGCGTTTCCTGCTCTTCGTAGAGGTAGATCATGCGACGCATTTCTACGCTAAAGCCGCCGTCGTGGATGTCATAGACGAGCTCGTAGAAGAAGCGCGTGCGATGGGTCACCCAGTTGTTCTTTTTGAAGTAGAGGTACTCCTCCATGCGGGCTGCCAGCAGGCCGTCGGCCTCGTCGGCCTCGACGATGTGGCATTGTTTCAGGGCGTTTTCGCCTTTTAGCACGCTGGTTTCAACGTATTGCTTCAGGGCCTGATAGATTTCGACACGACTTTTGCCTGGTACGTCGTAGTCGGCATGGAAGATGAGGGCGCCTTGCTCGTTGAGCGGGCAAGCGCCTTTAAGATACTTCGGTGCATTCCAATCCTGCGCTACGGCCAGCAAGGGCAGGCAAAGCGCCAGGGCGAGGAGAATTCGCTTAAGTTTCATATCGGTTGTCGTTTTTGTTTCAGTGAATGGTGCGACGGGGCTTTTAGCGCGTCAGCATGTGGTCCGCCACGAAGCGTTGCACCATTTCGCGGTTAGAGTCGGATATGGGGATGTTTGTTTCACCCATGACGACGTGGCCGCGCTCGAAGCGATCGACGTGCTTCATGTTGACAATGTAGCTCCTATGAACGCGCAAGAAGCGGTCGACGGGCAGGCGCGACTCTATCTGGTGCATGGACGAGAGGCTGAGCAGGGCGCGGTCGGTGCTGGCGCGGTGTATCTTCACGTAGTCCTTTAGGCCTTCGATGAAGAGGATGTCGTCGAGGTCGATGCGCACAGTCTTATAGTCGGCCTTCACGTACATAAAGTCGTCGGTGCTGCCCTCCTTCTCGGTCTTTATGACAGTGTCGTAGATGTTTCTCGCCTTGTTGGCGGCCTGGAGGAAGTCGGCGTAGGCAACGGGCTTGGTAAGGTAGCCCGTGGTGTTGACCTTGTAGCTCTCGATGGCGTATTCGCTGTAGGCGGTGATGAAGACCACCTGCGTCTGCACGGGCAAGTGCTTAGCCAGGTCCAGGCCGCTGAGCTCGGGCATCTGGATGTCGCAGAAGAGGAGGTCGACGGGTTCTTTCTCCAAGGCTGCAAGGGCTTCCACGGCACTATTGTACTTGCCTGCAAGTGTCAGGAACGGGGTTTTCTCGACGTAGCTCCCTATCAAGTCAAGAGCCAGCGGTTCGTCGTCGATAATGGCGCAGTTCATAAGGGATAGTTTTATGGTTATGCGGCAAAAATACAAATAATTTATTGAAAACGCCGCCGCCTTGTGCCGCTTCTTGTGCATAAGGCGAAAATTTCTGCTGGCTTTTACGCATTTACGGGCTTTGCCGGCGCAATTCGTAGTTGCGGTGTTAGGAAAATTCCATGCGGGGATGGAATGAATTCCATGCGGGGGTGGAACGGAGTCCATGCGGGGGTGGAATGCGTTCCATCCCCGCATGGAGTTTTTTTCACAGGCTCGGACGGGCTGCCGAAACTACTCCCGGGCAGTGCCTTTGGCTTTCTGTTCTTCCTCGGAGGCAGGCTTAGGGAAGTGTATCTCTATTTCCGTGCTGTACTCCTTGCCGTCGGGCGAAAGGCCGGCGCTGTAGGTGTAACTATCTGGATAGGAGAGTTCGAGGCGCTTGCGCACTTGCTCAAGTCCTATGCCGCCTTGCTGCTGCTCGTTGTTCTGTCGCGGATAGTTGCTGTTGCGGCAGCAGAAATAAAAGATGCTTTCGTCGCATCGCAAGATGATGTGTATGTAGCTTTTCCTGGTAGGCGACACGCCGTGTTTGAATGCGTTTTCGAGGATGGGCATGAGCAGGTACGTCGTCACGAGCGGGCCGTGCCCGTCGGGCACGTCGCTGTCGAAGGTGACGTCGACGTTCTTGTTGACGCGTATGCGCATGAGGTTGATGTAGTCCTCGCACAGGCTTGCCAGCCGCTGAACCTCGACTCCTTCGTCGGGTGCCTCGTAGAGCATGTAGCGCAAGAGGGCTGCAAGCTGCGTCACGGCCTCGGCTGCGTGCTGGGGGTTGAAGTTGATGAGGGCGTAGATGTTGTTGAGCGTATTGAGCATGAAGTGCGGGTTAATCTGGTTTCGCAGCACTTTCAGCTCTGCGGCCTTGAGTTGGAGTTCGGTCTTGTGCTTGTTTTCTTCGGTGTTGAGCCATTCGATGCCGAGGCGAATACCACTGACAGCTACGCAGACGAAGGCCAGCGAAACCGAATCGCGCAGGTAGATTTGCCATCCAGGGGCATTGGGCTGAATGCCATCCAGGGGGGGCGGCATAGGGGGAGCCTCCAGATAGGGAAACAGCACTACGCGCAACGTGGCGAGCAAGGCTATCGTGACGAGGTTCAAGGCGAGGAAGCGCCACAGCCGCCGATACTTCAGGTAGCGGGGAATGAGCAGGTAGTAGTTGAGGTAGCATATGAAGCAGTCCGTCAGCGGGAACATCAGCATGCGGAAATAGTCCTGCAGCGTGAAGGGCTTGTCGATAGGATGCGTCAGGACGGGCGAGACGATGACGTAGAGCCAGATAATGATGTTGAGTGCTACGGCAACAAGGATTTCGATGCGTTTTCTGGTCATACGGACAGGGGTATTCTTAAAAGCGAAACCGCACCTCTCGCTTAGGAAGTGCGGCCACGTTGGTTTGTTTATGCTTTCTCGATGAGTGCTACGGCGTAGGCGCTGATACCTTCTTCGCGGCCAGTGAAGCCGAGGCGTTCGGTGGTGGTGGCTTTGATGGAAACGCAGTCTTCGTCGACTTGCAGGAGCGGTGCCAGCACGCGGCGCATGGCCTCGATGTGCGGATTGATTTTAGGCCGCTCGGCACAGATGGTGCAATCAACGTTGCCCACGCTGTAACCTTTCGCGCGTAGGAGTTGGACGGTGGCGGCGAGGAGCTTCGTGCTGTCGGCACCCGCATACTGCGGGTCGGTGTCGGGGAAATGGTAGCCAATGTCGCGAAGGTTGGCGGCACCGAGCAGGGCGTCGCAGAGGGCGTGGATGAGCACGTCGGCATCACTATGACCCAGGAGCCCCAACGTGTGGGGTATCTTCACACCGCCTATGATGAGTTTGCGGCCTTCGACAAGGCGGTGAACATCGAAGCCAAAACCTATTCGGTGCATGAGAAGTGACGAGTTACAAGTGACGAGTGACGAGTGGGGAACCACTACAAACACTACATTCCCCTACAAGGCACTGCTGCTTTGAACCTTTTGATGTAACGAGCGGGCTTCGCCGATGTATTTTGCGGAAAGTTTTTAACCACGATTTACTTTTCGAAGAGGCTGGTAGCACTCGTCGGCGTTGCCAAGCTCGTCACTCTTTATTAGTATCTACTCCTCTCTTGCCCTCTTGGTGAGAGAAGGGACGGGAGAGAGGGATTTATTATCTCCTGCGTCCAAAGAGTTCGCGTATGCCGTCGAAGTCGAAGGCGAGGGAGACGCGAAGGGTTTGGTCGAGGGGGTTGGTGGAGTTGGAAGCGATGACGTAGCCGGCATCGATGCTCATGACGCTCATGCGGAAGCCGGCACCGACGGTGAAGTATTTACGTCCGCCCTGGCTGTTGCTCTCGTGGTGGTAACCGCCACGGAGGGTGAACTTGTCGTTGTAGGTGTATTCCAGACCGGCTCCCCATTGCACCGTCTTGAAGCCGTCGCCGAAGCTCTTGAAGATACCCTTGATAGAGCTCATGTCGTAGTACTCGTTGCGGATGCGCTCTTCGTAGTCTTCGTTGCTCTCGTCGGCACCTTGCAGGGGTCGTGCGGGCACGAGCACCTTGTTGATGTCTGCCATGATGCTGAAGCGGTTGTAGTCGTTGATAGGTATCATGAGCGAACCGCCGAAGCGCAGGTTGGCGGGGATGAAGTAGCTGTAGTCGCCGCCGTAGTTGATTTTCGAACCGATGTTGCTGATGTTAAGACCGAAGGCGAGTTGGCACTCGCGCTGGCCCATCATGACGTACTTGTTCCAGTAGGCGGCGATATCGGCTGCGAAGGCTGACCCCGCCTTCACGTTGTCGTCGTAGTGGCCGCTGAGGTCGGAGTACATATAGCGCAGGGCAACGGCGGCTGAGAAGGTCTCGCTCAGCATGCGGCTGTAGGCCACGTCGAACGAGAACTCGTAGGGCTTAACGGTCATGTTGTCGTCGCCCAGGACGGAGACGTCGCCCAGCGTGAAATAGCGCAGCGAGGCACTGACGGCCTGATAGTCGCCAATGCGGACGTAGCCAGCGGCATTGAGCAGGGCGATGCCCGTCGTAATCTTGCGCAGCCACGGCGTGTAGTTGATTGACATGCCGGCACGACTGATGGTGAAGGGATACTTCGCAGGGTTCCAGGACTGGGAATTGACATCGGGGTCGGTGGCGGCACCCACGTCGCCGATACCGCCACTGCGTGCGTCGGCAGCAATGGTCTGGCTGACCACGGCCGACATGACAGGGTTGAAATCGTCGCGCAAGTCGTCGTCGCTGTCCTGCGCAAAGGCAGGAAAGGCGAGGAGGCATGCGACTATGAGAAGGAAATAGGTTTTTTTCATACGTGTTGGTAAAGGGGGAAAAGGCATGGAGCGTAGTTGCTGTGCCAACATTCCTGCTTTATATAAACTCTGAAGGTATGGGTTTTATTGTCTTACGACGATGATTTTTTTGCTTTTCAACTTATGCGTGCCACTTCCGCTTTCGATGAGGGAGCGATAGAGGTAGATGCCCGAGCCTACGGGATGGCCACCCGCATCGCAGAGGTTCCACGTGGCGGCATAGTAGGCACCGCCTTGCGGCGCGCCGCTACTGCTCCACACGAGGCGCCCCGCCACGTCGAAGACCTGCGTAGTGACGCTGGCCTCGGGGTCGTTGGCCTCGAGCTGCGTGATGAACGTAGTGCGGGTGGAGGCGGGGTTTTCGGTGGCGTGGATGTCGTAGCCCGTCTGTAGCTGGTCGGTGACGTTGAAGGAGAGGGTGACGGTGGTTGCGTTGTCGCAAACGTCCCAGGCGCGGAGCGAGAGGGTGTGGCGTCCGAGCGAGAGCTGCCAAAGTCGTAGGTGAAGTAGTCGTTGAGGGTGGTGGGATAGGCCGTTTGTCCGTCCATCCACATTTCCATATCGTGGCCCACGCTGATGCCGCTGGTGTTGATGCCAGAGGAGTCGCTGACGGTGGCTATGAGGCGCGCGTCGGGCAGGGTGAAGCCGCCGTCGGGAAATTCGGGACTGTTGAGGTAGAGGTAGATGCGCGGTCCGATGGTGTCGGGCTGTTCGGCCTGCGCCGTGCCGTTGAGGTGGAACTGCTCGCAAAGGCCGTGGGCTTCGCGGCTGTGGTCGGCGTTGACGGCGTAGAGGACGAGGCGGCCCGCATCAGTGGAATAGCTGATGTCGCGCGGCACGGTGAGGTTGATGGTGAAGCGGCCAGCGCGCACGCTGTCGCTCCCTTCGTAGAGGCTCTTCGTGCGGTCTTGATAGACCATGGGGGCATCGGCCACACCGCCGTTGTTCTTGCAGGTGATGGTTTCGAGGCGGTCGAAGAGCGTAGCGCTGACAAGGCCCGTATAGCTTTGGTCGATGCTGCCGTCGGCCGTGGCCACGTAGCCGCTGAAGCGCACTTTTTCGCCCGCGCGGAGCTGTACGTCGGACGAGGTTTGCAGCGGCGCGCCCTGAATGCTGTCGATGACAACGCGGCCCGTGGGGGCCGTCAGGCGCAGGGCAGGGTCGCCCAGGAGGACGTACTTCAGCTTGTTCATGGAGCGGTCGCCGCCGTCGGTGACGAGGGCCACCTTGGCCAGGCGCAGGGCATCGCCCACGGTGTTGCCCGCCGCGCTGTCGTCCTGGAAGAGGTAGCGACAGAAGTTGATGTTGAGCGTTTCGTTGTAGTTGGCATAGACGCTTCGCGAGGCGCACATGACGGCTACGGCCCCGCCCTCAGCGTTTTGCAGGGCGGCGCGCCCAATGTTGTTGGCGGGTCGGTCGAAGGGTGTTATCTCGCAGGAGGCGAATACCCACAGCGGCATGTTGCCGTCGGTGGGGAGGGCATAGTCGGGCGTTTCGAGCAGGGAGCAGTGGGAGACTTTCTGCGGACTGCCGTGGCCCATGTAGTTGAACATCAAGGCACCGCGCTTCATGTCTTCGCGTAGCATCTTCGTCACCTGGGGGAAGGTGTTGCCCGTGGCGGAGGTGGTGTAGGTATAAGCGTCCCAGTACACTTTCTTTTGGTGCAGGCGGTCGGCGGTGGCGGCGGCAATGGCGGCGGCCACTTTCTCGCTGCTCTTCATGTGCATGTTGTTTTCGCCCTTCATGCCGTTGTCGCTCAGGATGACAACGCGATTCTTCCATGCGCCCACGGCCTCGTTTCGGATGTAGCTAATGGTCTTGTCGGTGAGGATTTTTGCCTCGGCTTCGGTGCTGACGGGGAAGCGGCCCACGCTGACATCGGGTTTCTCGCGCACGATGGACGCGCCCTCGCCGTCGTCGAGCAGGGCGAAGTAGTCATCGGAAACGTAGCTACCGAGCGTGCCGATGGGTACGTTCATCGTGCCCGAGGGACTCACCTCGTAGGCCAAGAGGTAGTCGGCGGGCGATTTACCCTTCCAATCGACCGAACGCATGCGGTTGTCGTAGGCACAGTCGCCGAAGAGCAGGAGGTAGCGCGGCATGTCGGCCTCGCTCGCGGCGCGGTCGTAGAGCATCTTGAGGTAGCGGCGGTAGGCCGTGGCATCGGGCGTGCCGCTGGAGAACTCGTTGTAGAGCTGGTCGGTCCGCACAAGGCGGACGCGGAGGCCTTCAGCGCGGTGGGCCTCGGCAATGCGCTCAGCCTGCGCCGTGAGTTTGCCCGAGGCGGGCACAATGATGACCATGTCCTGCGCGGCATCGCCGTGGAGATTTTGGTTTTCAACGTCGGCAACTTTCTCGGGAGCGGGATAGGAGGCGGCGGTGTTGACAAGGGCATAGCGCAACGTGGGCACGACCGTGGCCGAAAGGGTTGAACCGCTGAGCGTAGTGGCTACGGCGGCGGTGGGCTGCCCCTTGCTGCCAATGCGCCAGAGCTGCGTACTGCTGTCGGCACCACTCGCCTGCAACGTCACGGCATCGCCTGCGGCATAAGGCACGAAGGCCCAGGGCGTGGCCGAGGCCGAGAGCGTGCGCAGGTAGCTCAGCGTGATGTAGTTGAGGCGGGCGGCATGGCCCTGCGTAGAGCGGAACGTGAAGTTGTTTTCGGCGGTGAGATTGCTGACGTTGAACGTAGCGCGGCTCTCGCGCGCACTCTCCGTCTCGCTGTTGTAGGCCGTCACGCTGAGCGAGCCCACGCTCTGTCCGCTGAGGGTGATGGTGGCCGTGGTCGTAGAGAGCGTGCTGGAGGCCGAAAAAACAATTTCGGCCAAGCCCTCGGGGGCTGCTATGCCGGGGGCATCGACGCGGAAAGCGTGCTGGTTACCCGTTTGGAAGTCGTAGCTGTCGTGCGCCTCGCGCCCCCCTTCATACCAGAAGAAGCTGTCGTCTTCGTAGAGGGTGCGCCCCGTGACGCTCGTGAGCGTTTGCTGGGGCTGAGCCGTGACGACCTCGGCGGCAGGCATCGCAAGCGGCGTGCCGCCCTCGGTGAGGAAGTAGTAGGAATAGTCGCTATAGGGATTTTGCTGACGCTTCCAACGCAGGAGGCCGTCGGCGGCATACTGCGAAGCGTCGTAGGTCCAGCGCACCGTGCCTTCGGCAAAGAAGAGGGCGGCCCCGCTGCGGCGATAGAGGGGCACCTCTTCGAGGTCGTCGGGCGTCAGGTCGTCCGCCGTGCCGAGCACCTCGCCTTGGGGCAGTCCGCCGTAGCCAAAGAGGCGGACGCTCTCGGGTGAGGAGAAGCCCCATTCGCGCAGTTGGCTGTCCGTGAGCTGATAGACGCCCTCGGACGGCACGCGTATCTTCACCCACTTACCCGAAGCCAGAACGGAGGCAGCGGCGTAGCGCTGAGCGACATCGGCAGCGGCGCGCGGCTGTGCCTTCAATGCGGCAGCGACCGTAAGGGGGCGGGGCTGCAAACTGACGCGGACAGACGTGATGCGAAGCCAACGGCCCTGGCGCCGCACGATGGGCGTGAGGGCTACATCGACATACTCGGCCCCACGACTGCGGCTGACGTAATGCTCAACCTCGGGCGTTTCGACGGGCTGAAAACCGTGGCGGCGGAGCAGGGCGCGCTCGCGCCGCGTAAGGGGCGCAAACTCAGGATACTCCACCTGAACATCGAAGCCGCGCGAGAGGGAAAGACTGTCGGCTTGCAGCTGCACCGTGAAACGGGGCAGGGCATCGGCCGTGAGCGGATAGTCGGCGGCATCGAGGTCGAGAAAGGGGGTGCTGACTTGCGCGGGCAAGGCCGTGGCAAGCAAGAGCGTCAGCAGGAAGAGTATGTGGCGAAGATGGGTCATCGTGGGCGTCTATTTAATATTGTAAGAGAGGATGGGCTTCGCACCGAAAAAGCCTTCGACGTGGGTGCCTTCGGTGGCGCGGACGTCGAGCGGTGCTATAGGGAGCAAGAGGACATCGCCTTGGCAGAGTTTGACGTACTGACTGACGAAGGCGAGGGCGGTATCGACTTGAGCGCGCGCTGGCGTGGCGGCCAGACATTCGGTCTGCACCGCGCCCGAGAGTTTGAGGCACAGGGGCAGGCTGTCGGCGGGAAGGGCCTCCCACGTGCCGCCATTGACGGCGGCGTCGAAACCGCAGGCCGCGTCGGTGGGCAACTGGCACTGCTGCAACGTGGCGGCCAACTCGGGCGCACTGGCGGCGGCACAGAGCGTGGCGGCATCGTAGTAACGCGCAGCATAGTCCGCAGCCACACTGCGCCCTAACCTGCTAATGCGCACAGCGTATGCCAACGTGAGCAACAGGCCGGCGGGGGCATAGTCGGGCACGAAGAGGGGACGACTGCGCTGCTGCCACGCCGTGTCGGGCAACACTTGCAGGGCAAAACGTGCGGCCACTGCTTCCTCTATATTCTTAAACGGAGAAAAGCGCAAGATATTGTAAGGCTCGTCAAGCGAGCGCACAACGAAAATTCTCATACTACGTTCGGTTTACAGCGCGAAATTACGCATTTCGCGAGGAAGTGAAGCGGAGAAGCGGGGAGTTTTTTGAACTAACTGGGTATGCCAACGTTGGGATGCAGGCGAGACGCCTGCGTACCCGGTTAGGGCTGACGCCAACGAGGGCTTCCGCAGGCGGGACGCCTGCGTCCTATGCATGCGGGCGCAGATAAAAAGCGGGGAGGTCTTGCTTTTTCGCGCGGCAAAACGTATTTTTGCCGTGACGTTCGGGGCTGTCAACCGAACGGAAACACTACGCTATGGCAAACGAAACTTTATCGCGCGCAAAGGCGGCGAAGAACGACGAATTTTATACGCAGTATCGCGACATAGAGCGCGAAGTGGAGGCATACCTTGAATATGATGCCAACGTGTTTCGCGGCAAGACCGTCCTACTGCCCTGCGACGACCCCGAATGGAGCAACTTCACACGCTATTTTGCGCAGAACTTCCAGCGTTTAGGTCTAAAACGACTCATCTCTACGAGCTATGCCTACGAGAGCAAGAAGTTTAAAGGCCCCATACAACTCTCCCTCTTCGAAACAGAAGCACCGCAGTTTGATGCCCAAAAGACGCAGACGCACGGCAAAATCTTTGTGCTGGACAGCGACACAACGGGCGACGGACGCATCGACATCGACGACCTGCAATGGGAATACCTCAAGGGCGACGGCGACTTCCGCAGCCAAGAAGTGACGCGCCTGCGCGACGAGGCGGATATCATCGTGACCAATCCGCCGTTCTCGCTGTTCCGCGAGTTTTTGGCATGGATAGTTGAGGCAGAGAAACAGCTCCTGCTCATAGGCAACATGAACGCTATTACCTATAAGGAAGTCTTTCCGCTGATTAAAGCGAACAAACTTTGGTTGGGTGCCACGGGTTTTGTGACAGATATGGTCTTTGGTGTGCCTGAAGGTGCAGTAGTAGCTGAGAGCGACCGCAAAAAGGCCGAAAAACTTGGATATGTGGGCAACTACACGCGTCTGGGCAATTCTTGTTGGTTTACCAACCTCGAGCATGGTCGCCGCCACCAGCCTTTGACGCTGATGACGATGGAGGACAACAAGAAGTACAGCCGCCACAAAGAAGTACGAGGCCATGACTATGCACATTATGACAACTACGATGCCATTGAGGTGCCTAAAGTTGATGCTATCCCCTCGGACTATGACGGCGTGATGGGCGTCCCTATTTCTTTTCTTCGTAAGTACTGCCCTGAGCAGTTTGAAATCATCAAATTTCGAAAAGGCTATGACGATAAGGACTTATGCATAAATGGAGTATGCCCCTATTTTAGGATATTAATTCAAAGAAGAAAGCCAAAACGCTTATAAAGTTCTGATTTCATCTTTTTAACAATCTAAACTTAAAACATAAGCCTCCATGAAAACAAATCTTAAAACCTACACCGCCGGCGAAGTTTGCGAAGGCTTCGTCTATAACGAACTCGAGGGCAAAGGGCTCTATGGGCTCTCGGGGCGGCTGATCATTCAGCCCGAATATCAGCGCAACTATATCTATGCCGACGGCAAGAAGGACGTGGCTGTGGTGCAGTCGGCGTTGCACCAATACCCGCTCGGCGTTTTCTATTTCAACAAGACCGACGACGATCGCCTGGAAGTGCTCGACGGGCAGCAGCGCATCACGTCGTTAGGGCGTTTCATCACAGGGAAGCTGGCCATCATCGACGACGTAGGCATACCGCAGTACTTCACCAGCCTCTCGCCCGAGCTGCAAGCGCGCATCCTCTCTACGCCGCTCTTGGTCTATGAGTGCGAAGGCACGGAGGACGAGATACGCCGGTGGTTTGAAACGGTGAACATTGCGGGCGTGCCGCTCAATCGGCAGGAACTGCTCAACGCCGTGTATTCGGGAGAGTTCGTCACGCTGGCAAAACAGGAGTTCAGCAATTCACAAAACGCCAATGTGCAGAAGTGGAGCCACTTCGTCAGCGGCACGGTGAACCGACAGGACTTCCTGGAGCGCGCCTTGCAATGGGTGAGCCGAGGCGACGTGAAGGGCTACATGAGCCTGCACCGACACGACACGAACATCAACGAACTGCGCACATACTTCAACTGCGTCATCGACTGGATTGACGCCGTGTTCGTGGACATAGAGAAAGAGATGCGGGGCCTGGAATGGGGCCGCCTCTACGAAACCTACCACCTTACGCCCTACAACCCGCAGGTGGTGCACAAACGGGTGCAACAGCTCTACGGCGACCCTTACGTGAAGGACCGCAAAGGCATCTTCGAGTACGTGCTGGGCGGCTGCCAAGACCCGCGCCTGCTGGACATCCGCATCTTCGACGAGGCTACGAAACGCACCGTCTATAAACTGCAAACAGCCAAAGCCTTTGAGCAAGGCGAGAGCAACTGTCCCCTCTGCGCCCTGGGCCACAGTGCCAACCGCACGAAGATTTGGAAACCCTCAGAAATGGATGCCGACCACGTCACGGCCTGGAGCAAGGGCGGCGCAACGGACATCAAGAACTGCCAAATGCTCTGCCGAACGCACAACCGCGCGAAGGGGAATAGGTAGCCCCCCTGGGAGCGCAGGCGCCCTCGCCCTCACCATGTATGGTACGCAAGCGTCTCGCTTGCGGAAAACTGCAGCGTAGCCCCCTGGGAGCGCGGGCGCCTCGCCCGCACCATATATGGTACGCAAGCGTCTCGCTTGCGGAAAACATATCGTAACGATAGCGCCGTAGGCGCGACACAGCATTAGGCAGGGGTGAAGCGAAGCGAAACCCCTGTTTTGACGTGCATATCATGAAGGAGCTCTGTAGGAGCGACACGGCATGGGGTACGGTGGTGTCGCACCTACGGTGCTTACATCCATCATCACCCAGCTATCAGGGGTTCCGCTCCCTTACGGTCGCTCCACCCCTGCCTAACGCTGTATCGCCCCTAATGGGGCTTTCAGAGGCGGCTGCACTTACTGGCCGACGATGGGGATGCAGGCGAGGGCGCCTGCGTACCCAGTTAGGGCTGACGCCGCCGACCGTTCCGCAGGCGGGACGCCTGCGTCCCCATGCATGCGGGCGAGGGTGCCCGCGCTCCCAGTTACGACAACGCCGCCGAAGCAAGGGGAATGCTTCAGCGGCGTATATATATAATATTGTATGGTAGCACTACGGGCTGCAAGCGTCCGATGGGCTGTCATGTCGGCTTATTTCAGCTCGGCAAGGTACTTGATGGTGCGAACCATCTGAGAGGTGTAGGAGTTCTCGTTGTCGTACCAGCTAACAACCTGTACCTGATAGGTGTCGTCGTCAACCTTGCTGACCATGGTCTGCGTTGCGTCGAAGAGCGAACCGAACTTCATACCGATGATGTCGCTGCTAACGATTTGGTCTTCGGTGTAGCCGAAGCTTTCGGTGCTGGCGGCCTTCATTGCGGCGTTGATGCCTTCAACAGTGATGTCCTTACCCTTCACAACGGCAATGAGGATGGTGGTAGAACCCGTGGGGGTGGGAACGCGCTGAGCGGAACCGATGAGTTTGCCATTGAGTTCGGGAATAACGAGGCCGATAGCCTTAGCAGCACCCGTGCTGTTGGGCACGATGTTCTGAGCACCGGCACGGCTACGACGGAGGTCACCCTTGCGCTGAGGACCATCGAGAATCATTTGGTCGCCCGTGTAAGCGTGGATGGTGGACATAATACCGCTGGCAATGGGGGCGTACTTGTTCAGCGCGTCGGCCATGGGAGCCAAGCAGTTGGTGGTGCAAGAAGCAGCGGAGATAACGGTGTCGGCGGGGGTCAGCACCTTGTGGTTTACGTTGTAGACGATGGTGGGGAGGTCCTTACCGGCTGGAGCGGAGATAACAACTTTCTTAGCACCAGCCTGGATGTGAGCAGAAGCCTTCTCCTTAGAGGTGTAGAAACCTGTGCACTCGAGCACTACGTCAACGTCCAATTCGCCCCAAGGAAGCTCGGCAGCGTTGGGCTTTGCGTAGATGGTGATTTCCTTACCGTCAACGATGATGGAGTTTTCGGTAGCTTCAACCGTGTGTTTGCCTTCGCCAAACTTACCAGCGAAACCGCCCTGAGCCGTATCGTACTTCAGCAGGTGAGCAAGCATCTTAGGACTTGTCAAGTCGTTGATGGCTACAACTTCGTAACCTTCAGCTTCGAACATTTGACGGAAAGCGAGACGGCCAATGCGACCGAAACCATTAATTGCGATTTTAATCATAGATTTATAAAGTTAGATGTTAGAAAGTTTCTTTTTCAGGGGCGCAAAAGAGCTTTTTTATACCTGCAAGGTAAATTTTTCCTCGTTTTGCGGTGCAAAATTACAAAGATGTTTTTACTTTTGCAAAACGAAAGGCAAGGAAAAGGTTTAACAAACTATAATTTTGGACAACACGAGGGCTTTTTTCCTCTTTCAGAGGGTCGCTTTCGGTGTCCTTGCTAAACAAACTTTACAACTATGGGATTTATCAAAGAGTTTAAGGAGTTTGCCGTTAAGGGCAACGTGATGGACATGGCTGTCGGTGTCATCATCGGCGGTGCGTTCGGAAAAATCGTCACCTCGCTGGTTGACGACGTCATCATGCCACTGGTCAGCAAGGCTACGGGCGGCGTGGACTTTACAAACCTCTACGTGAACCTCAGCGATGACAAGTGCTACCCTACCCTCGCCGCCGCTAAAGAGGCTGGCGCCAGCGTCTTTGCCTACGGCCAGTTCATTCAGAACATCGTGGACTTCATCATCGTGGCATTCTGCATCTTCCTTATGCTGAAAGGCATCAACAAACTGAACCGCAAGAAAGCCGAAGAGCCCGCCGCTCCCGCTGAACCCTCCGACGAGGTGAAACTGCTGACGGAAATCCGCGATGCACTGAAGCAGTAACTTCTTTGTGACGAGTTGGGGCTACGCCGACGGTAGTGAAACCACTACATACACTACACATTCCACTACAAACACAGCACCTATCATGCGCTAACGCAAAAAGCTGTGCTCGTAGTGCAATGTGTAGTGCTTGTAGTGGTTTACAGAAGCTATGCGGAAGCGCAATGCAGGCGGGACGCCTGCGTACCCCGGAGGGGCTGATGCCGAGAGTTTACACTTGAACTTCTTACAACCTCGTCACACACCGCTAACATCTTGCAACGATGGCGACTATGATCGCTGTCGTAGCTTTTATGCTTGTTTAATGGAAGTAATTTAACTCAACTTTCGGAAGCTATCGCTTCCTCAGGAGTTAAAGGAGTTAAAAGGAGTTATCGCAGCCTCTGGCTGCTGAGGAGTTAAAGACGATAGTCATATTCGCAAATACTATAGGGTTTAAAAGTATCGTCTTTTACTCCCTTAACTCCTTTCATTTCCTCAACTCCTCCAACATCCGAAACTTGAATAATTTAATTTAAGTTTCGGAAGTTGTGAGAGAGCGGGACAAATGGTGCGCGAAGCGTACCACATATTGCTTAACCGCGTACCGCGAGGAGCGTAGCGACGAGTGGTGCGCGGATAGTGCGCAACGGATGAAGCGGTGCGCAGAGCGTACCGCACATTAAGAAGA
>ONHN01000027.1 GCA_900317635.1 uncultured Prevotellaceae bacterium | reverse complement strand
CGACACAACCTATTCTTCTTAATGTGCGGTACGCTCTGCGCACCGCTTCATCCGTTGCGCACTATCCGCGCACCACTCGTCGCTACGCTCCTCGCGGTTAAGCAAGATGTGGTACGCTTCGCGCACTATTTGTCCCGTTCTCTCACAACTTCCGAAACTTAACTTTACTATCTATTAGCGGTCTATATTAGCTTCATTCATTGGGGGCTTGCAGTCGCCGTAGGCAACTTTTAGCGGACAGCAATAATTCTTAATACAATCTTCTGATTGAAAGCAACATTTCTTGCGAAACACTTGCAAAACGCAAGAAAATTTATTAAATTTGCACCGAAGTTTATCTCAGCCCGCATGAAGGCTTGCAAGCGTCCCACTTGGGAGCGCGGAAACCTAACCGGGTACGCAGGCGTCCCGCCTGCACCCAACGTTGGCGTAGTCAACTTATCACTCGTCACTCGTTACTTCAAAAGTCCACTCGTCACTTAAAAATCAATTCCTCATCATTAAACAAACATTCTCATGAAACGCAACATCCTTTCCCTTATCCTCGCCTTCATCGTGGCGTGCACAGCCAATGCGCAGTTTGGCGTTGGCGGCCTCTTAAAACAAGGTAAGAAGAAGCTGGAGCAAGCCGTTGAAAAGAAGACGCAGAAGTCCCAAGACGCCAGTGCCGACCAACAGGCGGCGCAAACGGCGCAACCTGCCTACAACACGCCTGCCAACAATAGCAGCGCAGCAGGCATCGATCCCCAACTCTTCCCCTACGACAAGCAGCAGTTTGCTGGCAAGGGCGTCTATACCGACGGCACGGAGGACGTAGAAAACTTCCTTATCTACACCTACGTGGAACTTTGCAAAATCATCAACGCCAACGAGGGCGTGCATAAAGCCATCATCAATGGTTGCTGCCCCATCGCCCCCGACGGTAAGGTGCTGGCTTACGGCGAACCGCTCGTCAACGCCTTCTTCTACGACTACTTCCAAAAGCCCAACGACTATAAGAACTTCCGCCAAATGATTAAGGCCTACATCATTGCTCATAACTACGGCTTCAAGTTCATTGAGCAAAACATGGTGGAAGGCTCTAAGACGCAGATGATTGATGCCGAGGGCAAGGTGCAGACGCTGTGGGAGAACGAAGACGACCGCATCCTGCGCAACCAGCGCCTAACGCGTGAAGCGCAAGCACTGGCAGCCAGTTCGGACTACAACAACATCTTCGACGGCACCTACTCTATCTACACCCAAGCCGACAAGGCTTACCAAGCTGGCAACAAAGTAGCAGCCTACAACAACTACCGCGAACTCGACTTCGCCTGGCGCAACTTCCTGACGCAGCATCCCCAGTGGAGCCAGGACCCTCGTGCAGGGCAGTTCAAGCAGATGTACGATGCCGCCATGCAGTACTATCGCAAGCTGCGCGACGACATAATTGACGAAAACAAAGTGCCGCAAGACATGCCGCCTACGTTCGCCGCCATCTCGGGCGTGGAGGCCAAGGTGCGCCAGTGCATCGCCCGCGAAGATCCCGAACACAAGAATGCCCCCGTCGTGTTCCTCTCCAACGGTTGGCGACCCCTCTATCGCAGCGGGGGCAACATGATTGACCAACGCGCCGTGGACGTAGGTTGGACCTACACCGATGCCAACGGCCAAAAGTGGCTCGCCTACACCACGCTGATGCAAAAGGCCGTCTATAAAGGCCTCACCGTCACCTACGTTGACCAATACATGTTCAGCGGCGGCTACAAAACCATGAAGCTGAAATAATCCCCTGCGACCGCAGGCGTCCCGCCCGCAGAATAACTGGGTACGCAGGCGTTCCGCCTGCACCCAACGTTGGCGTAGCCCTCCCAGTGATTCCGCAAGCGAGACGCTTGCGTCCCATAAATCTCCCTCATAATACACCCCTTCCCCTCTCTATGTATCTTCGCGAACTACATATCACCAACTATCGCAACGTGGCCGACGCTACGTTGCATTTTTCGCCTAACGTCAACTGTCTTGTCGGGGCTAACGCGCAGGGCAAGACCAACGTGCTCGATGCCATCTACTACCTCTCGGTCTGCCGAAGCAGTAGCGGCGCCACCGACACGCAGTGCGTGCGCCACGGCGACGAGTTCTTTCTTCTCGAAGGTATGTTTGCTGACGAGAGTGGGACGGAGAACCAAGTGGCCGTCAGCGTGGGCGGCGGGCGGCCCAAGCGCGTGGTGCACGACGGCCAACGCGTGCGCCGCCTCTCGCAGCACATCGGACGTTTCCCCCTCGTGCTGATAAGTCCAACGGACACGCAGCTCGTAGCGGGCGGTGGCGAGGAGCGCCGCCGCTTTATGGACACCGTCCTCTCCCAACTCCACGCCGACTATCTGGAGGCCGCTATCCGCTACGACCGCACCCTGCGCCAGCGCAACGCCCTGCTGAAGCAAAGCGATGCCGAGCCCGACCCTGCCGTGTTGGACGTGTTGGAAGAAATGCTCGCAGCCGATGCCGACGTCATCTTCGGCCATCGCCAAGCCTTTGCTGCCGCTTTCGCTCCTCGCTGTGCCGCGCTCTATCAACGCCTTTCGGGTGCCGACGATGAGGCCGAGGCCGCCGGCATTGCCTACGTCAGCCATTTGCAGCGCGGCCCCTTGCGCGAGCAGCTACGCGAAGGCCGACAGAAAGAACGCATCGTGGGCTATACGCTCCACGGCATCCACAAGGACGACCTCCAACTCACGCTCGGCTCTTACCCCGTGCGCCGCGAGGCTTCGCAAGGACAGCATAAGACCTTGGCCCTGAGCTTGAAACTGGCGCAGTATGCCTATCTGCGCGACCTCGGCGACCACCGCACGCCCATGCTCCTGCTCGACGACATCTTCGATAAGCTCGACACGAACCGCCTGCAACGCATCATCGATTACGTCTCGTCCGATGCGCTCGGACAGATCTTTATCACCGATACCGACCGCACCCATACCGACAAACTCCTGCGCGCCACGCGCCGCGACTATCGCCTTTTTTCAGTGCGTGCCGGCAGTATCGAAGGTGCGGAATAATGGTTATGTGCAATTGGGGATGTCTTCATCCTCTTTGTCCCTGCCCACGCTCCCTTTATGCGGGCGTGGCATCTGCATACTCGGTTAGGGCTAATGTTGTTGATTTCCGCAGGTGGGTTGGCAGCGTCCAATAATTGGACTTGAAAAGAAGAAAGGCAAGAATGCGATGGCGTAGCCAGCATAAGCATAGCGTTTAATAAAAGCAACAATCCACGTACCCCGCAGGGACGTGGATTGTTGGTTGGTGGGGTGCCTAATGGGACTCGAACCCATGACATTCAGAACCACAATCTGACGCTCTAACCAACTGAACTATAGGCACCATGTTTACGGCTTTTGCCGTCTAAGCGGGTGCAAAGATAGGCATTCCGTAAAGACCCTCCAAACTTTTGCGCAGTTTTTTGCGATATTTATTGTTGACGTGTAACAAATGGCGTGACACGTGGCGAGTCAGGTAACGCTAACGAGAGGTATGCAGGCGGGATGCCCTTCGTACTCAGTAAGGGCTAATGCCGACGAGGCGGCACCCAATTAGCGCAGTAGCTACTTGTCACTTGTCACTTGTTATCTCGTCACTTCACTAAAACTTTTTTCCCGTTAAGGATATAGATGCCTGCCCGCGTGTTGGTTGCTACGCGGCGGCCTTGCAAGTCGTAGCTATGGTCGCTGGGTGTGGTGTTCCCCTCCTCTACGTTCGCGATGCCCGTAGGCGCGGGCGTGAGGATGAGGCCGCGGATGCTCGCTCCTGTATATTCGAGGTAGGCGCGGTTGGCGGCCAACGTTGCTCCCGACTTGAGAGCGTAGAAACCAGGCGTATTATCTATGGCATTCAGCACGAGGGCATTGGCCACACTGTCTGCCATCAAGTGGCCTTGCAGGTCGGTTGATACAGCCGCCACGGTCTCAGCCGTCGGGGTCAGCGTAGCTTCTGTCTCTTCGCCAACGAGCAGCATACCCGTCAGGGGCGGCACGAGGTTGGTCGTCATAGCGGAGTAGAAAGCTTTTCCTTGGGCGCGCCAGTCGCCCACAAGGTCGTTGTGTATCTGCACGCCGTCGTCGTTATAGTCGCTCTCGTTGTAACCCGTGATGACTGTAATTTCCGACGCATCGCCGTCGGCATTGTACACCAGCAGGTTGGCCTTTTTGTCCGTGGCATCGTCATTCTCGAAATGCCAGCCCTTGGCCGTTACGGTCTCGTCGCTGAAGTAGAAGTGATAGTCCTGGCGCGAGAGGTAGCGATAGGTAACGCCCCAGAGGGTACGCTCGGTCTCGGCCTCGGGAATGGGCGTGGTTTGTATGAAGATTCCAGGAGGCCCTATCACGTCTTGCAACTGATGATGGCCGCTGGCTTTGAAGCAGTCGCTGACGAAGATGCCTGGATACTCGGCACCGCTCCAGTGGTTGAAGGGGGTGCCATCGGGCACGGTGACGTTAATCGTAGCACCGCTCGTCCAATAGGGCTTACCGCCAAACTGCACCGTGGGGTCGCTCACGAACTCATAGGTGCAACCAGCGGTTATGTCGATTTTGTTAAAGACAAAGGTGCCCTGCGCCACCGACATATTGCTCGTGCGGTAGCAGCGGTCGAGGGTGACGGGGTAGTCCGTACGGAAGTCGCTCTCGCCTTAGGCGTAGTAGAGGGCCTCATAGTAGAAACCTTCGTAGGTGCCTTCCTCCAGGCAGTTGCTGATGAGCTGGCGGTCGGCAGTAGTGTAGGTGCTCCAACCGATGAAGGGGGCGGCATAGCTGTTCGTATTGCCATACTCGACGGTCATGGTGCCGTCGAAGAGGCAGTCCGTCAGCACGTTCTTTGCCACGCTGCCGTGGCCAATGAAGCCGCCAGCGCGCAGCATGCCTGCATCGTTGCGCTTCTCGATAATCGTAGCGCTTACCTGGCAGTCGTTAATAGTGTTCGTGGGTAGGTCGTCAATTATTTGGCAAGCGCCCACGAGGCCTGCCGTGTGGAGTTTACCCCGCACAGTACCCGTCACGTGCAGGTGGCGGATCGTGGCTCCGCAAATGTAGCGGAAAGGTGCGGTGAAAGCCTCATCGCTGTTGAGGTTCACGCCGAGCGTATGGCCGTCGCCGTCGTAGGTGCCAGCAAAGGGCTTCGTGCCTGTGCCCACCATGACGCTCGCGCCGCTGATGTCGGCCGTCTGGCGGAAATACACGCCGCTGTAGGTCTGCTCTGCGCTGCCTGAGGCCAACGCCTCTCAGTCGGCAAGCCCCTTGATGAGGTAGGGGTCGCTACTCGTGCCCGACCCGTCCCAAAGCGGACTCTCTTGTTCGGCTGCAATTTCAAGGGCGGGCTCTTCGCTTGGTTGCGAACCCTCATCGAAAGCCCATGCCGAAGGCGCAAACGCTGCCATTAGCGCGAGCAAAGCCAATGTCTTCATGCTGTTCATCGTCTTTATGGTTTATGATTTGTTGATTTCAACTACATGATATCGTTTTCTGTAGGCAACAAACGAAATCAACAGAGGGGCACAAACGGCAGAAAAGGAGTGTTTTACATCATATACTATCTATTGAGGGTAAAGATACGGCTATAATTTTGAAATTCGCAAGATTTTGTGGAAAATTGGCACACTTATTGTGATTATTTTGTAAATTTGTGCCTGCAGATTGACAGATAGAGACAAAGCGCTTACGATAAAACCTTTAAGCTTATGCTACGCACGTCATCCCTTCTTCCACTGATATTCCTTCTCGTTGCTTCCGCCGCAGCGCAAAAGCCGTGGCAGCAGCGCGAGCTGATGATAGGCACCTACTACGACCCGCCCTACGTGGGCGTAGAAGACGCTGCCGAGCGCACGCGGCAGTGGCAGCTGGCGCGCGAGGCGGGCTTCAACTTCGTGTTGGACAACCGCATAGAGCATGGCTATACGCCCCGCGACGACCGCGATGCCGCCCGCAACGCCGCGCGCGAGGCGGGGTTTGAGGTCTTGCTTACGGACAACAGCCTGCGGGCAAAGGTAGGCGAAAGCGTCTTGAAGGCACGCATGAAGGCACTCACAGCCGACGGCGGCATCTACTATGCCGACGAACCGCGCGAGGCCGATCTCGACCGCGTGAGGACAGCAGCACGCGCCGCGCGCGAGGCATGTCCCCAGCGCCTCTTCTTCGTCAACCTGCTACCCGTGCAGGGCTTCACGTCGTGGGAGGCATTCGAGCGTTATGCGCGCAGCTTTGCCGACGAGCAAACGGCCTTGCCCGTGCTTTGTTTCGACAATTATCATCCTGCCACGCACTTCGCCGTGAGCCCCGACCAACCTGGCTATTTCTCAAACCTTGCCCTCATGCGCCAGCTCAGTGGCGAGCGGCCGCTCTGGAGCTACATCATGACGCGTTCCGACGTGGCGCGACGCGACCCGAACAGCCAGCGCGCCTTTCTCTGGCTCTCTGCCTTCGCGCCCATGGCATACGGTGCAAAGGGCCTGCTCTATTTCACCTACGACCGCTACGAGACGGGCGACATTCGTCGCGACTTCGACTATCGCACGAAGCCCGGGTGGAACCAGCGCCTCTATGCCGAATTGCCAGGCGAACCAGCCCAGAAGTTCTTGTGCCGCCTGCGCGACAATGCCTATGGTTATGCCGACTTGGCTCTCTACTCGCCCGAAGGGGGCGGAACGTGGAGCGTGAAATATGCTAAGGCCGACCGTAGCGAAACGACGAAACGGTGCGACTGGACGCGCGGCGGCGTAGGCGAGGGCATTCCCTTCACGGGCGACATCGACAGCGACGGCCTCGACGAGCTCTTGCTCCTGCGCGCCGATGCCACGCTGCTCGTGCTTTCGCCTCAAGGCGATGGCAAGCAATCGCTCACACTGAAGCTCTCGTCGTTTCCCTTTCCGAAGTTTCCCGACACGTCACGCCAACAGCCAGCCATTGGGGCTGGCCCAGGCGCCATACCCGTCGTGGCCGATTTCGACGTCAACGGCAAGGCCGACCTCGCCGTGCAAAGCGACAAGACAACCTACGTGTTTTGGGACTATCAGCCCGCAAGGAAAAACTTCGCAGCCCGAACGGAGGCAGGCGGACGCTACATCGTGCAGCTCATCAGCCACGAAGGCAGGCTCTACGGCCTTGAGGAGACTTACCTCTACGAGCTATCGCGCACGGCGGGCTGGCACCGCTTGCGTGAGCTGAAGAAGTCTGCTACAGCGGGGCGTATCGACCACTTCTGGATGGAGGGTCAACTGCTCCTTGCACAAGACGCGGCGGGACGCATCTGGTGCGAGCGCAGACCCGACGGCGACCTGAGCGAGGAGATGGCGAGCCACAAGGAAAATTTCCTTTATAAACTCACGCTGAAGAACTATCGCACGGGGCGTTACGACCTCTACGGCATCCTGCTGCCACGCTACGACTACAACGCACTGCTCGACACGCGTCGCCGTCCCACGTCGCAGTATTACGCGGCCAGCGCGGCCAACAACTACGTGCGCCAGACGTTGGCCCCCATCGTGATGAACGAGCGGTGGGAAGGTGCTTACTTCGCCAACGTGCCTCGCGGCGAACGCGCCGACGTGGTGCAGACCGTGGGCCGAAAAACGCCTGTCTTGCGCAGTTCGCAAGACGGACTGCTTGTTGGCGTTTTCTCGAAGGATGCGCGCACGGCCCACCTGCTGTGTGTGAACCTGACCGACAAGCCCCTGCGCCCCACCATCAGCGCTGCCGCAAAAACGGCACGCCTACTGCCCATGATGCCTGCCGACGGCGGAACAGCGCGCGAGCCGCTCGCCACCACCAGCAAGGGCACGCTGCTCGCCCTCATGCTCCCCACGCTGCGCGGCGGGGAGTGCGCAGTGATTGAAGTTGGGCTATAAGAATGTTTGCAGTGGGCAATAAGAATGTTCGCAGTGGTCGATAAGGATGTTTGCAGTGGTTGATAAGAATGTTTGCTGTGGTCGATAAGAATGTTTACAGTGGGCTATAAGAATGTTCGCAGTGGTTGATATGAATGTTCGCAGTGGAGCTGTGAAAGTTGCCTCGTGCCGCTCTGCGCCCCTACATACTTTTCAAACTTTTTTGGTGCCCTTCTAAGTTTTGCGCGCCCCCCTTTAAGTTCTCCCCTTAAGCCATAAAGTTATAAATCTCGGCGGGAAATGTACATTTGCCGCCGAGAAATATATATTTGCCGCCGAGAAATGTACATTTGCCGCCGAGATTTATAACTTCGTGGGCTGAAGGGAAAGTTTGCAGGCTTTGGAGCGAAACTTCAAGGCCGCATCGTAAAGTTTTGAGGCTTAAATGGTAATGCTATTGCTGTTGTAGTAAAATAAAAGCCTTTGCACGAATAGTTGCGCAAAGGCTTTCAGCGTTTATAGACGGCTTATTGTGTTTCGCCGATGAGGCTCCTAACAATGTGGGAGGCGATGAGCAGGCCGGCGGCGGCGGGCGTGAAGGCGCACGAGGGTGGGGGTGTCTTGGTGGCGGCTGGCTCGGCGTTGGCGACGGTTTTGGGGCGAATGGGCAGTTCGGGGCTCCAGACGCAAGTGAGGTGGGGGATGTCCAAGTCGCGCAATTTGCGGCGCATCACTTTTGCCAGCGGGTCGGTGTGCGTCTTGGCGATATCGGAAACGCGGAAGCCCATAGGGTCGAGTTTCCCGCCAGCCCCCATGCTGCTAACGAGCGGCACACCGAGCGCCGCGCATCGGCGCGCAATTTCCACTTTGGCGGCCACGGTGTCGATGCAGTCGGCCACGAAGGAAAATGCCTGAAGGTTGACGGCAGCGGCATTCTCTGGGAGGTAGAACAGCTGTAGCGGTGTGACGCGGCACGCGGGATTGATGTCGGCTATTCGCGCAGCGCAGATCTCTACTTTTGGCTGGCCTATGGTGGAGCGCAAGGCAATGATTTGGCGGTTGAGGTTGCTCTCGTCAACGACGTCGGCATCAACGAGGGTGAGTGCGCCAATGCCCGTTCGCGCCAACGCTTCGGCCACGTAGCCACCAACGCCGCCCACGCCAAACACGCAGACGTGGCACAGGGCTAAGTGCTCAACGGGTTCATGGCCAAGAAGGAGGCGGGTGCGGGAAAAGGCTGTCATAGGGAGCGGCGGGTGGTGGGATAACTTTCTGAAGTTTCTAAAAAGGCGTTTTGTATCTCTTTCAGGCGATGAAAGCGAGGCTGCCAAGGCGCGAAAGTGGCGAAGAACGCGAAGACAGGGACGTTGGCGAAGGTATGAATTGGGTAGGGCTAAGCCCTTGGCGCGTATCCGAAATGGGTAGTTTCTTGCGCCTATTCCCTATCTTTTATTGCGGCAAAGGTTTATGCTTCTTCGAGGTCTTCGAGGTCGTATTCGAGGATTTCGTCGTCGTCGTCGGCATCGTCGTCCCAGTCTTGTTCCCAGTCGGAGAAGTCGTGTTGCAACACGTCCATGTCGCGGTCGCGGTGGACGATGGAGCCGCCTTCGGTGATGCCTGCCAGTTTGTTGCTCTCGCTGTTGAGTTCGCTC
This sequence comes from uncultured Prevotellaceae bacterium, assembly GCA_900317635.1. Classification (GTDB taxonomy): domain Bacteria; phylum Bacteroidota; class Bacteroidia; order Bacteroidales; family Bacteroidaceae; genus Alloprevotella. The sequence goes on along the minus strand of ONHN01000027.1, from coordinate 34,140 downwards.
CACAAGAGGTCTTTCAACTCGGTGAGGCCTTTGCCCGCCACGGCCGAGATGAAGCAGACGGGTAGGTCGGAGGGTAGGTCTTCGCTCAGCATCTCGATGAGTTCGTCGTCGAGCAGGTCGCTTTTCGTTATGGCCAGCACGCGGTGTTTGTCGAGCATGCCGGGGTTGAACTTCCGCAGTTCGTCGAGCAAGATTTCGTATTCGCGGCGGATGTTGTCCGTGTCGCCTGGCACCATAAAGAGCAAGAGCGAGTTGCGCTCTATGTGGCGCAGGAAGCGCAGGCCCAGTCCGCGGCCTTCGGCAGCGCCCTCAATGATGCCGGGGATGTCGGCCATCACGAACGAACGCGCATCGCGGTAGGGGACGATGCCTAAGGAGGGTTCGAGGGTGGTGAAGGGATAGTTAGCAATTTTTGGGCGTGCCGACGAGAGGGCCGAGAGCAGGGTGCTCTTTCCCGCGTTGGGGAAACCTACGAGGCCCACGTCGGCCAGAAGTTTCAACTCGAGCACGACCATCTGTTCCTGCATTGGCTCGCCAGGCTGTGCGTAGCGCGGTGTTTGGTTGGTTGCCGAGCGGAACTGCCAGTTGCCTTTACCGCCCCGCCCGCCTTTCAGCAGGGTGACGATTTGTCCGTCTTCGGTGACGTCGCACAGATACTTACCCGTTTCGGCATCGTAGGCCACGGTGCCGCACGGCACGTCGATGTAGCGGTCTTCGCCGTCGGCGCCGTGGCGCAGTGCCTTCCCGCCTGGTTGCCCGTTGCCAGCAAAGACGTGGCGCTCGTAGCGTAGGTGTAGGAGGGTCCAGTAGTTGTGGTTGCCGCGCAGATAGACGTTGCCGCCGCGTCCGCCGTCGCCACCGTCGGGCCCGCCGTTGGGCATGTATTTGGCGCGATGAAGGTGCATCGAACCGCGTCCGCCTTTGCCCGAACGGCAATATATCTTCACGTAGTCAACGAAGTTGGATTCCATAGAGAAAGAGTGGGGTGTTACGAATTGATACAGATTACACGAATTTTGATTGTCACGCTTCGGGGGAGTTGCTCACTCGTAGTTCGTGATGATCAAAACTCGTGTAATTTGTGTTGTCCGTTTGATGAAAGCAGTGCGGTTATACGTTGTCGATTGCTTTGCAGAGCTCAGCATTGATGTCGGCAATGTCGCCATAGCCTTTCACGGCCACGCGTTTGCCTTCTTGCTCGTACCACTGTGCCAGGGGCGAGGTTTGGTTGTGGTAAACTTGCAGGCGTGCCTTGATGGTTTCTTCGTTGTCGTCGGCTCGTCCGCTGACCTTACCACGCTCCACGAGGCGCGTGATGAGCATGTCGTCGGGCACTTGCAGCTCGAGCATGACGCTGACTTCCGTGCCACGCTCAGCGAGCATCTGCTTCAGTGCTTCGGCTTGGGGAATGGTGCGGGGAAAACCGTCGAAGATAACACCTTCGCAGGGGCAAAGGGCATCGTAGGTAGCTGCAAGGATGTCTATCATTAGGGCATCGGGGATGAGTTGGCCCTTGTCGATGTAGGCCTTAGCCGTTTGTCCGAGTTGGGTTCCGTTTTTGATTTCAGCGCGAAGCACGTCGCCCGTGCTGATGTGGCGCAACCCGTATTTCTTGACAAGGAGGTCGCTTTGCGTGCCTTTGCCGGAACCTGGTGCACCGAAGATAACGATGTTTTTCATTGGGAAGGGATATGGTTGGTTTGTTGCTTAGTCTTTGCGGAATGCTTGTGGGGTGGTTGCGCTAACAGCGCAACATGTGGGGACGATGCGGGTGAAGCTGGCTGCTTGCCACTAACCCACCACCGTGTAGATGCTGCTGAGGTTGCGCCCTTCGCCGTCGTAGTCGAGGCCGTAGCCCACGATGAAGTCGTTGGGTATGCGGAAGCAGCAGTATTTGATGTCGAGGTTCTCGCGCAGGTTATCGGGCTTGAGTAGGAGGGCGGCTATTTGCACGTCTTTCGGTCCGAGGGATTTGACGGTTTCGAGCAGGTGCTTCATCGTCAGTCCGGAGTCGATGATGTCTTCGACGATGACGACGTGGCGATCTTTCAAACTCTCTTTGATGCCCATGAGCTGCTCCACGTTGCCCGTGCTGCCCATGCCTTCGTAGCTGCTGAAGCGGGTGAAGGTGATTTCGCAGTCGGTGGTGATGCCTCGTATCAGGTCGGCTGCAAAGACAAAGGCACCGTTCAGTACGGCGAGGAAAATCGGTTTCTTTCCTTCGTAGTCGCGGCTTATTTCGGCTGCAACTTCAGTCACTCTCTCTCTGATTTTCGCCTCGGGAATGGAAATGGCGAATTGCTTGTCCCGAACCTGTACTGTCTGCATAACGGTGGTGCTTTTGAATTTGAAAGCGCAAAGATACAAAATTTTTGCCATAAAGCAAAGCACCGCGCCATGTTTTTTTCTAAGATTTTTTGCAGTCAGCGATGATAGGCGAAGAGGGGGCTTGTCAGTTTCTGCTTTTATTGCTGTTGGCTAAAAGTTGCCGCAGGCACGCGTCCTGCTTGCCGCCGATTGCCGCATGCAGTGCGATGTATGAAAAAAGAAGAACGCCTTACTTCCGTTGGGAAAATAAGGCGTTGAGGTCTTGGTTGCGGAGGCTCGACTCGAACGAGCGACCTCCAGGTTATGAGCCTGGCGAGCTACCAACTGCTCCACTCCGCGATGTTCGTTTTTTGTTTTGCGGTGCAAAATTACAACAATGTTTGATACAAGCCAAATGTTTTGGCAACTTTTTTTACTTCGTGCGGTCTATTTTATGTGATAGGCGTTGCGATAGTGGTGGAGCTTGTAGGGTGGCGCTTCGCCCACGATGGTGATGATGTCGAAGCGGAAGGGGGCATCGCGCTGGGTGGTGAAGAGGTAGGCGCGGGCTGCTGCAATGAGGTGGTCGCGCTTGGCGGCATCGACGGCGGCGAGGGCGGTGTAGCGGCCTTCGCGACTGCGCGTTTTCACCTCCACAAAGACCACTTCGCCGTAATGGTCGGCAATGATGTCGATTTCCTCGTGGCCCGCGTGCCAGTTGCGTTGCAGCAGGCGATAGTCTTTGCGCGTGAGGTATTCCAGCGCGATGTCTTCGCCGAGGCGTCCTAAGTCGTTGTGTTGAGCCATGAGGGGGAGGGTAGGGGCGGCGTTTCGTTACCTTTTCTTTTTGAAGAAGGTCTTGAGGAGCTGTGCGCATTCTTCTTCCATCACGCCCGCCGTTACTTCTGTGCGGGGATGCAGGGCTTCGGGGGCTGTGAGGCTGAAGCCTCGGCGGGGGTCGGAGGCACCATAGACGAGGCGGCCCAGTTGCGACCACCCCAGCGCGCCGGCACACATCGTGCAGGGTTCGAGCGTGACGTATAGGGTGCAGACGTCGAGGTATTTCCCGCCCAGGGCATTGGCGGCGGCGGTGATGGCCTGCATCTCGGCGTGGGCCGTGACATCGGTGAGCGTCTCCGTCAGGTTGTGAGCCCGGGCGATGGTGCGTCCGTTGCATACCACAACGGCACCTACGGGTATTTCGCCCTCAGCTTCGGCTTGCCGTGCTTCTTGCAGGGCTAAGCGCATAAAGTCCGTGTCGGTCAAGGTTGCGAGTTTGGTTTGAGGTCTTAGTCCATGGGGAAGAGGCCGAAGAGTTTGGCATCGATCATGTCGGTGATGGTGCGGAAGTCATCGAGGCTGTTTTCGAACTTCGTTTTGTCGCCATCAACGATGATGAGGTGACCTTTATAGCCAGCAATCCATTCTTCGTAGCGTTTGTTGAGCCCTTGCAGGTAGTCGATGCGTATGCTCTTTTCGTAGTCGCGTCCGCGTTTCTGTATTTGCGAAACGATGTTGGGGATGCTGCTTCGGATGTAGATCATCAGGTCGGGCAACTCTACGAGCGACATCATCAGGTCGAAGAGGTCGCTGTAGTTTTGGAAGTCGCGGTCGCTCATCATGCCCATTTCGTGGAGGTTGGGCGCGAAGATGCGCGCGTCTTCGAAGATGGTGCGGTCTTGAATGATGACGTCCTGGCTCTTGCTGATTTCTACTACCTCCTTGAAACGCTTGTTGAGGAAATAGACTTGCAAGTTGAACGACCAGCGGGGCATATCGGCATAGAAGTCGTCGAGGTAGGGGTTGTGTTCGACGGGTTCGAAACGCGGTATCCAGCCGTAGTGCTTACTGAGCATTTTGGTGAGCGTGGTCTTTCCGCTACCTATGTTTCCAGCAATGGCGATGTGCATGGTGGGATGGGGTTTATGGGTTTAAGCTTTCTGCTGTTTCATGTGTTTGGCTTTGCCGATGCTTAGCATGTTGCGTTGGCAACGCAACATATAGGACAACTTGTCACTCGTCACTTAAACAATCCGAAGAGTTCGGCGTCGATGCGGTTGATGATGTTGCGGAAGTCTTCGGGGCGGTGTTGGAAGTCGATGTTGTCCACTTCGATGACGAGGACGCGTCCTTGGTAGTGGTTGAAGATGAAGTCCTCGTAGCGCGTGTTGAGTCCTTTCAGGTAGTCGAGCGAAATGCCTTGTTCGTATTCGCGTCCGCGCTTTTGTATGTTCTCCACGAGGTGTGGCACGCTGGCTCGGAGGTAAATCATCAAGTCGGGAAACTTTGCCACCATCATCATCGACTCGAACAGCTCCATATAGGTTTGAAAGTCGCGGTCGGAGAGGTTGCCCATGTCGTGGTTGTTGGCTGCAAAGACATAGACGCCTTCGAAGATGGAGCGGTCTTGTATGATTGTGTCGGAGGACTGGGCAATGGTCAGCAAGTCGCGAAACCGCTCTTTGAGGAAGAACACTTCGAGGTTCAGCGACCAGCGCGAAATGTCGTGATAGTAGTCCTCAAGGTAGGGGTTTTCGTCCACTTGCTCGATGCGCGGCGTCCAGCCGTAGTGCTCTACAAGCATATTTGTCAGCGTGGTTTTACCGCTGCCCATGTTTCCTGAAATCGTGATGTACATACAAAGCCCAAGTTTCGGTGCTGCAAAATTAAGATTTTCTTATGGACAAGAAAGGCCGCAGGCAAGAAAATTTGCAAAGAAAATGTTGGCAGTGTGCTGTGAAATACGTAACTTTGCTCATCATCATTAGCTTGCGTTAGCACACAATATTATATATATACTACGATGGAAACATTACAGAACGAATATCTGCGCGTTCGTATCAGCAACCACGGCGCAGAGCTTCAGAGCGTGATGAACGCTGAAGGTCACGAGTACATTTGGCAGGGCGACCCTGCGTATTGGGCGGGGCGTTCGCCCTTGTTGTTCCCTTTTGTGGGCGGTTGTCTTGACGATGAATACCGCGTTGGCGGCAAACTTTTCAAGGGGATGCCGCGCCATGGTTTTGCGCGCATGATGGACTTCACGTTGCAGAAGCAGACGGAGAAGAGCGTTACCTACGAGCTGACAAGTACGCCGCAGACGCTGGAGCTGTATCCCTACGCCTTTCGCCTGCGTGTGCGCTATCGGCTGAAGGATTGCGAGCTGCAAGTGCGCTGGCGCGTGCTGAACCCAGGTAGCCAGACGATGTACGTGTCCATTGGTGGCCATCCCGCCTTCAACCTGCCCGACCTTGCTGCGGGCGAACCCATGCACGGCACGTTGCGCCTCACGCCGCGCGCCGACCGTGATGCGCAGGCCACCTATCGCACGCGCCTCGTGACACCAGGCGGCAACATCGACGACGACTATGCCGACGTGCCCACCACAGGCGGCTGCGATGTAGCCTTTACGGAGGAAACGTTCCGCAACGATGCGCTGATTTTCGATCGCTGCCAGACCGAGGCCATCACGCTGCTACGAGCCGACGGACAGCCCTACGTGCGCGTTCACAGCCTGGCACCCGCCGTGGGCGTGTGGAGCCCTTACGGCAAGAATGCCCCCTTCGTTTGCATAGAACCCTGGTGGGGCATTGGGGACCGCGAAACGTTCCACGGCGAATTGCCCGCCCGCGAACTCATCAACGTGCTGGCTCCAGGCGCCACGCTGCAAGCTGGCTACGAGATACATTTTAGTTAGTTAGGAGTTAGAAGGAGTTATCGCAGCCTATGGCTGCTGAGGAGTTAAAGACGATAGTCTTATAGGCATGTTATATGGGCATCAAAAGTATCGTCTTTAACTCCTTTAACTCCCTTAACTCCTCAAACATCCGAAACTTGAATTAGTTATGGCACTACATATCTTTACGCTGACATCGCCGCTTCACGACAAGAAGTTGGTGAGCACCGCCACGCAGGCGTTTCTTGATTCGCTGACGCACGATTACGTGCTCCACGAAGACGATTTCACAGCCTACGGCCACGTTCAACCCGCCGTTATCTTCGTGCGTACAGGCGGCACGGAGGGTCTGTTTCGGACGCTCTTGCCCGAACTAAGGGCGAAGGCGGACGGCGCGCCCTTTGTGCTTTTAGCCTCTGCCACGTCGAACTCGCTGGCTGCCTCGCTCGAGATATTGTCGTATCTGCGCCAACAAGGTCTTCGCGGCGAGATACTTCACGGCGAAACGAGCTACGTTGGCGCGCGCATAGCCGCCCTGGAACGTGCAGCGCAGGCCAGGGCGAAGTTGCAGGGCGCGCGCTACGGCGTGATAGGGCAGCCCTCCGACTGGCTTATTTCCAGTCAGGCCGACTACGAAGCCGTAAGGCGCAAGTTGGGAGTGGAGCTCATTGACATACCGATGGAGCGACTGCTGAACGTTTATGAAGAAACGCCCGTGTCGCCGCTTGCTATCTCTTCCGACAGGCCCGAAGTGCAGCAGGCACTGCCGGGTGCTATGCGCATATACGAGGCATTGGCGCGCTTGGTGCGCGAAGAGGCGTTACAGGGATTTACGCTGCGCTGCTTCGACCTACTGACGGCTGTTCGCAACACGGGCTGCATGGCATTGGCGCGGCTCGGGGCTGAAGGCTTCACGGCAGGTTGCGAGGGCGACGTGCCTGCGATGCTGTCGATGGCTATTGTGCGGATGCTGCTCGGCACGTCCAGCTTCCAGTCGAACCCCGCCAGCATCAATCCTTCGACGGGCGAACTCCTCATGGCGCATTGCACCATTCCCCTCGACCTCGTCAGCCGCTACGAGCTTGATACGCACTTCGAGTCGGGCATAGGTGTTGGCATTTGCGGCTATGCTGAGGCGGGAGCTGTGACGCTCTTTAAGGTGTCGGGCGATTTGTCGGAATGTTTTGCTGCCGAAGCCACGCTGACGCAGTGCACCGCCGCGCCCAATTTGTGTCGCACGCAGTTCCACTTGCGGCTCGACCATCCAACCGATGCCAACTACTTCCTGACGCGTCCCATTGGCAACCACCACGTCGTGCTTCCAGGGCGCCACGCCGCCGAATTGCGACAGTTCTGCGAAGCGTTGCAGGGGTGAAGCGTATGGGACGCAGGTGTCCTATAATGCAGGCGAGGCATCCGCGCTTCCAGTAGAAGTGGCGGGGGGGATGGGTATGTTGCGTTGACAACGCAACATACTGAACTTTGGCGACTGTCACTTGTCACTCGTCACTCGTCACTTGTCGCTCGTCACTCGTCACTTATTCTTATAAAGGCTTTCGGTTATGGCCGAAAAGTACTATCTTTGCGGTGCAATGAGAAATCTGACGAATGTTGAGCTGGCCGCGCTGTTGCGTCAGCACAAGGTTTTCACCCTCTTGTCCGAAACTGCCGACAAGCTTGGGGTTGAATGCTACGTCGTAGGCGGCTACGTGCGCGACCTCTTCCTCGAACGCCCTACGGGCGACATCGACGTGGTGGTCGTGGGCAAGGGCATCGACATAGCACGTGCTTTTGCTCACCGCCTCGGGCGCGGTGCCCACTTGAGCGTTTTTCGCAACTTCGGGACGGCGCAAGTGAAGTATGGCGATATGGAGGTGGAGTTTGTCGGCGCCCGGCGCGAGAGCTACCACCGCGAGAGCCGCAAGCCCATCGTGGAGGACGGCACGTTGGAAGACGACCAAAATCGGCGCGATTTCACCATCAACGCGATGGCCATCTGCCTGAATGCCGACCGCTTCGGCGAACTTGTTGACCCTTTCCAGGGACGCTACGACCTGCGCGACGGCATTATCTGCACGCCCCTCGACCCCGACATCACCTTCAGCGACGACCCCCTGCGCATGATGCGCTGCGTGCGCTTTGCCACTCAACTCAACTTTCGCATTGAAGAAGAAACCTTCGAGGCCCTCGAGCGAAACCGACATCGCATCGACATTGTTTCGCATGAACGCATACTCGTTGAGCTCAATAAGATACTGCTCGCTCCCCAGCCCAGCATCGGCTTGGTAGAGTTGCAACGCTGTGGGCTTCTGGAACTCATACTGCCCGAAGTGGCCGCCCTCGACAACGTGGAAACGCGGGGCGGGCGTGCCCACAAAAACAACTTCTATCACAGCTTGGAAGTGCTCGACAACGTTGCTCGTGTTAGCGATAACCTTTGGCTGCGTTGGGCAGCCTTGCTTCACGATATAGGCAAACCGCGCAGTAAACGCTGGGAACCCGCCGTGGGCTGGACCTTCCACAACCACAACTACATTGGGCGCAAGATGCTGCGCCCGCTCTTCAAGCGGATGACGATGCCCCTGGACGAACGCCTGCACTACGTTGAGAAGCTCGTGGACCTCCACATGCGCCCCATTGCCATTGCCGACGACGAAGTGACCGACAGTGCCGTGCGCCGCCTGCTCTTCGAGGCTGGCGACGACATCGACGACCTCATGACGCTCTGCGATGCCGACATCACCAGCCGCAACGAGCAACGCAAGCAACGCTTTCGTGACAACTTCCAGCTCGTGCGTCAGAAGCTTATTGACATAGAAGAGAAAGACCGCATCCGTAATTTCCAACCGCCTGTCAGCGGCGACGAAATCATGCACCTCTTCGGCCTACCGCCTTGCAAAGAAGTGGGCGTGCTGAAAGCAGCCCTGAAAGATGCAATCCTCGACGGCATCGTGCCCAACGTCTACGAACCCGCCCTCGCCTTCATCAAGCAGCGAGCAGCTGAAATGGGTCTGAAAGAAGTCTGAGCGCGTGGTCTCTTCTAACTCCTCCGATAACTCCGATAACTCTGCGGCCTTCGACAACACAGAAGAACTAAACCTCGTCATCCCCCCCATGTTCTCCTCCCACGCACATATCTGCCAGCTTGCCGCCTTGCTGAAAGCGCACGGCGTGCGCGACGGCGTGTTCTGCCCAGGCTCGCGCAATGCGCCGCTGACGCATACCCTCGTTGGCGCAGGCATCAAGGCCGTGGGGGTTACCGACGAGCGCTGCGCCGCCTTTGCCGCCATAGGCATGAGCTTGGCCTTGCAGTGCAGGCCCGTGCTGGTGTGCGTGACGAGCGGAACGGCAGTGCTCAACACCATGCCCGCCGTGGCCGAAGCGGCCGAGCGCGGCTTGCCCCTGCTTATCGTTTCTGCCGACCGTCCGGCTCCCCGCATAGGGCAGCTTATGGGGCAGACTTTACCGCAGCAAGGCGTTATGCGGCCCTTTGCGCAGACCTATAATATAAAGGAAGCACACACCGAGGACGAGCATCGCCACAACAACCAGCTCATCAACGAGGCTCTGAACAGCTTGCAACGAGGTCCCGTACATATCAACGTGCCCATTGACGAACCTCTCTACGATTTCACGACTTACGAACTACCCAGTGAGCGCGTCATAAAGGACATAAGCCCCATTGCCGAGAACCCCATTCCTCGTAACGTCATCGACGAGATACGCGCCGCCACTTGTCCTATTCTTGTGTGCGGACAGTGGGAGCGCGGCAGACTCGATGTGGCCACGCGTCTCTTCGAGGAGAATAAGGCACTGCTGCTGCCCGACTATCTATCCAACCTGCCCGGCAGCCTCTATCTCAGTGCTTTCGAATTGCAAAACAACGAAGAGCCTCTGTCAATCGAGCAGCTGGCTATCGTCCATGTAGGCGGCAACTTCATCACCGCCCCCCGTGCCTTGCAAACGATGCTTGGTGCGTTCACGGTTCGCATCGAGGAACAGCCCAACCGCACGCCCGACACGTTCTGCAACCTGCGCTATGTTGTGCGCGGCGACACGCAGTGCGCCTTAGCTCAGCTGTACCGCGAGTTGCAACCCAATGCCGAAGTGCAACGAATGCGCGAGAGGTTGGATAACTTTATGAACGATTGTCTTAGCACATTCTGGAAGCACTACTCTGGTGATCCATATTTGTTGGGTTTGACTGGTAGCCTATGCTCAGCACTAAAAGAATATATGCCTGCCTCGCTGCATCTCGCTAATAGCCTCGCTGTTCGCACCGCCGACCACTATTTGGATAGCGGCCTCGTGCCCACATTCTGCAACCGTGGCGTGAACGGCATCGAGGGCAGTATGTCCGTGGCATGGGGCTACAGCCAGCGTGCGGCAGGGCCTACGCTCTTCGTCACGGGCGACCTCAGCTTCTTCTACGACTCAAACGCCCTCTGGAACGATGCGCCTGCCGACCTCCGCATCCTGCTCATCAACGATGGCGGCGGTATGATACTGCGAGAGATGGACGGTGTGAAGCGAACCAACGCGCAGCGGCTCGTATGTGGATCGCACAATACGAATGCGCAAGGCTTATGCAAGAGTTTTGGTATAGAATACCGATGCGCGGATGAAAGCACCTACAGTTGTAGTGACGAAGATAGTTTTTTCTATAATTTTGCTCTTGTCGAACTGCAATGGCTCTTAGAACCGACCACTGACCCTGCACCTCGACCCCGTCTGCTGGAAGTTTTCCCCTGGATGCCCCCGCAAGATAAGTAACCCTTTAGCAAAACAATCAACATAAAACATTAGGCTACGCCGACAGTGTGAAACCACTACAACCTCGGTACATCTTTAAGACTAAAGAGAGCTGTGCACGTTGAGTGAGGGTAGTGTTCGTAGTGGTTTCAAACCTAAGACCTAAAAGCCTAAGAACTTAAAGACACACGAACTAACCCTTTCATTTATCTACATATTATCTTTTATAACAATGAAACACATAGTTTTAACCTTCGTCTTTGCCCTCGTAGCATTAGTAGCTGTAGCCGATGGAGCTGCTGTCGTTCAGTTGGCTGGTACGACCATAAGCCTTACTACTCAGTCGAAGTATAGTTCGTCGTCCCTCTCGGCCATTAAGCAGGGAACCATCACCTTCGTGCCAGGTTCGGGCACGAGCAAAAAGCTTATCTTGGACAACGTGGTTATGAACGCTGGAAACAACGATGCCATCTACGTTGGTATTGGCTTGACCATCGAAGTGGTGGGCCAATGCACCTTATCAAGCAACTATCGCGCCCTGCGCTTAGCAGGGGAAGCCGACTGGTGTACCATTACGCGCCGCTATAATGCCTACGCAAAGCTTATGCTGACTTCAACGTCAAATAGTGCTTTGGGAATAAATACAAGTTGCAAAGTCTCCTTTCGAAGCGTCGATGTTGACGCTGACGGTGCCTATGGCATTCGAGGAACTGACGGCACATCGGGCGAAAGCCTCTATATCGGGCAGTATGCGCACCTTCGTGCTCGAGGCAAGACGGCCAGCGTCAGCAACATTCAGAGCATAACCTACGGCAGTGGTTATGGCCTCTTTTTCCATAGTAGCGACTCTGGCGGAAAGACTGGCAGCTTCAATACGTCGAAACATAGCGTGTGCGATGCGAACGGCACCGTCATAGGCAATAGCTATGTCCACTTCGGCAAGTACTACAACCTCGATGTTTTAGGCTTTCCCATACATAGCGGCAACTATCGGTATATTCACGAGGCTATCGACGGCCTGTCAAATCCTGCGGAATACGACCCGCAGACCAACACACTATACCTGAACCAGACCACGATAACTCCCCCCAGCGGCACGAGTGCCACGACGTGTATCTCTTCCGTAGGCAGCTTGAACATCAACGTGGGGAATGCGTGTCAGATTTCAGCTGGCTCACTTTCGAATCCGGCAACGGCCATTGCGTGCGGCGGCAAGTTAGACCTATACGGTTCAGCCGCAGGAATATCGTCTCTTCGCGTGTCAGGCTATAAGCAGGGTATTAAGGTAAGTGGCGTACTTGTGCTGAGAGACGTGTCTGCCGATGTTAGTGCAACAAGCAGCGAAGCCCTCAAAGTCGCAACGCTGAGCATTCCTGCCAATCAGAAGGGAAACCTCACGGCTTATGCGCCCTCCTATTCAAATGGCACAATCTTTGCTAAGTCTTTCAATATCCCCTTCGACCACTATTGGGAGGACAGCGACGGCTTGTTCCTCTTTGAGAGTGGAAGCGACATCGTAAGCACACCCGGCGGCAAGAACGCCACGGGGACGGTCAAGTTCTTAACGGGTTCGAAAAGCTTTATGCTCTCTGTGGGCGAGACAACGGTGACAAGCTCCAACTTCTATCCCGTCAAGGGCACCGGCATTACGGGCGAAGTGTATTACCTGCCCAACGAGAATGTGTTGACATTGAAGAATGCCACGCTTCGCAACACGAAGTCGTCCGCAGCCCTCAACAATCTTGCGCTGAGTTCGAAACTGAGCGTACAAGTGGAGGGCAACTGCTCGATGGAGAGTGCTTCGTATTGCATCTATCAAAGCCGTCACGACTTAGAACTGAAAGGCGTGGGCAGCAATCCAAAGCTTACGATGGTCTCTTCCAACTCAAGCTGCATCGGCACGGCCAACGCCAGAACTACACTGATGCTTCGCGCGCTGACTATCGAGGCTGATGGAAAGGCTAACGCCCTGAAAGGAGGCGAGAGCGATGCCCTTGTCTTCGACAACGTTTCGGCCAGCTTGAAGGGTAGCAATGGCGTGATAAATGGCTTCGGCACGGTGGACTACTACAGCTGCAAAGTCGTTGACCCAGTAGGGGCTACGTATAATGAGGATATCCCGTGGCAATACACGAAAGATAAGCAGCTCGTTTGCTCAATGTCTATTGCTGGCAACGCTTCCATTCTTCCCGTCACCGTCTGCGGCAAGGAAGTGGTGAAATTAGCAGGCTACGATATACTGGGCGACGGCTCTGTCACTTACGAGGAATTCAACGGCGTGGTGCCCAATCTCGTTATCCACAAGGACATCGACTACAGCGGGAGCTATCTCATCGAATACACGGGCGACGACTTGCTGATGATTACCACCGACGCGCCTTGCACCCTCAGTGCTAAGACCAACATCATTCGCTCGAGCAAAAACATCCTGCTGAATGCCCCGCACCGCCTCAAGATGTCCGTCACGAGCAACAACTCTACGGCCATCTATATGCGGCAAGGCGGGGTGGCGTGGCTGAATTGCGCCGACCTCGTCATCGACAAGTGCAAATGGGGCATCGCAGGCATGCAGAAGAATACCGCCGAAAGCTTAGCCTTTACGGGTAAAGCCACCATCAACGCCACAGCTGCAGCCATTATGGACTTCAAAGACATCTCGCTCATCAACTGCGAAGTGCTTGAACCCGAGGGAGCATCAGTCGCTGCCTACGGCGAAGGTGGCGGAAAGGCCATCGTCGGCACCGACGGCGACCCCGTCGCTTATCTCAGACTGGGCGATCCTAACGATGCCGACCCCGCCGACCTCAACGGCGACGGCTCGGTCAACGTGGGCGACGTTTCGACGCTCGTCAACATGATACTTGGCAAAACCGCCATGTCCGCTGCTGCCGACCTCAACGGCGACGGCTCGGTCAACGTGGGCGACGTTACGACGCTCGTCAACATGATATTAGGCAAGTAGGTCTTTAGGTTGGGCTATGCCGATGAATGGGGGAACCACTACATACACTACATTCCACAACCAGCACAACTAAAAAAGAAGATCCGTGCTCGTTGTGAGATTGAAGTGTTCGCAGTGGTTTCAAAAACATGAAACACAAACATTCTTCACTCAATATGACTCGCATTTGGAAACCTATCAAGCAGTACGAAGAAATCCTCTTCGAGCAGTATGGCGGCATAGCCCGCATAACGATTAACCGCCCGCGCTGGCGCAATGCCTTCACGCCGCTGACGGTGCAAGAAATGGCCGACGCACTGCACGAGTGCCGCGAGCGCGCCGACGTGCGCGTTGTCGTGCTGACGGGTGCTGGCGACAAAGCCTTCTGCGCCGGCGGCGATATGCACGTCAAAGGGCGCGGCGGATACGTCGGCGACGACGGCGTGCCGCGGCTGAACGTCCTGGGCGTGCAACGCCAGTTGCGCTCGTTGCCAAAACCCGTGATTGCCGCCGTCAACGGCTACGCCATCGGGGGCGGCCACGTGCTCCACCTCATGTGCGACCTCACCATTGCAGCCTCTACCGCGCGCTTCGGACAGACGGGGCCGCGCGTGGGCAGCTTCGACGCTGGCTTTGGCGCTTCCTACCTCGCACGCATCGTAGGGCAGAAAAAGGCGCGCGAGATATGGTTCCTATGCCGACAATACACCGCCGATGAGGCCGAGCGAATGGGCATGGTCAACAAAGTGGTGCCACCCGAAGCCCTGGAGGACAAATACGTCAGTTGGGCCGAACAAATGATGGAGCTTTCGCCACTCGCCCTGCGCATGATAAAAGCTGGACTCAACGCCGAGCTTGACGGACAGATGGGCATACAGGAACTGGCGGGCGACGCAACGATGCTCTACTATATGCTCGACGAAGCGCAAGAGGGCGGACGTGCTTTCCTCGAAAAGCGCAAACCCAACTTCTCAACCTTCGACAAGATGCCTTGACCTGGCCTTTCAGACGCGCGCGTGCGCTTCCTGAACTTTTTGCAAGGCTTTATATCTTCTACGCTGCGCCTTGCAAGTTTTACGGAAGGGTTGCGAAGTTATAAATCTCGGCGGCAAATATACATTTCCCGCCGTGATTATATATATTTCCCGCCGAGAAATGTACATTTGCCGCCGAGATTTATAACTTCATGGCCTTGTGCGAAAACTTCAAAGGCGCGCCGCAAAACTTGCAGGCACGCCTCTCATGTTTTGAAAGTCAGCCCCATTTCCTGTAAATGCCGCAGGCGAGATGCCTGTGCATTCAAATCATTTCGTGTTTACTTGTTAGCGAAGGGTAGGGACTTACGGAGTTCTTCGGGGTCAATTTCGCTTTCGTAAGGAACAAGGTCGGAGTCTTTGAAGGCTTCGGTGTAAGCCTTTCCGCTGCCCACGGGAACACGAATGCTGGGGGCTGGTACGTGGTGCGGGTCTATGCGCCCTTTGAAGCTGCAAAGGTTGGTGGGTGGTGTGGGCGATAGGGCGATGTAGCCATGTCCGTTGCCGTCGAAGGCTTCGGGTTCAATCCTGCGCACGTTGGGTCCCCATACGATGCACCTCGCCCGCGCCGTGCCAAACCAGCGGCTGCCAATGGCAGGAGCGTCGAGGAAGATGTAGCGAAGTTTGTCGGCATAGGCGAACGCATCTTGCCCTATGCTATCGACTTTGTTGCCAAGGTAGAGGACAGCCAGGTTCTTGCAAGATTGAAACGCATCTTTGCCTATGGTGCGGATGTTGGGCAGCAGCAGCGTGTCAATGAAGGTGCAGTTTGTGAATGCTTGTTCGCCGATGTGTTCGAGTTGCGACGTGGGCAACGACAGATGCTCAAGCCTGGGCAAATGTCGAAAAGCAAAAGCACCTATTTCGCGCACGTTACGAGGTATGTCGATGCTTTTCAATCCGCTGAAGTCGAAAGCACTGCTGCCAATGCGGCGGAGGCTGAGAGGCAGTTCGAGTGTTTCTAATGCGATGCAGTTGTAAAAGGCGGCGTCGGGTATTTCCGTGGGCGCGCCAACGTAGCGCACCGTCTTGAGCTTTTCGCACTGCGCGAAGACGTGGCGGCCAAACTGGGCCTTGTCGCATTTGACAACAACTTCTTCAAGTTCGCTCCCCACGAAGGCTTCATCACCAACGGCGGTGAGCGTGGCTGGCAACGTGATGCTCTTCAACTTCGAAAAGGCGAAGGCCAGCGTGTGGATGCGCCTGACGGAGGCGGGAATGGTGTAGGGGGCTGTGCGCGCGGCGGGGTAGGCCATCAGCGTTTTGCCGTCCTTAGAGAAGAGGATGCCGCTGGCGGCTTTGAGGTAGGGATTGGCGTGACTGGCGGCATATTGCTCTACAGCCGTCATGCCGTAGATGCCGTCGCCGTCGAGGCCTTTCAGCTTGTTGCCAAGGTTTAGCACCTTGACGCGTTCGCAGTTGGTGACGGCCCAATCGTCCATCGCTTCCACGCCTGTCAGCGTGAGAGCGGTGAGGGCGTGGCATTCGCAAATGGCATTTTGCTTAATGTAGCGTATTGAGGCAGGGAGGTTCAGCGCGCCCTCAAGGGCGGGAGGCACGGCAAAGAGCGTGTCGCCTTTCTTCGATACGACCATGCGGCCTTGCACGTCCTTGAAATGTGGGTTGCCGGCGGCAACGTGGATGCTCTTCAGGTTGGGGCACGCACTGATGTTGCCCGCATCGTAGATGTGCGTGACGGTTTCGGGAATGGTGAGTTCGGTGAGTAGCGTGTCTTTCTTCAGCCCTGCCAGATAGCCTATCTCGGTGACGGTCAGTGTGCGGCCGTCGTGGGTGAAGTGGGCAGGGATTTTAAGGTGGCCCACGTAGGGTTGCTCTTCGCTATAGAAGGTGCATACAGTGCTTTTTTCGCTATCTACGTAGTGGTAGGAAAGGCCAGTGATGGCGTCGTACATGGTCTGTGTCTGCGCGTTGGCGCAAAGGGCGCAGAGGAGGCAACTCGTAAGGGTTAGTAGTTTACGCATAGGGGGGATTTTGAGTGACGAGTGGCGAGTTGGGTGCGGGCGAAAGGTCGCTGTATAGGACGCGGGCGAGGATGCCTGCGTCCCATACTTTCGCTGCTGAGGCAGCGATTTGGTGCGGGCGAGGGGACTGCGCTCCCAGGGGGACTGCGCTCCAAGGAATGCGGGCGAGGCGCCCGCGCTCCCAGGGGTGTCCGCGCTCCAAGGAATGCGGGCGAGGCGCCCGCGCTCCCAGGGGGACTGCGCTCCCAGGGTGTCCGCGCTCCAAGGAATGCGGGCGAGGTGTCCGCGCTCCAAGGAATGCGGGCGAGGCGCCCGCGCTCCCAGGGTGTCAGCAATACCAGGGTGTCCGCAATCCCAGGGGGGCTGTGCTACTTTAGCCTTAGCAGTCGGATGCCCGTTGAGGTTTTTCGTTCGCCGAGGTACTTATGGAGCGTGTTGTTGTCTTCCACCACTTTCTTATAGACGCTTGAGGCATTGAGCAGGTGCAGCTTGTCGTCGCGTCCCCACACAGCGATACCAAGGTGGGAGTAGTCGAGGCCGTCTTTTGTAGTGACGATGCCGATGACGTCGCCGTCGTGGATGCAGGCGAGTTGGTCTTTACCAAGGCTTAGCGCACTTTCGGGCAGGTAGGTGCCATCGGGGCCATTGGCCTCGCGTTCCATGCGCGTGATTTCGGGCACGAACTCGGGATTGGCTTTCAGCATTTTGTACTGCTCCCAGTGTTTCGTCATGTAGTGGTTGCGCACGGTGAGCGGAGCGTTCCAATGCTTGTTGTCGCGCACTTCGGTGAAGAGGCCCTTGTCCACGTTGTCGTGCAGCCACCACGTGAAGTAGTGCAGCCGACTGAGGTAACCGTCCATCACACCGCCGCGATAGCGTAGGCGCATGAGGTTGCGGCAATAGTCGGCAAAAGAGGTGCTACCTTGTCGGTGCGTCATGGCCAGGGCGCAAGCCGTTTCGACGAACGTGGTGCAGTCCAAGCCCGTGAGGTTGACAACGAGGCGTTCAGGGTCGGCCACTTCAAGCGTGTGGGCCACGTAGGGCACACCTCTGAATTGTCGGCCGTAGAACAAAACGTCGTTGCCCGTAGGCTGCAAGCGGAGGAGGCGGCACACCTCAGCACTGTCGCGGGCGGTATAGACCGTGTTTTGTAGAAGCACATCGTCGGGCGACTGCGGCGCAAGGCGCTGAGCGAGGCAAGCTGTGAAGCTGCCACACAATAATAATATTGCATAGACGAGCGGGAGGGCTTGTTTCATGCGCATAACTTAGTTTTTCTCGATGATAGGGTCGTGGTATTGCTTTTGCAGGCGTTCGAGCTCGCGGCGCAGTTCTTTCGTTATCTTCTCTGTGCCAGGCTGTCCGTAGAGGTTGTGGAGCTCGTTGGGGTCGGTATGCAGGTCGTAGAGTTCCCAGGCATCGATGTCGTTGTAGAAATGGATGAGCTTGTAGCGTTCGGTGCGCACGCCATAGTGGCGCTTAACGGCATGCTCGGCAGGATATTCGTAGAAGTGATAGTAGATGCTCTTGCGCCAGTTCTTGGGGTGCTCGCCGCGCAGCAGGGGGACGATGGAAACACCGTCCATGTCCTTTGGCGTGGGAACGCCAGCCAGTTCGAGGAACGTGGGAGCATAGTCGATGTTTTGCACCATCTCCGTGATGTCGCCTTTGGCATCGAGGCCGTAGCCTTTGGGCATGCGCATGACGAGGGGCGTGTTGAGGCTCTCTTCATACATAAAGCGTTTGTCGAACCAGCCGTGTTCGCCCATGTAGAAGCCCTGGTCGGAGGTATAGACAACGAGCGTGTTGTCTGCAAGGCCAGCCTTTTCGAGGTAGTCGAGCACGCGGCCCACGTTGTCGTCAACGCTCTTTAGCACCTTAGCATAGTCGCGCATGTAGCGTTGGTACTTATACTCAATCTTGTCACGGCCTTGCAGCCCTCGGCGCGTGTAGTCGGCACTGATGGAGTCGTAGAAATAGTCGTAGGTGGCGCGGTCGGCGGTGTTCAGGCGGCCTATCATGTACTGGTAGAGCCACGTCAAGCGCGTGCGGTCGCCAGGCCGATATACCTTCACGTCGTACACCATGTCCATGTGCTTGTCGTTGGCAATCTCCATTTCCGTCACCCCTGCGGCTTGACGCCCTGCGTAGTCGTCGTAGAACGTTTCGGGGAGTTTGAAGGTCTGGTCTTCGTACTCGTGGAGGTACTTCATCTCGGGCAGCCAGTCGCGGTGAACGGCTTTGTGGTGGATGAAGATAGCGAATGGTTTCGTCTTATCGCGCTTGTTCTCCATCCAGTCGATGCTCTTGTCGGTGACGAGGTTGGTGATGTAACCTTTTTCGCGAACGGTATCGTTTTGCTGCGTGATGAAGTCGGGGTTATAGTATTCGCCCTGCCCAGGCACGATGTTCCAATAGTCGAAGCCCGTGGGCAGCGAGTGGAGGTGCCATTTGCCGATGAGGCACGTCTGATAGCCCGCCTCTCGAAGGTATTTCGGCATGGTGGGTTGCGAGCCGTCGAAGATGCCGTGCTCGTTGTTTGTAAAGCCGTTGTTGTGGCTGTGTTTTCCCGTTATCATACAGGCGCGGCTGGGACCCGAGAGGGAGTTGGCCACGTAGCTGTTGACGAAGCGCACGCCGTCGCGCGCAATGCGGTCGAGGTTGGGCGTGCGCACGTGCGTAGTGTCGTAACACGACATCATCTGCGCCGTGTGGTCATCGGTCATGATATAGACGATGTTGGGGCGTTGCTGTTGGGCTATGGCTGCAAGGGGAGCTATAGCGGCAACGAAGGGGAGGGCTTTATTCTTCTTCATATGGGTGGTTGTGGTTTCTGTTGTTAGTTGAGCCTACTTCAAGTACTTATCAAGGAAGCGGAAGAAGGTGCGTTGCCAGAGGATGCCGTTTTGCGGTTTCAGCACCCAGTGGTTTTCATCGGGGAAGAGCAGGAGTTGCGCATCAAGTCCGCGCAGGCGTGCCGCGTTGAAGGCACTTTCGGCCTGCGTGTATTCTATGCGGAAGTCGCGCTGGCCGTGGATGCAGAGGATAGGCGTGTCCCACTTATCGACGTAGAGGTGAGGACTTTCGCGGAAGGCTTTTTGCATCTGTCCGTCGGCAGCTTGCAGCCAGGGGGCTGATTTGAGGTCCCAGTTGGGAAACCACATCTCTTCGGTTTCAACGTATTGCTGTTGCGTGTTGTAGATACCATCGTGCGCAATGAAGGCCTTGAAACGTCCGTTGTGGTTGCCTGCCAGCCAATAGACGCTGAAGCCGCCAAACGACGCTCCCACAGCACCCAAACGGTCTTTATCAATGTAAGGCTCGGTGGCGAGGTCGTCGATGGCCGAGAGGTAGTCTTGCATGCAGAGACCTGTGTAGTCGCCACTGATTTCTTCCAACCATTCCATGCCGAACCCTGGCAGGCCGCGGCGGTTAGGGGCAATGATGACGTAGCCGTTGGCGGCCATCATCTGGAAGTTCCAGCGATAGCTCCAAAACTGGCTCACGGGCGACTGCGGACCGCCCTCGCAGAAGAGCAAGGCTGGATACTTCTTCGAGGCATCGAAGTGGGGAGGATAGACAACCCAGCAAAGCATCTTTTTCCCGTCAACAGTCCTCACCCAACGCTCTTTCACCTCGCCCACGGCGAGGGTCTTGTAGATGTCGGCATTGACGTTGGTCAGGACGTATTGCTTGGCACTGATGCTTCCGCCTTCTGCCGCGAGTTTTGTCAGCGGTTTATCGAAGGCGAGGCAATAGATGTCGTCGGGTCGTTCCATCGAGTGTTTCTTCACGTAGAGTGTCTTTCCGTTGGGCGAGAGGGCGCAGAGCGAATAGTCGGCTTGGTCGGTGGTGATGTCGCGGACGTTGCCTTCGAGGTTGGTGCATCGCACGCCCACCTTGCCGTGCCATACGCCCGTGAAGAGGAGGGTGTAGCTGTCGGGTGCCCAAAGAAATTCGTCAACGCCACTTTCAAACTTCTCAGTGACGAAGAACTTTTCGCCCGTTTGCAGATTGCAGACGCAGAGGCGTGTGCGGTCGCTTTCGTAGCCATCGCGCGCCATCGACGTCCATGCTACGAACTTGCCGTCGGGCGAGAATTGCGGGTTTTGGTCGTAGCCGCCGAAAGGTTTGTCTTTAGCTGCTTGGTCTTCAAGGGAGCGCGTGGGGTCGCTTTGAGGTTCCACGTAGCCTTCGGGCTTGCAAAGGTTGCGCACCGTGCGCTTAGCCGCTACGTCGTAGAGATAGATGTCCGAGTCGGTAGAGATAGCATAGTCGCGGCCTACCTTTTTGCGGCAGGTGTAGGCAATCGTCTTGCCATCGGGACTCCATGCCAGTTGCTCCGAACCGCCGAAAGGCTCCATCGGACATTCGTAGGGCTCGCCAGCAAGCAGGTCGGTTTCGGCACCGAGCTTCTCTCCATCGAAGGTGGCCACAAAGGGGTGGGGCACTTCCGTAACGTAGTGGTCCCAGTGTTTGTACATCAAATCGTTGATGACCATGCCCGTAGCTTTAGGTAGGTCGGCATCTTTGGCGGCAATGCTATGCGTCATGGGCACCATGCGCACGAGGATGACCTGCTTGGCATCGGGCGAGAAGAGAAAGTCAACGACGTCGGTAGCTATTACCAACGCATTATCAGTTCCAGCTTCAACATTGGCAGCCGACGCTACGCATAGCTTATCGCCCCGCATAAACGCAACGCGGCTGCCATCGCCAATGTAGGTGGCACCGCTGCCCAGCGTGCTATTTGTCGCTTGGCTGGCGGATTGGGCTAACTGAGCCGGTATGGCGTGCAAACGGCTCGTTCCTTTATTCTCTTCTTTACTGTAGTGGGTGACGCTGTAGAGCAGCCGACTGCCGTCGGGCGAGAGGCTGACCGAACCAATGCGGCCCATGCGCCACAACGTCTCGGGCGTCATTAACTCCGTGGCACTTTGAGCTAAGGCAGAGCCTGTAGCAAAAAAGGCTGATGCCATGATAAACGATTTGATGTGCATATAATAATGTAAGTATTATTCGGGGAACTCTTCTGTTGGCTGTTTTGCCCCTTCAGTAGAAGTGGTGGGCTTGACGGGCGTTATCTCATCGGCAGGTTGCTCGTAAGGATTAGCAATTTCAAGCCCCTCTTCATCTTCAGAACTTTCAACTGTTGTTGCTGCAACGTTGGCGTATTTCTTTTCAAAGGGGAGCCAGTCGGCGTTCTCGGCTGTCACGGTGACGGGCATGCCAACGTAGGCAAATTTCTCCTTCAGGGCGATAATGTCCTCGTCGTAGAGGCGAATGCAACCTTCGCTATCGCGGCCAGGCACTGAGGCGCGGTTGTTCGTGCTGCCGTGAATGCCGATTCCGCTATGGCCAGGTGTTTGTAGACGCAAGAACCACGCACCATAGGAGAGAATGTTGCCGCGACCGTCGCCAAAATTGTGGCGCCACGTGCCCGAGGGCTGTATCTGAGTTATCTTGAAAGGCTTGCCTGCAGGCGATTCGGGCGTTTTGTTGTCGCCTCGGCGCTGCTTGTTGCCCTTATTGCGGCTAAGGCAGGCGGGGTAGCGAGCCAACAGCACCGTCTCCGCTCCCTTCTTGCCATAGACCGAGAGGCAGAGATGCTTTTTGGAAATAACGATGAACGAAGAGCCCTTATCGAACGCAGCCCCTGTTTCAATGGCTGCAATTTTGCGCGGACCATAGTTCTTCGCCTTTTGAGCGCAGAGCGTCGTGGCGAAAAGCAGGCAAAGAGATACGGATAATACAGAACGAAGTTTCATCGAATATACAATATTAATATTAGTGACGAGTGACGAGGTAAGCTACGTCAATACGAGCGCGGTTGCAACTCGTCACTCGTCACTTGTCACTTGTCACTTGTTAACTCGTTTTATTGCAAATAGGAGAACTGCTTAGCAATATAGACGATGTAGCCGTTGTATTGCGTCTGATAGAAGCTGCCACTTTCGCCAAGATAGGGTAGGGCTGTGCCACGGGCAGGATGCACGTTGCTTCCGTTGGTATATTTCAGCGTGTTGGCATAGCGGTTACCAGAGGGGATGTAGGGCTGAAGGCGCAGGCAAACATTCGTGCCATCAACGATGATTGTGGTGGGATTGGCGGGGCGCACGTGTTTCACGACCGTCGTGGGCTTCTCAACGATTGTCTTTGTCTCTTTCACGATCGTGTCGTGAACAACGGTGGGTTGAGCACTAGTTTGCTGCGCAGCTTGAGGTTGCGAATCGGACGTGTTGCGACCGAAGAAGAACCAAGCGCAGCCAGCCACAAGGAGCGTAGCCAGTACGGCAATGATAGCAATCAAAACCGTGTTAGAACCACCTTGTTTCTGAGGAGGCTGCTGATAGTTGTAGGCACCACCATAGGCAGGTTGTGCTGGCGCACCTTGAGCGTAGGGCTGCGTGGGTTGAGGGGCTGCTACGGGCGTATTGGGAGCACCGCAGTGCGGGCAGACAGGCATTGTGTCCTGAATAACCTGACCGCAATTCTTGCAATTGACGTATGCCATGATATTAAGGTTTTAGTTAATGTTCGGATCTGAATAAACGTGCTACATCGTCAGATGCGCCAGCCTTCAAGCTGGTTATTTCAACTGCAAAAATAATCATTTTTTCTAAATACAACAGAACTTTTTTTGTTTTATCGCAAAAATGCAGTACTTTTGCCCCGTCAAACGACACTTAACTTTCAGGAGAGATGGTAGAGTGGTCGATTACAACGGTCTTGAAAACCGTCGTACCGAGAGGTACCGGGGGTTCGAATCCCTCTCTCTCCGCCAACCCGCAAAAGGAAGTCAGCACACCCGCGACTTCCTTTTGCGCTTGTTATGAGAAATGTATAATTGGTTTGGTCAGATATATTGCCTATGATACAGCAAGTAGAGATAACGTTGAGTCCTAAAGCACGAGGGTTTCATCTTGTGACGAATGAGATTGTTCAGCACTTGCCTGAGTTACCTCAGGAGGGGGTGGTCTGTCTCTTTTGCTTGCATACCAGCTGTGGGTTGAGCATTAACGAAAATGCCGATCCCGATGTGCGCACGGATATGGAAACCATCTTCAATCGTCTTGTGCCCGAGAACAATCCCGCCTATGTGCATACATTGGAAGGGCCCGACGATATGCCCGCGCATGCAAAGGCGTTGATGAGTGGGGTGAGTCTGACGATACCTATTATGCGCGGACGGCTGCGGTTGGGTACGTGGCAAGGCATTTATCTGTGCGAATTTCGCCATCATGGCGGTGCGAGGAAACTTATAGCAACGATTATAGGAGAATGAGCGTATGAACTTTTTAGAATTAGCGCGTAGTCGCTACAGCTGTAGAGCCTATCTGTCTGCCTCCGTAGAGACAGAAAAACTTAGTTACGTAATGGAGTGTGTGCGCTTAGCACCCTCTGCCGTTAACAAGCAGCCATGGCGTTTCCGCCTTCTTACAAGCGAGGAGGAGCGTCGCAAAATCCAGACGTGCTATCAGCGCGAATGATTCACGACAGCACCGATGTATATCCTTGCCTCTGTCCTGCACGACGAAGAGTGGGTGCGCGCAGATGGTAAGTGCCATGGCAACATTGACCTTGCTATTGCCGTGGAGCATCTTTGTCTGGCTGCCGCAGAGCAAGGCTTAGCCACGTGCTGGGTATGTAACTTCGATGCGCGTCTCTGTAAAGAACTCTTCTCCTTGGCAGTGGCAGAAGAGCCTGCCGTTCTTATCCCTTTGGGGTATGCTGCCGACGGAGCAAAGGAGAAGATGCGAAAGCCGATGCAGGAAATTGTGAGTGTGTTGCCGTAGGCAACTTTTAGCTGGCATCAATAGTCAGCTTTATGCCTTGGCGCAAAAGCTGAAGATTAAAGGTAACCATCCGAAAAATGCCACCACAAGACGGCATCTTTCGGATGGTTACTCACAAAAGGAACTTTTTAGCCGCAGCCAATGCAAACAAGCAAAGCCCCCTTGCTGCACACAGCGTGCGACAAGGGGGCTTTGCTTTGTGTTTATAGGTTCGCAGGAGAGCTTTATTGGCGGACGAGTTTCTTCTTTCCGTCAACTATGTAAACACCTGCCGCTTGCGGTTTAACAACACGTCGGCCTTGGAGGTCGTAGGTGGGTAGGGCATCGTCGCCTGTACCTTCTATGCTTTCGATGCTTGTCACGTCGCCGTTGCTCAGCACGAGCTCGCGCACGCCTTCGGGCAGGTTGGCTTTCAGCATGTAGGACTTATAGGCTTTCAGCTGTTTAGAGCTGTCGTAGGCATAGAAGCCAGGAACCCCAGCCTTTTGCGAGAAGACGAGTGTGCCATCGGGCGTATCCATTGCCTTGTAGGTGCCTAAGAGCTCGTTGATTCCTACGGTTGCTTCGTCGTCGTTGGTTGTGAGCGTCATTTCGGCAGAGCTTTCGGCCGATGTGCTAACCAAGAGGACGGGGGTACCTGCCGGAACGACGTCGCTGATGACACTGGCTGTTGCCTGATAGTGGCCTTTCGTTCCTGTCACGGTGATGGTGTTGGCCGTGATGCCTGTGGGCAGTGTGTAGGAGAACGGCATATAGGCCGTAGCGTAGGATTCGGAGCTTCCCGTAGGACTATTTAGTGTCACTTCAAAGTCGGTGGCGGGGATGAAGTACCAGCGTGAGGCTCCTGCTGCTGTGTCCCATGTTACGATGCCTGAAGCGGCATTGAACGATTTATAATTCTCATTGTTATGGAGGTAGCCTTGCCCGTTTTGGTTGCTCGGTCCAACCCAAATTGAGTATGTGCCGTCGCCATTATCAACCACGCCGAGGTATGGTGCGCTGGCTTCATCGCTTGTTGTTGATACGGCTGCATTGATGGAGTTTTGGTTTTGGACGTAGGTGCCGCGCGAAGAGATGCGATAAACGCCATTGCTTTCTTCAAAACGGAACACGGTGGAGGGGTCGGCGTATGCTTTAGCAGCACCGTCTTCTACGGAACTTCCTGCAATCGTCGTCAGCTTGTCGGCTGAAGCGTCAAGGCAGAGCCAGTTGTTGGCATTGGCCTTATTGACAAGGCGGTAGTAGGCATCAGACGTGTTGAGCTTATCAAGTTTAACCACTAACATCTTTGAACCATCATCGTTAGGTCCCGACCTCCAATACTGGAGTTTATTGCTACCTGCGTAGTTATTGAAGAAGTAGTTGTCCGTTCCTGGCGCGCGCATGCAGAAGAGGCCGTCTTTCGTCCCGTTGGTGTTCCAGTTGTACACTTCAAAAGCTGTGGGTGTGTCGGAGAGGGTAGGACCGCCCGTACCCGTGATGTTTAGGTTGGTAGCTTCCAAGCCTTGGTCGGTTGTAGCATACACATTCACGCCGTTGAAGGGGTCGCCCGTGAAGTACCATGTGCCTTCAGCCGAGGAGGTCAGCGCATAGGGCGATGTGCCTGTATAGGAGACATAGCGGTCATTGTTACCCACGCGCAGGGCGTAGTAGGTCTTCGAGGAATTAGTTGAGAACGCAAACGGACCATCCCATTGGTAGGTGACGCGAACTTCTTTCGCTCTATCGGCAGCAACGGGCAGTTCCGTTGCGGTGTTGGGATAGCTGACAAAACTATTATTTTCAAAGGATGTCAGCTCATCGGGCAGGGCGGTTACGGAACTACCAGCCGTGTAGGTCTTAGCTGGCAGGCGATATACTTCCGTGCCGTTTGCATCCTGCACAACCCACGTGAGGTTGAATTCCGTAAGGGCTGCTTGGTCGAAGTAGATGATGGCCGTTTCACCTTGGCTGATAGGAATGGTGATTTCATCCGTGCCGTTGGCTGTCGTTGCTACGTCCACACCAGCCACGGTAACGCGGCGGTTGTAGATGCCAGGATAGCTTACCTTAAGCGTAGCACCTGCATTTGAAACGATGGTGGCTTGTGTTGCAGCGCCGTTGGTCCAGTTGATACCCACGGTGAAGTTTCCGCGTGCTTTTAGGCCGCTGACGCTACCTTGTGCCCATACGCTGGGCAAAGCGGGTAGGAGCGCGATAGCTCCTGTATGGCTCTGCATCAGCATCTCGGCCACACCAGCGCAAACACCGAAGTTACCGTCGATTTGGAACGGAGCGTGCGAGTCGTAGAGGTTGTAGTACACACCGCCTGCCGAGGCATTGGTTGAGTAGGACGTGGAGTGGCGCAGAGCGTTGTGCATAATGAGGTGAGCGTGGTCGCCGTCTAATGCACGAGCCCAAAGGTTCACTTTCCAACCCATAGACCATCCCGTAGCGGCATCGCCGCGCAGTTTCAGCGAGTTGACGGCGGGCGTAAAGAACTCGGACGTGGGTGTAATGTCGTCAAGCGGGTAAAGTGCCATTAAGTGCGAGAGGTGTCGGTGACTGGGATCGCTGCTGACGTCGTAGGGGCTGTATTTCCATTCGCGCAGGATGAGGTCGCCTGCGCTGACGCCGTTGCGGGGGCTGGTCCAGCCTGCGTTGAGGGCTGAGTTTGCCGTGTAGGTCTCGGTGTGCAGACCCTGATCGGTCTTAGCGAGGTATTCGTCAAGCTCTGCCACTTGGTCATCGGTCAGGCCCACGGTGCTTTGTCCGAGGATGTCAACGGCTTGGCGTGCTGCGCGAATGTTGTAGTATATGAGTTGTTGCGCGTGTGCCGTACCGTCTTCGGAGTTGTGGGCATCCTGTTCGGGCGAGTATTCGTTAGGAGCTACGTAAGTGCCGTCGGGAGCGAAGCTGTAGGCCGTACCGCCGTAGCTGCTGTTTTGCGTTGAACTGTCGTAGCCTCGGTCTGCGATCATGCGATCCATCCAGAACGCGGCACTGCTGTAGATAGCGGGGAAGGCGCGTTGCAGGAAAGTCGTGTCGAGCGTATAGAGGTAGTGTTGCCAGAGGTGGCTTACGTCCCATGCGTTAGCCACGAAATAGTTGCTGCCCCAGGTTGACATACCAGCGAAGATGTTGTTCTCCGTGAAGAAGGTCCAGCCGCGCTGTGTTCCGCCGTATTGCGTAGCTGCTTGCTGCCAGGTTGTGCTCGTTGCATTATTGATGATGTAGTTGAGGAATGGCAGGTGCATATCGCTCAGGTTGGTGGGTTCGGCTGGCCAGTAGTTCATCTGCACGTTGATGTTGGCATGGATGTCGGAGTGCCAGGGAGCATCGTTTTTGTTGTTCCAGATACCTTGCAGGTTGCTGGGCAGGTCAACGCCGCGCGAGGAACTGATTTCAAGATAGCGTCCATAGTCGAAATAGAGTTTTTCGAGCATCAGGGTGCGCGCGTCGGAGGCTGTGTTGGCAATGGTGTTGTAGTGATCTACCATCTCGTTCGTAGGCAGGTCGTTGGTCATGCCCGTAAGCTGGAAGTCAACGCGGTTGAAGTATTCCTGATAGTCGGCCACGTGGGCACTGTAAATGGAACTCCATCCCGCCGTTGCAGCTGCGTCCACATAGCCTTGTATGCGCGATGCCAACGAAGAGGTGTTCGAGATGAACGTGCTGGAGGTAGCATCGAAGTCGGTGCCGCCACTCATATATACGACTACTTCGTCGGCACCAATCACGCGGATGCCGTCCGAACTCGTGTCCATCGTACCGCCCGTGGGTACCACCTTCATGTAGGCATTGAACGAAACGAGGTCGAGTGTGCCGCTGAACGTGGCCGTACCATTATTATAGGCTGTAGCGGCTGTCACGCTGGTACCATTCTCCAACGTGAAGTGCAGGTTTATCTTGCCTGATGTGTCGGCCGTATAGCGTGCTGCAATGACGTTGGCAGGATAGCTCGTAATGTATTCGCGGGTGTAGTTCACGCCGTCGGCATCGCTGTAGCTAACCGAGCCAGTGGCCGTAGAGAGGTCGAGCTGGCGCAGGTAGTTGCTGACGGGACGCGTGTTGCTGTAGCTGAAGCGGCCGTCGGTAATCTCTTCTGCGTAGAACGAGCCAAAGCACTGGTATTTACCATAGAGGGCATTGCTCGTAATCTCATTGCGACCTGTCCATACGGTCTTTTCGTTGAAGAGGACTTGGTCTTTCTTCACACCGCCGAAGAGCGAGGCACCTAACTGGCCGTTACCGATAGGCAGCGAGTATTCCATCCATTCGTTGGCAACGCCCGTGGTTGTGGTAGGTTGCGTGTACCAAAGGCTTTGAGCGTGTGTCGGCGTGTAGCTGCTGATGCCTGTGATGCTGAACTCGGGGAAGTCGATGGTGCTTGGATCTACGAAGTAGAAGGGGTTGTTGTTGTCGTTTGCGCTCCAAAGGCCGATGTTGTAGGGCGATTGTTGGCCGCCGCCCCAGCGATTGAAGTTTTGGTGGCCGCCACCATTGTTGCCATTCCAGCTAATTTCCCAATTGGGGTAGTAGGTTGCGTTGCCCGTCTTGACAAGGCTGAAACCGCTGGCATCGGGCGTAGAGCTGCTTTGCAGGCGGGCGGCATCGCCCGTGCCACTGATGACGGCATACGTGCCCGACTTGCTGACGAGCTGGAAGTTGTCTCTCGTACCAACAAATTTCCAGAGCTGTGCGTCTTCGAGGTCCAACGTGCCGAACGTTACGTTGCTACCTGCCGTGGCTGCGCGCAGGGTTTGGTCGGAGATGCAGAACCTAAGGAAGTACCACTGCGTATTGCTCGACGTTGAGAAGACGGGTAGGGTAGCCTCGTCGGTGAAGAACGTGACGGGGTTGTTCGTGTTTCCATAAGTATAGACGCCTAATTGCCTGTCTGAGCCGGCACCGCCGTATTGGTTCATGTAATCAGAAGCGCCGCTCACCTTGATTTCCCAGCAATTCGTGGCCGAGGCGTTGCCCGTTGTCGTTAGGACGAGGGTGGAGACATCAGAAGAATTGGCTGTAAATCTTGAACCACTATAATAGACGTAGTTGCCTGTCTTAGAAATCATCTTGAAAGCGTCGCGCGTCCCGACGAAGGCCCACAGCTGGTCGTTGTCGCCATTGAGGCGTGTTTCGGTCAGCAAGTTGCTGCCGCTGCCCTGGTCGGCGAGGACAGCACCGCCCGTGAAGAACTTCACGTAGTAGTAGGTTGGAACGTCAAACGAGGTGAACGTGGGCAGGGTGGGGTCGTCGGCTGTTGGACTTTCAAAGCCTACGGGGTTGTTGGGGTCGCCCAAGTTCCATTCCCCTAATTCTTTCGCTGTGCCGGCACCGCCCCACTGGTTCATGTATTGTGAGCTGGAGGCACGGCCAATTTCCCAACTGCCCGTGTAGGTGCTGTTGGTCGTGGCCGTCATGTGCATCGTTACGCCCGTAGTAGAGGCTATATACTTACTTCCTTCGTAGTTGACGTAGTGGCCAAGTTTCGACTTCATGACAAAGCTTTCGCTGTTGCCGATAAAGGCCCACTTTTGTGCGTCGGAGTTTCGTTCTTGCGTCTCGGTCAGGAGGTTGTTGCCAGCCCCCTTGTCGGCAAGGACGGCGCCTCCGCGTGCAAACTTCACGTAGTAATAGACGGGTGCTTCCTCGGTGGAGAAGGGGGGGACTACGATGGTGTCGTCGATAGTGGATGTGAGCGTTACGTCGCTGCCATTACCTCCCGCAGCCTTGATGGTGAAGCCATCGGCAAAGAGTGCAGCGGGAAGAGTGAATGTGTGGGTATTGGCCACGAAAGCCAGGTTGCCGTCTTTGTCGTAAACCTTGAAGCCTACAGCACCGCTACCGCCGCTGATGGTTACGTTTCCTTCCGTGTCGATAACAGCTTTGTAGGTGCCCGAGATGGCGGTGCCGAAGGTTGTATATTGGCCCGTTTCGCCACAA
This sequence comes from uncultured Prevotellaceae bacterium, assembly GCA_900317635.1. Classification (GTDB taxonomy): domain Bacteria; phylum Bacteroidota; class Bacteroidia; order Bacteroidales; family Bacteroidaceae; genus Alloprevotella. Next base: position 3,724 of record ONHN01000027.1, on the reverse strand, counting down.
GCACCAATTTCGCCGACGTCAGCCCAGTTTGTTGCGTAGCTGGTCTTCTTCGTGCCGGCGGCAGCCCCGTTGTAGGTAGCGTCGGGAGCCGTGATGCGGTCTTCGATGAAGATGGCGTTAGCCTTCTTCAGGTTCATATCAGCCACTTCAGCCTTCGCTGCGTCTATCATTTCCTGCGTTGTATAAACGTAGTAGTTTGCGTAGTCGCCTACGAGGTGTGCATCGCGCGTTGTTCCGCTAAGCGTATATGACGTTTGCGTCGGGATGGTGAAGAAACCATACACTTGGAAGAACTCCGTCAGGTCGTAACCACTCACCGAGCAGCATTTCTTGTAGAACTTCAAATAGTCTTCAGAGGCTGGTACGAACGTGTTGGCTGTATGGTTCAGGGGATCGCTGCGCAGTGCGCGATAGAGGTTCGGGTAGAAGTCGGTGTCGTAGCCTGCCAAGTGGAAGAACTGGTAGAGTTGCCAGTAGAGGTGCGTGCCTTGCCACAGGTCGGCTTGGCCAGAGGACAGGCTGCTGTCATAGACGCGGTCGAGCCAGGCAGTGCCAGAGGTAAACTCGTCAAACGTATCTTGTATCTTCTTGCATCGGCTGGTGTAGCGTCCTTGTTGGTAGATAGCAATGTTCGAGAAGATGTTGTTGGAGATTTCCGTGCAGCCTATCATGTTGATAGGTCCTTGGTGGATATGGCCCGTTTCGTGTGCCGCTTCCCAGATGGGGTTGGCTTCCGTGTTCATGCGCGTGTAGTTCATCAAGAAGTCTTGACTATTGGCCACGTACACGCCATAGTTGGCTGCGTGGGCACCGCTCGAACCAGGCATCGTGAACGAGAGGGGGTTGTTGTAATAACCCTCATAGTCTTCAAGGCCTTGCAGGGCGCGTTGTGTGGTGAGGATGTTGTCCCATATAGCCAGCACGCCCGTCAGCGTACCTCCTGTCGCCACCGCACTGACGGTGACATCTTTATTAAGGTGCATGCAGTAGTTGTTTGAGCGAATATCTACCGCATCGGAGGCAAGGAGGTGGGTGGTAAGCTGTGTCCAGTCGTCATCAGTGTCGCCTCGGCGCAGGTCGAAGTAACCATTGACGTAGCCTCCCTCAATGTGAACGGTCACGTTGCTGTAGTTGCTTAGTGCCGTAAAGGGAGCAGCGCCATTGGTCGTGTTGTCAACGCTGTGGTAGAGGAACAAGTTGACGTCGTTATTTACTTCCACCACGTTGAGGCCTTCGCTCAGTGTGGTTTGCGTTCCTTGGGCGGCACCTAAGGTCACGGCTTCCAGAGCAACCGTTTGTCCTGAAGGGATAGCACCCACATAAACGCAAAGCACTTCGCCCTTAGAAGCTGAAATACCCGTTGGGTTAGCCAATCGGGCTACGTTGTAGCCTTGCTTGAAGATGCTTGTCCAACGCTGGTAGTCACTGTAGGGTCTGTAGTCGGCCACGCGGAATGTCTTTTCCGTCTTCGTCCAGCCCGAATAGGTGGCCCATGCGTTGTTCTTCACCTTCAGAGCCATGTTGATGATGACGGTGGGCAGGCCAGCATTGCTCATAGCCGTTGTCAGCTGCTGGTCGGTGTAGGAGGCATACGGTGAGCTAAGCTCCGTACACGTTCCGTCGGTGAAGAATGTTTGCAGTGTGTTGCTGTAGGTGGCGGCATTCTCCTTTAGGTCTTGATTGCCGTTATAGGCATCGCGCGTCACGCTGAGGATGGTGGGATCGGGTGTCACTTCTTCGAAACACCATACCGAGGCACCTTCATTGGTGTACCATCCCACAACGTTGTTGTCTTGCGATGCGGAGCAGTGCAGACCCACGCCGTCGGCATCAGCCATCGTGAAGGTATATAGCCAGCCAGATGTTTCGTTGAGCGTAAACGCGGCGGGGGTTGCTGCTGTAGTATATTGCACACTTGTTGTTCCGTTTTGCTTCTGAATGTAGCGGTCTGTAACGGCATTTTGCAGGCGGATGGAGGTTCCGCTGATGGTCACGTTCCACAGCGTGGTGTAGTCTGTCAGGTTTTTCGTGATGCACTTCACGGTATTGTTAGACGTTACCTCGCCCATGGTTGTGCCATAGAGGGCATTGTAGATGCGGTACGTCTTACCCGAAGTCAGCGTGTTGGTGTAGCCGAAATTGCTATTGAGCTGTGTCTTGATTTGTGCCGTGGTAAAGTCCGTGACGGGTTCCAGCACCCAGTCGGAGGCGTGGTTGCCCGAGGTCGTACCTGCTCCCCATTTCACTAAGGTGTGATCACTCTCTTGGTGGTGAATACAGTTGTTGCCGCTGAAGTTGGAAGCTGTCGAAAAGGTGACGTAGGACGTGGCAGAGCTTTCGTTGCTGGCACTGTACTTGGCATAGAACGTGCCAGCTGAAGAGCTACCCGTACCCCTAACGTCCGTAGAGATGTATAGGCCCGTATAAACGTTGCGCAGCGTATAGCCGCTACCGCTGGGCTCGATAATCCACATCTGTCGGTAGGCATCGTCGCCCGACGTAGCTTTCGTCGTCACGACGTTCGTGCCGCTGGAGTTGACGGCGGCATACTGATAAGTCGGCGAGCCAGTATAGGCAAGGCGGCAACGCAAGCGGTAGGCACCGCCCGAACCGACTTGGTCGGAGAACCAAACAGCGGGGTCGGTGTTGAGCGTCACCTCGTAGAAGGCCCAGCTGCTATTGTCGCCCGTTCCTGTGGGGATCGTTGTCCCCCAGTAGGCCATCGTCGATCCAGCGGGGTTAGCATCGACAACGCGATTCGTGCTGGCATCCTGCATATAGAAGTTGCCGTCGGTGCTGGCTACCTTTTCTATAGTGTACGTGCCAGCGCTCGAGGTGCTGCTTACGGTTGTGATAGCACCGTTACTGTTACCTGATTTCAGGTAGTTGCCGTAGCCCGTTTGGATGTAGTACTTGCCGCTACTTGCCGCCACAAAGCGGATTAGCGAACCGCACGAGGCCTTGGCACTTTCGCCGTTGGCATTGCCCGTTTTCATGTACATCGTACTACTGCCGTTTTCGTAGGCATAAGCGTTGCGCCCACGGCTCTTAATTACGTACCACTGACCTGTTGTAAAGTCTGTAGCTTCCGTTGAACTGACGGAGATAGCTTGACCCGAAAGTTCGCTGAGCTGTGCGTCAGCTGCAAAAGGCAAGAGAGCCAGCAGCATCAGCAAGCATTGCTTCAACGTTTTCATTGTGTGTATAGAGTTTGTTGTTTAATAGCTAAGTGGAGATTGCAAATATCTACATCCTTTTGCGTGGCAAAATTAATTATTCTTCTTCATAATCAAGAAAAAAGTTGCCTTTTTTGCTTTACTTTGAGTTGTTGGCTACCAAAAAACAGATTATGCCGACAAATCGGCAATGTCCCCTTTTGGGAGCGCGAGTGCCTCGCCTGCATCATTGGGTGATTGCAGGAAATCTAAAACCACGAAAGGCACGAAGGAATGCGAATGAACACGAATACTTTAGTGCTATCCGTTAAAAGTTACATAATTCAAGTTTCGGGAGTTGTGATACGAGGGGGGGTAAATGGTGCGCGAAGCGTACCACACTATGCGCGGTAGGTGTGAGGCGTTGTTGCCAGTGCGCGGAGCGTACTGCACGTTGCAAGTCCTCTTTTCGACACAACCTATTCTTCTTAATGTGCGGTACGCTCTGCGCACCGCTTCATCCGTGGCGCACTATCCGCGCACCACTCGTCGCTACGCTCCTCGCGGTA
>ONHN01000026.1 GCA_900317635.1 uncultured Prevotellaceae bacterium | reverse complement strand
ATGTTGTGACTTGTGAACCGAAAATGTTGCTAAGATTTGAGTTGTATGTATATGTCTTTGAAACGATGTTATTATTATTAATGGTGACGCTCGTTAGGCCTGTGCAGTCATAGAACGCACTGCTGCCGAAGCTGGTGACGGACTCGGGGATGCTGATGCTCGTTAGGCCAGTGCAGTTAGCGAACGCATAGTTTCCGATGCTGGTGACGGAATTGGGGATGTCGATGCTCGTTAGGCCCTTGCAGCCAGTGAACGCACCCTCTCCGATGCTGGTGACGGAATTGGGGATGTCGATGCTCGTTAGGCCGGTGCAGCCATAGATCGCATAGTTTCCGATGCTGGTGACGGAATTGGGGATGTCGATGCTCGTTAGGCCCTTGCAGCAATAGAACGCATAGTTGTTAATGCTGGTGACGGAATTGGGAATGTCGATGCTCGTTAGGCCGGTGCAGTTACTGAACGCCCAGTTGCCGATGCTGGTGACGGAATTGGGGATGGTGATGCTCGTTAGGCCTGTGCAATTTTCGAACGCAACCTCTCCGATGCTGGTGACGGAATTGGGGATGGTGATGCTCGTCAGGCCGGTGCAGTTAGTGAACGCCCCGAACTCGATGCTGGTGACGGAATTGGGGATGGTGATGCTCGTTAGGCCTGTGCAGTCACGGAACGCCCAGTCGCCGATGCTGGTGACGGTATAGATCGTGCCGCCGAAGGGGACGGCGGCGTCTATGGTGATGCTACCGGTATAAGCGGTAGAACTCGGGTTATAAGATTTATTAATACCAGTTCCCGTATAAGTTACGCTGGCAGTCTTTGTGCTACTATCAAGCTCGTAATAGATGCCGTCAATCATTGTGCCGTTAGCCCACGCGCTAAGGGCGAGGAGGGCGGCGGTGAGGGTGGTGAGTAGTCTTTGTTTCATAATTGTAGCTGTTTTATGGGTTAAATAATAGTTAGTTTATGGCGAGCGGCGCACCTCGTGATAGGCGACGTGCGCACCTCGCGATAGGTGAGGTGCGTACGTCGAAAGTGTGGACTTGATATGCAGCGAGCCGCGTAAGTGGTTGATGTTTCGTCCGCTAATAGGGGGCGGTAATTTTGTCACCTCGCCCACGAAAAGGCTGTCAGAGGCCGCGAGAGGGGCTGACAGGGCAAAGAAACGGGTGGGAGGGAGGGGACGAATCATGCCGGTGATGGTTTACGCTTGCAAATATAGGGCTTTTTCTCAATAATGCAAGCGGTTAGGGCAGTAATTGTACAAAAAAAATTGATTGTCTCCCGACAACCAATCTTTACTAACCTTAAATCTAATACCATGAAAAACGATGCAAAAGTACAACGTCTTGCTGTGCCGCGCAACTATTTGCAAGAAAAATCTTTCGAATGCGTGATGTTTTAACGTTTTAGCTTTCGTTTTGCAAAGCCGAGTTTCCGAAAAAATGCGCTTTTGTGCTATATTCTTGCTGTAAATAGTGCTTTGTATGTACTTCTATGCGCATGTTCAATCTTCGTCGCGCTCTATGGGTTTGACGGAGCGCATCTGTTTCAATATCCAGCGCTGGCGTTTCAGCATATAGGGGCTGGGCTTCAGGCTGCTAAAGCGGCGCGGATTGGGCAACGTGGCGGCGATGAGGGCGCAGTCCTCGCGCGTGAGCTGGCGCGCCGAACAACCGAAATGCTCCCTCGCCACAGCTTCTGCACCATAAATGCCTGGGCCCATCTCTATGCTGTTGAGGTAAACCTCCATAATGCGCTTCTTACCCCAGAAGGTTTCAATCAGCACCGTGAAGTAGGCCTCTAAACCTTTGCGCACCCATGTTGAGTTTGGCCAAAGAAACACGTTCTTGGCCGTTTGCTGACTGATGGTACTGGCCCCGCGACTGCGCCCCGTGCGCTCGCGCTCGTCCACGGCATCGGCAATGGCGTGCAGATCGAAACCATGGTGGCGCAGGTAGCGCTGGTCCTCGCTGGCCATGACGGCAATGGGCAACTGACGCGAAATATCGCTCAGGTCGCGCCATTCGTGCACCCGCTTCTGTGGTTGCCCCTGGCGCCATTGCTCAATGCCGCGAATAAGCATTAAGGGCGTATATTTCACGGGCATCCATTTGTAGTAGAGCGTAGCACCAATGCTCGTAACGAAAAACGCCACGATGCACCATAATAAGAAGCGAAGAAACTTCTTCATACACAGAGGGCTGTAGGGAGGGGGATAAGAGGAGTGACAGCCCCTCTCCCTCCCGCCCCTCTCTCCTCAAAAGGGAGAGAGGGGAGAAGATACTGAATAGGTTAAACAATAAACATGAAACATTGCTCTTCGTCGGCGTTTGCCTTAATGTTTCTTGTTTAACGTCACTCGTTAACTTTCGTGTGATCTATAGGTTAGAAAGGAAGGTCGTCCTCGGTTCCTGCCGCTCCAGCGGGCACGTCGGTAGCGTTGGGCACTGGTGCAGCTTCGGCCGGAGCATCTTGTGCGGCGGGAGCTGCGGGTGCTGCCTGCGGAGTTTGCACAGCAGCAGGGGCAGGTTGACCAGCTGCAGCAGCGGTAACGGGTGGTTGCGCACGCCAAGCGTTGATGTCGTTAAACCAGCGGCCGTTGTATTCGTGGGCATCAATATCGAACGAGATGGTATATTCTTGTCCCACTTGCAGGTTCATTTGGTTGAGGCGGTCTTCGCCGAAAACGCGGAAGACGCAATGGCGCGGGTATTGGTTCTCGTACCATTCAATGACAAATTCTTGGCTCTTCCACGGATTGCCGCTGCGCTGACTGACACCGCTGCGAGGCTCTAAAGCTTGTGTGATTTTTCCTGTAATGTCCATAACATGTTTAGTGTTGCATTAAATTTACGTGTGCAAAGATAGTGCAAGGCGAGCGAAAAGAAAAGCAAGCTGCTTGTTTTTCTTTTCCGAGCCGCAGCCTGTCTTTACGTTAAACATTAAACAATAAACAATAAACATTAGGGCTACCGCCTGCGAGGGGCAATGTTTCATGTTTATTGTTTAACGTTCAATGTATTTAGTATCTACTCTCCTCTCGCCCTTTTGGGGAGAGAGGGGCTGTCACTTAATGTTTCATGTTTATTGTTTAACGTTTCACGTAGGAAATTGGCACTGATTTTGCCTACTATATGGCAGCGTTTATATAAATACAACATTAACAACTCACACATCTTTATATATGGCAAAACAACAAGGGAACATCGGCATAACGACCGAAAACATTTTTCCCGTCATCAAGAAATTCCTTTACAGCGACCACGAAATCTTTCTTCGCGAGTTAGTTTCTAACGCCGTAGATGCTACGCAGAAGCTCCGTGCCCTTGCACGCAGTGGCGAGGCCACGGGCGAAGTGGGCAACGAAACCATCAGCGTCAGCATTGACAAGGAAGCGGGCACGTTGACCGTTTCCGACCACGGCATCGGCATGACGGCCGAAGAGGTGGATAAGTATATCAACCAAATCGCCTTCAGCGGTGCAGGCGAGTTCCTTGAGAAGTACAAGGACGATGCAGCCGCCATCATCGGCCACTTCGGACTGGGTTTCTACTCGTCCTTCATGGTGAGCAAGCGCGTGGAAATCCTTACGCGTAGCTATCGCGAAGGGGCGCAGGCCGTGCGCTGGAGCTGCGATGGTACGCCCGCTTTCGAAATAGAAGATGCCGAAAAGGCCGAGCGCGGCACGGACATCATCCTCCACATTGCCGACGACTGCAAAGAGTTTCTCGAGAAGGACAAGATTGAAGGCCTCCTGCGCAAATACTGCCGTTTCCTGCCCGTGCCCATCGTCTTTGGGAAGAAGCAAGAATGGAAGGACGGCAAGATGCAAGACACCGACGAGGACAACCAAATCAACGACGTCAACCCCCTTTGGACGCGCAAACCCGCGGAACTCAAAGACGAGGACTACAAGCAGTTCTATCGCGACCTCTATCCCATGCAGGACGAACCGCTCTTCTGGATACACCTCAATGTCGATTTCCCCTTCCACCTCACGGGCGTGCTCTTCTTCCCGAAAATCAAGTCGAACATCGACGTGCATCGCAACAAGATACAGCTCTACTGCAACCAAGTGTACGTCACCGACCAGGTAGAAAACATCGTGCCCGACTTCCTCACCCTCTTGCATGGCGTGATCGACTCGCCCGACATTCCCCTGAACGTGTCGCGCAGCTATCTGCAGAGCGATGCAAACGTCAAGAAGATATCGGGCTACATCACCAAGAAGGTGTCCGACCGTCTGCAAAGCATCTTCAAGACCGACCGCCCCGAGTTTGAGAAGAAGTGGGACGACCTGAAACTCTTCATCCACTATGGCATGCTCTCCGAGGACGAGTTCTACGATCGTGCCAAGACCTACGCCCTCTTTACCGACACCGAGGGGAAACACTTCACCTACGACGAGTATCAGACGCTCATCAAGGACAACCAAACCGACAAAGACGGGACGCTTGTCTATCTCTACGCCCAAAACAAGGAGGAGCAATACGCTTACATCGAGGCCGCGCGTGCCAAGGGCTACAGCGTCCTGCTGATGGACGGACAACTCGACACGCCTCTGTTGCAAATGCTGGAGCAGAAGTTTGAGAAGACGCGCTTTAGCCGTGTTGACGGCGATACGCCCGACCGCCTTATTCAGAAAGAAGAGGTTGCCAAAAACGAACTCTCCGACGAAGAGCAGGATCGCCTCAAGGAAGTGTTCCGCGCCCGCCTGCCTAAGATGGAGAAGACGGAATTCAACGTCGCCGTTGAGGCCTTAGGCCCTGACGCAGCCCCCGTACTCATCACGCAGAGTGAGTATATGCGCCGCATGAAAGAAGTTTCGCGCCTCCAGCCTGGCATGGCTTTCTATGGCGAGATGCCCGACATGTACACCCTCGTGCTCAATCAGAGCCACCGCCTCGTTGCCGACATCCTAAGCGGTATCAAGGCCGATGCTCTGCCCGCCGTAGAGCCCGTCGAGAACGAGCTGAAAGGCCTTAAAGCCCGTCGCGATGCCCTGCGCCAAGTGCTGAAAGACAAGAAGGAAGAGGAACTCTCCGACAGCGAACGCGAAGAGCAAAAGAAGTGCGACGACGACATCCATGCAGCCGAGGACAAGCGCAAAGCCCTCCTTGCCGACTTTGCCCAGCATCGCCCACAAGTCTCGCAGCTCATCGACCTCGCCCTGCTGCAAAACGGCCTGTTGCGCGGCGAAGCCCTCGCCCGTTTCCTGCAGCGTAGCGTAGAGCTGATGTAGGAGCGGAGGAAAGTGGAAGGACTTAAAAGTTGAAGGTTTAAGGCGGGCAACGCCTGCAAACTACCTTTCGCTACGCATTACCCCCCGATGCACAAAGCGTGCATCGGGGGGTAAGCATAATGTCTTGTTGGCGGCAAAGCTTATTGAATTCAAGTCTCGGAAGTTGTGATATGGGTGGAATAAATGGTGCGCGAAGCGTACCACACCTCGCTTAACCGCGTACCGCGAGGAGCGCAGCGACGAGTGGTGCGCGGCAAATCAACAACGATATGGTCAGTGCGCGAAGCGTACTGCACGTCACAAAGCTTCTTTTAATGTGCGGTACGCTCTGCGCACCGACTTTATCTGCCCATCACCTACCGCGCATGGTGTGGTGCGCTCTGCGCACCATCGCTGCGGGAACTCCCGAACCTTAAAAAAGGTATCTACAAGAGCACTAAAAGGCTTTAGCAGTCTTTATCCGTCGTCGTGTGGTCTCCTATTCGCTGAAGTCGAACACGTCCTCGTCGAGGAACATAGGGGCCGACCATTCGTCCAGGGCGCGCCGCTCTTTCTTCGTTGGGCGGCCCGTGCCTTTCGCGCGGTCCACGAAGCCGCTGATGCGTGTCATTTCCAGCACTTCATACTGCTCGGGCGGCGTGATGTTCTCCACGATGTCGGGCAGGAGCTTGGCACCCACGCGCCGCTCGATGGCTTGCAGGACGCGAAACGTGTAGGTCACGGGCGGTTTGCGCACGTTGACCTCATCGCCGTCTTTCACCATGCGCGAGGGTTTTGCCTGCGCACCGTTTATCTGTACGCGCCCCACCTTGCATGCCTCTGCCGCCAAACTACGCGTCTTGAAAAGCCGTACGGCCCACAGCCATTTGTCTATCCTTGCTTCCATGAGGGACTTTTTGTTACTCTTTACTTGTTGTTATAGTGGTTCATAGCGAAGTCGATGCCGCTGAGGGCGTAGGCGCGGACGGCGTCGGCGGCGAGGGCGATGCGCTCGGGCAGGGCTTCTTCTTGCTCGGGCAGGAAGTTGCCAAGGACGTAGTCGATTTGTCCGCCGCGTGGGTAGTCGCCGCCTATGCCGAAGCGCAGGCGGGCGTATTGCTGGGTGGCGAGTTGCTGCGTGATGCTGCGCAGGCCGTTGTGGCCAGCTTCGCTACCGCCAGGTTTGATTCGCAGGCGTCCAAAGGGGAGGGATACGTCGTCGGCGCAGACGAGCAGGTGCTCCTCGGGGATGTTTTCCTTGCGCAGCCAGTAGCGCACGGCGTTGCCCGAGAGGTTCATGTAGGTAGAGGGTTTCAGCACGAGGAGCTCTTGGTTTTTCACGCGGAAACGGCAGACAAAGCCGTAGCGGCGGTCTTCGAACGTTACGCCCGCATCGGCGGCCAGGCGGTCGGCTATGCGGAAACCTATGTTGTGGCGCGTGCGGGCGTACTCGTCGCCAATGTTGCCAAGGCAGGCTATGAGGTGGAGCATGGTGTGGGGGGCGGGGTTTTCTTATTTATATCAGGAGATTACAATTTGTAGGGCGTAGCAGCGCGCCGAAACTGTTCTTTTGCCTTTTGGTTTAATGGTCTGAAAATGATATTTTCAGCGCTTGAAAATGCAACCGCTAAAGCCTGAAAGTGCGACTTTCAAAGCCTGAAAGTGCGACTTTCAAAGCCTGAAAGTGTGACTTTCAGAGCCTGAAAGTGTGACTTTCAAAGCCTGAAAGTGTGGCTTTCAGAGCCTGGCGCGGCACTTTTCGCTGGCAGGGTGGGGGACGGCGTGTTTAGGGCGGCGGTCGGTCGGGCGCAGGGAGTGGGGATGGGATATGAAGCTAAAACCCCTCCTAACGCTCGCGCTGAGGATGTTAGGAGGGGGTGAAGGGCGTAGAAACGGGGCGTTTCTTTATGCTTCGGCAGCCTTAGCTTCGGCAGCGGCACTGATGGCGGCACGCGTCATCTTCACGCTGACAACGATAACCTCTTTCGGCGTAACGAGTTCGAGGCCTTCGAAGTTGAGGTCGCCCACCTTGATGCTCTTACCGAGTTGCAGGTTGGTAACGTCGATGTTGAGCTTCTCGGGCACGTCTTTGTAGAGTGCGCGCACGTTAATTTTGCGGATGAGCGTCACGAGCTTACCACCGGCACGTACACCAGGAGCAAGGCCTTGCGTTTGGATAGGCACGCCGATAACGATGGGCTTCTCGGCGGTTACTTCGAGGAAGTCAATGTGCAGGACGTTGTCCTTGACGGGGTGGAACTGCGTTTCGCGGATGATGGCTTTGCGGAGCTGACCTCCAATGTTTACGTTGACGAGGTAAACGTTGGGGGTGAAGATGATTTTGTTGGCTTCTTTCTCGGTAATGGTGAAAGCTTCTGCGCCTTCGTTGAGGCCGTAGATGTTGCAGGGAACGAGGCCGGCACGGCGTGCAGCCTTGGTTGCTTTCTTGCCCACAGCTTCGCGCTTCTGGGCGGTAATGGTGATTTCTTTCATTGTTTTGAGGTTTGTGTTACTCTAAATTAAGTGTTTTGCTTAATTCGCCATCACACGTGAGCATCGCACATGTCTTGCGTTTGTGCGACCTCTATGAGGCAATCGGCTGCAAAGATACAACTTTTTTTGATGAACAGCAAGCGTTTTTGTGTTTCTTTCTGTGCTTTTTGGGAAACATGGCAGTTTTTGCAAGCGATGCTTGAAAATATATCGTTGGCTAATCCGTTGTAGATCTTCTTCTTTTTCTTACCTTTGCACGCGCTAACGAAAAATGTAAGCTTATCAGATGCTAAGGCACGTATCATTTTCTCTGCTTCTTCTCATTTCCCTTGTGGGGGTTCAGCCCGTGAAGGCGCAGTGGTTCAAGTCTGTTCTGCAAGAAGTGAGCGACCTCAGGTTAGAGGCGCGCGGCGATTGGCAGAACGACTCTCGGACCGAGTCGGCACGCGGCTTCAAAGGTAGCTACCTCAACTTTGTGCTTGCCGGAACGATAGGCAAGCATTTTGCGTATGCTTACAGGCAACGCCTCAATAAGTTCAGCAAGTCATCGTCTTTCTTTGATGCGACAGACTGGCTATATCTCAGCTATTCGCCCGTGAAGAGCTTGACGTTCTCGGCTGGTAAGCAGGTGGTGGCTATTGGCGGCTACGAGTACGACCGTGCACCAATTAACCTCTATTTCACGTCTGAGTTTTGGTATAACATTCCCTGCTACCAGTGGGGCGGCAGTGCGGAATACACCCTTCCTGGCGGTAACGACGCACTGAAGGTGCAGGTGGGGCAAAGTCCGTTTCACGCTTTCTACGACCACGGACACATGTACGGCTACCACTTGATGTGGAGCGGGCGGCATGGGATATGGTCCACGATATGGTCTGCCAACTTGATGGAGTATGCTCCGAATAAGTATATGTCTTACCTCTCTTTTGGCAACCAGTTTCAGTTGGGTAGGAAAGTGAAGCTTTACTTCGACTTTCTTAACCGAGCTACGAGCCACCAAACGTTTCTTTTCAAGGACTGCACGCTGGTGGGCGAAGTGGCTTATACACCCATTGAGCAGCTCAACCTCTTTGCCAAAACGTCTTACGATGTCAACAAAACGCATACCGATGCCGACCTCTTAGTGCATCGGGGCACGGAGCTGACGCGCGTTGGCGGTGGCGTGGAGTTCTACCCGCTGAAGAACCGCGCCGTTCGCGTTCATGCCGACTATGCTTACGCCTGGGGCACGAACACCAATGACGAGGGGACCATACGCAACAATCAATCGTTCGTGAACGTGGGCGTTACGTGGAACATCGATTTCCTCAACATTAGGTTTAAGAAGAAATCGGCTCCTAAGTCCGAGCCATCGCATGAGTAATATGAAGAAATCTCTCTCAGGCATCCTCTGCCTCGTCATTGTCGTGAGCCTCTTTACCTACTTAGGTCTTAGCATGGGGGCCGACAACATGCTGAACACCGTGATGAAGACGGCCCACGACCTGCTACTGAACACGGTGTTTTACCTCATGGCTATCTGCGTTCTCACGGGTGCCGTGGGCAAGCTGTTTGTGGAATTTGGCGTAGTTGATTTGCTTGAGAAGATACTGCGCCCGCTGATGAGGCCTTTGTTCAACCTGCCAGGCGTTGCGTCGCTCGGTGCTGTGATGACGTTCCTTTCCGATAACCCCGCCATCATCACCCTTTCGCGCGACAAGCGCTTCAGCAGCTATTTTAAGAAGTATCAGTTCATCTCGCTGACCAACTTCGGCACGGCCTTCGGCATGGGGCTCATCGTTATTATCTATATGATAGGCAACGGCTTTTTAGCAGAGCCGCTCATTGGGCTTTTCGGTGCGTTTTGCGGTTGCATTGTCTCTACGCGCCTCATGCAGCACTTCGTGTTGAAGGCTTATCCGCAGTATGCAGAAGAGAGTGCAAACGATAGTCCCTGTGGTCAGGACACGCTTGTGCCCGGCATGGTGCGCAACGAGGCGGAAGAGAAGAAGTCGCTCTTCCTGCGCATCCTCAACGCGCTGCTCGACGGCGGACGTTCGGGTGTGGACATTGGCATTGCCATCATCCCAGGCGTGCTTATCATCTCTACCTTCGTCATGGTGCTGACCTTTGGTGCTGACGCTAACGGGCACTATACGGGTGCGGCCTATCAGGGCACGGAGCTCTTGCCGTGGCTTGCTTCGAAAATCGACTTCCTCTTCCGCTGGCTCTTCGGCTTTACGGACCCTCACCAAATAGCGTTCCCCATCACGGCCCTCGGTGCCGTGGGAGCTGCGCTCAGCCTTGTGCCCAACTTCATTCAGCAAGGTTGGGTTGACGGCAACGCCATTGCGGTGTTTACGGCCATCGGCATGTGCTGGAGCGGATATTTGAGCACGCACACCGCCATGCTCGATTCGCTGGGCTATCGCGAACTAACATCAAAGGCCATTCTTTCCCATACGATAGGCGGTATCTGTGCGGCTATCGTGGCCCACTGGGTTTATGTGCTTTATACGCTGGTGTAGATTGTGAAGCGCAAGCTACGAAAAAGCCCCGACCTCCGAGCCAGGGCTTTTTCGTGTTATGTATTTCAACTTTCGGAAGCTTTCGCTTCCTTAGGAGTTAAAGGAGTTATCGCAGCCCTTGGCTGCTGAGGAGTTAAAGACGATAGTCATATTCGCAAATTCTCTATGGGCTAAATGTGCCGTCTTTTAACTCCTCATACATGCGCTATGGGCTTAAATACATTTACGCCGATGTCACTCTCTTTATGGGGAGTACACCGGCGTAAAAGGTCATACTGTATGTAAAACTTTTCTTTATTTCACCTTTTCAACAATGGCTTTGAAAGCTTGTGGGTTGTTGACAGCGAGGTCGGCCAGGACTTTGCGGTTGATTTCGATACCGGCTTTGTGGAGGCCGCCCATGAGCTGAGAGTAGGAAAGCCCCTCGAGGCGTGCAGCAGCGTTGATACGCTGTATCCAGAGTGCGCGGAAGTTGCGCTTTTTATTGCGGCGGTCGCGGAAGGCGTAGGTCAGGCCTTTTTCCCAGGTGTTTTTGGCAACGGTCCAGACGTTTTTGCGTGCGCCGAAGTAGCCGCGTGTGAGTTTAAGAATTCTTTTGCGCTTGGCTCTTGAAGCCACATGGTTTACTGATCTTGGCATGGTGCTTTGTTTGTTTTGGCGTCAGCGCCGCAGTTGTTGTGCGGTCTTTGTTGGGCTGAACGGCCGGTTAAACTTTTTTGTTGAGCTTTTAGCTTTTTAGCGAAGTACGAGGAGTTCGCGAACCTGCTTTACGTTGGCCTTGTCAAGGATGGCAACGTGGTCGAGGTTGCGTTTTTGTTTCTTCGTTTTCTTCGTCAGGATGTGGCTGTGATAAGCGTGACGGCGCTTAATCTTCCCCGTTCCGGTAAGGGCGAACCTCTTTTTTGCACCGGAGTTGGTTTTTACTTTAGGCATTTTCTTTTGTTTTTATTGATTGAGAACTTCAGGCGGCTGCGTGAAGATACCTATGACACAGCGCGCACTGGATATTTCGCGTTGTTAACGTGAGGTGTTTCGCTTTTGCTTTTAGAAGTCTTCGCCTTCGACGAAGGGGCCGGTGTATTCTTTTCGTGCCTTTTGCTGAGGAGCTTTCTTCTCTTTCTTCGGTTCGTTGCTGGCCTCTGTTTCGTCGTCGTTGACCTTTGCTTTCGTGGGAACCTTTTTGGGAGAGATGAAGATAATCATGCGTTTCCCTTCGAGCTTCGGCATTTGTTCGACTTTGCCGTACTCTTCGAGGTCGTTGGCGAAGCGTAGGAGTAGCACCTCTCCTTGTTCCTTGAAGAGGATGCTGCGCCCACGGAAGAAGACGTAGGCTTTCACCTTGTTGCCGTCGGCGAGAAATTCGCGGGCATGTTTCAGCTTGAAGTTGTAGTCGTGTTCGTCGGTTTGTGGTCCGAAGCGAATTTCTTTCACTTCAATCTTCACTTGCTTGGCTTTGAGTTCCTTTTGGTGTTTCTTTTGCTGGTAGAGGAACTTGCTGTAGTCAACAATACGGCAAACGGGGGGCTGGGCGTTGGGTGAAATCTCCACGAGGTCCAGTCCCTGTTCGTCGGCCAGGCGTTGCGCTTCGCGCGTTGGCAGCACTTGTGCTTCTATGCCATCTCCGACCACGCGCACCTCGGGCACGCGAATTTGTCGGTTGATGCGATACTGAGGCGTGTTTTTACGTCCTCGGTTGTTCTTGTCGTTTCTCACGTATTCTTAGTTCTTGAAGAAGTCTTTTACGGCTTCGTTGGGAACCATCTGCTCATCGAAGACGTATGCTCCAGTTTCGGGGCTCTTAACCATCTTGATGACTTTGGAATAGGAGCGTCCGTCCTTCTTACCTTCTTGCAGCGTTGCAACTGTTTTCTTTGCCATAGTGCGTTAGGGTTTTCTTCGCATGCCCAACCACTGTCGTGCGGGGTTGGTGTGTGCTACTGTTGTCCTTCTTTAGCTTATTTAATTTCTTTGTGAACGGTCATACGGCGAAGGATGGGGTTGTATTTCTTCAACTCCAGACGGTCGGGTGTGTTTTTGCGATTCTTCGTCGTGATGTAGCGAGACGTGCCGGGCAGTCCGCTGTCTTTCATTTCGGTGCATTCGAGGATAACCTGCACGCGGTTTCCTTTAACTTTCTTTGCCATCGTTGTAGTTTGTTTTAAGCGAGAACTTTAAAGTCTGTGAGATAGCCTTTTTGTGCTGCCTGCTTGAGGGCTGCATCGAGGCCGACTTTGTTGATGTAACGCAGACCGGCTGCGCTCACGCGCAGGCTGATCCAGCAGTCCTGCTCTACGTAGTAGAACTTCTTATAGAACAGGTTCACGTCGAAGGTGCGCTTTGTGCGACGCTTCGATTTGGAAACGTTGTTGCCAACCATGGCTTTCTTTCCAGTGATCTGACAAATCTTTGACATTGCTGTTATTGTTATATTTTATTGTTGTTTTCTGCTTGTGGCGCAATTCGGAGTGCAAAGGTACGACTTTCTTTCGTGACGGACAAACCTTTTCGCATTTTTTTTGTTTTCTGCTTGTAAAAAGGGTGCTTTCTGTCAGTCGGTTGGGGGTACGATAGGGATGTGGTATTCTTTGCGGTGGCGCAGTTGTGAGAGGCGTGCGCGCAGGTTGCGCCAGGGTTGTGTCAGTGCATAGGTCCAGAGGCGCAGGTTGGGGCGCGGTTCGCTGAGGGCATCGGCGGCGCGGTTGGCCAAGCTGATGGGGACGATGAGGGCTATGAGGAGGAGCAGGAGCGTCAGGACGCTGGCACCGATGAGTTCGGGAAGCGTGACGGACGACAGCCACTGCGCCATCATGGGCGGGAGGGGAATGAGGCTGGCTGGTGTTTGTGCGCTCGGCAGGCAATAGAGGCTCGTACTGAGGAGCGCTATTTGCAGGCAGAGGGTGAGGGCGAAGAAGACGGCGCAGCAGGTTGCGAGGCTGTTGCGCCAGCGGAGGCGGCGCCAGACGTGGGGCAGGTGGCGCAGGGTTTCGTAGCTTTCGGCGTGGCGGCTGCGCAGGGCGTATGCGGGCGGGAGCGGCTGCTGTACTTGCGCGTTTTCGCCCATGGCGATGTCAGCGTGGCCTTGGCGCGTGAGGAGGTGGGAAAGAAGTTGTCCTTCGCCAAAGGGTGCGCGGCGCACGGACGAGAACCCTTCGCAGCGGAAGAAGGCTTCGCGGCGCAGGGCGAGGTTGGTGTCGTCGGCAGCGAGGTGGCCTCGCCGCCAGGCCCGCAGTTGGCGGAGAAACGAGCGCACGCGACTCCACGTGGCTGTGCGATAATGCGCTTCGTCTTCGTAGGCGAAGGACGTGTAGGCGGCTACGACATCAACGCCTTCGTTGAAGTGGCGGAGGATGGTTAGGAGCCACTCGTTGGTGAAGGGAATGCAGCCAGGGCGCGTCAGGACGACGTAGGGTGCATAGGCGGCGCGGATGCCGAGCGTGAGGGCCAGTTGGCGGCGGTTGAGTGCGCGGGCAGAGGCAGGAACGTGGGTCTGACGGATGAGGGCAGGATGAGCGGTGGTGAAGGCTTCGAGCAGGGAGTCGGTATTGTCGGACGAGGCGATATCGACCACGATGATTTCGAAGCGGACACCCTGTTGCGTAAGCAAGGCGCGTAAGGTGTCGGCCAGGGCCTCTTCTTCGTTGTGTGTAGGTATGACGACGCTGACTTGTGGCCCTTCGGTTGTGGGAAGGGCGGCGGCGGGGACATCTGGCTCGGCTTTCAGCGCGCGGACGGGGAGGCGATAGTCGCGCCAGCGCAGCAGCCAGAGGAGGATGAGCGTGAGCAGGACAAGGGCTGGTAGAGCGAAGAGGTGCATAAGTTCTGAGGCTTTTAGCGTTTGCCCTTACAGCAGTTCGTTAGCTATACGACGTGCTTCGGCATCGCATTGGAAATAGTCGTCGAGGGTGGGCGCGGTTATCATGGGGGCACGCTCGATGGTTTGCTCGATGATGCGAGCAATGTCGAGGTAGCTGATGTGCTCTTGTCGGAAGGCGAGGTTGGCCACTTCGTTGGCTGCATTGAGTGCGCAGGGTGCCGTGCCGCCGCGCTGCATAGCTTCGTAGGCCAAAGCCAGGCAGGGGAAGCGCTTGACGTTGGCAGGCTCGAAGTGGAGCGTGCCGAGTTGGAAGAGGTCTAAGCGCGGTGCTTGCAAGGGGAGGCGATGGGGGTAGGAGAGGGCATACTGAATGGGCAGGCGCATGTCTGGCGTACCAAGCTGGGCAATGACTGCACCGTCCTCGAACTGCACGGCGCTATGGATGATGCTTTCGGGCTGAACAACGACTTGCACCTGTTGTGGCTTCAGTCCGAAGAGCCAGCAGGCCTCTATCATTTCGAAGCCTTTGTTCATCATCGTAGCGGAGTCGATGGTGATTTTCGCACCCATTTGCCAGTTGGGGTGGCGCAGGGCTTCGGCGGCGGTGACGTGGTGCATTTCCTCGTCAGAGAATTTGCGGAATGGTCCGCCCGAGGCCGTGAGCAGTATTTTCTCTATGCAGTTGTGGCTCTCGCCGTTGAGGCATTGAAAGATGGCGGAGTGTTCGCTATCAACGGGCAGCAGGGCGCAATGGTTTTCGCATACGAGGCGCGTCATGACGTCGCCAGCTACAACCAGCGTTTCTTTGTTGGCCAGGGCGAGTGCTTTACCCGCTTGCAAGGCGCTGACGGCGGGGCGCAGGCCAGCGAAGCCAACCATGGCGGCCAACACCATGTCCACGCTGTCGGCGGCGGCCACTTGGCAAATGGCCTCGCTACCAGCATAGACCTTGATGGGGAGGTCGGTTAGGGCGTCGCGCACTTCGGCGTAGCGGCTTTCGTCGGCAATGACTACGGCATCGGGGCGAAACTCGCGCGCTTGCTCGATGAGCAAGGTGGCGTTGGAGCCTGCCGTGAGGGTGTGGGCCTCAAAGCGGTCGGGGTGTTGGCGGATGACGTCGAGGGCTTGTGTGCCGATAGAACCAGTAGAGCCGAGAATGGCGATGCGCTTCATGAGAGAGTATAGGTTTTAGGTGTTTAGAGGACCATAGAGGGGGGCTTGCTTGCCACAGAAAAATCAGCCGTTAATATCAAGCAATCCGTCGGGGATGTGCATGCTGATGCGGCGGGCTGTGGCATCGAAGTTGGCAATGAGGTCGGGGTGGAAGGGTAGCAAGATGTTGTTGCCCGTGTTGGTGCGCACGTTGAGCACCACGTTTTGCGTGGTGTCGTCTACGGCCGTGATGCGTCCCACCTCTTCGCCGTGGGCGTTGGCGACGATGAAGTCGGCGAGGCGCGCAAGGCGGTTGGGGAAGGCAGCGTCGGTTTCGGGTAGTTCGCTGACGGGGAAGCGCACGTCACTACCCACGAGGCGGCGGGCGGCCGCTTCGTCGTTGCAGCCCTCAAACTTCACCACGGCCACGCGTTCGCTTTTGAAGCGGTACTCTTCCCAGAAGAAGGGCACGAGCAACCCGTCGCGGTCGAGGAAGAAGTAGGGGCAGTCGGTGTCGGCAAAGACATCGTCGGCCACAAGGATTTCTACCTCTCCTTGCAGTCCGCGACTTTTCGTGATGCGTCCGATGCTGATGGTGTCTTCGCGTCGTACCATATATAATATTAATATTGTATAGGGGGGCGTGACTACTCTACACGCTGGATGTGGGCACCCAGTGCGGTGAGGCGCTCTTCGATGCGCTCGTAGCCACGGTCTATTTGCTTGATGTTTTCGATGGTGCTTGTCCCCTCTGCGCTCAGTGCTGCAATGAGCAGGGCGATGCCTGCCCGTATGTCGGGGCTGGCCATGCGGCGTCCGCGCAGGCAGATGCCGTGGTCGTGGCCGATGACAACGGCGCGGTGGGGGTCGCAGAGCAGGATTTGCGCTCCCATGTCGATGAGCTTATCCACGAAGAAGAGGCGGCTCTCGAACATTTTTTGGTGGATGAGTACGCTGCCTTTGGCTTGTGTGGCCACGACGATGAGTACGCTGAGCAGGTCGGGCGTGAGACCAGGCCATGGCGCATCGGACAGCGTCATGATGCTGCCGTCCATAAACGTTTCAACGCAGTAGTGCTCGTGGCGCGGAATGTAGAGGTCGTCGCCGCGAAGCTCCATCTTGATGCCCAAGCGGCGGAACGTGTCGGGGATGATGCCGAGGTCGGGGTAGGAAACGTCTTTAATGGTCAGGCCGTTGCCCGCGATGGCTGCCATGCCGATGAACGAGCCTATCTCGATCATGTCGGGCAAGACGCGGTGGGTGGCTCCGTGCAGGCTGCCGACGCCTTGTATGGTCAGCAGGTTCGAGCCAATGCCCTCTATCTTGGCACCCATGTTGTTGAGCAGGCGGCAGAGTTGCTGGATGTAGGGTTCGCAGGCGGCGTTGTAGATAGTGGTGGTGCCTTCGGCCATAACGGCAGCCAGGATGATGTTGGCCGTTCCCGTCACGCTGGCTTCGTCCAGCAGCATGTAGGTTCCTCGCAAGCTGTTGCCCTTAATCTCGAAGCGTGTTCCGTCTTCGCTTGCCATGAAGGAAGCCCCCAGCTTGCTAAAGCCGAGGAAGTGCGTGTCGAGGCGTCGGCGGCCAATCTTGTCGCCACCAGGTTTTGCGATGACGGCGCGCCCGAAGCGTCCGAGCAGCGGCCCGAGCAGCAAGACAGAACCGCGCAGGCGTTGGCAGCGCAACAGGAAGTCGGGCTGATCGAGGCAGCCGAGGTCGATGTCTTGGGCGCGGAAGGTGTAGTCGCCAGGCGCATTGCGCACGACGTTGCACCCCATGTCGCTCAACAGCTGGATGAGGTTGCGGCAGTCGAGTATCTCGGGCACGTTCGTAATGCGCACGGCCTCATCGGTGAGCAAGGTAGCGGCAATGACCTCCAGGGCTTCGTTTTTTGCTCCTTGTGGTGTTATCTCGCCGTGCAACAAGTGGCCGCCTTCTATCTTGAATGAAGACATAGCTTTCTGTTTTTGGTTGTTAGGCCGAGCGTTGGTGCTCTTAGCCCTTCCTCTATTCTGAATAGCGTTGCAAGTCGTGGGCTACGCGCTCGTCAATGTTCGTCATGCCGCCTTTGTTGTTGGCCGTAAGGTTTCGTTTCATGCGCTGCGTGATGAGTTGCAAGCGGTGCTGGCGGCGTTCTTCGTCGTCGATGCCAGCCATTTCGCGCAAAGCCCGCTCAACGAGGTGGCCGTAGGTGCGCAGGCGGATGGCGTGCTGCGGATAGGGGATGCGCTTCGGGCGGTCGGCTGACGAATGCTGAATGATGTCGCAAGGATAGTCGATGTCGAGCTTATAGTCGGCAAGGAGAGCCAAGTGGTTCCAGAGCTTCACTTGCACGTCGGCAGCGGCAGCTTGTCGGTCCTGTTTGTCGCGCTTGTCCTGCTTTTCTTGCTTCTCTTTTTTTAAGGCCAAGGCCATGACGCGCACGATGCGCTCGGCATAGGCTTGGCGTTGCTCGCGGTTGTCGATGGTCAGGACGTGGTCCACCATTCTCTGCACGAGGCGTCCGTAGGTTGAGAGGCGAAGCGGTGCTTCTTGGGTATTGTATTTGATGTTCATAGCGGTGTTGTGCTTTATAGCCCTTTCAGGGCGTTTTTGGGTTTGGCGGCTACGTATTCTTTTAGGTAGAAGGGTTCGGCGTAGGCAACGTCGGCAAACTGCTGGCGCAGGAATTTCATTTCGGCCAGTGGCATCATGTTTTGTGCCAAAGGCACAACGTCGTCCACGAAATGGGCTGCGGGGTGCCTGATGACGCTCTTGCACTTTTCTGCACCAGGTCCGAAGAACCATACGGGGTGCTGTTCGAGGTAGTCGGCATAGCTGTGCTCGTCGATGATGTCGGCTTGGGCTGGGCGCACCTCCTGTAGGGCGCGGTCGTAGAGGGCGGCATAGACCTCCATACGGCGTGCGTCGAGCATAGGGCAGACGAGGGCGTCGTCGGGCAAATCGAGCGTTAGCAGCGGACCCACGCACAGCAGCTGCAACGTGCTGACGGCGATGAGGGGAACGCCGCGTCCGTAGCATACGCCTTTGGCTTCGCTCAGACCAATGCGCAGCCCTGTGTAGCTGCCAGGACCTTCGCTGTAGGCTACGGCATCGAGCGGAATGGCGTGGCTCTCGGCAAAACTCAGCGCATCGGCCACCATAGGGGCTAAGGCCGATGCATGAGACGGGCCGCCTTCGCGGTGCACGTCGCTATGGAGCACGCTGCCGCGCTCCGAAAGAGCAACGGAACAAGTGTCGGTGCTGGTTTCAATGTGTAGGATGCAGGCCATGGGGTGGAGAGGGTTTGAACTGGGTGATGGTCAGAATACGAAGCGCATGAAGTCGTTGAAGATGGCGTAGGCCATGAGCAGGAACAGCAGGGTCATGCCTATGGTCTGCGCACGTTCCATAAACTTGTCGCTGGGCTTGCGCCGCGTGATGACCTCCACGAGGAGGAAGAAGGCGTGGCCACCATCGAGGGCGGGGATGGGCAACACGTTCATGAAAGCCAACATTAGCGAGATGAAGGCCGTCAGTTCCCAAAAGCGCTGCCAGTTCCACGTTTCGGGAAAAAGCGAACCGATAGCGCCAAACGAGCCTACGCTCTTCGCACCGTCGCTGGTGAAGAGGTACTTCAGGTCGTCGACGTAGCCCGCCAGCACTTCCCAACCATGCTTCACGCCTGCGGGGAACGACGCAAGGAAACCGTAGCTGACGTGCGTCTGCTTATATTTCATGACTGGCGGGAACCAGCGCACGCCCATCAGGAAGTCCTCGCCCAGTTGCATTGACAGCGTGTCAACCTGTCCGTTGGTGCGCTGCACGGCGATGGTCACGTGGCGCAAGCGCGCAGAGTCGGCGGCATGGCCTTGGGCTAAGACGTCGTCCATGCGTCCGCGCAGTTCGCTGTATTCGTTCCACGTCTGCATGGGTTGTCCGTTGAAGGCGACGAGGTGGTCGCCCGCCCTGACACCCGCTTTGGCGGCTGGCGTGCCCGTTTCTACGCTGTCGATGAGGCTGGGCTGAAGCGGGGCGATGAAAGGCGGCACTTCTTGCATCATCTGTAGCAGGTTGAGGTTGCCAGGCATCTGTAGCGTCACCTCTTTGCCTTCGCGTAGGACGGTCAGGCTGTGGCATTCGCTCAGGCTGCGAAGCAAAGCCCCGTCGAAGCGGTCGAATGTTTCCGTTTCAGTGCGAAGCGGAATGTCGCCGTCGCGCAAGCCGAGCTTCTGCGCTTGCTCGCTATACTTGAAACCATCGGACATGTCGCGTAGTGACACGTAGTTGTCGCCCCAAACGAAGAGCACTATGGCATAGATAAACAAGGCCACGAGGAAGTTGACGATAACACCGGCAAGCATCACGACGAGGCGCTGCCATGCAGGTTTGGAACGAAACTCCCAAGGCTGAGCGGGTTGCTTGAGCTGTTCCGTATCCATCGACTCGTCTATCATGCCGCTAATCTTCACGTAGCCGCCTAAGGGAAGCCAGCCCAGAACGTACTGTGTCTTGCCCTCTTTAGGCTTGCGCGGCCACTTCAGCAGACTGAACCAGGGGTCGAAGAACAGCGCAAACTTCTCAACGCGTATCTTAAACACCTTAGCGGCCAAGAAGTGGCCGCCCTCGTGAAGCAGGATAAGCAAAGAGAAACACAGCACAAGCTGCAAGGCGCGTATGAGGAATATCTCCATTGTCGGTCTTTAGGTTTTATGGTTTATAGGATATAGTCGCAAAGGAAAAGTGAGAACCACGAAATTCACAAATGAGGGCGAATTACACGAATACAATCGCGCTTATCACTCGTCACTTGTCACTCGTCACTCGTTTTCTTTATTGTCATCTACTTCCCTCTCTCCTTCGCATCTCGCCAAGGACGATGGCCGTAGCCGTAGCCACGTTCAAGCTTTCGGGGGCGGTGGGGCTGTTGGCGGGGAACGTGGGGATGCGCAGGCGTTGTGTGAGGTGTTGCTGCACCTCGACGGTCAGTCCGCGCCCTTCGCTACCCATCACGACGATGCCCCGCTGCGGCAGTGTGGCCGCATAGAGGTTCTCACCGTCGAGCGAGGTACCAACCACGGGCGTGGTAGCTGGTAAGGCCGAGAGGTATTCGGGTAGCGACGTCGTCAGTACGGGTAAATGCGCCAAAGCCCCCATTGTGGCTTGCACCGTTTTGGGCGCAAAGGGGTCGGCACTCGTTGTTGACAGGACAACGCCTCGAATGCCCATCCATGCCGCTGTGCGCAGTATGGTGCCTACGTTGCCAGGGTCTTGCACGCCGTCTAAGGCAACACACAAACCCTCTTCGGGCCAACGCAGCGCTGCTTCCAGCGTGTAGGCCGATTGTTTGAAAATGCCCACGATGCCCTGTGGCGCGCGGAGCGATGAGGCCTGGTCGGCCTGCATCGTGGTGAGGCTGCGCAAAGTATGCACGCGGCCCGTTTGCACGAGCTCAGCATAGTGCGCCGTGTCGGCTTCAAGCAGGTCGTTATGAACCAGCAGCATCCTGCACGCAACGGCACCCAACAACGCCTCCACCATGCGCGGCCCTTCAGCCACAAACACCCCCTCCGCATCGCGCACCTTTTTCAGGGCGAGCGAGCGCACGTACTTCAGTTCGTTGCGACTAAGAGGGAGTATCGTGTCGAGCATTTCCAAAAACCGTATTTGCGGCGCGAAGATACAAAGAAGTTTGCGCAACACACAGCCAAACGGCGCAAACTTTCTCTAAAACTTCGTCCGCGTTTCGCGCAAAGTGGAAAAACAAACGGCAGAGGCCGGCACGTTTTGGCGCAAAGCGCCTAAGTTCTTCGCGCGAGCTGCTAAGTTATAAATCTCGGCGTGAAATGTACATCCGCCGCCGAGAGTATGTACATTTCCCGCCGACAAATGTACATCCGCCGCCGAGATTTATAACTTCGTAGCTTGCACGGAGAGTTTGCAGGCTTTGCGCGAAAACTTCCAGGGGCCTGCAAGCAAAATGAAGACGTTTGAAGGAACGCCGCTTAACCCTTCTGTCTATGAAAACAACGCGCGGCGTTTTGTTTTTCGGGCGCGCCTTAGTATTTTTGCGGCTTGAAAGAAACAAACAACAATACAAGCAAGTCTATGTATAGAACTAAAACATGTGGTGAGCTACGCATTGCCAACGTCGGCGAGCAAGTGACGCTGGCGGGTTGGGTGCAACGTAGCCGCAAGATGGGCGGAATGACGTTCATCGACCTGCGCGACCGCTACGGCCTGACGCAGTTAGTGTTCAATCAAGAGACCGATGCACCCCTCTGCGAGCGCGCCAACAAGTTGGGCCGCGAGTACGTCATTCAGGTGACGGGCTGCGTCAGCGAGCGTTTCTCGAAGAACGACAAGATGCCTACGGGCGACATCGAAATCATCGTCTCCGAACTCAACGTGCTCAACGAGGCCCTGACGCCCCCCTTCACCATTGAGGAGCAAACCGATGGCGGCGATGACCTCCGCATGAAATATCGCTATCTCGACCTTCGCCGCGAGTGCGTGCGCCGCAACCTCGAACTGCGCCATAAGTTCTGCATCGAAACGCGCAGCTACCTCGACAGCCAGGGCTTCCTTGAGATAGAAACCCCCGTCCTCGTAGGCAGTACGCCCGAAGGGGCTCGCGACTTCATCGTGCCCTCGCGCATGAACCCAGGGCAATTCTACGCCCTACCGCAAAGTCCGCAGACGCTGAAGCAGTTGCTCATGGTGGCAGGAATGGACAAGTACTTCCAAATCGTGAAGTGCTTCCGCGATGAGGACCTTCGCGCCGACCGCCAGCCCGAGTTCACGCAGATTGACTGCGAAATGAGTTTCGTAGAGCAGGATGACGTTATAAAGACCTTTGAAGGCTTGACGAAGCACCTCTTCAAGACCGTTCGCGGCATTGACCTCGGCGAAACGCCCTTCCTGCGCTTGCCGTGGAGCGAGGCCATGCGCCGCTTCGGTAGCGACAAGCCCGATATGCGCTTCGGCATGGAGTTTGTAGAACTTATGGACGTGTTGAAAGGCACGGGCGAGTTCGGCGTCTTCAATGGGGCTACGTACATCGGCGGTATTTGTGCCAAAGGCTGTGCTGTATTTACGCGTAAGCAACTCGACGAACTCACCAACTTCGTCAAGAGTCCGCAGATAGGCGCCAAGGGCCTTGTCTATGCCCGCGTGCAGGACGACGGCACGGTGAAGTCCAGCGTCGATAAGTTCTATGCACCCGAGGTGCTGAACAAGCTGAAAGAGGCCATGCAAGCCGAAGCTGGCGACCTCATCCTCATCCTCAGTGGCGATGATGCCAACCGCACGCGCAAACAGCTCTGCGAACTCCGTCTGCTGATGGGCAGTCGCTTAGGCTTGCGCGACAAAAATAAGTTTGCCCTCCTCTGGGTGGTTGACTTCCCCATGTTCGAGTGGAGCGACGAAGAGCAGCGCCTCATGGCTATGCACCATCCCTTCACCTCGCCCAAGCCCGAAGACATTCCCCTGCTCGATACCGACCCCGCCCGTGTCTGCGCTAATGCCTACGACATGGTCTGCAACGGCGTAGAAGTTGGCGGCGGTTCCATTCGTATTCACGATGCCGTGCTGCAAGCTAAGATCTTCGACATCCTTGGCTTCACCCCCGAGAAGGCACAAGAGCAGTTTGGCTTCCTGATGAACGCCTTCAAGTTCGGTGCTCCGCCTCATGGCGGCCTTGCCTACGGCCTCGACCGCTTCGTGTCGCTCTTTGCCGGACTCGACAGCATTCGCGACTGCATTGCTTTCCCCAAGAACAACAGTGGGCGCGACGTGATGCTTGATGCACCCAGTGCTGTCGACCAAAAGCAGCTCGACGAGCTGGAAATTGCCCTCGCTCCGCGTACGGAATAAGGATTGCCGTCGCTTTGTCTCAGCAGCATTGCCAAGCTGGTGGATAGCACCAGAAGGTGCGTTCCGTTAGCTTGGTGCTTTGTAAGAAGGAATGTTTGCAGGCATTGTGATGATGGAAGGATAAGGTGAAAGGCTTTAGATGTTGCGAAAGTACAACGTCTAAAGCCTTTCTTTAGGTCTTACAAGCGTAAGAAAACTTTGCGAAGAGCGGCAAACGGGGCTCGAACCCGCGACCCTCAGCTTGGGAAGCTGATGCTCTACCAACTGAGCTACTGCCGCAATAGCTTGGCCGTGATAGCGCGTGCAAAGTTACAACTATTTTCTAAACACAAACAATAATTGTCTTCTTTTTTTAGCTTTTGTTTGTTTGACGGGCTGCCCGGCGTGCGGATTAAATTTCGCGTTGCAGGCGGATGTATTGTATGAAGCAGTCGGTAGCACCGGGCATCGTCACATCGAGCTTTTTCTCGGTGGGGAAGAACTTGACGGGGTAGTCGTCGCCGCCGCCCGCCATGAAGGCATCGCAGACGATGACGACGGGCGTGTTGTCTTTCACGCGGACGCGCGTGCCGTCGGGGGCGATGTAGGTTATTTTCTTCACTTGGCGCTTCTTGTTGAGCTTCACGTCGAGGCGCGCGTACTGCATCCAACCGAAACGTTCGTTGTGGTAACCAAACTCAACGAGCTGGCGCAGGTGCTTGCCGTTGACGGCGAAGGCGCACATGGCGTTGGAGAAGGGTAGCACTTCGCCTGCGTCGAGCACGGTGAGTCTGCCTTTGACTAAGCCAGCACGTACACTGCCGAAGTGGCTCACGCCGACAACGACGGGTATTTCCGACTTTTTCTGTTTGAGTTTCTTGCCATTGTGCAGGTCGGTGATAACATTGCTGGCTGCTAAGTCTTTAGCTTTAGCTAACTGGTAGGCCGTGGCGTAGCTCTCGCAGACGAGCTGTCCCATTTGCGTGAGGCGGAGTTTGTCGGCGCGGTCGTGCGGCAGGTCTTCGCGGCAGTAGCCAATCTGCGTGCCAATCTTCACGCCTGCTGCCGTTGTGGTGACGTTGAGGAGCGAGTCGGTGATTTCTTGCATCCGCAGGGCTTTGCCCGTCAGGGAGGCGGGGTGGCGCAGGGGGACGCTGACGAGTTCTTGCTCCACGCTACGCACGCACATGGCCACCGTATCAACGCGGAATTTCGTCACGCCGAGGTAGCGCCCTTGCCACCAGCCCTGCACGACGGGCTGGTGGTCTTCGTTGATGCGGCCAATGACGAGGTCGTGGCTGTGGCCCGCGATGAAGGCTTGGTAGAGCGGTCCCGTGATTTTGGAGAGTTCGTCGGGGCGTTTATCGTTCCAGACGGGACTGCCGTCTTCGCCCTGTGCCACGCCAATGTGCATCAGCAGGAAGCGGATGGGGGCTTGCTCTACGGCCTTAAAGTCGGGTAGGGCGCGCACGCTGTCGAGCACGGCGGTGTAGTCGCCGCGAAACTGCATGCCTTTGATGCGGCTGGCACTGATTTGCGTAGCCGCCGAGGAGGCCAGCAGGCCCGTGATGCCGATGGCTACTTCTTTCGTGGGCGAGAGGCGCACGTGTTCTACGCTGAAGGGCTGTGCGTAGGCAGGAATGGCCGACTGCGCATTGTAGACGTTAGAGCAGAGGTATTTGATGTCCCAGTCGACGGGGCGCAGGCGTGTGTGAGCCCATTTCAGCGCGAGGCTGTCTTGTCCGTCGTCGAACTCGTGGTTGCCAAGGGCAGAGACGCGAATGCCAGCCATGTCGAAGAAAACGGGAAGCGGTTGTCCGCCCGTCATCTTGTAGAAATAGCTGCCGCCGAAGTTGTCGCCAGCCGAAAGCGTGAGGTGGTAGGGATACACCGCTTTCAGCGAGTCGAGTGTTTGCAGGATGGACGGGGCACCAGGTATGCCCTGCGCCTCGTTTTGCACAAAGCCAGCGTGGAAGTCGTTCAGAGAGAATACGGCCACGGTCACCTCGTTGTTGGCATTTTGCGCGCGCAGGGGAGTGGCGGCAAGTAGCAGGGTGAGCAGACTAAGGGAAAGGAAACGATACATCTTTTCTTAATGCGTAGTTTTGTTTGCTATATTTCAGTGGGCTATAAACACGTGTAACGTTGGCACCAACGTTTTGTGCAGCGAAGGTAGTTATTTCTTCTTGTAAAGTTGTTGTTTTTTTATAAAAAAGATACAATTGCAGAAAATATGGGGGAAAGTTTTATTCTTTGCAGCCGAATGTGTATATTTGCAGCAACTAAGGTGCAGACGCACCTTTGACCCTTTCCCTTGCGTCCCGCATAAGAAGCACCCTACAATATTATATATATACATCACGTCAATTTATGTTTTCCCACGAACTCGAACAACTGATAAATGCAGCCGTCACCGACGGCAAACTCACCGACCAGGAACGCGCCGTCATCACGCGGCGCGCCATAGCCGAAGGCCACGACCCGCAGGAAGTAGCCCTCATCATCGATGCGCGGTTGCAGGCTTTGCGCCAACAGCAGCAAGCTGCGCGGCCGCAGGTGAAGAAGTGTCCTGCCTGCGGCGGCATCCTCTCGGGGCTTGAAACGCGTTGTCCCAGCTGTGGCTACCAGCTTGGCGGCGACGAGATGCTGAAACTGATGGGGCAGATGGACACCGCCTTTGCACGCTATGCCGAAGGGCTGGAGATACAGACGCTGGACATCGTCATGCTCGTCCTGCCTTGTGTCAACATCATTTGGGGCATCAAGCTCCTGCTGAAGGTGAACGATAAAACGGCCCTCTCGCAGTTTGAAAATATCTATCGCCACGCTATGACGCTCTACAGCAGCGACCCGCGCATGGCAGACTACTCCCGTCAGGTGCAGGAGCGCATGACGAGCCTTAAGCGCAAGCGCACCGTGGTGTTCACCGTTACGGGACTCTTGATGCTCGTCTATATCGTGCTGGCTATTACGAACATCTTCGTGACGGGGTATTAGTGGGTGACGAGCAGGCCTCTCTTCCTGAATAGGAAACGTTAACGGCGCATCACGGCGCTCAGTATGCCAGCGTTGCCAACGCAGCATTCAAAGTACAAACAAGCTAAACAACGAAATACTATGGCATTATTTGGAAACGACCACGGCGGTATGCTCAACGTCATCCGCTGCGATCAGCAAGATTATCTCGTTTGGAAATGGCATCCCGAAAACGAGTCGTCAGGCCCCACGCGCGCCAACGCCATTCGCTTTGGCAGCTCGTTGCGCGTGAAGGCGGGCGAAATGGCCGTCTTCGTCTATGGACAAGGCAACAGCGTTGGCGCCAACATGGACTTCATCGAAGGCCCCTGCGACCGTATCATCAAGACGCTGAACCTCCCCGTTCTCTCCAGCATCATCGGGTTGGCCTACGGCGGCGACACCCCCTTCCAGGCTGAGGTCTATTTCATCAACCTACAGCAGAACAATCAGGTGCCTTTTGGCATCCCCTACTTCGATATGGTCGATCCACGTCCCGACTTCGCCGACGTACCCGTCCCCGTGGCCGTGCGCGGTATGCTAACGTTTAACGTGACCGACTATCAAGGTTTCATCCTTAAAAACCGTTTGCGCGACTTCGACATCGAAGCCCTTCGCACGCAAATCAAGAGTGCACTCACACGCCGGCTGAAGCAGGTCGTGACCAACGCCACCATCGAGATGAACATACCGCTCGTGCAGATAGAGCGGCGCATCGATTCTATCAGCACCTATGCTGAGGGCAAGATGCAGAAGGTGATGGATGAGTTCGGCCTCAACTTGCGCTCGTTCGACATTGATGCTATCGAGATAGACAAGGAAAGCGACGGTTACGAACTGCTGCGCAGCCTGACCGCTGGCCTTAAGGAGCAAACGCTGAAAGCACAGACAGAAGTAAGCATTCAGAACCTGCGCGACCAGCAAGTGCTCAATCGCGAGAATATGGCCGAAACCTTGCGCATTCAGCGCGAAGAGGCACAACGCGCCCAGCGCCTGCAAACCGAGTCGCAGTATATGGGTGCCCACGCGCTCGACCAGCAGACCAGCGTCCTCAAAGCTGCCGCCGAAAGCCTCGGCACGATGTCGCAAATGGGCGGTGCCGGCGGCGACGGCTCCAGCGGCGGTATGAACGCTGCCGGCATGATGACGGGCATGATGATGGGCGGTGCCATGGGCCAGCAAATGGCTGGCATGATGGGCAGCGTGGGTCAGGCCGCACAAAACGGCATGAACCAGCCGCCGCAGATGCCGCAGAAGCAATACCTCGTAGCGCAAGGCGGACAGCAGAGCGGACCCTTCACCATTCCGCAGCTGGCACAGATGGTCGCCGCCGGACAGCTCACGCCGCAAACCAACGTATGGGCACAAGGTATGCCTGCATGGATTAAGGCTGCCGATGCCCCCGACCTTGCTCCTCTCTTCGCCCCCGCAGCGCCGCCCGCAGGCCCAGGTGCTCCGCCGCCCCTCACACCATCAGCTGAGCCCGAAACGCAGTACTACGTAGCCCAAGGCAGTCAGCAAAGCGGACCTTTCGGCGTTAGCGCGCTGAAGGATATGGTGGATGCTGGCACGCTGACAGCCGACACCCTTGTTTGGGCGCAAGGCATGGCCGCCTGGACCAAGGCCGGTGAAGTGGGCGAACTCTCTGCCTTCTTCGCTGCCGCTCCCGCCGCTTCCGCAGGCCCGCCGCCTGTTCCCGCCGCTCCGACGGCAAAGCCTGCCGAAGAGCCTGAAGAAGAAGTAGAGGTGGAAGCCAATGTGGAAGAAGAACCCGCTGTTCCCGCCTCTGCCGTTTCCTACTACGTGGCCCTCGACGGCAAGCAAGCTGGTCCGTTCGACTTCGCCCAGTTGCAAGCCCTGCAAGCCGAAGGCCGCTTCGATGCCGATAGCCTTGTGTGGAACCCCGCCATGTCGGGCTGGGCAAAGGCGGGCGAACAAGCCGACCTCGCTGCGCTCTTTGCGTAAGGGGGAGAGGCTTCATCGGCGTAGCCCACTTTAACATTAAACATTAAGCGTTAAACATTAAACGTTCAACTTTCAACGATACTCGTCACTATGGACGATAGCAATTTCTTCTCGCTCGACCGTCTCGTAGAGTTCGGTATGAGTGCTGCCATTGCGCAGCAAATGATAGGTTCCATGAACCAGAGCATGCAGCAGATGTTCACGCCTGGCAGCATACAGACGATGCCGCAGGCGCAGGCAAGTCGCATCTACGTAGGCATCGACGGCGTGCAACATGGCCCGCTCTCCGAGAGCGACATCGTTAGCCTTGTGCAGCAAAAGCGCATTACGAAGGATACCCTTGCCTGGCTACCTGGCATGGCTGCTTGGAAACCCATTGAGCAGGTGCCCGAGGTGCTTCGCATCATTGCGATGACACCGCCCCCACTTGTGCCTTGACGCTCAGCGACCAAAAGCTAACGCCCTGCGCATCTTGTCTTCTGATGCGCAGGGCGTGCTGTGTGTAGTCGAAAGCTCTTGTTGCTCTCAATGTGGTGCTAAAATCCCCGTCCGTCTTCCGTAGCGGAAAGCGGGCGGGGAAGTAGAGGGAACACCTTATGTTATGATTGATTAGAAGTTGTAGTAGAGGCCAAAGTTAACATCCGTAGCGTCGAACCTCACGCCGAAACCGTCGAAGGTCGTTACAGCGTTGTCGTTCGAGCCGCGATAGCCAAGGAAACCGAGGTGGCTAACAAAGCTCAGCTTCTCCGTCAGCCCTACGGCTACACCTGGTTTAACGCCCACGCCCCAAATAACGGCAGAGTCGAAGTTCTTTGGCTTTTCCACACCAAGTTCGAAACCACCATCAGCAAACAAGCTGACAGGACCGAACTTTGCAAACGTGAAACGAGCGTAGGGGTTGATAGCAACACTGTTGCTCGATGCACCGTCGTCGTAGTTGTATTGATAGCTCAAGGCCATACCTACGGCCCATTTGTTGCTAAGGCAGTAGCCCACTTCGGGAGCCACCTTAAATTGTGTTGTGTTGTCAGACGGATTGCGCCAGAAACCAGCAGCGCCGCCAATGTAAACTTGTGCGCTGGCAGAGAGCGTCAAGAGCGCTACCACTGCCGTCAGAAGAATTCTTTTCATAATGTTGTTAGTATTAATGCTAAGGTGTTTCTTCGGGAGGCAAAAGTAGAAACAACTTACGACTAATGCAAGCGTTCCGTCTGGTTTTTTTGTTAAATTAATCAACTTTCGGGAGTTGTGATACGGGGGTGTAAATGGTGCGCAGCGCGCACCACACCATGCTTAACCGCGTATCCTGACGAGCGTAGCGAGGAGGGATGCGCGGTAGGTGTGAGGCGTTGTGGCCAGT
>ONHN01000024.1 GCA_900317635.1 uncultured Prevotellaceae bacterium | reverse complement strand
CCGCATTCAGCAACGATACCTTCTACACTCGAAGGATATTCGTAAAGAGCAAGACTTGATATTACTGCCAATGTATATGTCAATGTTTCTTTAGAACCGGTTTCATTATTAGAATTTGTTCAGAAAAGTCAAGGGCATAGATGAACACACAACGCAAGACCAGGGA
Organism: uncultured Prevotellaceae bacterium; assembly: GCA_900317635.1. Taxonomy (GTDB): domain Bacteria; phylum Bacteroidota; class Bacteroidia; order Bacteroidales; family Bacteroidaceae; genus Alloprevotella. The sequence continues at coordinate 52,585 of ONHN01000024.1, read as the reverse complement.
AAAACTCAATTTCAAAACACCAAAGGAGGTCTTTTTCGAACATTATAACTAATTTTGCAATAATAATTGCACTTGTGGGTTGACTCTTTTTTATATGCTTCGGGCTAAACAAACAAGCACCATCGTTTCCCCCTTACACAACCTTTTCACTACCTTTGCACCACGTATGCTACAACCCCTCGACATCATCGCCCACTACTACCCCGCCGACGACGCCCTGCGCCAACTCTTGCTCCACCATTCGCAGCAAGTGCAAGAGCGCGCACTGGAGGTGTGCCGTCGCCACCCCGAACTCCACGCCGACGAGGCCCTCGTTTCGCGCGGTGCCCTGCTCCACGACATCGGCATCTGCCGCACCCACGCCCCTGGCATCCACTGCCACGGCACGGCACCCTACCTGCTGCATGGCTCGCTCGGTGCCGCCATGCTACGCGCGCTAAGCCCCTCCCTCGAACTCGAAGCCCGCATCTGCGAGCGCCACACGGGCACGGGCCTCACGCCCGACATCTTCCGCCGCCGTGGTATAGAACCGCCCGCAGGAACGTTCGTACCTATAACAACAGAAGAACTCATCGTCAGTTATGCCGACAAGTTCTTCAGTAAGAGCCATCCTGAGCGCACCCGCACGCCCCAACAGACGGCGCACAGCCTCGAAGGCTTTGGTAAGGAATGTGCCGAAACCTTCCTACGTTGGCACGCGATGTTTGGATGAACAATACGCTCCCCGCTCAGACAAACTCGTTGCCCAACGTGATTTGCGTATCAATGTAAAGCTGCTTGACAAGTGAGGGGTCGTTGTTGGGACAAACGATGAGCGTATTTCCCTCCAGCGCCACCACGTAGCCCTCCAAACCGCAAACGATGGCGGCCATACCTTCGGGCACCGCTACGATGTTGTTCGCACTCCCGCGCAGCAACACCTTGTGCGTTCCAATGATGGCATTGCCCTCACCGTCTTTCTTTTCTACGGCATGCAGGTCGTTCCAATTGCCTATGTCGGCCCAGCCAAACTGACAGGATTGCACGAGGACATTCTCGCCTTTCTCCAACACAATGAGGTCAATGCTGCTATACGATGCCGTGGGAAACAGCCGATGCACAATCCCACGCACCTCGTCCGAAGAAATCTGACTGCCGCGCGCCTTGATTGCTTCTTCAACGTCGGGCATAATTTTCCCGAGCAACGAACTGATGGTGCGTGCGTTCCATAGGAAAAGTCCTGTGTTCCATATAAACTCTCCGCTCTCAATGAACCGACGGGCAAAGTCGTAGGAGGGTTTCTCCGTAAACGACTTCACGGTGTAGCACCCGCTGCCAACCTCTTCGCCTTTCTGTATGTAGCCGTAGGCGGTGTTGGGCTGTGTGGCTGGCACACCGAGGGCAAGCAAAGCATCGCTCTGCGCCACGAAGTCGAGGCCGCGCTCTACGTCAGCACAAAATTGCGCTTCGTTTTGTATGAAATGGTCGCAGGGCGTAACGAGGATGTTGGCCTCAGGACACCGCCAGGCAATGTGCAGACAAGCCCAAGCCACGGCAGGAGCCGACGATAGCTGCACAGGTTCGCAAAGAAGGTTGTCGGCTGGAAGTTCGGGCAACTGTTCTAAAACGTGGTCCCGATAGTCCTTAAAGGTAGAAATAAAGATGTTTTCGCGCGGAAAGACTTTCTCTATACGGTCGAAGGTAGATTGTAGCAGGGTGCGCCCCGTGCCAAGGAGGTCAAGAAACTGCTTAGGTTTCTCCTGTCGGCTGTAAGGCCAAAGCCTTCTGCCGATGCCGCCTGCAAGGATAATGCAGTAAGCGTTTTTGCGTTGTTGTTTGTTTTCCACGATGTTTAGTTTTCTGTAGGCATTAGTGCGGCAGCACCTGCCGCATGTTCTTTCACGCCGCTAAAATAAGAAGAAACTATAACATGCACAAACTTTGCGCGTTAATAATTGTTTAGATGTACGACGCACCTTCCTTTTAGGGTGGGGCGGGGGGAATTCCTCTTCGCTATTCCCTAACAAACCTCCATAGCTGCAAGTCTTGCTTCACGTCGCACGAGCGATGATGGTAGTCGCTCACCAGCGTCAGGCTGTATTCGGGATGTAGCGCAGCGAAACGCTCGCGGTCTTTGTCGCCTACAAGCAAGAGCCCCGCCCGTGGTTCTGCCTCGTGGTTCAGCTGCGTTGCATGTCCCACTGCCCCCACACGACGTTCGGGGAACACGCCCAAGCTATTGTCGGCATAGAAGTTGAGGGTGAAGAAATGCATCATGCGGTCGGGGTCGTCAACGAAAGTCCACACCTTTTCGCCCTGTGCATCGTGCAGGATCTGTGCCGTATAGGGCTTATCGCTCTTGGCCGACAGTGCCGCAGGAAGCACAACGGCATCGAGCAGCATCAGCAGTACGAGCAGGGTATAGAGCGTGTCGTTCACCACTTCGGGCAAGCGGCGCAGTGCATAGTAACAATAGATGGCTATCAGCATGGCGGCTATCAGGGCATAATTGCCCATAAAGTCCAATCCGCCACCTTCGGCTATCGCCCGCACCATCGGTGCCAACTTCTCGCCCAACAAGTTGGCGGGCAACCAACCACTCTCTACCACCGTCAGCATCACGACGAGTGTCCCCGTCAAACCTGCCAAGGTCCAAAAGAATGCCTTCAGTGCGGCGGGACGCACACGCTGCAAGCGGAGTAAAGCCAGCGCGATGAAGAACGAGAGGAAGGGATAAATGGGCAAGATATACACGCTGCGCTTACTCTTCGGTATGCAATAGAACAACAAGATGAGTCCCACAGATAGCATCGAAGCCACCTCAACCGCATCAGCTCGGCGCACACGCGCCTTGAGGCGTGACCAAAGATGCGCAAAACTAAAGCGATTGCCAGTCCGACCCTTAAAGCAAGGTGCAAATAATAATAAGGTATAGGGCAACAGCCCGCCCAGCAACACGAGCGGATAGTAGTACAGGCCCTTTTCGTGACTACGGTAGGGCATGCGGCCAAGGAAGCGCAACACGTTTTCTTCGTAAACAAGATAGAGAAAACCATCGCCGCCTTGCTTCCAAGCGGCATAATACCACACGGCTGGCAGCACCAATGCCAGCAAGGCAAAAGCTGCATACTGCCCCGTCAGCCTCAGCCACGCTGCCAACCCCTTCGGACGATGCTGTAGGCCATAATACACATAAGCCACCAGCAAGGGCAACACAATGGCAACAGGCCCCTTCGTCAGCATGCCCCCACTCATGCAGAGCAGGGCTAACCAAGGTACGCCTTTCCCGCCACGCTCCACGTGGCTGAGCATCCCGTAGAGAGCCAAGACAATAAACATCGTCAGCACCATATCTACGCGGCAGGCCATAGCCGCCCTGTGCACCTCGAAGGTCGTCAGCAGCACCAATGCCGTCAGCAGCCCCACGGTATCGCCACGCCGACGCGCGAAGAACAGGAACGTTGCGAGTGCCGTCACGATGACGGCCAGCGCACTGGGGATACGCGCCGTAAACTCCGTCACGTGTCCCATGGGCAACGACGCGAGGGCTACGAGCCAGTGGAACATAGGCGGTTTATAGGCTATCTCCTCCCCATTGTTCACGGGCAGTATCCAGTTGCCAGTATCGAGCATGGTGAGGGCTACAACGGCTTCGCGCGGTTCGCCTTTCGTATGGAAATCGCACAAACCGATGAAGGGTATGAGCGTGAGGATGGCTATAAAAAAGAGGGTGCGAGCTGTCAGACGCATACTTTATACTTTATACGTTAAATAGGTGTTCAGTATGTTGCCATAGTATGGCAACCCTACCGCCAACGAGAGTACCCACATGCCGCCCTTGGTAGGCGGTGCTTACTTCGCCAGCAGAGCTAAAGCCTTATTCTCTGCGGCCTCCATCTGTGCACGCTCTTCAGGCGATTTGTCATTGATGCCGCAAAGGTGCAGAATGCCGTGGATAATGACGCGATGCAGCTCGGCATCGTAGCTCACGCCGAGGCCTTCAGCGTTGGAGCGTACGGTGTCGAGGCTGATGATGATGTCGCCCGAAAGGATGCGCCCTTCGTCACGACTGAAGGTGATGATGTCGGTATAATAATCGTGGTTGAGGAAGGCGCGGTTTACGCGCAACATTTCTTCGTCATCGCAAAAGACGTAGGCCACATCGCCCACGCTACGCCCGTAGCTTTCGGCCACGGCCGCTATCCACGCCCGCACCGCTTCATAGTCTAAGCTGGGCAAGGCGGTATTTTGAGTTGTAAAGGATATCATGTTAGTGACAAGTGACAAGTTGGGCTACGCCAATGATGGATGCAGGCGGGACGCCTGCGTACCCAGTTAGGGGCTACGCCAACGAGTTTCGCAATTAGCCAAGTAACGTTTATTGTTTAACGTTTATTGTACTCCCCTTACTCAAACAAATCGGGCTGCATAATGTTGCCGCTATAGGGATTGCGCCCGAGGTGGTGGTAGGCCCTTTCGGTCACCTCACGACCACGCGGCGTGCGACGTATGAAGCCCTCTTTTATCAAGAAAGGTTCATACACTTCTTCTACCGTCCCCGCGTCTTCCCCAATGGCGGTAGCAATGGTGGAAATGCCCACGGGGCCGCCCTTAAACTTGTCGATGATGGTGAGCAAGATCTTGTTGTCTATTTCGTCAAGGCCATAGCGGTCGATATTGAGAGCTGTCAGCGCGTGCTGCGCTATGGCAAGGTCTATGTCGCCCGTACCGCGCACTTGTGCAAAGTCGCGCACGCGGCGCAGCAGGGCGTTGGCAATACGTGGCGTACCGCGACTGCGCCCCGCTATCTCGCCAGCGGCCTCATCCGTGATGGGCACGCCGAGGATGCCTGCACTGCGCACGATGATGCGCTCCAAGGTTTCGGCATCGTAGTATTCAAGGTGCATATTGATACCGAAACGGGCGCGCAGCGGGGCCGTCAGCAGGCCGCTACGTGTCGTGGCACCTACAAGCGTGAAGGGGTTGAGGTCAATCTGTATGCTACGCGCCGCCGGCCCGCGGTCTATCATGATGTCGATGCGATAGTCCTCCATCGCCGAATAGAGGTATTCCTCCACCACGGGTTGCAGGCGGTGGATCTCGTCGATGAAGAGCACGTCGTTGGGTTCGAGGCTCGTCAGCAAGCCGGCCAGGTCGCCCGGCTTGTCGAGCACAGGACCGCTCGTCAGCTTAAACCCTACCCCCAGCTCGTTAGCAATGATGTTCGAGAGCGTTGTCTTACCCAGTCCTGGCGGCCCGTGCAATAGGGTATGGTCAAGCGGTTCGCCGCGATAGCGGGCCGCCTCCACGAAGACGCGCAAGTTTTCCACCACCTTTTGCTGACCACTGAAGTCCTCGAAGCGCAAAGGGCGGAGTGCCTGCTCAAAGTCCTTCTCCTTCGGCGTGCGGGCGGTTTGTTCTGAACGTATGTCGAAAGTATCCTCTGTCATTAGACATTAAACATTAAACAAGAAACATGAAACGTTTGTCGGCATCAGCCCCCTGGGAGCGCGGGCGCCTCGCCCGCACCCATCGTCGGCGTAGCCCAACTTGTCACTTGTCACTCGTCACTAAAAAGTCACTCATTTATCGTGCTGCAAAGGTAATAAAAAAGTTGCACAACCAACACAAGGGCGGCTACGCCCTTGCTGTGCGTAGCCGCCCTATATATAATATTAATATTGTATAGGCCGCAAATTACCTCATCAGCACCTTCTTGCCGTCAACGATATAGACGTTGCCAGCCTTGGGCTGTACGACGCGGCGACCTTGCAAGTCGTAAACAGCGGCACCGTCGGTAGCACCGATGGGCTGCAGCTTGATGCCCGTCACGTCGTCGAAGACGAGGCGATAGCCACGAACGTCGGAAGACGTCGAGCGCACGAGGTAGGCGCGGTTGGCCTTCAGCTGCGTACCACTGAAGCGATAGAAACCTACGACCTTCGAATCGTTCGGATCGGGAGAGAACACGAACGTGTTGTCGGCATCGTAGTCCGTGATGGCTTTCAGCGTACCAACGAGGGCCGTGGTAGGCACTACCGTCGAAGCAGCATCGGGCACGGTGAAGCTTACGTCCGTCAACGCTTCGCTCTGCGTCAGCAGCACGGGCGTATAGGCGGGCACCAAGCCACCCTCGATGAGCGTGGGCGTTGCAACGTTGAAACTTTCGTCGATACTGATGGTATAGGCATCGGTGTTGGCAGGAAGCTGAACGGCGAAGGGCAGGTAGGCCGTACCATAGGCAGTGTCGGAATTCGTAGGCGTTGCCAAGGTCCAGTCCCAAGCGTCAACGGGCTCCATCTTCCAGTAGGAGGCATCGCTCGTGTAGGCGGGAGTCCATACGACGATGTTCTTCGAAGAGTTCATGTGGATGGCGCTATAGGTTGCATCGGTCGGGTTGGCGCATTGCAGGTAGGTCTCGCCCTTCTCGTTGGAAACGATCTTGTAGGCCACGGGCGTAGAAGTGCTTGCCATAGCCGTGCTACGGCTGCCTGTCTGTGCGGCATAGTCTTGGTTGATGGCATTCTTCAAGTACCACGTGCCGTCGCCCGCATCTTCTACGATGAAGAGTTGCGTCATGTCGGCGGTGTTGGCGGTGGCCGAAGTGAGTGCCGAGCCATTAGACGAGAGCGTCATGGTCGGATACCGCTTGTTGTAGAGGCGGTAGGGCTTACCAGCGTGCAAGCTGATGCGCGGCACGCTCATCACTGCACCAATGTAGCTCTCCAGCGCCGATTGAGAAGGAGCACTCATATAGGCCGTGCCAGCACTGATCACGTCGCTACTTGCCAAGATGTCTTCTTCCTTGCGACTACCCACGTAGGTGCCCACTAAGCGTTGGGGCAGGCCTTCGAACGTAGATTGCAAGTAGGGCAGGCGGTTGGCAGCGGTCTCTTCGTAACCCGTATTGAAGGTGTAGAGGCCATCGGTTAAGTCTTCGAGGGTAAACTCTTTGAAGACGATGTCGTAACCGCCGTCGAGGAGGTTTTCTTCGTAGAGGAAGGCAATCGTGCCGTCTTCAAGCTGCTGCATCGTCGAGTAGCAAGACGTGGTGGTGCTCACTTGCAGCGAGCGGTTCCAGTCGGCAGCCATAGCGGTGCCGTCGGCATAGTCGCTGAAGTCGGCAATTTCTTTGTAGTAGAAACCTACGTTCTCGCGCGAACCGCTTTGCGGGAGCGACATGAGGCAAACGAAGACGTCGGCATTGTCGCTGACGCGCTTGGCGGGAACAAGGAGGTGTTCGCCGTTGCAAGCGTTCGTGCCGCTGTTGTAAGCGGCTTCGTTGCTCCAGAAGCCAGCGGCGGTGGCGGAGTTGGTGTAGGTATAGACGTTGAACTTACGGCTACCGCTGACGCGCACACTTAGCATAACGCGACCGTCGGGCATTTCTTCAACCTTAGCCTCGTCGCACGTAGAGCAGGGGTACGTGTCGCCCGAACCTAAGCGCGTCCAGGTCTCGCCGAAGTCGTCGGAGTAGAGAACGGCAGTACCGTTACCAGCCGTACCACGAACGGGAACGGCGGAGTAGATGCGATAGAAATTGCCCGTCTTGACGTAGCGGCTCTGCGTGATGCGCCCACTCGAGAAGAAAACGCCGTTGCACGTGCCCGTAGCGGCGGTGCCAGTGAACTGGGCAAAGACTTGTTCGGTCATGTCGGTGCCAGTGGTCCACGTTTCGCCGCCGTCGGTGCTGAGGAAGCGGACGGGGTGTTGGGGGTTGGCAGCAGTAGAGCTCATGAACACAACTTTACCACCGCACGACATCATCAGCACGTTGTCCGATTCGCGGTCGGCAACAAGGGCGGGGTCGCCAAAGGCATACTTGAAGTTGGAAGCAGCCAGCCTGTTGTCGCCGTCGGCAATGGTGAAGATACTACCCCAGTTGCCCGAGGCGTCGCGCTTACGTCCGTGAATGTCGATAGGACCATAGCCGATGTCCAGCTTGCAGTAGCGGAAGTCGGCAGCAGCCAGCAGCGAACCGTCGCGCAACTTAGCAAGGGCGGGAATACGATAGGGCACCGTGGCGTAGCTCGTGCCGTCCTCGGTCGAACCGCCATGCACGTGGTTGGGGAAGATGTAGAGCGACTGACTACCAGCATCGGGATCCTTCTGGATGTAAATGGTGAAGTTGGAAGCTGTCGTGGCAGAGCGACCAGAAGAGACTACGGTGAAGGTCGTCTGTTGCTTATAGAGATTGTCAACAAGCAATTGTCCAGTCTCTCCTGCGCCCACAACAGCCACGGGGCCACCCTCCTCATCGCTGCGAATGCTCGTAGCGGGGTTAGTGGTGTCGTTCGTGAAGTCGATGACGTATCCCTTAATGCTATAGCCGCTGGGGGCCGTGATGCGGAACGTTCCGTTGGAGCCCGTCGCGTTATCAAGGCGCAGGTTGTCGTCGCCCAGCAGGTCCATATTGCCTACATTGGCTGTGTTCTCTACCAGCACGGTGGGCGTTTGCGCGGAGGTCCACTTCTTGGCCCATGCGTTGTAAGAGGCCGTAGAATTGTTAGAGCGCGTGAACGTACCGTTACCAATTTTCGACACCACGTAAGCCAAGGGAGCTGGTGCTACGGATTCTGCCTCTTTGATGTAGAGGTTGTAGAGCAGGTCGCTCGTGGTGGAGAGTTTCATCACGCCAGCGCGGTCGGTATGGCGAAGTTTGAGGTCTTGACCGGCAGGTTTTGCATAATATGTGCTACTTACGGTTCCATTTTTGAACATCCAGCGCGCGTTGTAGAGCGAGGTGTCCAGCGTGCTGAGCGTCATGAAGACGGGGAGCGTACCATCGGTTGCTGTGGCCGAAACAGCCAGCACCTTGTCGGCACCGAGACCTCTATTATATATATAGTAACCTTCGGCTTCGTTTCCTACGAAGCACCACAGCGCATCGTCGGTATTAGCCAGAGCCATCTGCTCTTCTACGGAGGTGGCGTTGGCATCGTTCGTACCCAGAACCTGCATCGTCGGTGCGCCCACGCCAAGCGTGTACCACTGTGTGGTAGAGGCAAAGTCGCCAGCTTCGATGGTCGTTGGTCTGAAGGGCGTCAAACTCTTCTCGGGTTCTAAGAGCACGTAGAAGTCATCGAATGTTACGTTGGAGGCAGCTGTGCTCGTGCCCACGACCAACGTTGCGTTGTTGTTCAAGTTGTAGAGGTGTACTTCCTTGTAGGAGTCGGCTGCGATGGTAGCACTCGAAAGACCCTGGCCGCTGATGGCCGTCACGCCGCGCGTAGCACTGCTTCTATCGCTACCGCTCCAGCCCTTCGCCGTACCGCCCCAGCCATAAACCTGGTGGCTGCCAGAGAGAGACTTAATGGTGTAGGCTCCTTGGTTCAGCGTCTGGTACATGTGTAAAGCACCACCATAATACCACAAGTTGCCACGCTCGTTAGAAATCCTGATTTGTGCAGGATCGGTGAGTGTTGACAGCCAAGCTGTATGGTAGTCGTTTGAATCTCCGAACGCACCCGTGTTGGCATCTACGTAATAGACGAGGTAGTCCGTAGGTTCAATCAGGATGGTTGAGCCAGCGTCGCGCCCTGTCGTCCAGAAGGCAAGTGGCGTGCCGCGCTTATTGACGGCGTAGTTGTTGCCCGAAGAGGTCTCTTGCATATAGACGGGAGTAGCCGTTCCACCCGTGCGATAGGTTGAGGTGGCGAAGGTCCATACAGAACCGTAGGTGTCGGTGTCGAGCGTAGCAAGGTCTTTTACGAGGACATAGCTCGTGCCGCCATTCGTCCCGCTCTGCGTCTTCGGATAGACAAGCACGCCGCCAGCGGCATTGTAGATGGTGAAGCCGTTGGTATCGTCGCCCACGAAGCACCACAGGTCGGTACCAGCCGGCGTGGCCGTACCCCTGGTTGAGAGAGAGATGTTGCTGGCATTGGCGGCTTGCTTGCTGATACGGTAGGCATCGGTGTGGATGGTCATCGTGTACCACTTCGTGCTGGCTACGGGGCGGCCGTTGGCATCGAGGGTTGTGGGTATGAAGCCTGCCATCGCCGTTTCGGGAATGTCTTCCGATGCGGCGGCAATAGCAAACTGGCAACCACCGTCGCAAAGGTTGTACGAACCGCTCTCGTAGCCCCAGTTGTAGAGCTGATAGTTCTGAGCCTCGGTGGTAAGGTTCAGCTGCGTGTTGCCCGTGCCTGCATTATAGATAATGTAGTAGCCCGAGGTTGACGAAGCACCAAGGGCCCAACCCGTGGCGGGTTGCGTCGTGGAGGTCGTTACGGCGGTGTTTGTCGTCGTGTTGGGCGTGAGGTACGTACCGTCGTAGTTGACGATGTCGTAGGTATTGTCGCCACGGCTGACGAACTTCCAGCGGCTCTCGTTGCTGGCCACCGTATTGCCCACAGCTGCATTGCCGTTGCCCTGCGACGTAGCGTAGCGGCTGTTGCGATAGTCTTGCAGTGTGTAGAAGTATTCCGTGCTGCCGCTGGAAGCCGTCGGCGTGAAGCTGGCGGGGACAACGATGTCGGACACTTCCGTAATGGTGAACTGGCAGCCTACGTCGTCGAGGCGGTATTCGCCGGCATTAGCTGAACCATAGCCCCAGTTGTAGAGCTTATAACCCTGACTAGCTTTAGTAGCATTAACCTGCGTATGGCTTGCACCGTCATTATAAATAATGTACTTGCCGTCGGTGGCAGAGGCTCCGAGCGACCAGCCAGAAGACGGTTGCGTCGTAGAAGTAGTCAAAGCTGCGTTGTAGGTGGTGTTGGGCGTAAGGTACGTGCCATCGTAGTTGACGATGTCGTAGGTGTCGTCGCCACGATCTACAAACTTCCAGTAGCTCTGGTTGCTCACACTGGCATCGCCCACGGGCGCATTGCCGTTGCCGTAGGACGTAGCGTAGCGGCTGTTGCGACCATCCACGAGGGTATAGAAGTGCGTCGCACAGTCGGTAGAGGGGAGCGGGAAGGGCTCACCGAATTCAGGATGAGCCACCACGAAGTACTGGCAGCCAGCATCATCGAGGCGGTATTCGCCCGCTGTCTTTGAGCCGTAACCCCAGTTGTTGATGGTCGTACCGCTGTTGGCCTGGTTGAGCTGGGCGTGCGAACCGCCATCGTTGACGATAACCACGTAGCCCGGAATGCTCGAAGCACGCAACGACCAACCCGAAGAGGGTTGTGCGGCTGCGGTCTGGATGGCGGAGGTCGTTGGCGCGAGGTACGAACCGTCGGAGTTGACGATGTCCCACGTGTCATCGCCACGGCTGACAAACTTCCAATAGCTTGCGTCCGTCACGGCGGTATTGCCCGCTGCATTGCTGCCTGCACCAGCAGAGGTGAGGTAGCGGCTATTACGGTTCGACATCAGCGTGTAGTAGAGGTCGTTCACGCCCGTAGCAGCCTCGGGCTGGTTGACGCTGGCAGAGCTCAGCGAGTTTTGGAACGTCGTCAGTGCCGTTTCGAGCGTAGCGATTTGAGCGGCGCGCTGCTCGGCGGTGTAGCCACTCTCAGAGATAGTAGCTTCGATGGTAGCAATGACGGCTTCCATATCGGCTGCTGCCGACGTGGGGTAGTAGCCTACGGCCGTGCCGCAAACGCTGCGCTCGTAGGCGCGAAGCTCGCTAATCTTTGAAGCAACCTGGTCCGCATTCTCGTCCATAGCCTTCGCGGGCGAGTAGATAAGGCCGTCAACGGCGTTCGTGCCTGTTGCGTCGGTCAGGACGAAGGTAAACATCCACTTGTTCAGACGAATGCCCGAAGCGTTAACGTAAGGCAGCTTCAGGAACACCTTGTTCCAACCTTGGTTCAGGTGCACCGTGATGGGCGTGCGGGCGGTGAAGTTCTCGTTGCCGAGGTCAACCTCGCTGTTGATGCTACGACCCGTGTTGGTCCACGTCGGGGGCAGGATTTCCGTGTCGTTCAGCCAAATGCGGCTTCCCTTGCGGTCCCATTTGCCAGCGTCGGGGGCGGTGTCGTTCTCGGAGCGTCCGTAGTTGTGGAACTCGATCTGAGCGCCCACGTCTTGCGCCGTCGGACTATACACGTAGGTCCAAGCGTAGGCGGTGTGGTTGATTTGCGGGTTGCTATAGAAAGCCGGAATGGTTGTGCCCCATACGTGGCGCAGGTAGATGCCGGCACCCGTAGCGCGCGTCACGCCATAGGTCGTACCGTCGTAGGTGTAGCTGTCTTGCAGTCCGTCGGTTTCGGGCGGCAACGTCAGCGTGGCGTCGCCACCATTGGGGAACGCATCGGTGATGTTCCAATGCACGTTGGTCTGCTTCACGTAGGGGATGGGCTCGGCAGAGAGACTGTGCGCCTTGTGGAAGAGGAAACGATTCTCCCAGTCGGCAAATTCGTCATACTCCGTACCGCTGTTGGGCAGCGTCACACCGCCCTGCTCAATGTAGGCATTGCCGCCGCCTATCCATGCGCGCTCGGCACTGGCAAGGACATTGGCGTAGAAGTTGTTCTGCTTGATAATGTCTTCCTGTGTAGCCGTCTTGCGGTCGTTCCAATAGGCCGAAACCGTACCAGCTACGTTGGCATTACCGCGCTGCACCTTGTCGATGGTGCTCTTGTAGATACCCACTACGTCGGCAAAAACGTCAAAGTGGTTCGTGTAGTTGTAGCGGCTATCGATGAAAGGGATGCCTTCCACGTCGCGGGCACTGGAGCTCCAACCGCTTAGCAGTTCAACGCCCATGGAGGTCGTAGGTATCTGCTGGCTGCCGTAGGGATCCCAGCAACCGGCCTTCTTGCCGTTGTTGTTCACGGCGGCCACCATCGTAGCGATGAAGTCGGCGGGCGTTGTGGACTCGTCGAAACCGAGGTGCAGGTAGGGCGCATTGGGGAAGGCGGAAGCCAGCTCGCCAATGATGTTTACCAACTCGGCCTGACCCTCTGTCGATACCATCGTGTGGCCCATCGCCGTGGTGAAGGCGGTGCTATGGCCTGGCATGTCAATCTCGGGGATGATGGTGATACCGCGCTCCTTGGCGTAGGCTTCGATGGCGGTGCACTGCGCCTGCGTGTAGTAGCTGCCTGCAAAGCGCGTCATGCTCGACGAAGCGTTCAACGCTGGATAAAGTTTCGACTCGAAGCGGAAACCCTGGTTGTCGGTCAGGTGCCAGTGGAACGCGTTGACCTTGAAACGGCTCAACAGGTCAATCTCGTTCTTCAACTCGTCAACGTCAATAAACGAACGACCTACGTCGTGCATATAACCGCGCAACTTAAAGGCGGGCCAGTCCGTAATGGTGCAAGCCTCTAACTCGTGCGTGCCCGTATAGCCTTCGGCCAGCTGCGTCAGCGTTTGTGCCGCACGGATGACACCCGTCTGCGAAATGGCCTCAATGGTCACGTCAGAAGAAGTCACCGTCAGCTTGTAGGCCTCGTTATCGAAGCCCGCCAGCTCATAGTCGTAAGCCCCGCTAATAGAGCTGACAAGGCTGACAGTGACGGGTATGCCGCCTGTTCCAACGGTCATTCCTTGCGAGGTGAAGAAGTTGGAGAGCGCCGTGGTGGACGTGGGGTCGGTGATGCTCACCGTCCCACTCAGCACGAGGCTACCACTTCCCACTACCACCTGCTGCGGCTTGGGCAGCAAGTGTTCAATCTTAGCGCTCGCCGTTGCTGACAGCAACAAAAGGAGCGTCAAGAAAAGGGATAAACGTTTCTGCATTGCTTTATAGTTTAAAGTTTTGAACAATCGTTTGTTGGCAAAAATACGACTTTATCTCAAGAATGCAAAGCAAAGTTCTCAAAAATTTGCATCCCTCACTTGTCAATCGTCACTCGCCACCCGCCACCCGCCCCTTGTCGCTCCCCGTCACGTCAGGCCTTGAAAGCCGTCCTTTCAAAGCCTGAAAGTCTCACTTTCAAAGCCTGAAAGTCCACCCTCCAAAGCCTGAAAGTCTCACTTTCAAAGCCTGGAAGTGAGGCTTTCGGAGCCTGGCAAAGCACGAACGAGCCATAAGCACATGATTTTCAGGGCAGAACGCGAATGCGCCCTGCCCTGAAAAAATCGGTTGTAAGTGACGGGGATTTTACAAATTCTTTTCGAAAAACTCCGCTATACGGCGGAAGAGGTGCAGACGGGTTTGTCCGCCGTTGATGAAGTGGTTGCGGTTGGTGTAGATCTGCATTTCGAACTGTTTGCCTGCTTGCACGAGAGCTTCGCTCATCTCGGTGCAGTTGCGGAAGTGAACGTTGTCGTCGGCTGTGCCGTGCACGAGGAGGAGTTTGCCTTGCAGCTGCGGCGCGCGCGTGATGGGGCAATCGTCGTAGCCAGCATTCTGTTGGGGCGTACGCATGAAGCGTTCGGTATAGACCGTGTCGTAGTACTTCCAATTGCTGGGTGCGGCCACGGCCACACCTGCCTTAAACAAACCTCGGTCCTCGCTCATTGACATCAACGTGTTGAAACCGCCGAAGGACCATCCCCAAATGCCTATGCGCGAAGCGTCAACGTAGGGCAGACCTCCGAGATAGGCCGCTGCTTCGGCCTGATCGTGGCTCTCCAACTGTCCGAGGTGCAGGTAGGTGCATTTCTCAAAGTCGGCTCCGCGCGCCCCCGTACCGCGTCCGTCGACGATGGCAAAGAGGTAGCCGCGCTCGGCCATATACGTTTCAAATAGTCCGCCAGGCATGAAACCAATGTTCCAGACGTCTTTCACTTCTTGCGAGCCTGGGCCGCTGTACTGATACATGATGAGCGGATACTTCTTCGACGCGTCGAAGTCCTTCGGCTTGAGCATCCAGCCGTTCAGCTGCACGCCGTCGGCGGTTGTGAAGCTAAAGAACTCTTTCTGCGCTCCGAGGGCATCGACGCGTTGCTTGAGTTGGGCGTTGTCAACCATCGTGTGGAGCAATTTCCCGTCGGCATCTCGCAGCGTCGTCACGGGCGGCTGGGCGGTGGAGCTGAAGACGTTGAGGAAGTATTTGAAGTCGGCCGAAAACGTGGCGCTGTTGGTGCCCACGTCGGTCGAGAGTTTGCGCTCGTGTCCACTCTTATCTGTTGTGTAAACTGCGCGGCGCAAGGGACTTTCTGCACAGCTTTGGTAGTAGGTTGCTCCCGTCTTGGGGTCGTAGCCATAGAAAGCCGTCACGTCGTACGCGCCCTTGGTCAGCGGACGGATGAGGTTGCCTTGCAGGTCGTAGAGATAAAGGTGGTCGTAGCCCGTGCGCCCACTCATGAGGACAAACTGCCCTGGATAGAAACGCAGGTTGCCGTAGGCCGTCTCTTTGATGTAGCGATCGTCGGTCTCCATGAGCACCATCTGTGCCACGGTGGAGCGCGCATTGACCATGTAGAGGCGCATGTCGTTTTGCAGGCGGTTGAGCGTGACAACGCACAGGCGGTCGGGATCACTCGTAAACTGTATGCGCGGCACGTAGCCGTCGCTATCGACGGGCACTTCGAGCTGTCGCGTCACGTGGCTCTGAATGTCGTAGCTCCACACGCTGACCTCCGAGTTTTTTGCACCCGCCACGGGGTATTTATAGTCGTAGCTACCTGGATATTCGTCGTTTTGTTTCAGCTCGGGGCGCAGGCCTTTGTACATGGTCATAGAATAGACGGGCACCTTGCTTTCGTCATAGCGCACCCAAGCCAGTAGGCGGCTGTCGCTGCTGAAGTCGAAGCTGCGGTTGGTGGAGAACTCCTCTTCGTTCACCCAGTCGGGGATGCCGTTGAGCACGGCATTGAACTTACCGTCTTCCGTCACGCGGCTTTCGGCACGATTGAAAAGGAGCTTGACGAGGTAGAGGTCGTTGTTGCGAACGAAGGCTATCATTGTTCCGTCGGGCGAGAAGAGCGGCACCTGCTGTGGCCCGCCGTCGGAAAGCGGTTCGTAGCGCTTAGCGGCAATGTCATAGACGTAGTGGACGGCGGTGTAGCTGTGGCGATAAATCGCCTTGCGCTGGGTCTGCAAGAGAATGCGCCGCCCGTCGGGCGAAAGCGTGTAACCATCAAGGCGGTCGATGCGCGGCGAACCGATGGCTTCGGCACAGTCGAAAAGGACTTCTTCGGTTTCGCCCGTCTTGAAACTCCGACGCAGGATTTGCCTGCCGTCGTCGCTGAGCTGCGTGTAGCTCTTACCATCGGCTGCGGGGCTTACGCCATAAACGTATTGCGGATAATAGGCTCCGCCCGTCACTTGCTCAAGCGTCAGGCCGACGGTTTGTGCTGTAGCAAGAAGAGGAAGTGCAGCATACAAGGTTACTGCAAAAAGTGTGCGAATATTCATTGTTGTTAAGAATTTCTTAAGATTATAGGCCGCAAAAGCTTCAAGGTTGCCATGACATGGCAACATACATAGCTACGCGGATATTCTTTTACCGCTGATTTGTCAAATGTTTAAAGAACTGCATAAAGGCGCGGACGCAATACTCGTAGTCGGCCACGCTACCCGTTTCGCGGCAGCTGTGCATGGCCAAAATGCCGGCACCCATGTCCACACCGCGCAGGGGGAGCGACGCTGCGAGGATGTTGCCCAACGTGCTGCCGCCAGCCACGTCGCTGTGGTTGACAAAACGCTGATAGGGCACGCCAGCCTCCTCGCAGAGCGAGGCGAAGACGGCGGCCGAGACGGCATCGCTGGCGTACTTCTGGGCCGCGTTGAACTTGATGACGGGGCCGCCGCCAAGGACGGGATGGGTCGTGGGGTCGTACTTTTCGGCATAGTTGGGGTGGAAGGCGTGTGCGTTGTCCGCCGAAATCATAAAGGCGTGCTCTACGGCGCGCCAGAAGTCCTCTTCGCTACCGCCCTGCACACCTACGATGCGGCGCAGGAGCGAGGCGAGGAACGGACTGCCAGCCCCCTGCTTCGTTTGCGAGCCCGTCTCTTCATTGTCGAAGATGGCAAGCACCTGCGTTGCGTCGGCCACGTCCGACCCCAGCAAGGCCTCCAAGCCAGCAAAGCACATAGAGAGGTCGTCTAAACGGCCCGAAGAAAGAAACTCGTTTCGTGCGCCAAAGGTGCAAGCTGGCACGGCATCGGCCAGGTAGAGGTCGAAATCGAGAATATCTTCGCGCCGCACGGGTTCCTCTTTGCTCAGTTCATCGACGATGAGGTTTAGCAACATATTGCCCCGCTCCAGCTCGCTGCTGATTAGGCCGAGCAGGGGCAGCACGTCCTTCTGCCGGCTGAGCTTCACGCCGTCGTTGACGGCGCGATTGAAGTGAATGGCCAACGAACTGATTTGCAAGAGCGGGCGCTGTATGTGGAACAAGCGCGTGCGAGGCGAGAAAGCGTCTGCACCACGCACGACGACGCGACCGGCAAGGGTCAGCGGACGGTCGAACCATGTTGACATAATAGGGCCGCCATACACTTCCGTGTTGAGCCTTACGAGGCCGCCATCGCTCAGCATTTCGGCGTTAGGTTTGATGCGGAACGTGGGCGAGTCGCAGTGGGCACACAGCAGGCGGAAGCCCACGTCGCTCAAAGGCTTGCGCCCGAGGCGGAAGGCATAGAGCGACGAGTCGTTCTTAGTGACGTAGAACTTGCCGCCATCGGCCACAGCGGTCGTAAGCGGTTGGGATGCGTCAAGACGCTTGAAACCCGCTGCGTCTAAAGCAGCGGAGAGCTGCTTGACAGCCAAAAAGTTGACGGGCGAAGCGTCAAGATAATGTAGGAGTCGGTTGATCATAGCTCGTTCATGGTTTAAGCGCAAAACTTTCGTTGGAAACGGACGTTTTCGCACTTATACGTTGTTAGCATTGTATTTGCGATAGGCAAAGATACAACTTTTATTAGAAAACAAGCCTACTTTTTCTTTTAGTTTCACTTTACATTTCCGCCACTCCTTAGTAACTTTGCAGCCACAAAAAGAAAACCGAAAAAGAAGTTGACGAGGGACGAGTGGCGAGCGACAAGTTGCTGACGCGCTCATTAAGGCGTAGCCCTACTCGTCGCCTGCTAACAATTAAAAACATACTTTATGCAAGTAGTTCGTACCATTCCTGCCCTGCAAGACGTGCTTAGCCCCTTGCGGCAGGCTGGCAAGAAGATTGGCCTCGTGCCCACGATGGGTGCCTTGCACGCTGGCCACGCCTCGCTCGTGGCGCGCAGCGTTGAAGAGAACGACGTGACGGTGGTGAGCGTGTTTGTGAATCCCACGCAGTTTAACGATGCTACCGACTTGGAGCGTTACCCTCGTACGCCCGAAGCCGATGAGGCCTTGTTGCGAGAACTGGGTGCCGACCTCGTTTTCGAGCCCACGGTAGAGGCTATGTATCCCGAACCCGACACACGACAATTTCATTACGATGGCGTGATGGACGTCATGGAGGGACCGCGCCGTCCAGGCCATTTCAACGGGGTTTGTCAGGTTGTCAGCAAGCTCTTTGCCGCCGTTGAGCCCGACCGCGCCTACTTTGGCGAGAAGGACTTCCAGCAGATAGCCGTTATCCGCGCTATGGCCAAGGAGTTGTTCCCCGCCTTGGAGATTGTGCCCTGCCCCATCGTGCGCGAAGCGGACGGCTTAGCGCTTAGCAGCCGCAACACCCTGCTCTCTGCCGATGAGCGTAAACTGGCCACTAACATCTCGCGCATCCTCTTCTTCAGTCGTGCCTACGCCCGCAACCATAGCCTGGAAGAAACGCGCAACTTCGTTGTGGACACGCTCAACAGCCTTGAGGGTTTCGAGGTAGAATACTTCGAAATTGTCGATGGTTGTAGCCTGCAAAGTTTGCCCGACTGGGAAGTGACGAACGACATCGTGGGCTGCATCACGGTCTATTGCGGCGCGAAGCGCGTGCGGCTTATTGACAATGTGAGGTATAAATAGAAGCCCCGCCCCCCTCCTCTCTCCAAGAGGGCGAGAGGGGAATAGTATAGTAAGAACAAGAGCCAAGCCCCTCACGGCCTTCAAGAAATAACCAAGCTTCTACCCCTTTGGGGGAGGAACGGGATGGGGAGAGGCTTAAACTAACAATACAACACTTACCCCCGTGCTAATCACTCTGCTCAAATCAAAGATACATTGTGCTCGCGTCAGCGAGGCCAACTTGCACTACATGGGCAGCATCACGATTGATGCCGACCTGCTTGACGCGGCAGGCATACTGCCCAGCGAGAAAGTACACGTTGTCAACAACAGCAATGGTGCGCGCATAGAGACCTACACCATCAGTGGCGAACGCGGTTCGGGCTGCATCTGCCTCAACGGAGCTGCCGCGCGCTTGTTTCAGGTGGGCGACGAGGTCATCATCATGGCTTACGCGCAAATGACACCCGAGGAAGCTAAGCAGCACAAGCCCTGCGTGGTTTTCCCCAACGAGCACAACCGCCTTTCGTAGACATTACCCGCTAAACAGAACGACATTATGGGAAAGAAACTTAGCAAGTTCGGCAGCTACATCTGGAAGCACAAGTACTTCTGGACGATAGCCTTGTTCATCGTCATTGTTTGCTTCATCGACCCCAACAGCCTCTACCACCGCTATCAACTGCGCGAGCGCAACGACCAACTGCGCGAGGAGATAGCGCAGTACGACGAGAAGTATGCGCAAGACAGCCGCACCCTGCGCGAACTGCAAGAAGACCAAGAAGCCGTTGAGAACGTGGCGCGCGTGCGCCTCTTTATGAAAACCGACAACGAGGATGTTTACGTGATTGATGATGAGAAGTAGCTCAGCCCCTCTCTCCCCTTAGGGGCGAGGGAGGGAGCTGATAGCAACACACCCTGAACAATAAACGTTAAGTCTGTACTGCCACACCCCCACGTCTAATAATAAGAAGCTTTCCTACATTCCTTTAAAGAAAGAAGAGGAGAAACGGAGTGGGACTTAAGCTCTTTACGCATGAACTACATCTATTCTTTAGGCGGCCTCCTGCTTGTTATAGGTGCCGCGCTACCTATATTTATAGATAACTTTGCCTACGCTTTCTTCTGCTTTGCTGCAGGGGCGGTGCTTTTCGTCCCGATGCAACTACGGGCGCGCTACGATGGCGACAACTTCGTGGTGAGACGGTTGCGTCGCCAACAGCTTTTAGGTGCTTTCTTCATTTGCATCACGGCCCTACTGATGCTGTCGCACTGGCTGGGCTGGCGCCCGTTCCGCGCCGACGAATGGAAAATCACGCTTGCCATTGCCGCCGTCTTTGAACTCTGGACTGCCTTTCGCCTGCCTGCTGAGCTGGAGAAGGAAGAGAAAAGAGACGCTTCTTGAGTTATGAGTGACAAGCGACAAGTTACGAGCGACAAGTTTGGCTATGCCTTAACGAGCGCAACGGCAACTCGTCACTCGTCACTTGTCACTCGTCACTTGTCACTTGTTAACTCTACATTCCTGCCTTGTCGTTTAGTTCGTTTGAATACCTGCTGTTTCTGCCAATCGTGTTTTTGGCGTATTGGTATCTTTGTCCTACGCTAAGGGCGAAGAATGCCTTGGTGGTGGGTGCGAGCTACTTCTTTTACGGTTGGTGGGACTGGCGCTTTACGCTCCTGCTGGCCCTGACCACGCTGCTGAGCTATGGCGGTGGCCTTGCAGAAGCGAAGTGGCGCGAACAAGAGGGGCGGGCTAAGGCCGCGATGTGGGTTGTGGTAGGCATCAACCTGGGCATCCTGGGCGTTTTCAAATACTACAACTTCTTTGCCGACAGCACCCGCCTGCTCTTCGCTCGGTTAGGGTGGGCACAGCCGTCGCTGCCGCTGCTTGAAATCATTCTGCCCGTAGGCATTAGCTTCTACACGTTTCAGGCCCTGAGCTACGTCATTGATGTGCGACGCGGACGACTTCAGCCCACGCGCGACGTGCTTGCCTTTTTTGCCTACTTGAGTTTCTTCCCCCAACTCGTAGCGGGTCCCATAGAACGTGCCACGCACCTGCTGCCTCAGTTCCTCGGCCCGCGCCGTTTCAACTATGCGCAGGCCGTCAGCGGCATGCGGCAGATGCTGTGGGGTTTCTTCAAGAAAGTGGTCGTGGCCGATGGCTGTGCCGAAGGCGTGAATGCTATCTTTGCCGACTATCAGCACATGAACAGCACTACGCTCCTGATGGGCATTGCGCTGTTTAGCGTTCAAATCTACGGCGACTTCAGCGGCTACAGCGACATCGCCATCGGCACGGCGCGACTGTTTGGCATCGACCTGATGCAAAACTTCCGCCTACCCTACTTTGCACGTAGCATCAGCGACTTTTGGCGCCGTTGGCACATCTCGCTGATGACGTGGTTGCGCGACTACGTCTATATCCCCCTTGGCGGGAGCCGCGAAGGCACGTGGCACCACCTTCGCAACACGCTGCTTGTCTTCCTCTGCAGCGGCTTGTGGCACGGGGCGGCGTGGACCTTCGTCCTGTGGGGACTCTACCACGCCTTACTGTTTACGCCGCGCATCCTGCTGGGACGACAAAGGGTTGAACGTGCTTCAGCCTCAGCCCTTCGCAAGATAGGTCAGACGTTGCGCACGTTCGGCCTCGTAGCGGCGGGCTGGCTGCTCTTTCGCAGCTCGACGCTGAGCGATGCCGTGCAGTATGCAGCTGGCATCTTTTCGCGATGGTCGTTTGCTATGCCCGCCTATGGCAAGACGATGCTGCCGCTCGTTGTGGCTATGTTCGCCGCCGAATGGCTGACGCGACGCTATGACCACCCGCTGCAGGCTGTGGCCCAGTGGCGCACCAGCAGTCTGCGCTTAGCAACCTACTTCGCCTTAGCCGCCGCCATCCTCTACCACGCTGGCTCCGACGTGCAATTCATCTACTTCCAATTCTGAACGCCCGCTATGCCCACGCTCCCGCACTTCATTCGTAAAACCGCGCTGATGCTGTCGCCCCTGCTCCTGCTACTGGGCGCCTATTTCTACATCGACCCCTTCAAGGTCGTGCGCACCTACGACGTGTTCTACGACCCGAAGGAGGCGTGGTGGGTAGGGCTTGATGCCGACTATACCGCCACGTGCACGTACGACCGCCAGTATCCGCAATACGGCTACGATGCCATTATCTTTGGCAACAGCCGTAGCCGCTTCTACGCTTGCGACGACTGGCTGCAATACCTGCCCAAGGGTAGTAGTCCCTACCACTTCGATGCTAACGGCGAGAGCCTCTATGCCATGATGCGCAAGGTGCAGTACGTCGAGCGTCAAGGCCATCCGCTGCGCCATGCGCTCTTCGTCATCGACCGCGAACTCCTCGCTCAGGACAAGGCCGCCACCAAGCACAACAACACCATTGCGCCCCAGCTTGAGGGCAACACGCTCCTGGCGCAAGCTCGTTTGCAGATTGCCTCGCTGCGAGCCTGGTTTAATCTGCAATTCATTTATGCTTACGCCGATGCCAGTCTGACGAACGAGATAAAGCCCTACATGATGAAGCGCATGCTGCTGTGTAAGCCTTACGACTACTACCAGCCCACCAACGAAGAGCGACAGACCGACGTTGAAAGGCGCATTGCGGCGGGCACCTACTACGACGAGCCCGACATCCAGGCAGCCTTTGCCGGTAAGCAACACCCTGGCGAGGTATCGCCGCCCACTATCAAGGCCTCGCAACTTGAGCAGTTGCGCACCATTCGCGATGTGCTTCAGCGTCAACGCACGGACTACCGCATCGTCGTCAGTCCGCTCTACGACCAAATCAAGCTCCACCCGCAAGACCTGGCCCACCTGCAAGAGATCTTCGGCGTCGACCGCGTGTTCGACTACTCGGGCGTCAACGCCATTACCTCCGACCGCCACTACTTCCTCGAACCCTTCCACTACCGCACCCTCGCGGGCCGCCGCATCCTAAGCGAGATATACAAGCCGCATTTGCCTTTTGGAAAATAAGTGCTAACTTTGCACGCCCCAAGCGCTCTCATAGGGCGCATCGTCTCCTCCTTCTCCTTCATTTCGCCCACTATGAAGAAAACAAAAGTTGCCGTTAAAGCGGAAACCCTATCATACACGCCACCCGCTGGCACAGACGAATGCATCTCCGCTCATGGCGTGCGCGTGAACAACCTAAAGAACATCTCGCTCGATATTCCTTTAGGCAAGCTCATCGTCGTCACGGGCCTTTCGGGCAGCGGCAAATCGTCGTTGGCCTTCGACACGCTCTATGCCGAGGGGCAGCGGCGCTACGTGGAGAGTCTGTCGGCCTATGCGCGCCAGTTTCTGGGTCGCATGCACAAGCCCGACTGCGACTACATCCACGGCCTGCCACCCGCCATTGCCATAGAGCAGAAGGTGACCGCCCGCAACCCGCGCTCCACCGTAGGCACCAGCACCGAAATCTACGACTACCTGCGCCTGCTCTTCGCACGCATCGGGCGCACCATCTCGCCCGTAAGTGGGGCAGAAGTGAAGAAGCACACGGTTGAGGACGTGGTGCAGTGCACCCTGACTTATAGCCTCGGCACGCGCTTCACGCTGCTGGCCCCCATCGTCCTGCGCCACGAGCGCACCCTCGAGGGGCAGCTTGAAGCCCTCCTCAAGCAAGGTATCTCGCGCCTTGAAGTGCGTGGGCAGTTGGTCCACATCGACGACCTGCTTGCCGAGCCCGACCGCCTATCCGCCATTGAGGCCGACCGCGCCGCTGGCGAGGCGTTTCTGCTCATCGACCGCTTGGCTGTCAGCGACGACAAGGAGGTGCTCAACCGTTTTCGCGACAGCATCGAAACAGCCTTCTACGAAGGCGACGGCGAATGCCTGCTGCGTTTCTTCCCCTCGAAAGCCCTCCACCACTTCAGCGAACGCTTCGAGGCCGACGGCATGCAGTTTGCCGAACCCTCCGACCAAATGTTTTCGTTCAACAACCCCGTGGGGGCCTGCCCCGAATGCGAGGGCTTCGGACGCATCATAGGCATCGACGAGCAATTGGTCGTGCCCGACACGTCGCGCTCTGTCTATGACGGTGCCGTGGTCTGCTGGCGCGGCGAGAAGATGGGGCTGTGGCGCGAAGAGTTCATCAAACGTCAGAGTAAAAAAGGT
Organism: uncultured Prevotellaceae bacterium; assembly: GCA_900317635.1. Lineage (GTDB taxonomy): Bacteria > Bacteroidota > Bacteroidia > Bacteroidales > Bacteroidaceae > Alloprevotella. Next base: position 28,733 of record ONHN01000024.1, on the reverse strand, counting down.
TTTCCCATCTTTAAGCCTTACTACGAGCTCTCACAAGCCGAGCGCGACGTGCTTTGGCACGGCGATGCCGACGAACAGGCCCTGCCGCCCTACGAGCGCGTCAGCATCGATGCTTTTTTCGACATGTTGCGCGAAAACCAATACAAGATACAATACCGCGTCATGCTGGCGCGCTATCGCGGCAAGACCACCTGCCCTCATTGCCACGGCTCGCGCCTCAAGCCCGAAGCCGACTACGTGCGCATTGCGGGAATGAACATTGCCTCGTTGGTGAAGATGCCCATCAGCGAGTTGCGCCAATTCTTCGACGACCTGCAACTCTCGGAACAAGAAGAGCGCATTGCGCGCCGCTTGCTTGCAGAAATACGCAGTCGGCTGCAATTCCTTTGCGACGTAGGCCTCGAATACCTCACACTCGACCGCCTGAGCAATAGCCTCAGCGGCGGCGAAAGCCAGCGCATCAACCTCGCCACAAGTTTGGGCAGCTCCCTCGTCGGCTCGCTCTACATCCTCGACGAACCCAGCATCGGCCTCCACAGCCGCGACACAGCGCGCCTCATCGGCGTCTTGAAGCAGTTGCGCGACTTGGGCAACACGGTCATCGTCGTTGAGCACGATGAAGAAATGATGCAAGCCGCCGACTACATCATCGACATCGGTCCCGAAGCAGGACGCTTAGGGGGCGAGGTGGTGTTTGCCGGCAAGCCCAACGCCGAAGCCTATCACGACGCAAAAAAGCCCACTGCCTCCCACACGCTTAACTACCTGCTCGGCCTCGAGCGCATCGACGTGCCAGCCACGCGCCGCCGTTGGAACCGTTTCATCGAAGTAAAAGGCGCGCGGGCCAACAACCTCAAGGGCATCAACGTGCGGCTACCCCTCAACGTCCTGACTGTCGTCACGGGAGTCAGCGGCTCGGGCAAGTCCACGCTTGTGCGTACAATATTATATAATGCCCTGCGGCGCCACTTCGACCTCGTGGCCGACCGCCCTGGCGAGTTCACCGAACTCGGCGGCGACCTCGAGGCCATAAAGGGCATAGAGTTCGTCGACCAAAACCCTATCGGCAAAAGCACGCGCTCCAACCCCGTCACCTACGTGAAGGCCTACGACGAAATACGTCGCCTGATGGCCCAACAACCCCTTGCCCAACAACTCGAACTCACTGCCGCCCATTTCAGTTTCAATGCCGACGGCGGACGTTGCGAAGAGTGTAAGGGCGAAGGCACCGTCAAGGTCGAGATGCAATTCATGGCCGACCTCGTCCTCGAATGCGAAGCCTGCCACGGCCGACGCTTCAAGCAGGAAGTGCTCGACGTTCGCTTTGCTGGAAAGAACATTTTCGATATCCTCGAACTAACCGTAAGCGAAGCCATCGACTTCTTCAAGCAAAACAAACAGCCGCGCATCGTCAGTCGCCTGCAACCTCTCGAGGACGTCGGACTGGGCTACATCAAACTGGGCCAAAGCAGCAGCACGCTGAGCGGCGGCGAGAACCAACGCGTCAAACTGGCCTACTACCTCGGCGCAGAGCGCACCGAGCCCACACTCTTCATCTTCGACGAACCCACCACAGGCCTCCACTTCCACGACATCAGCCGCCTGCTGCACTCCTTCGACGCCCTCATCGCGCGCGGCCACAGCCTCATCGTCATCGAGCACAACCTCGACATCGTTAAGTGTGCCGACTACATCATCGACCTCGGCCCCGAGGGCGGGCGCGCGGGCGGCAGCATCGTAGCCACGGGTACGCCCGAGGAGGTTTGCGCCGCAGGAAAAGGCTACACCGCCCGCTTCCTAACCCCCAAACTAAAGGCCGAAGCGTAAATATTTAAGCCAAAGCCTTGGCGGTTTGCAGAATTAGTCGTATTTTTGCACCCGCTTTCCGCGCGGCCGCTGGCGGAGAATGAGATAACCGCGAATGCCGCGTCAGGACCGACACACAACTAAAAACAAAAAGAAGCTATTATGGCCAATTTAATTAAAGTTGCTGAAGAAGCATTTGCCAGCGGCATCGAAATGCCCGAATTTCGTGCGGGCGACACGGTAACCGTGGCATACAAAATTGTCGAGGGTAACAAGGAACGCGTACAGCTGTATCGCGGCGTTGTTATCAAAATCACGGGTCACGCTAACAAGCGCCGCTTCACGGTGCGCAAAATGAGTGGCACCGTAGGCGTAGAACGTATCTTCCCGTTCGACAGTCCCGCTATCGAAAGCGTGACCGTCAACAAGTTCGGTAAGGTGCGCCGTGCGAAGCTCTACTACCTGCGCAACCTCACGGGTAAGAAGGCTCGCATCCGCGAACGCCGCGTAAACCTTGCTAAAGCTGAAGCTTAACAAGAAGGCTTAACCGAGTTAACAAGCGACGAGTGACAAGTCAGGCAACGCCCTAAAAAGCGCACCTGCAACTTGTTACTCGTCGCTTGTTAACACGGGTGGAGCCCCCCTGGGAGCGCGGGCACCTCGCCCGCTGTATGGGACGCAGGTCTCGGCTGCGGAATAGGCATGGGACGCAGGCTTCTCCCTTGAGGAAAGCCCTAACCGAGCCCCCCCCGAACTACCCTTACCTGCAAAGCCCTAATTGTTCACCATTTGTAGTATCTACTCCCCCCTCGCCCACTTGGCACGAGAGGGGCAATAGTGAGAGAGGGGCTATCACTCGTTGCCCCCCCTTATTTTTCCACACTGAAAACGCCTTGCGGCGTAATGCCACGCGCAGAGATGCGCAAGCGCACGCCTTCGCGCGCATTACTGTAGAACACGGCCGAAGCACGCCCCTCGGCATCGGTCTCGACGCATGGGTTCCAATAGAGCGTCCGCCGTAAGTCGGAGGGTGAAGGCAAGTCGGCACCGTTGTAACTGGGAGCGAAGAACGGCAAGGGCTGCGTATAGCCCGTCACCATGCGCTTGTCCACCCCGCGCTTCGTGCGCCAATTGTAGTAGTCGGGCCGATTATACACGAAGATAGCATAATCGCCGCGAAGGTTTCCTGCCTCATCTATCAGCGGCCCCACTTGCGGTTCGGGAAACTCCAAATAGCGTTCCCAGCGCGAGCGGTCGCCCACCAGCACAACGCTTTTCACCTCGTCGGCCCATATCATGTCGTCGTAAGAAAGGTCGTGGTCGTAGTTGTTGAAAAAGACCATATCGGGCCGCTTATCATGGAAGCGCAGATACTCGTTAGCCCAATAGCGGTCGTAAAAGTCCAGACGGCCGTGATAGTCGGTCGGTGCCAGCTGCTGTTTCTTGCGCGCAATGCGCTGCGCTTCGGTCTCGTAGGGGTCGGTGCGTTCGTCCTCGGGCTGCAGGAAAGCGGCCTGCAGGTCGCGGTCGTAGGAATAGTTGTTAATCAGAATGCCCAACAACTCCCAGATGCTGCCCACCGAAGCACCCGAGTCCTTATAGCGCTCCACTTCTCTCTCTATGTCGTAGTACACATCGCCCACGCGCATGCCCGCCTTCTCGCCACCGTTGTAGGTGTAGCGATTGCCAGTAAAGCCTGCATACTTCGAACGCTTCACGATCGTAGCCTCGTCGAAGGTGAAGGGGACGATGCGCATAATGGTGTCGGTCCATTCGAAAGTATCGGCCAGCGCGTCTTCCTGCTCCTCGCTGAATTGCAAGGGAGGCGTTAGCTCCAGCTCTTCGGCACCGAGGCGACGGGGCGGCAGGTTGTAGAAGCGGTCGAGGGCTATGCGACTCCAACGCTTGCGGCCCTTCGCGTTGGTCGTCGTGAACTGTGCCATCCATTCGCCGCAAAAGTCCTCGCTGCTTTGGAAGGCGAAGCGGCCAAGGCTGTCGGTGCGCACGTCGCCCGTCAGGGCCGCACCCGCGCGGCTCATCATGGAGAGGTGTAGGTTGTAGCCCGCCAACGGGCGCTTCTTGTCGTTCTCTTCATACAAGCGTCCCTTGAGCATCAAATGCTCTTCAATGGGTTCGCGAAGTTCAAACGCGCGCGCACCGTTCATCACCTCAAAGGCCGTGGGCGTCCATCCCTGCACCATCAGCAGGAGGTCGAGGGCGCGGCGGTGGCTGTCATCGTCTCTTAAGAAATAGTCTTCGGGCCGATGCACGTAGCCGCGCAGTTCGGAGGCAAGTAGGAGGTCGGCACAGATGTCAGTCGATGCAGGCCTGACCACTTCGCTGCTGCCGTCTCGCACGGACAGGGAGAAGGTTGTCCGTACAGGATTACCCTTTGCATCGTGCAAAGCAAAGGTCAGTGCTACGGGAGCAAAGGGCTCATAGGCGGTTTCGTTCTGCCTAACGTCGAGTTGCAACGTTTGCGCTTCGGGCATTTTCCATACCAACCGCCTGCAAAGGCTGCGCCCTGAAGCATCGTAAAGCTCTATACGGTTCACACCGCCGCGCAAAGCCTGCATGGGAATGTCGAGCACTTGCGAGGCTTCCCACGCCCGCAACGTATCGAAATAGCACACTTCGTCGCGGCACGTCACGGCAAGGCCCAACAACGTGGGAGCCACCTCCTGCCTTCGCGAGACGCACAGATGCAGCATGGGCTCCGCGCCGCCGTGCTCCGCCGTAACGGCCATGGCGTAATCGCCAGCGGGCCGAGGAAGTTCGAAACGCTCGCCTGCCACCTCCACATACGCCCTGCCTGCGTAGGCGGGCACGTTCAAAAGCCCCATGCCTTGGTACATCGGCACACTCACGTCGGCCACGCTGCCGTCAGTCCAGAGGCGCACAGTGTCGCTCCGCTCCGCACCGCGCCCGTCAAGGAGTTTATAGGCTATGCGCGAAGGGGCATTCTCAATGCGACTGCCGCCTTCGGGAAACATTGTCAGCCGCACCTCGGAGGCTTTGCCTAAGTCAACCTCGCGCGGCGCGCTGGGTATGAGGTCGTACGAGGTTTCTGGACGATCAATATCGAGTTCCCCGTAGCGCGCGAGGTCCTTGGGCCTTTTAAACACGGGCACTACGCGGCTGAAGCACGCCTCGGGTCCCCAGTTCACCATCTCGCGCGTGTAAGCCCTCACTTCGTAGTAGCCGCTCTTGACGGGGAGGCTCAACTCGATCTCGCCGTGGGCTTGCCCTAAACTGTCGATGCGCAACAAGCGTTGGCTCACCACTTGTCCGCTGACGTTCAGTAAATCGACGTAGAGCACGCGGCTCAGCGGACGCTGCTCGCTTCCGTCGGGAGCCTCATCTTTGCGCTGAGCCAACTGCCGCACCACGCGGCCTTCTGCGTCGGTCAGGTCGGTCAGGAGGAGGTGCTCACGCGGTTTGGCCACGAGCCCCGCCACCCGATAGACGTAGGCCTTCAGCCAGATGGTATCGCCTTCGAAGTAGGCATTGTTGTCGAGGTGCAGATACACGCCCTCGCGCGGATAGCGATGGCAAAATTGAGCAGCCTCACGAAAAAAACCATACAAGCGTTCGTAGTCTGCTGCGCCGCTTTGCGCCGAAGCTGAAAGCGATAGCAGGAATAAAGGAAGAAGTAGAATGCGTCTCATTACCTGCGACATAATAGGTGTTCCAACGTACTTTTCTGTTGCAAAGATACGCCTTTCGCCTTGTATAACAAAGCAACTCGGCTTCCGAATGTTCGCCCTCAACAAAACAAAAAATGCAGCCAAGCGAGATGCCAAAGCCTGAAAGCCTCACTTCCAAAGCCTGAAAGTCTCACTTCCAAAGCCTGAAAGTCTTCCTTTCAAAGCCTGAAAGTCTTCCTTTCAAAGCCTGAAAGTCCGCCTATCTTGTAGTTTAATGATTTTAGTTGACTACTTGTGGTCTTACTCACAATAAGGGTTGACCCCAGATTAAACTTAATTTTATTTCACGTTGACTCGACTTTACGTTAGTCATTCAAGTTTCGGAAGTTGTAATACGGGTGGAATAAATGATGCGCGAAGCGTACCATACCATGCGTAACCGCGTACCGCGAGGAGCGCAGGCGACGAGTGGTGCGCGGAACACAAGCGCTGGGATAGCAGTGCGCGAAGCGTTCTGCACGTTACAAGTCTTCTTTGCAACACAACTTCTTAGCAATTCACATCTTTAATGTGCGGTACGCTCTGCGCACCGACTTTATCTGCCCGTCACCTTCCGCGCATGGTGTGGTACGCTCTGCGCACCTTTCGTCCCGCTCTATCACAACATCCGAAACTTGAATAATGTGAGAAGCTGGCACACGTAAGGGGTGTGTAGGGGGGGGAGATACTATGCTCGCTTGTGCGTGGGGTTCTGAAGCTGCGCTCCGTGCATCAGCATCGCTCGATATTTCGACAATGTCGCTTGTTTGCTCGTCAACTTTCTTTGTCTCTGCATAAATTTCTTAATGCATTCGCTCTTTACACAAAAGTTTTACTATATTTGCAGTTGCAGACAAAGAGTATATATTAATACCAAAAACCTTAAACGATATGAGTAAGACTCCCACTCCCCACATTGGGGCACAACTTGGCGAAATTGCCGAGACCGTCATTATGGCAGGCGACCCCCTGCGCGTAAAGTTTATGGCTGAGCGCTTCCTTGAAAATCCTGTATGCTTCAACAACGTGCGTGGTATGCTGGGGTTCACGGGTACCTATAAAGGCAAGCGCGTCAGCGTGATGGGTCACGGTATGGGCATTCCCTCCATTGCTATCTACACCTACGAACTCTTCAACTTCTATGACGTGAAGACGATTATCCGCGTTGGTTCTGCAGGCTCTATCAACATGGACCTGCACGTGGGCGACCTCATCGTGGCTATGGGTGCTTGCACGGATAGCAACTATGCCGCACAGTTTGAACTGCCTGGCACGTTTGCACCTATCGCCGACTTCGACCTGCTACGCGGTGCCGTTGAGACGTGCGAGAAACTGGGCTACAAATATCAAGTGGGCAACGTAGTGTCGTCCGACCTCTTCTATGGCGAGACTTCCTACAACGACCGCTGGATGAAGCTGGGCGTTAAGGCCGTCGAAATGGAGATTTCGGCCCTCTACACCAATGCGGCTCGTGCTGGCAAACGCGCCTTGGGTATCTGCACCATTTCCGATCACATCCTGACGGGCGAAGTGACATCAGCAGAAGAACGCCAGACCACATTCACAAAGATGATGGACGTAGCGTTCTCACTTGTATAAAATAAGTGACAAATTACGAGTGACGAGTGGACTACGCCTTACTATGCGCGGTTGCAACTTGTCACTCTTTTACTTTCTTAGGTATTCACAAAGGAAAAGTGGAACCACGAAGCACTCGTCACTCATTACAGGGGCGTTCTATAAATTAGGAATTTCGTCTTTGATTCAGCTTGATGCTTTTTAGCTCTTATGGGCTTCTTCCCAAACTAAATTCTTGCCACGTAGCTCGCTAAGCGACTGCGAACTTAATTTGGGAACCTGCACCATAATAGCTCTGGTAATCATTCAAGCCTAATTTATAGAACACCCCTACAAATTTCTTTCTGTATGAACAATAGACGGCTACTGATTGTCGTGCCGTGCTACAACGAAGAGGCGGTTTTGGAGGAAACAAATCGCGTCTTGCTGGATGTGTGCGACGACTTAGCAAAGAAGCACGCTTTAGAGGCTGGCATCCTCTACGTTGACGATGGTAGCCATGATGCGACGTGGGCCATGGTGAAGGCTTTTGCCGCTACCGATGCACGCGTTCACGGCACGAAGCTGGCCCATAATCGTGGGCACCAGCAAGCATTGTGGGCGGGGCTGGAACGCGCGGCTCGCGAGGCCGATGCGGCTGTCAGCATCGATGCCGACTTGCAAGACGACCCTTGGGCCATCCTGCAAATGGCTGAGGCATGGACGAAGGGAAACGACATCGTTTATGGCGTGCGCCACGAACGAAAAACCGACACGCTCTTTAAGCGGTGGACGGCACAAGGCTTCTATAAGTTCCTGCGCGCCTTGGGCGGCGACGTGCTCTATAACCACGCCGACTTCCGCCTGATGAGCCGCCGCGCTTTGGAGGCACTGATGGCCTTTCCTGAGCGCAACTTGTTTCTGCGTGGCATGGTCTATTCCCTCGGGTTCCCCCACACGGAGGTCTACTACGATCGCACAGCCCGCATAGCAGGCGAGAGTAAGTACCCGCTGAGCCGCATGCTGAGTTTTGCGCTGGACGGCATCACGTCGTTCTCTGTGCGCCCGTTGCGCCTCATCGTTTATAGCGGTTTGCTGTTTATTCTCGTCTCGTTGTGTGCCATCATCTATGGCCTTGTATCGTGGAGCAGTGGTCGCGCCGTGCCAGGATGGGCCAGCATCATCGTTTCGTTGTGGTTCATCGGTGGCTTTATTCTGCTGGCCATCGGCATTATTGGCGAGTACGTGGGCAAGATATATAGCGAGGTGAAGCGTCGCCCACGCTATGCAGTTGAGGAAGCAATTTAGGGTTGTAGATTTCTAAGTTCTTATGGTTAGGAACCACTACGAACACTACAATTCCACTACAAACACTGCTCTTTTGCATTTAAAAGCAACAAGTGCAGTGTTTGTAGTGGAATTGTAGTGTTCGTAGTGGTTTTCTTCCCTTTGCTACAAAATCTTTCGCAGCCTCATCTCAACGACGAGGGCGGAGTAGGCAGGCACGGTGGTGGTGCTACTCTTTCCGTAGGCCAGCTGCCAGGGAATATAGAGGCGCCAGCGGTCGCCTACGTGCATATACTGGAAGGCGGTGGCTTCGCCAGCGGTGGTGTGGAGCGCGGAGGAGGCCACGTTGCTCACGCCTTTCGTCACGACGGCGGCATTAGGATTGTCGAATATATCGGCGGGATTGACCGTATAGCCTGAATGCTCAATGATGCGCCCTTCTGGATAGGAGGCCGACGGAGCGAGGCGCTTGAGGTAGTTGACCTGCACGCTATCGGTGAAGTAAGGCGTTTCGGTGCCCGTGCCACGCTCGATGATTTCGACGAGCACGCTGTCAGCTTCAGAGCCAGCGGTGTGGTCGGTTTGGGCATAGTAGCGATAGATACGGTAGTTGCAATGGGCTTCCCACGCATCGCCCCACTGTGCCTGAGCCTGCGAGATAGCTGTGCGGCCTTCTTGCATCTTGGCATGAATGAAGGCTTCGCTACGCGCTTGCCAATCGTCAAACTCGGTATCTTCGTCGTTGATATTCTCTTCGCAAGCCGTCAGAAGTAAAAGCGACAAAGCGATGAGCCAGAAAAACTTTTTCATTGCAATTTCTTTAGGAGGGAGGTGATGCTGACTTTATCTTCGATGAGGGATCGCAAGTCGCTAATCTTCACGCGCTGCTGCTGCATCGTATCGCGGTCGCGCAGGGTGACGCAGTTGTCGGTGAGCGTGTCGTGGTCAATGGTGATGCAGTAGGGCGTTCCGATAGCATCCTGACGGCGATAGCGCTTGCCGATGGCATCTTTTTCTTCGTACTTACAGTTGAAGTGGAACTTCAGGTCGTCCATGATTTCGCGTGCCTTTTCGGGCAGGCCGTCTTTGCGCACGAGGGGCAGCACGGCCAGTTTGACGGGAGCCAAGGCGGCTGGCAGGCGCAACACAACGCGCGTTTCGCCACCCTCGAGTTGTTCCTCTTGATAGGCGTGGCACATGACGCTGAGGAACATACGATCAACGCCGATACTCGTTTCAATAACGTAGGGCGTATAGCTCTCGTTTGTTTCAGGGTCGAAGTACTTGATTTTGCGCCCGCTGAACTTCTCGTGTTGCGAGAGGTCGAAGTTGGTGCGCGAGTGGATGCCTTCTACCTCTTTGAAACCGAAAGGCATGCGGAACTCTATGTCGCTGGCGGCGTTGGCATAGTGAGCCAGTTTCTCGTGGTCATGGAAGCGATAGTTCTCGGCACCAAAGCCGAGCGCCTGATGCCAAGCCATACGTGTTTCCTTCCACTTGGCAAACCAGTCGAGTTCGGTGCCAGGGCGCACAAAGAACTGCATTTCCATCTGCTCGAACTCGCGCATACGGAAGATGAACTGACGCGCTACAATCTCGTTGCGGAAAGCCTTACCTATCTGTGCAATGCCAAAGGGTATTTTCATACGGCCCGTCTTTTGCACGTTGAGGTAATTGACAAAAATGCCTTGCGCCGTTTCGGGACGCAGGAAGATGGTGGAAGCACCATCGGCGGTGCTGCCCATCTCTGTTTTGAACATGAGGTTGAACTGGCGAACGTCGGTCCAGTTGCGCGTGCCACTGATAGGGCAAACGATTTCTTCGTCAAGAATAATCTGTTTGAGTTCTTGCAGGTCATTGTCGTTGAGTGCCTTTTCGAAGCGGGCATGGAGGGCATCGCGCTTGGCGACATGTTCGAGCACACGGGGGTTCGTCTGACGGAAGAGTGCTTCGTCGAAGCTATCGCCAAAACGCTTGTGCGCCTTAGCCACCTCCTTGTCAATCTTCTCATCGTACTTAGCTATTTGGTCTTCTATCAGCACATCGGCACGATAGCGCTTCTTTGAGTCGCGATTGTCGATGAGGGGGTCGTTGAACGCATCGACGTGGCCACTGGCTTTCCAAATGGTGGGGTGCATAAAGATAGCGGAGTCAATACCGACGATGTTTTCATGCAACAGAACCATCGACTGCCACCAGTATTGCTTGATGTTGTTCTTGAGTTCCACACCATTTTGGCCATAGTCGTAAACGGCGGCCAATCCATCATAAATATCGCTTGAGGGGAATACGAATCCGTACTCCTTACAGTGGGAAACAATCTTCTTAAACGTGTCTTCTTGTGCCATATTATCGAGAAATCTTTTTATTTTGCAATGAGGCCTTTGCCCCCATTGCATAGTTTTGGCTGCAAAGTTAGCAATTAAATAAAAAATTGCCTAACTTCGCAGCCGATAATTCCTAAACACCAAGACATATCATGCCTCGCACAATTACTTTTCAAGTGATTAAGAGCCTTGCCCTTCTGTGCATCGGCCTACTGCTTGTATGCTATTCAAAACAAGCCCCCAACTTCCTTGTACAATGCATCGGACTGGCCGTATTGCTGCCAGGCGTAGCCTCGATTGTGATGCTGCTTCGTGGTCAGCGGAGCCGTTCGGAAGTCATACTATACCCGATATTGGGTGGAGCGGCGGTAGCCTTTGGCTTGATGCTGATAGCGTGGCCTGGCTGGTTTGTTGAGATTTTCCTTTACACAGTGGCCGCACTGCTTGTTATGTTCGGTGTGCTCCAGATGATTTCGCGCTGGCGCATGCTGCGCATGGGCATTATGTTGTCGTGGGCTTCGTTCCTCATTCCCCTGCTACTCATTAGCGTTGGCATCTTTATTCTCTTCCGTCCCGACCTTGCCGCTCCCCTACCCTTCGTTGTGTTGGGTGCCGCTTATGTACTTTATGCCATTTTGGAACTTTGGTCGGCCTGGCAACTCCGCGCGTTCTATCGCCGACAGGCGGCGGAAGCTGTGGAAATCAGCGAGTCCGAAGTGGTGGAAGACGCAGAAGTGGTGGAAGAGGTTAAGGCGATTGAATAAGCAGCTTATGACCACCCTCCTCATTGTGCGCCACGGCGAGACAGAAGAAAACGTCAGTCGCATTCTGCAAGGTCATTTACCAGGAAAGCTGACAGCGCGAGGCATACAGCAAGCTGAAGCCTTGGCACGAGCACTGAAGGGCGAGACATTCGACGTTTTGCTAACGAGCGACTTAGCCCGTGCTCATCGCACAGCCAGCATCATTGGCAAAGTGCTTGCGTTGAAACCTATCGAAGACAGTCGCTTGCGTGAGCGCGATTGGGGTGAGCTGACGGGACGAGCCATCGATAGTTTGAAGGGAGAGCCGTTCCCCGACAACGTTGAGACTGTCGGGGCCATGACCAACCGCGCCGAAGCGATGTTGGACTATATATATAATATGTATAGAGGTATGCGCGTGTTATGCGTCACCCATGGTCTCTTTGCGCGCACCTTGCAGGCGGCTTACTACGGCGTGAGGCTGCGCGAGATAGAGCCTATGCAGAATGGCGAAACGCGCCAACTGCTATTACCGCGTCCTACGCACAAGCAAGCATCACCTGCCGAAGACGCAAATGCTTCGGCTAACTGACATTCCTTCGTTATCTGTGCGCATTAAAGGGGTATTTCTGGATGCGGCACAGATAGCGGCAACCCTTTCTTCGAAAGATAGAACATATAGAGCACGACGGGCTTCGTTCCTCTGTTTTCACCGCGATGAATGGTACTGACCATCTCGACAATGGCTTCGCCCTCGCGCACCACTTTCTCTTTACCATCCTGACTAATGATTGTCAGTTCGCCCTGCAGCAGTATGCCGAAGTTGATGACGGGATGGTGGTGCAAGCTGAGCTTCTGCCCTGGGGGAAACACGTACTTCATAGCCACCAGTTCGGGTTGCCCCTGCAGATAGTCGGGCAGTGCCACGCCGTCCCAACTTTGACTTGTGCGAAACAGTTCGGTGGTTTCTACTTTCGATGCAGCAGGCTTATTCTTGCTGTTTTGCTGATTGTCCATAATTCAAGTTTCATATGTTGGAGGAGTTAAGGGAGTTAAAGACGATACTTTTAATCCCTATAGTACTTGCGAATATGGCTATCGTCTTCAACTCCTCAGCAGCCATAGGCTACGATAACTCCTCCTAACTCCCTTAACTCCTGAGTAAGCGATAGCTCCGTAAGTTGAATAGAAACGACTACGATATGAGGATAAGCAAACGCGAGATGAATCAGCGGTATGTGACTCACCTCGCGTTGTTGCTTAATGTTATTCGTACTACGAATAGCTAATGCTTATTTGGCAACGGCTTTGATAGCAGAAGCAATAGCCTTCTGTGCCTCCTTGGCTGCATCGTTGGCAACAGCATTTTTAGCTTGGCGGTCGGCAGCTTTATCGTACTTTTCCCATGCGTCTTGAGCGATGAGCTTTTGTGTTTCAGTAACAATGCGAGCTACAGATTCGGTAGCAGCTTCTTCCTTAGCTGAAGCATAGGCGTGGCGATAGCCTTTCGTGCGGTTCCAAAGGCCGCGCGTGAAGTCGGGCACAGTGACGGAAGCGCAGTTGTTGTCCATCGAGAGCGTGCCGAGTTCGGCGAGACAGCACCATTCAGCCAAGTCGTAAACGTCCATATCGAGGGGCAGACCGTTTTGCAGGCAGTAAACAAGGCGGGCATCCATGAAGAAGTCCATACCGCCGTGGCCACCTACTTCGGAAGCTACTTTACCAAACTTCTTGATGATGGGGTGCATGTATTTTTCCGTGAGTGCCTTTTGGTCTTCGTAGGGCATGTAGTCGTGACCGCTGAGGTCGTCAACTTTAGGGGTCACACCGCTGGCCTTCATCTGGGCAGCATCGAGAGCATAACCGCGTCCGTCGCCGTTATCACGCATGGGGTACTTATCAGCGAAGCCTTTGGTACCTACGAGTTGATAGAGGCGATTGTAGGGCTGGGGATTCATCACGTTGTGCTGAATTTCGATGACCTTACCGTTCTCGGTGCGGATGAGGGTGGTGGTGTGGTCGCCGTTACGGAAGTTGGCGGGACGCTTGCCCGTCTTAGCTTCTACCCAGTCGGGACCATGGGATGCCTTCGTGTCCATAGCTACGAGGGTGCGCATCACGTCGCCACGGTGGATATCAAGAGCTTGAGCAACGGGGCCAAGGCCGTGGGTAGCGTAAACGTCGCCGCGGTTCTCTTGGTTGTACTTCATACGCCATCCGAGGTTGTCGGGGTCGCTACCATCGGGGTTATGCCAATAATAACCCCAGAAGGGGTCGAGGTTGTGGATGTATGCACCCTTGACGTGAAGAATTTCGCCGAAGACATCGTGCTGTGCCATGTTGAGGGTGTTGAGCTCAAACCAGTCGTAGCAGCAGTTTTCGAGAATCATGCAGTTCTTTTGCTTCTTCTCGGCAAGGTTGACTAGCTCCCAGCACTGTTCGAGGTTCATAGCAGAGGGTACTTCGATAGCGGTGTGCTTGCCATTGAGCAGGGCGCACTTAGCTACGGGGAAGTGGTGGTCCCAGTCGGTGGCTACATAAACGAGGTCAATATCGTTGCGTTTGCAAAGTTCTTCGTAACCCTTTGCACCGCTATAGACGGCAGCGGGGGGCAGACCTGCTTGACGCAGGCTCTTTTGCAGCTTTTCGGCGCGTGCCTCTTCGTAGTCGCAGAGGGCTACGATTTCAACACCAGGAATATGGGTGAAACGAATGACGGCACCAGGTCCACGCATACCGAGACCTACGAAGGCCACGCGTACATTTTGCAGTTTCGGACTCTTAAGGCCGAGCACGTCTTTCTGTCCAGCAGGACGTTTGGGGGTATCAACGACGATGGTTCCTTTCTCGAAATGCCACTTCGTCGAGGGCGACAAAGATTGGGCAAAGCCTTGCGATGCGAAGAGCAAGGCGGCGGCGCACAAGGCGACTTTCTTGAATAATTTCATTGGTTGTTGTTAATGTATTTTGGTTAGTATTTACAAACCTAACCTGCGCTGACGAGTATGGGCGCGGCCCTACTTGCCAGCACAGGATGTTATGGATGAATTTTACTCTTTACCGAAGTCGGGGTGGTTGAAGTAGTCGATGTACTGCTGAATGTCTTCGTTTTCGGGCTGCAGAGCCTTCCATTCGTTAGCATACTTAATGCCGAGCTCGCGGTTCTTGGTGTTGACAGCGTGGGAGAGAATGTTTTTAATAGCAAACTCTTTGTAGCTCTTAGCATCTTCGTCATCGGTATCGTTGGGAATGAGCTTAGCAATTTGCTCAAACGAAGCCAGCATTTCCTCTGCGGGAGCCTCGGCGGCGCGCTTGAGCTGAGATATGTAGTAGGCAGCCATATACTTCTGAGCATCGGAAGCCTCTTCATCGCTGATGACGGCTTCAAGAGCCTTTACGCCGACCTCGGCATAACGTGCTTTGTCTTCAGCGGTCTTATCCTCTTCGCGGCTGGCACGATAGCAAGTAAAGCCAAGGGCATAGTTGTAGTCGGCCTTGCCTTCTTCGATAGTAGCAAGATAGCGGTTGTAGTAGTTGATAGCGTTGTCGTAGTCGCTCTCGTTACGATAGAGGACGGCCAACGTGCGAAGCATATCGGTCTTTGTGGAATCGGCTTTAACAGCAAGGACACCATACTTAATGGCCTCGGGGTTGTTTTCGATTTGCTGGAAGTAGGCAACGGCGGTGGAGTAGTCGTTGTAGTTGTAGCGGGCAGCGTCGAACTGACCTTCGGTGATATACTTCACGCTTTCGGCAGCGCGCTCGATGTTATCGCCAAAGATGTCGCCGATGAAGCGCATACGACGCAATTGAAGGCTCTTAGGGAAGATGTCGCCCAAGCGATAGGCAACCTCGGCCACTTTCTTGTAGTCGCCGCCCGTGGTGAGTGCCACAACGTATTGCTCGGCTGCTTTCTCCTCCATTTCAGCTGCGGGTGCGAGGTCGAAGAAGGTTTTGTAGTATTCGGCGGCCTTCTCGTAGTCTTGGTCGTCATAGCGGATGTCGCCGAGGTCCTTGGCTACGGTGTAGTCGTCGGGGGCAATGGCTGCTACGCGAGCGAGGTACTGCTCTGCAGCAAGGGGGTTCACTTTCTTATAAATCGTTACGTTCTGGCGCAGGGCTGCAATGTTCATAGAGTCTTGCAGGAGCACTTCATCGTACTTTTGGCCAGCAAGGCCGAAGTACATATCCTGGTTGGTGGCAAAACCACGCATTTTGTTGACCATACCGCCAAACATCAAACCTGGAACGTAGGTCGGGTCGAGCTTATAGATTTGCTCGGCACACATATTGGCCACTTGGTACTTTTGCTTATTGAGGAAAAATTCGCCAACGCTGATGAGCTGGTCTTTATCCTTACGGATTTTACCAATCATCTGCTTGAAGACCTTGTTGCTCTTGTCGGGGTCATCGATTTCAAGGTCGAGCACGTTATTGCACATTTCCTCTATTTTGGGGTCGAGGGGCTGCACGTCGTAACCTTTTTCGATTTGCGCGCTACCCGAGCCCATGCCTGCGAAGACGAAGGTTGCGAGGGCTAACGCTTTGAAAATGTTTCTTTTCATTGTTATCGCTTTAGTTTGGTTTGTTTATTCAATCATTATATGTGACGTGGCAGACTTGCGTAGGTTTAGCGAGCCTACCCGCCATAACTGCGCAAAATTAGGCAAGTTTTTTCATAACACCGCACAGAAAGGAGCAAATTTTTCTTTCCACTGCATTTTTTGCACTTTTGCGAAGGCCGCCTCAGAAGTCGCGATGCCCGCGATTGAGTTTATGGGTAGGCGGCCAATGGGTGACGGGGTCGGGATTGTCGTAACGCGAAGCTTCGAAGAAGACACTGAGCCATGCGCTTTCGCCAATGCGATATTCTGCGGCAAAACCTACAGCATCGCGCGGCGTGTCAAGATAGTAGGTCCAGGCGGGCAAGGGCATCTGTGGACGGTGGGGCGTGAAGCTTTTTTGCACCCAGGCATAGAGACTCAGGCGGTCGTTGGGTTTATAGGCCACAGAGGCTGACGCCGTCACATCGGCACCATGGGCGGAGCCATAGTTGTAGTGCGTGGCCGATAGGCCTGCTGCCACCGTGACGTGCTTACCGATGGACTTAGCATAGCCAAAGGCCACTTGCTGGCTGGTTATCGCACTACGATGAGAGCCTACCGACACACCTGCTGACAGGCGCGCGTTGAAGCCTTCGTGGAGCTCCCAAAAACGGTCGGCATAGCAGGGATAATAGAATTCATAAGCACCAGGAAGATAGGTGCTGGCGGGTGGTGCTGGCACGGCGGCAATGATGCTGTCGGGACATTGAAAACGCTCTTCGTCTTGCGCCAACAGGGGGTACGGCTGGCAACAAGCAAGGGCGGCCATGACAATATATAAGCGTATATTCAGTTGCTTCATATGGATATGCCTTAAACTATATGGCGGTGCAAAAATACAAATAAGGCGGCGTTCTTTTTAAGTTTTGAGTGCTAAATAATCTTATCATTACCGCGCAGTCGGAAAAAACTGCTTACTTTTGCAGGCGTTAGTAACACCTGTTGCAGTATGAAACGAAAAGTTTTTTTGTCTCTTCTCTATACAATATTATTATATATAGGCACGGCTACGGCGCAAAAGCGCATCGTTTGGGAGCCTGTGGCAATCGACAGCATCGTGTTTCTTGATCAAAGCCGTTCCAACCCGCTGGTGCGAGCGCTTGATGCCTACCCCATACTGCACCCTATTCCGCTCAACGCTTTTATGGCGGCACAGCCTAAGGGCGAAGTGCCCGACAGCCTGCACCAGCTTTACGAAGCGTCGGCTGGGACGCGCCCCTATGTGGCACTGTATGATTTTCTGCACGTGGGCGAACTAAACCAGCGCATGTTGGCTGGCGAGGCAACGGCGGCCGAGGCCGATACGTTGGAGCGCCTATTGCTTGGACCTCTGCCGTATCTGATGAACGACACGACGGACGAGAAGGTAAGCCTACTGGGGGCCTTCGCCACGATGGCAGCCATGCAGATGTATTGCCTGATAAAGGGGCGCGACGTGCGCTTGAACTTCTATCAGAATTGCTTTGTCCACGTGCAGACCGACAGCCTCAACGTCACGATAGACCAGGTGGCGGATATGCCGTTCCTGCCCAACGTGCGCCTGCGCATTGGTGGCATACGCAGCCAGACGCCCTTCACGCTCCAGTTGCGCCGCCCGTGTTGGGCTGTTGACGCGGAACCAACCATATACATTAACGGGCGCGAAGAAGTACTCCCCGTAGAGGCGGGCTACTACACCATTCGACGGCGCTGGAATGCGGGCGACGAAGTGTTTTTCAGCTTCAACCTGCAACCCCGTTTCGAGGGCGAAAGGTTGTTGCTGGGAGGGGTGGAGTATGTAGCTATCGAGCGCAATGAAGCGGCGCGCGATGGTGTCGTCTACAACCGCTTGGGCCACCCCGTATTTACGATTGACGGCACGCGCTATCTGCCTGCTATGGATATTGGCGAAGCTATGCCGATAGAAGAATGAAGCCGCGCCATCACCTTATTATTTCTTCATTGAGAAGCTGGTGCCGTCCCATTGCCACGTAACATCGGTGTGCGAAGTGCCGCGATAGGTTGAGGTGACGAAGTCGGTGCCTTTGCGCGGCAAGTGGTAGATGTTCAAAGGTCGCACGTTCTTTTCCCAGTCGTCCCATTCATCTCGCGTCATATAGCGGACGGCACCATCGTCCTTTTTAATATAGAACATCTTCTTGTCGGCATCATAGCCGCTTTCTTGGCCCTCGTCCAACCCCGTATAGAGGTCAAGGCCTACGTCCTCGGCGGCAATAGGCTCCTGCGTGCGACGAGCGTTGTCGTAAAGGCGGAAAGAGATGCCGTCGAACTGCCCGAGGCACACGCGTCCGTCCTCAAAAGAATATGCGTTGACAGCTAAGAGCTTGTGCTTTTTGTCGGCGCAGTTCCAGTAGCACATCTCGACTGTGGTGTGCCGTTCGTCGTTGCGCTCGTAGCGCATGTAGCCGTTTTTGCTGTCGAGGACGATCGTCTCCTCCATGCTGAGTGGTTGCTTACGCTTGAACTTCTCCCATGCGTCGCTAATGAGGCCATAGAATTCATCTTCCGCGTCTTGAAATTCGAAGTTGACGAAGTCGGTGATGGTGGGGCGCGTGCCCTTAATCTTCATCTTCATCTTCTGAGCCGAAGCAAAGGCGCAGCATACGAAAGCGAATGTCAGTAGCAGGAAGGTTGCTTTTGTTTTCATAAGGCAAGGGACTTTAATCTGATGCAAAGATAGGCAGAAGGTAGATACAGAGCAAATATATGCAGCATTATTGCCGTGCGCATTGCCATAAAAGCCCTAATAAACTGCGGCAAATCAAAAAAAGCGCGAAAACGTTTGGTGCGTAACGATGAAAGCCGTATCTTTGCACCCGCAATTCGCGAAATTGCTATGGTGCCTTAGCTCAGTTGGTAGAGCATCGGACTGAAAATCCGTGTGTCCCCGGTTCGATTCCTGGAGGCACCACCACTAAAGAAACAACTTACATCACCCCCCCTTTGGTGCCTTAGCTCAGTTGGTAGAGCATCGGACTGAAAATCCGTGTGTCCCCGGTTCGATTCCTGGAGGCACCACCACAGAGAAAAGATGGTTGCGACGCATGGTCGTAGCCATCTTTTCTTTTGTTCTATGCTATTGTTTGAGCATGGGCAGTGCGCGCTCAAGGGCTTCGCGCAGCGTCGCGCGGGGGCAGGCAATGTTGATGCGCAGGAAGTGGCGGCCTTCGGGCCCATACATCGTGCCGGGGTTGAACCATACTTTGGCCTGCTGCAGTAGGTGCTGACATAGCTCGTCGGAGGACTGCCCCGTGGCGCAGATGTCCACCCACGGCAGGTAGGTGCCTTCTAAGCGGCAGACGGGGAGGTGCGGCAGGTGCTCGCTGAAGAAGTGGAGCAGGAACTGATAGTTGTCCCAAAGGTAGGCGCGAAGGGCTTCTATCCAGGGGTGTCCCTCGGTGTAGGCGGCTATTTGGGCTTCAATGGCGAAGACGTTCAAGTCGCAGGTCTCGTTGTCGTTGATGGCGCGGTCGATGCGGGCGCGGCGGTCGGCGCTGGTGCAGATAATGTTGGCCACTTGCAGGCCAGCGATGTTGAACGATTTGGAGGGCGAGAGGAACGTGACGCTCGCGTGCAGCAGTTCGTCGCTGATGCTGGCAAAGGGGGTATAGACGTTGTCGGCGAAGACGAGTTCGTTGTGGATTTCATCGGATAGGACCGTGACGCCGTGGCGCAGGCAGATGCAGCCCATTTCTTCGAGCTCCTCGCGACGCCACACGCGGCCAGCGGGGTTGTGGGGGTTGCAGAGCAGGAAGAGCTTCACGGCGGGGTCGGCACAGCGGTGCTCGAAGTCGGCGAAGTCGACTTCGTAGGTGGGCCGTCCGTCTTTCATGACGTAGCGCAGGGGCGACATCTCTACTTGGCAGCCGTTGTTGCGAATGCTTGAGAAGAAGCAGTTGTAGACGGGGGTTTGCACCAGCACTTTGTCGCCTGGGTTGGTGAGGGCTTTCACCGTAGCACTGATGGCGGGGACGACGCCCGTGGTGTACATCATCCAGGGGCGCTGCAGGGTCCAGCCGTGGTAGGTTTGGAACCACGAGATGGCGGCGTCGTAGAAGGCATCGGGCACGCAGGCATAGCCAAACACGCCGTGGTTCAGACGGCGTTGCAGGGCCTGCTGAATGCAGGGCGCGGCACGAAAGTCCATATCGGCCACCCAGAGGGGTAGCACGTCGGCGGTGGGTGCTTCGTCCCACTTCACGCTGTGGGTACCGCGGCGCTCGATGCGTTTGTCGAAATTGAAGGGTTGGGGGGTCATGTGGGTTGGAGGCTTGTTTTAATGTTTAACGTTTTGAAACCACAAAGAACACAAAAGACCACAAAGGGCACAAAGAGATTCTTTTGTGTGTTTAGTGTCGCTTTAGTGGTTTTAGTGGTTTATGTTTTGAAACCACAAAAGAACACAAAAGGCCACAAAGGGCACAAAGGCTCTTTTGTGTGTTTAGTGTCGCTTTAGCGGTTTTAGTGGTTTAATGTTTTGGAACCACAAAGAACACAAAAGGCCACAAAGGGCACAAAGGCTCTTTTGTGTGTTTAGTGTCGTTTTAGCGGTTTTAGTGGTTTAATGTTTATTGTTTAATGTTTATTGTTTAACGTCTCTTGCCTCTGCCGCTCTGCTTCAAAGAGCAGGATGGCGGCACTGACGCTGACGTTGAGCGAGTCGGCCGTGCCGTGCATGGGTATGCGGATGTGGGCATCGGCGGCCTCTCTCCAGGCGGGGGTGAGGCCCGTGCTCTCTGTGCCGAAGACGAGGGCGGTGGGCTGGCGCAGGTCCTGGGCGTAGTAGGGCGTGGAGTCTTGCAACTGGGCGGTGAGGATGCGCAGGCCGTGGCGCTTGAGGTAGTCGATGCAGGCCTCGCTGGTGCAGGCCACGCAGGGCACGCTGAAGCGCGTGCCTGCCGAACTGCGGACGACGTTGGGGTTGTTTAGGTCGCACCGCTCGTCACACACGACGACGGCCGTGGCCCCTGCCGCATCCGCACTGCGCAGGACGGCTCCCAGGTTGCCAGGTTTCTCTACGCTTTCGAGCACGACGATGAGCGGTGCCGCGCCCAGTGGTATGTCCTGAAGTGCGAGCGGCCTGTCGCGCACAATGCCCAGGGCACCCTCCGTCGTGCCGCGATAGGCCATTTTCCCATACACGGCAGGCGAGACGTAGAGCGTTTCCCGCGCCTCGGTCAGGGCGAAGCCTTCGGCGAGTTCGGCGCAGAGCATGAGCGTCTCTACCTCGTAGCCTGCCGCCACGCAGCGCTGCAGCTCGCGCCGCCCTTCCACCACGAAGTGTCCCGTGCGCCGCCGTTCTTGCGACTTCTCTTGCAGGCGACACACGTCCTTTACGCGTGCGTTTTGCAGGCTGGTGATGATGGATGTTTCGTACATAATAATATTAAAGTGACAAGTGACAAGTGCAAAGGTAGCAAAAACGCTCCTTACTACCAAGCACGTGCGCCGCAATCGTCGCGATGACCACTGCAAAAGCCGCAGGCGTAGCCTCCCCTGGGAGCGCGGGCGCCCCGCCCGCATCCAACGCCGGCGTAGCCCCCCCTGTGAGCGCGGGCGCTTCGCCCGCATCCAACGCCGGCGTAGCCCCCCCTGGGAGCGCGGGCGCCTCGCCCGCACAAATCGGCGCAACGCGCCGAAACACCTGCGCAGCGTTTCGCTGCTGACGCAGCGTTCGGGGGCGGGCGAGGGCGCCCGCGCTCCCAGAGTTGCAGGCGAGACGCCTGCGTACCCAGTAAAGCCACCCCACCTCAAAAAAAACCTCCCCAACCGCTTGCATTATTGAGAGAAAGCCCTATATTTGCAAGCGTAAACCATCACTACCATGATTCGTCCCCTCCCTCCCACCCGTTTCTTTGCCCTGTCAGCCCCTCTCGCGGCCTCTGACAGCCTTTTCGCGGGCGAGATAACAAAAATTACCCCCCCCTATTAGCGGACGAAATATCAGCCACTTACGCGGCTCGCTGCCCTTGCTCACGGCAAGGTGCAGCGAGCCGTTTTCGCGTTAAAAAACCCCTCTCTCCCTCCCCCAAAAGTGAGGGTCGGGGAGAGATAATTCACTTTTTTTATTCACCTATTTAATACTCTTTACAGCTATGTCACTACTCTATGTGAAGCAGCCGCGCAAAAGTCCTAAGGACAAGTCGGTAAAGTTCTATCCCCAAGTGAAGAGCATCAAGCTCATCAAACAGAAAGAAGTAGCCAAACTCCTTTCCGACGAAACCACGCTCAACCCCATGGAGGCCGCCTTCGTGCTTGAGCAACTCTCGAAGATTGTGGAGCGCCTCCTGCTGCAAAGCTACTCAGTGCAGCTGGGCGAATGGGCCTCGTTCTTCCTGACGAACACCTCTGAGGGTGCCGAGACGCAAGAGGCTTGCACGCCACAGAAGATCAAGTCCCTGCACGTGCGTGTCCGCTTCGGCAAGGAGTTCCGCCAATCGATCAACAACAAGGCCGAGTACCGCTACGTGCAGGACATGGAGATAAACAAAGGCAAATAAGCACGTTATGCACCTACCGTGCGGTACGTTACTACCTCATGCTATACTAAGTGCGCACTTACCAATGCAGTAAGTGCGCACTTAGTGATGCAGTAAGTGCGTACTTAGCGATGCGGTAAGTGCGTACTTAGTGATGCAGTAAGTGCGTACTTAGCAATGCGGTAAGTGCGCACTTAGCGATGTGGTAAGTGCGCACTTAGCAATACACGAGATGCGCCGCTCGCTATCCACTAACAAATTATTCACCAAAAACCATTATACTACAATGAAAAGAATCTTACTCACCACCCTCGCCGCCTGCCTCATAGCCATTAGCTCTTGGGCGCATGATATAAAAGTCGATGGCATCTATTACAACATTTACTCCAACAATACCGCCGAGGTGACATTTAGCGGAGATAATCCTTACATTATCAATTCTTTTAAATATTCAGGCGATATCACCATCCCTGCCTCCGTCACCAATCCCGATGACGGCGAGACCTATTACGTCACCAGCATCGGGTACGCGGCGTTCTTTCAATGCACTGCCCTAACGAGCGTCACCATTCCCAATTCCGTCACTACCATCGGGACCCAAGCGTTCTGTGACTGCAGCCTAACGAGCATCAACATCCCCAATTCCGTCACTACCATCGGGGGCAGTGCGTTCGCTGCCTGCACAGGCCTAACGAGCATCACCATCCCTAATTCCGTCACTACCATCGGGGGCAGTGCGTTCGGGGGCTGCACAGGCCTAACGAGCATCACCATCCCCAATTCCGTCACTACCATCGGGGACCGGGCGTTCTATGGCTGCACAGGCCTAACGAGCATCACCATCCCCAATTCCGTCACAAGTATCGGGAACTCTACGTTCAGTGGCTGCTCCAGCCTCACGAGCGTCAGCATCGGCAATTCCGTCACCAGCATCGGGGACTATGCGTTCTATGGCTGCTCAGGCCTAACGAGCATCAACATCCCCAATTCCGTCACCAGCATCGGGGACTCTGCGTTCAATGGCTGCACCAGCCTAAAGAGCATCGAAATCCCCAATTCCGTCACCAGCATCGGGAGTGATGCGTTCAGAGGCTGCTCCAGCCTAACAAGCATCGACATCCCTAATTCCGTCACAACCATCTATACTGGTACATTCTCTGGCTGCACCAGCCTAACGAGCGTCACCATCCCCAATTCCGTCACGAGCATCAAGGATGTTTACTTATACGGAAGAGGGGATGGTGCGTTCGAGGGCTGCACCAGCCTAACGAGCGTCACCATCCCCAATTCCGTCACTCACATCGGGAGCTGTGCGTTCTATGACTGTACAGGCCTAACGAGCATCAACATCCCCAATTCCGTCACTCACATCGGGAACGATGCGTTCTGGGGCTGCACCAGCCTAACGAGTATCTACATCCCCTCCTCCGTCACGACCTTCGAGTGGGGTGCGTTCGAGGGCTGCAACAGCCTAACAAGCGTTACGTTGGACAACGATGCGATAGCTTCACGAGAATATATTTCTCATTCTAATTTGTTCTCTTACTTTGGAAGGCAAGTGAAAGAGTTTATATTCGGAAATGCAGTGAAGAGCATCGGGGACAATGCTTTAAATGCGGATTATTATAAGATGATAGAATATGTTGAATTAATGAGCGTCACCATCCCCAATTCCGTCACGAGCATCGGGAACTCTGCGTTCGAAGACTGCACAGGCTTAGAGAGCATCGAAATCCCCAATTCCGTCACTACCATTGGGGAATCTGCGTTCGATGGTTGCACAAGCCTCACGAGCATCAACATCCCCAATTCCGTCACCAGCATCGGGAGCGGTGCGTTCACGCGCTGCACAGGCCTAACGAGCATAAAGGTAGAAGAAGACAATACGAACTATGACTCTCGTAATAACTGCAATGCTATTATTGAAACCGAGAGCAATACACTCCTCTACGGCTGTCAGACAACCACCATACCCAATTCCGTCACTACCATCGAGGAATCTGCGTTCGATGGTTGCACAAGCCTCACGAGCATCACCATCCCCAATTCCGTCACTCACATCGGGGAGGATGCGTTCTGGGGCTGTACCAGCCTAACGAGCATCACCATCCCCAATTCCGTCACTACCATTGGGAAGTCGGCGTTCGGTTGGTGCGAGGGCCTAACGAGCGTCACCGCCCTGCGTACAGACCCTGAGGAATATCAGTGTGACGAATCAGTCTTTGGTCATGATCCAATATCTACCTGCACCCTCCACGTCCCCAAAGGCTGTAAAGCAGCCTACAAAGCACTTGAACCCTGGAGCCTGTTCGAAAATATCCTTGAAGACGCAAAGCCCGCTACGGAACCTGAAGACCTCAACGGCGATGGCGAAGTGAACGTGGGCGACGTCACCTTCATCATCAACAGCATCCTGGGTAAAGGCGGCAAGGGCATCGACCTCAACGGCGACGGCGAAGTGAACGTGGGCGACGTAACCACCCTCGTCAACAAGATCTTGGGCAAATAGCCATCCCGCGCCGCCTAACATAGGCCGACGAACAAAACCATGCAAACTTCAGTGGGCATGCGATGCCACGTTATTCAACCCACCCCATGCGCATCGCACCGCCGCTGAGGTTTGCATTTTTTTTGAGGGGCTACGCCGATGAGGATGCGACCACTACACGCACTACATTCACAGCACTCCGCAGGCGTTAACGCTAAAGGAGTAGTGGTTGTAGTGTCAATGTAGTGCATGTAGTGGTTTCTATAATATCCTATCAATCTAAAATCTCAAAAAAACAGGTAGTGCAGTTTCGCTTTGCAGCACGTTTAACGTATATTTGCCTGCAAATTTAAATAACACACACTCGAGAACAACCATGAAAAAAGCAACTTGGTTCCTATCCCTACTCCTGCTGCTGCCCGCCATGCTCTGGGCGCAGACAGCACAGTTCAACGACGTCAACTTCCGCCAGCTACCCGCGCTAAGCGTGGGCGGCACGCAAGGCGTAGCCGCCGCCTACGCAGGCACCGTGGGCGATGCCATCATCGTAGCTGGCGGCTGCAACTTCCCCACAACACCCGCAGCCGAGGGCGGCAAGAAGGTTTTCTATAAAGACATCTTCGCCTTTCAGAACAACGCATGGACGAAGGTGGGCGAAATGCCCAAGCCGCTGGCCTACGGCGTAGGTATCAGCGTGGCCGATGGCGTGGTCTGCATAGGCGGTACCGCCGACGGACGGAAGAGCGAAAACGCCGTCTTCCTCATCACCCTTGGCGACGGAAAGGCCACCACGAAACCCCTACCCCCGCTGCCCATCGCCCTCGACCAAATGGCGGGTGCCTACGGCGATGGCTACCTCTACGTGGCCGCTGGACAAACCGACGGTAAAGGCTCGCTGAAAGCCTTCCGCCTGAAATATCCTGGCGGCGAAACGTGGGAGGCATTGCCCGACGTGCCAGGACAGCCGCGCGTGCAGCCCTGCGCCGTGGTACAGAGCGGCGCGCTCGGACCTCAGTTCTACGTCTTCGGCGGCTACGACCCCGAAGCAAAGAAAACACTGCAAGACGGCGCTACCTACAACCCCAAGACGGGCCTCTGGACCCCAACGGCTCCCTTCGAAGGTGCCCTCGTAGGTGCTACGGCCACACCGAGCGGCTGCGGCCACATCCTCTTCTTCGGTGGCGTGGACAAAGACATCTTCGAAGCTGCCATCACAGCGCCCCAGCCCGACTACCTCACCCACGAGGCCGCCTGGTATCGCTTCAACCCCAACATCCGCGTCTATAGCACCGTGACCGACTCGTGGACCACAATTGCCGGTACGCCGACGCTGGCCCGCGCGGGTGCCTCGGTCGCAGCCTACAAAGACGGATTGGGCAGGACGCACTGGCTCGTAGTGAATGGCGAAGAAAAACCAGGCCTGCGCAGTAGCGCCGTGACCGATGTCGAAATGACCTACACCGCCAACTTCGGCCTGCTGAACTGGGCCGTCCTCATCCTCTACCTCGTAGGCATGATAGGACTCGGCGTCTATTTCATGCGCCGACAGAAAGGCGGCGAAGACTTCTTCAAAGGCGGCGGACGCATACCATGGTGGGCCGCTGGCATCAGCATCTTTGCCACGATGCTCTCGGCCATCACCTACATGAGCATCCCCGCCAAAGCCTACGCCACGGACTGGACCTACTACCCCATGCAAATATGCATCCTGCTCGTTTCGTTCCCTGTCATCAAGTACTACCTACCCTTCTTCCGCCGCCTCAACGTGACGACGGCCTACGAATACCTTGAGCGACGCTTCAACTACGCCACGCGCTTCATGGCCTCGCTCCTGTTCATCGTCTTCATGGTGGCCCGCACGGCCCTCGTCATCTTCCTCCCCTCGCTGGCCATGACGGCCGTCACGGGCATCGACATCTACATTTGCATCGTGCTGATGGCCGTCATCACCATCGTCTATTGCACGATGGGCGGCGTGGAAGCCGTAGTATGGGGCGATGTCATTCAGGGCATCATCCTCGTGGGCGGTGCCATACTGGCCGCAGGCTACCTCATCGCCGGCACCGAAGGCGGGGCCGACGGCTTCTGGCAGATTGCTACGGACAACAATAAGTTCCAAATGTTCGTGTGGAGCCTCGATTGGAAGAGTGCCACGTTCTGGGTTGTCATACTCGGCGGACTGGCCAACAACCTCATCTCCTACACCTCCGACCAAACCGTCATTCAGCGCTACCTCACCACGAAAGATGAGAAAAGCGCTGCGCGCGGCATCCTGACAAACGGCCTGATGAGCGTCGTCGTTACCATCGCCTTCTTCACTATCGGCACGGGCCTCTACACCTTCTTTAAAACCCATCCCGCCGCCATGGACATGACCATGCAGAAAACCGACGCCATCTTCCCCTTCTTCATGATGAGTCAGTTGCCCGCAGGCCTGGCTGGCCTACTCATCGCCGCCGTCTTCGCAGCCACGATGAGCACCATCGCCTCCAACATCAACTCCATCTCTACGGCTTTCACCGTTGACTTCTGGACCCGCTTCCGCACCACCAGTGAAGCTGGACAAGTGCGCACAGCACGCGTCTCGGGCGTATTGGCAGGACTCATCGGTATGTGCATCGCCATCCTCATGGCCATGGTCGACATTCAGTCCCTACTCGACTACTTCAACACCATTCTTGGCCTTCTCTCTGGCGGCATCGGCGGCCTCTTCATGATGGGCATCTTCTTCCCGCGCATAGGCAGCCGAGCAGCCCTCATCGGCTTCCTCTGCGGTACAGCCACGGTCCTTTGGATGAACTTCTGCACGCCTGCCTCGTTCCTACTCTTCGGCTTCGTATCAATGGCCGTTAGCGTTATCGTAGCCCTCATCCTCTCGTTTGTATGGCCGCAACGCACAGAGCAACGTGGCCTTACCTGGCAAACACTACCCAAAGAATAAGGATAAGCATAGAAGCAAAACCAACAAAGCCCTTTCCGCGTAGCGTCATTATTCAACGACCTGCACGGAAGGGCTTTTCCTCTTATAGCAAACAGCAATGTAGATATCAAGTTGAAGGGTTAAAGAAGAATGCCTTAATGCGCAGAAATCCGTAGGCATCCCGCCTGCGGAAAATCCTCCTCTGCAAGTGCACTATCCATAACTGGGTACGCAGGCGTCCCGCCTGCACCCCACCATCAGCGTAGTCTCCCCTGGGAGCGCGGGCGCCTCGCCCGCGTTCCATGCCTTCGCTGCTGTCGCAGCGATATGGTGCGGGCGAGGCGCCCGCGCTCCCAGTTATAGGGCTACGCCGACGAAAGATGCGGGCGAGGCTCCCGCGCTCCCAGGGAGGCTGCCGCCGATTATTTTGCGGGCGAAGTGTATGCACACCTTGCTACAAACAGAAAAAGTCCTTCCATACGCCTTGCGGCGAATGAAAGGACTCGTATCATAATAAGGTGGCGGCTACCTACTCTCTACTCTCCCGTCTTGTGGAGCTAAGAAACCCACCATCGGCGTGGTAATCCTTGCCACGCCAAGTATATATACGAAAAAAGTCCTTTCAAACGCAATTGTGCGAATGAAAGGACTCGTATCATAATAAGGTGGCGGCTACCTACTCTCCCGTCTTGTGGAGCTAAAAGACCCACCATCGGCGTGGTAATCCTTGCCACGCCGGGTATATGAACAAGAAAAAGTCCTTTCAAACGCAAATGTGCGAATGAAAGGACTCATATTATAATAAGGTGGCGGCTACCTACTCTCCCGTCTTATGG
>ONHN01000059.1 GCA_900317635.1 uncultured Prevotellaceae bacterium | reverse complement strand
ACCGCGCATTCCTCTTCGCTTCGCTCATCGGAATACGCGGTTAAGCATGGTGTGGTGCGCTCTGCGCACCATCGCAGCATGAACTCCCGAAACTTGAATAATCCTTTTCATCGTCTCGGCAATTCTGCACCTTGAAGTTGCCTGCCAAGAGCATCGTCGGCGGCAAGCAGGGTAATGTCGTTTTCCAAATTAAGAGCATAGAGTACGCGTGCGAATATCCCCATTGAAACCATTGGGTCTCCATGCTCTACTTTAGAAACTGTCAGTCGCGTTATCGTAGCCCTTTCTGCAATGTCTTGCATAGAGAGAGGGCGGAGTTTGCGTGCCAACATTATTTGTTCCCCCATGATTTGAAGGTTTTGGCTCAATACTCTTGGCATCCTCTTGTCTAATGTGTTTTTCCCATAATTGTGCCTTATAGGGTGTAAAAGATAGGCATTAGCGTTTAATATAATTCAAGTTTCGGATTTTTGAGGAGTTAAAGGAGTTAAGGGAGTTAAAGACGATACTTTTGATGCCTATGTAACATGCCTATAAGACTATCGTCTTTAACTCCTCAGCAGCTATAGGCTGCGATAACTCCCTTTAACTCCTTTAACTCCTGAGGAAGCGAGAGCTTCCGAAAGTTGAATAATATAATAATTCAAGTTTCGGAAGTTCCTGCTGCGAGGCTGCGCAGAGCGCACCACACCATGCGCGGTAGGTGATGGACGGATAAAGTCGGTGCGCAGAGCGTACCGCACATTAAGAATATGAATTGCTAATTAGTTGTGCCACAAAGAGGAATTGTGACGTGCAGTACGCTTCGCGCACAGGAAGCAAGGCCACACATCTACCGCGCATCACTCGTCGCTACGCTCCTCGCGGTACGCGGCCTGCGCAAAGTGTGGTACGCTTCGCGCACCATTTTTCCCACTCTTTCTCAACATCCGAAACTTGGATAATAAACATTTTTAGGAATACGCTTACCCGCTTTTAGCCTGATTTTCGTCCCTCAAGGCTAAAGCTCCCCCCCCCTTGTCCCACATCGCAAAAAAGAGCAAACTTCAGCGGCGGCGCAATGCACATTGACGGGTTTAATAACGCAGCATTGCGTGCCCACTGAAGTTTGCAAGGTTTGTCAGGCTGTCTGTTTAGGCGGCTTCTATTTGCCTAAAATCATGTTGACGAGCGTGGTCACGTCGCCCACGTTGACCGAGCCGTCGCCGTTGAGGTCGGCAGCGGAAGACATTTCGGCCTTACCCAGGATCATGTTGACGAGCGTGGTCACATCGCCCACGTTGACCGCGCCATCGCCGTTGAGGTCGGCAGCGTCTTCGTTCTTGGCGGGGGTTATTTCGAAGCCGTTGATGGTGTAATCGACACCCTTAACTGAGGGCTTGTCTTCGCTCAGCGAGACGGTCCAGGCCGATGTCTGCGTGCAACCGTCAAGGTTCACGTTGACGCTGTAGGATCCGAAGGGCACCTTCTCGAAGCGGTAGTTGCCATCGACGTCGGTTGTAGCTTTAGCCACCATCTTCGACTCCTTGTCAAGGTCGAACAGATAGACGGTGTAGCTTGTGGGTGTCTCTTCATTAGTTTTCTTTGCGATGCGGCGGCGCAGTGCCTCTACGTCCGTGTCGGTCGGTGTCACGTCGGTAATGGTGCCTTCTATGGTACCCGCGCCGTCTAAGGCAGCTGGGACGGGGATGAGTTCGAAGGTGTAGGTGGCAGGATGCGAATACCAGTTGTCTTTATCGTCAAAACCTTCTTCTGTGTAGGCTTTCACCGTTTCGCCTTGGCTCCAAAGCAGGGCGTTAGGATAGTAGGTGTCGAGGGTTGCGTCCGTGGCGCGCGCTTTCACGTAGTAGTCGAGGCCTTCCCAAACTTGCAGCGTCACGCTGCCATCTTCAGCCTTTTCGGCGGGGTAGGCTTCATTCTCCTCGTCGGACGAAGCTTTCACGACCATGTTGCCGTCGATATCGGGCCCAATAAGGTCAACCTCCGTGGCTACGGTCTGCCCGTTTACTTGCGGCACAACACAGATGGGCTTGCACCAGCGACCATACATCAGCTGTGCCTCGCGAATCCATTCTTCGGATTCTCCTTGTTCCCATTCGACGTTATAAGTGAAGGTCATCGTGTAGCCAGGCTTTAGTATATCTATGATTTGGCCTTCGTATACGTGGAGGGGCATGTAGAAAGCATATTGTCCAGCTTGGCGCTTTTTGATGGTGCCTTCTGCAAAGGGCTTGCATTCGTCGTACATGGATTCACCCAGTCCGATGTTGTCCTCGGGCTTGCTGATGTCGTAATCCGTGTTGAGGACAAAGCCGTCGGGACCATAATAACCCACGCTGGCGCGAACGGGCAGCGTCACTAAGCCGCGAGGGTGGGCGAAGTAGAAGCTGTGGTGGATTTCGTCGCCTTCGATGACTTCAATCAGTTCGTAGCCCACGTCTTCAAGCGTAGGTACGTAGGCCGTGTCGTTGGCCCCGGCAATCTTTGTCATCTCCCACGTGATGGGGTTGCGGCGATACCAGGAGTAAACGAAGGTCTTGTCGTTGGTGTATTGCGTCTCGCCTTCCCAACCACGACCTGTGTAGGTGCTCACGCTGAAGACGAATTTGTCGCCCTGCGGCTGGCCTACGAGCGTGTATTGTGGGGCCTGGTCGCTCCAACCGCCCCAGCGCGTCGCCATGCTTTGGTATTTTGCCGTGACGGTGTTGGAAACGTAGCCGTCCATCGGACCGCCGTGCATGCGCAAGCGATACTGCTGGTGAGAGTTGCCGATGGTAGCATTGTCGTTGGTGAAATGCGCCACGCTGTTATCCCCGTTAAGCCACGTTGACCATCCGCCATCAGTGCCAGGCGAATACTCCAGCGTGTAGTATTCGCCTCCCAAGGTGGAGGCATTGGGGAAGTTAAGCCAAATTTCATAGCTGTAACCGCCGAAATAGGTGCTGCCGACCGTGGTTTGTTGCACGCTCAAGCCAGCAAATTGGCCTTCGGGTAGCTCGCCCGTGACGGAAGCTATTTCGGGTAAAGCTCCTTTCGAACCCGGTTCAACGTCTATGGGCATTGGCTGTGCACCCAAGTTCAGCGCCCATAGGGCAAGTGCTGCCATTGTGAGTAGCGTTTTTTTCATTGCTTTGAGGTTTTAAGGTTTTACATGTTGTATCGTTACTTTAGGGGCGTAGTTGCGCTGAAGCACAAGACACCGCTTAGCGTTTTCTTCCGCAAAATTGGCAAAAAGCCTCAGCGCATTCACTTACATTTCCTGAAAAACCACTAACATTTCACGATTTGTAAGTCGTTTTGAGCCTTTGCTGTGCCGATAAGGGTAAAAAACGGCGCTTTCGTTGCGGTGATGCGTCTTTCTACAAGCACTGAGCCTTAGGGGCAGGCTACGAAAATATAGGCTCTTTTGTTTGGTTGTATACGGCAAACAACCTACTTTTGCACGCAATTAAAATCATTAAACCAAACAAAAAACATTGCATATTTAGAAACATTGGATGCTTATGAGTCTGATGGCTCTTTGCTGCTGTTTGGGCTTCACCGCCTGCGGCGATGACGACGATGATTTCATTGACGACCCAGATAAAGTATTCGTTAATGACGGAACAATTACCGAAACGGACAATCAACTGGTGCTGAAATGCACCGCAAAGGCTACGCAAGGAAGCAAAAGCGCAAAGGTAAACCTCACGTGGACTTGCGACTTCGAAAACGAACGTTGCGTGAAGTCAGCACACGTATGGACTTATAGCACTGAAGCGCAAGCTAAAGCTTACTATGAAGGAATGACAAGCGACCCCGAGGAAACTCGCAACTTCACCCTGGTGGGTAAGACGGTGGTTGAAGACAGCACGGAAGACTTCATGGATTGGGAAAAAGACCGCGTTCGCCATGAAATGGAAGAAATCAAGAACGGTAAGTGGTTTGATTTCTAAACACACCCCTTAAAGGATACAAAGAAGCGCCAACGACTTTTTTCTCTTAGTCGTTGGCGTTTTCTTTTTGGGGCACCTCTTATGGGGAGGCGTTATTATTGCCTATTACTATTGTCCTCCGCTATCCATTCGCCTGGAGTCATTCCCGTCAGTGCCTTAAACGTTCGGAAGAAAGACGTTTCGTTCGAGAAACCCACTTCGGTGCAGAGTGCTACCATCTTTCGTTCGGGATTTTCACGCAGGAGCTGTTTCGCGTAGTCAATGCGGAAGTTGTTGACGTAAGCCGAGAATGTCGTTTCGCGCTGCGTCTTTATGCACGTGGAAACACTGCGCGTGTCCGTGCCAAGCATTTCGGCCACGTCGCTAACCTTCAGCTTACTCTCAAGGAAGATGCACCGTGTTTTCATCAAGTTGTCAATGCGAGCCATGAGGTCGCCACTATCTGCGGCAGCTATCGCCTCCTTGCTGTCGACTTCAATGGGCACTATTCTTTCATCTTTCATCTTCTTGTTAGCACCCTTACGCTGTCGGTAGCGCAACAAAAGTATAATGCTACCTAAGCCAGTAAGCAGTGCCAAGCCCAAGGTGCCCCACATCCATGATGGGCTACAGATAGTGCAACGCTGATGCTGCCCTAAGGGAAGAAGTACGGCTCCTGCATAGGGCGTGAAGTTGTTGTCCGTTATGCCCCCCGTCAATAGTAAGTCGCCGTCTTTTGTCAGAACGGGCATAGATTCGCCAATGTTTGTGATAGGTTGCGTTTCGAAGAGGGATAGGTGCGCAGGCTTCGCGCGCGACGCATTGCTGTAGTCTATGCATAACACGTAGAATCGCTGGCTCTTGCTACAAGCCACCACGTAGGCTCGGCCAACGGCGCGATTGACAATGACGGAGCTAAAATACTTCAGCTTCTCTCCATTTCGCTCCGTAGGAACGGGGGCATCAGTGGGTAAAAGTTCAAACGCAGACCCACGAAGGCGAGCAATAGCCAGTTGTTCCTGGCTGTTTTCAACCATAAAGAGGTAGGCATATTCACTGAGCGACTCGTTACCAATAAAACTGTCGGACATGTTGAACCCATAGGGAATTATCTTGGGACGCCATGTCTGCAAAAAGGGTTCAACGTAGGGCGCACCCTGCAAGCGGTCAACAAAAATGGTGTCGAACGCTTTGCCGTGTATGTCATGAGAACTAAATATGAGGAAATTCTCTTTGCTCGTCCTAAACATATAAGGCATCTCGCGATGCTGCGAAACATCCTTCACGGGTTGGAAAATATAGTTACCATTATAACACTCCAGCCCGTCCTCGTTATACCAGTTGCCCGAGATGTAAACCTTACCGCTGTCAGCTTCAATAGCAGAAGCAAGACTGCGCTTGCGGTCCATACATCCATAGCCTTCGAACGTATGCGTGGCAGGGTCGTATAGCTCTACTGCAAAAAGCTGCCCAATACCAAGGTGCTGCTCATGGCCGCCGCCGATTAGCACCTTTCCCGAGCGCAGCTGAATCGCTACAGGTTGGTCGTGAGGATAAACCATCTTCATTTCGTGCCATGCGCCGTTCGCATAATACTCAGCCGTTTGCGACGGTACGAAGCCCGATGTGTGCCCGCCAAAGACAACAACCTCATCGCCTATGCGCAACGCGCGATGGCCGCCGCGAGGCGTATTGAGATTGGGTAGCAACTCCGCTTCGATCTTGCGCGTGGGGCATACGCCCTTCGCGCTCTGTGCAGAGGCAAAGGTGGAAAAACAGGCAATACAGATAAGGCTCAATATAAAGCGATAAAGGGCTCTTCTATGCATAATCATTACAGGTGAAGGTGCGGCAAGCGCACATCCCAACGTTTTTGTACACCGCAAATATAGGTATTTTCTTATGAACAAGCATATCTTTCCCCGTTTTCGTCTATTTTCTTTTGTTGAAGTCTGCTGTGCAGAGACCTTATTCGCATGGTAGGACAGCGTCGCACCACCAGCGGTATATCAACGGCGCATAGCTTCACGCGCGCGTATATATATAATATGGTATATTGGTTACGTATTTGTTGCTATTTCTCTCTTTCGTGTGTGAAGTTCACTTTTTTTGAAAAAAAGTTGTAAAAAGTTTGGCTCGTATTTAAGGAAAGTTGTACTTTTGCATCCGCTAACGCGCCAAAAACGGCGG
>ONHN01000029.1 GCA_900317635.1 uncultured Prevotellaceae bacterium | reverse complement strand
CACTACCGATGTTTCCAATGATGCGAGGTAGATTTGTGTCGTTGCTTCTGAGTCATGCCCCATGCCTTCGCTGATTACTGACAACGGCACGTTCTTTGCTTTGGCTGCACTTGCCCAAGAGTGACGAGCCACATACATAGTCAGCGGTCGCTGGAGTTTCAGCATTGTGGATAGTTCTTTCAGCCGATAGTTGACCAGATGCAGAGCATTGTCATATTGCCTTCGCTCATTTCCTTTGCCATGCACTTCTCCCACTTGATGGTCAGTTCCTGGCCTGTCTTTCGTCTGCGATAGCTCAGGATGCCATTCTGAAGGTCGGTCTTTTTGAGATAAGCTATATCCACAAAAGACATTCCTCTTGTGTAAAAGCTGAACATGAACATATCACGGGCAAAGTCCAATGACGGTTTTATGGATAAGTCCAACTCCTTCAGGGCTTTGATATCCTTAATAGGTATTGCTCGTTTCACGGTCTTGTCCACTCCCGTATAGACGTGACGGAAGGGATTGTTCTGTGGTGTCAGTCCTTTCTCCACGGCTCGGTTATAGACTGCCCGAAGGTTACGCATATAGAACGAAATGGTATTCATGCGTACACCTCTGGCTTTCAGATAGGCTTCATACATGAGCATCATGTCAGAGTTGATGCCGTCAAGCGGAACATCCTGCTCGCCACGGAATGCCATAAAGCTATTAAGTGTGGTTGTATAGGTTTCCGACGTGCGGACTTTACCCAGTTGCTTCAGTTGAGCAATGACACCATGCATAAAGGTAAAGAGGGAGGACTCCTTGGTCAGTTTATGGAACATGGTAATCACATCGTCAGCTGAGAAGCGACGACGCTCCGTTTCCAACGAGCGGACAACCTTTTCCAGACGGGCCACATCCCATGCCAGACGTTCTTGAATACCCAACAAGAAGTTGGAGCGGTTACCATTTACAATAACGCTTTCCGACTCTGCATCCCATTCCTCAGCAAAAACCTTATAATCAGTATTCAACTGACGTACTACCCGATTGTGGATAATCTGGAAATAGAGACCTCCCTCCTTGCCATCCACTGTAGATGGTCTGAACTTTACCTTTATTGATGTCATCATATTTTCTTTGTTTTTAAGTTCCAGAGTGCAAGAGCACTGCCCTATACACCTGATGCATACGTGCATTATCAATAGCCATGATACAGGTCAGGCATACAGACACAACCCATAGACATACCATAATAATAATGAGCCATCGTCTGAAATGGGAAGAGGCAAAGAAGCAACGAACTTGGTACCAGGGTAAGTGGAGAAATAGATAGGTAAACATGCCTTTGGCAGACTGAAGCTGCTGTGGGTGTTGGACAATGACAGAAGATTGGACGCTTTCATCACGGGGTATTTTATCTTTAGCCAACCTATTAATTTTCTCTGTATACCGCTTATGGGCTTCCGTAGCAGCTTTAAGTGCATCCATGTATTTTTGTAACATCTGCTTTGCTTCGGATACGAGATTATCTTTGTCTGCTTTTTCTATCTGCAGATTCTTCTTCTGAAGGTATTCGTCCAAGGCATTCTCAATTGTCTGACGGACATTGACTTCATTACAAATTATTACTGTCCGCTAAACATACACATCCCCATTCCAACTCTTTGTAACACAGGAATGGGGATGTTTTATTACTTGCGACAAGCCTCCTCTTCAGTATTCTGAGGTGTCTGGAGGGGATTCAGCCGCGTTTTCAAGCATCAATTTCATGTCTGCGTCAGGCATATTGAAGCATGTGTCCATATTGAGGTACTCCATCATGACAATCCGCACCATTGTCGCCAGCCCCGAGAAGCTCCAACGTCTTTCCAGGGCACTTTGGAACAGTGACAGCAGCAGGTTCGCAATCAGAGTGACCCATATTTGGATTTTGATAGCGTTGGCAGACTCTTCATAGAAGTATCTGAGTGGGAAGTTCTGCTTTATCTGCTTGAAGAGCGACTCTATCTGCCATCGCCTCCGGTATATGGCCACGATGGTTTCCATAGGCATGTCAAAGTTGTTGGTGAGCAGCGAGACCAACTTGGGAGTCTTTCCCTTCTTGATGTCCACATATGTGATGATAGGTGCAATGTGGTTGACATCGTCCTTCCTGAAGACGACCACCTGCTCACGGTACTCCATCAGCCCATTGGTATTCATGTCCATACAGTCCTTCAGGACCTCATATTTGAGGTTTTTCTTCATCTTCGTGACATACACCACGTTTCTCTCCGTGAGTTCCTCAAACTTCTCGTAGTTGATGTATGCGCGGTCGAGGGCAACAATCTCGTCGTGCTGGAAATGACTCGGTGCAAGCATAAAGGAGTCGTTGGTGGCTGCGGAGGTAAACTTCACATCACAGTGAACGCCCTCGTTGGCATGAATGACGGAATGGACTTTTATGCCACCTTTCTTCTTTCCTGTCTTCGGATGGCGGCCTACGCCCTTGAATATGACGTTGGAAAACAGGGTTATGGTCGTGGAATCAATAATCCGCAGCCTTTTCACCCATTCCTCCGTGCCGTTACGGCGGCTGTCCGAAGAAAGTTTGTTCTTGTTCGAGTGGTAAAGGTCGCGGTAAACGTCCTCGAAGAACTTCTCCGAGCGTCTGGCGTTGGCATCGGACAGAGTGCTGCGCCTGGGCACCTTCTCAATGCCTATGTGATGGAGTTTGCGCACCTCTGCCGTCATCGCTGCCTCTATCTCGCGCAAGGAGTCGAAGCGCATGATGACGGCATACAGCATCGTGAGCAGATGAGTGACCCCGTTGAAACTCTTCACGTACTTCTCACCGCCGTTTTAACGGCTCATTTCAACAATTTTATCACGGTCGAGTGATTTTATCAGCTGACCATACACCGGCTGTCCGAAAAAATGTGTACTTTTGCCCATGGTCACGTTTGATTTTGTTGCACGACTACAAAGGTAACCAAAAGGGCTGACACCGAATCTGGTATCAGCCCTAATTTTATTCTAATGACGAAAGTTTAGCGGACAGTAATAGTTGAGAGAGGGATTGTTATGTGCAGTACGCTTCGCGCACTGGTCACATAGTCGTTATTTTGCCGCGCACCACTCCTCGCTTTGCTCGTTGCGGTACGCGGTTACGCAAGGTATGGTACGCTTTACGCACCATTTATCCCACACGTATAACAACGTCCGAAACTTGAATCAAAAATAAACGTTGCGCAGGAGTGCCGAAGGGGCGGGCGGTGTGCAACGTGGTTGGGGGAGATAAGGGGGAAAGAAGAGGGGGATAGGGTGGTGGGGACACAGCTTTGTGCCTACGCGTTTTTCTTTTGGCAAGCGGAGCAAATGCCTTTGACAACGTATTCTGTTTCTTCGGCTTGGAAACCGGCGGGGAGGGGGACGGGGGGTATGTGGACACCTGTGAGGCAGTAGGTGCGGTGGCAGAGGCGGCAGGTGAGGTGGACGTGGCCGTGGCAGTGGCGCGTGTCGTCGAGGTGGCAGACGCAGTATTTCTGCGAACCGCTACCGTCGTCAATCTCGTGGAGAAGGTGGGCGTCGGCCAGGGCTTGGAGGTTGCGGAAGAGGGTGGAGCGGTCAACGGTGGGCAGGTGCTCCTCAAGGTCGGAGAGGCTGAAGGCGTCGGTCAGTTTGTGGCGCACTTCGCGCCATATCATTAGGCGAACGGCGGTGAGGCGCACGCCAGCGTTGAGGAGGACTTGTTCGTCGGTAAGGGGGAGTTTCATTGTAGGGACTGGATGGTAGGGAAAGCTGGAACCACGAAAGGCACGAATGTTCTGAAATGAGCACGAAGACTTTAGCGCGGTGTGTGGCTGTTAATGTTTAAAGTTTATGGTTTGATGTTTAGCGTTTGTAGTATCTACTCCCCTCTCGCCCTTTGGGGGAGAGAAGGGCTCCTCTTACTTCCTTCGTGGCCACAGAGCGTTAAGGAGGAGCAGGCAGAGGAGGGCGGTGCAGGTCCATTGGAACCAGCTGCCCGTGTTTTCGCAGCAGGATTGCAGGGCGGTGAGCGAGGACGTGAACCACGTGCGCGGCAGGAGGTAGTCGATGAGGATGCCGAAGCCTATGGCACCGCCCACGATGGAGGCGAGGTAGGCGACGAGGGTGCGCGTGCCGAGGCGCTGACGGATGACGAGGATGCTGGCCATGTTGGCGGCAGGGCCTGCCATGAGCAGTACGAGGGCGGCACCAGGCGTGAGGCCTTTCAGCATGAGGGCTACAGCAATGGGGATAGACCCCGTGGCGCAGACGTACATCGGGATGCTGATGGCCAGTACGAGGAGCATCGAAAGGAGCGTGTTGTCTTTGAAGATGGCAAAGAACGTGTCGGGCACTACGGCCGTGATGAGTGCTGCAATAATTATGCCAATAACGAGCCATTTGCCAATGTCCTCCATCATATCGACGAAGGCATAGCGCAAGGCAATGCGCATTTTGGCGCCGAAAGGCATGTCGGGCGTTGCTTCTTCATGGTGGCAGCAACAAGAAGCAGCGGCAGCTTCTTCGTGGTGGTGGTGATGGTGGCAGCAGCTGTGTTCTTCTGCTTGCTTCTCGGCTTCGTGGTTGTGGCAGCAGGAAGGGGCGGCGGCTTCTTCGTGGTGGTGGCAACAGCTTTTCTCTTCTTCTTCGTGGCAAGAGCAGGAAGAGGTGGTTTCGTGGTGAGTGTGTGCAGGCGAGACGCCTGCGTACCCAGTTATTGCGGGCGGGGCGCCCGCGCTCCCAGGGGCTGCTGTCCCATAGGCTGCGGGGTTCGTTGCTTCTTCGTCTTTGTCAACGGCATTGACGAGGGCACCGCCGAAGAGGGCGGTGATGAAGGCAACGATGGGGCGGATGATAGCAAAGGGAAGACCCATTAGGGAGAACGTGGCGATGATGGAGTCGACGCCCGTTTGGGGCGTGGCAATGAGAAACGACGTGGCCGCACCTTTTGAGGCTCCTTCCTTCCGAAGCGACATGGCCGTGGGGATAACGCCACACGAGCACAGCGGTAGGGGAATGCCTAAGAGGGCAGCATTCATAACGGAGCGGAAGCTGCGGCCAGAGAGGTACTTCGTGTAGAACTTCTTAGGAATGAAGGCGTGCATCAGCCCTGCCATGAAGAAACCAAGCAAGAGGTAGGGCGACATTTCGTTGATGAGGTGAAGTATTTCGTTCATAACGATGAGTGTGTTTTTTTTTTATGTTGGTGAGGGAGGTGTGTAAGATGCAGGCGGGACGCCTGCGTACCCAGTTATTGTGCGGGCGGGACGCCCGCGCTCCCAGGGGGGCTTTGTTTCGTGCTGCAAAGTTCTGAATGTCTTTGGAAACGGCGAAGGGAAAGGGGCGCGATGTGCAGAACTTTGCAACCGCGTTGCAAGTTTAGGCCTCGCGGTGTTTGCTTTTAAGGTGAGAATGCTTATTTTTGCCGTCAGTTATAACGTCAAACTGATGCACACAACCCGTCAACGCCGCATGGCCGCCCGCTTCTTGTTGCTTGTTTTTGCAACGATGTTGCTGCTGGCTTCTGTCCATCGCCACGAGGCGGAGGCTTCGTCGGCATTGTGCGAGGAGTGTGTTCACCACCTGCCGCATGGTGGCCATTTGCAGGCCTCGCCCACTGGCGTTGACAACTGCGTGTTGTGTCAGTTCTTAAGTCTCAGCTATGTAGCTTCGCTGGCTGTAGGCCTCGTTGTTATAGTTTCTTTCCTTTCGGCTGCGCTGCCCTGCCAGCAGGTGTTTTGCCAGCAGCAGTATGCAGCACAGCGCATACCGCGTGCACCGCCCTTTAGTTTGTAGTTTTTTCTTACTCTTAAGTTGATTATTTTTGCAAACTAAAGTAACACTCTATCTATGCACAAAAGACACTATATCCTACCGCTATTCTTCGCGGTAGCCTTGGGCGTATATGCTCAAGAACAGGCCGACACGACCGACATGTTCTATGGTCACGTCGACCTTGAAGCGGCCACCGTGACGGGTGTGACGGGTCGCACGCGCTTGTCCGCTTCGCCGGCTCCCATCAAGCTGGTTGTTGCCAACGACCTGCGCGGCATTTCGGCCTCCAACGTGGTGGCGGCACTGGCCACGCAACCTGGCATGGCCGTGCTGACAACGGGCAGCGGAATTTCAAAGCCCATCATTCGCGGTCTTGGTTTCAACCGCATTGTCTGCATGGCCGACGGCGTGCGCCAGGAGGGGCAGCAGTGGGGCGGTGAACACGGCCTTGAGCTCGACGGGCAAGGCATCGATCGCATCGAAATACTGAAGGGACCCGCCTCGCTCATGTACGGGTCCGATGCCATGGCGGGCGTGCTGATTTTCCACACCAACGACGTGCGCGAAGAAGGTGCGCATGGCGGCAGCGTGGACGCAGAATATCAGACGAACAGCGGCCTGTGGAACTATTCGCTCAACTACGGCGGAAACCACGGCGGCTTCGTCTGGGACGGGCGTTGGTCGCAGAAGGCGGCGCATGCTTATAAGAATAAGTACGACGGCTACGTGCCTGGTTCGCAGTTTGCCGAACAAGCTGCGCGCGCCATGCTGGGCCTGAAAAAGTCGTGGGGCCACAGCCTGCTCAGGCTGAGCTACTACCACCTCAACCCCTCCATCATCGAAGGCGAGCGCGATGGCGCAACGGGAGAACTTGAAGCCCCCGACGGCTGGCGCGGCACGTCCTACAAGCGCACGTTGCCCTTCCAGCACGTGCACCACTACAAAGCCGTTTGGGACAACGACATACGCCTCGGTGCGGGGCGCTTGCTGGCCACGCTGGGCTATCAGCAAAACCAGCGCAAAGAGTTTGAAGACATGACCGCCGAGTACGCACTCTATCTGAAACTCCACACGCTGACCTACGATGCGCGCTACGTGGTGCCCTTCAGTGGCGACTGGAAACTCTCGGTGGGTGTAGGCGGAATGTGGCAACACGCCCTGAACTATGGCGAGGAAGAGCTCATCCCAGCCCACAAGCTGTTTGATATAGGCGGTTTCGTGACGGCATCGAAGCGCGTGGGGGCGTTCAACTTTAGCGGCGGTCTGCGCTACGACCATCGTCACCTCTCCGCCGATGCCGCCGATGCGCTTCCCCCTACGCCCGTGCGCCGTCAGTCGATGCCCTTTGCCGCTGGTCAGAAAGCATTGAACTACAGTGGCCTTTCGGCCAGCTTAGGCGGCGTGTGGAACGTGCAGCGCGGACTGAACGTGCGCCTGAACTTGGCGCGCGGCTATCGAGCCCCCAACATGGCCGAACTGGCCTCCGACGGCGTGCACGAGGGAGCCGTGCGCTACGAGCGCGGCAATGCTACGCTAAAACCCGAACACAGCTGGCAGGGCGACCTGGGCATTGACTACGTCAACGCGTTCGTCTCCCTGCAAGCTGCGCTGTTCCTCAATCGCATCGACAACTATATCTATCTGCGCCGCACAACGGAGGTGGCCGATGCCCTTCCCGTTTACGAATACAGTTCGGGCGACGCGCGGCTGTGGGGCTTCGAGCTTGGAGCCGACGTGCACCCCATTCATAGCCTGCATTTCCTAACGACTTTCAGCTACGTGCAGGCCGTACAGCTGCACCAGCCCGCGCTGACGAAGTATTTGCCCCAAACCCCTGCACCGCGCTGGACGGGCGAGCTGAAGTGGGAGATAACGCACGACCTCGTGCGTCTCGGCGCGTCGCCGCTGGCCTTGCAACACGCCTTTGCTGCTGTAGGCGTGGAGGTGAACCTTCGACAAGGTCACTGCTACCTGCTCGATGGCACCGAAACGCCCACGCCCTCCTATACGCTCCTCGGCTTCTCGGTGGGCACGGACGTGTGCTGGCGTGGCAAGAAGCGAGTGGAACTGACATTCATTGCCGACAACCTGCTCAACCGCGCCTATCAGAGCCACCTCAGTCGCTTGAAGTATGTTGACGTGAACAGTCTGACGGGGCGCACGGGCGTGTTCAACCCCGGGCGCAACTTTTGCATAAAAGTGGGTGTGGTGTTGTAAAAAGAAAGGAGACGTTGTTGGCTACGTTGGAAATAATGCGTAACTTCGCAGCGGAAAAGTACGTCGTAGGCGCGCCACCTGCGTCCCATGCAAGCTGTAAACGTAGTAACAACTAATACCAAACCTTTTAACAACTATGGCAAAAGAACGCACCTTAGTTCTCCTGAAGCCTGGCACCGTGCAGCGCGGTTTGATAGGCAACGTGATTAACCGCTTCGAGCGCAAGGGGCTGCACCTCTGCGGCATGAAGCTGATGCAACTGACCGACGAAGTCCTGAGCGAACACTACGCCCACCTCGCCGAGAAACCTTTCTTCCAGCGTGTGAAGAACTCGATGATGGCAGCGCCCGTCGTAGCGATGTGTTGGGAAGGCGTAGATGCCATTGAGGTGGTGCGCACC
Source organism: uncultured Prevotellaceae bacterium (assembly GCA_900317635.1). Lineage (GTDB taxonomy): Bacteria > Bacteroidota > Bacteroidia > Bacteroidales > Bacteroidaceae > Alloprevotella. The sequence goes on along the minus strand of ONHN01000029.1, from coordinate 16,322 downwards.
TTGTGCGGTCCCACCAACGGCCGCGCTGCTGCCCCTGGCACTATCCGTGGCGACTTCTCAATGAGTTTTCAAGAAAACATCGTGCATGCCAGCGATGGCCCCGAAACGGCAGCAGTTGAAATCAAGCGCTTCTTCAAGCCCGAAGAACTCCTCGACTGGGGCAGCTGCGCCCACGGTTTTACTTATGCCAACGACGAGTGCTGACATCGTTGCGCTGCCGTTGACGCTGTCGTGACTTTTAAACACGTTTTCTCACCCTTTACGTAGGGAGAAATCTTCTGTAGGCGTCTCGCTTTCTCGGTTTTCCGAAGGCGAGGCGCCTGCTTTCTGTACTGCAGGGCAAGGCTGACGCCGAAAATACCGCAGGCGAGACGCTTGCGTCACATACATCGCCAGCGTTTCAAGCTGCTTTCCAAACTTTTCGCTGAGGGCGCGAAGTTTTCGCGCGCGGCGCACAAGTTATGGCACAGAGCCACGAAGTTATAAATCTCGGCGGGAAATGTACATTTCTCGGCGAGAATATATACATTTCTCGGCGGTAAATGTATATTTGCCGCCGAGATTTATAACTTCGTATGCTTTCAGGAAAACTTCGCGGGTTTTGGGAAAAACTTCAAAGGCTTGGCTGAAAAGTTGTTAGGCCGAGCTGAGAGAAAAGAAAAAGCGTTGGAATGACGTTGAGGCTGTCTCAACGCTATTCCAACGCTTCTGTTTGTTTTTGCTCCTATCAGTAGCCTATGGCAGACAGGTGCATAGCATCGACGCGCTCCGTGCTCTGCGCAGCGAAGGCGTGTGGGGCTTACATCTTGTTTTCGCGTTCGGTAATTTCGGCGTCGCTCTGCGTGTAATTTCCCAGTGACCCCTCTTTAGCCTGTATGCAGATGTAGGTCATGGGCTCTTGCGAGGTGCACTTGAGGTTGCGGTCGCAGTGGGTGGCCACGCGCACGATGGAGCCTGCGGCAATGTCGAACGCATCGTCGTCCACTTGGAAGCGGCCAGCACCCGAGAGGATGATGTAGTGTTCTTCGTTCTCTTTGTGGCTATGATAGAAAGGTACGGCGGCTCCCGTGGGCAGTGTGCCGAAAGAAATTTCGCACGATGTAGAACCGATGATGTCCTTCACAAACTGCTTGCCTTCAAAGCCTTGTAATGTTCCAACGGAAGTGTGGGCAAACTTGTTGCCGCTGTTAAGCATCTTTAATTCGCTCATGGTGTTTGACGTGTTTTATAAGTAATTGTAACTTTGCAGCGGAAAACTAAGGTCTTTCCGACCCTGCAAAAGTAAGCGTTTCTTTTGATTCCAGCAAGGCCGATGCCTGCAAAACATTTCGCCTGCAGTGACTACGCGCAAGATAATACATATTGATATGGACGCATTCTTTGTCTCGGTAGAAGAGCACGACAACCCTGCGCTGAAGGGTCAGCCCGTCGTGGTTGGCTACGACGGGCCGCGCGGCGTGGTGTCGACGGCCAACTACGAGGCGCGGAAGTTTGGCGTTCATTCGGCCATGCCCGTAGCTACGGCCCATAGGCTTTGTCCGCAGCTAATCGTCGTTGAGGGGCACTATCATCGCTACAAGGAGGTGTCGGCGCAGATACATGCTATTTTCCACGACTACACCGACCTCGTTGAACCCCTCAGCCTCGACGAAGCCTATCTGGACGTAACGACGAACAAGAAGTCCGTGCCCCTGGCAATGGACATTGCGCAGGAGATAAAGAACCGCATCCAGCAGGAAACGGGCCTCACGGCCTCGGCTGGTGTTAGTTACTGCAAATTCCTTGCCAAAGTAGCCAGCGACTTTCGCAAGCCCAACGGCCTTTGCGTGGTGCATCCCGCTCGGGCCCTTGCCTTTATCGACGCGCTGAAAGTGGAACGCTTTTGGGGCGTAGGAGAGAAGACCGCCGAGCGCATGCACGGCTTAGGCGTTTACACGGGCAAGGAGTTGCGCGACGTGCCACTACAGGTGCTGACGCGCGAGTTTGGCAAGATGGGCAAGGTGTTCTACGACTTTGCTCGCGGCATCGACCCTCGGCCTATCGTCACGCAGTGGGTGCGCAAATCCGTAGGTTGCGAGCGCACCTTTGCCGAAGACCTCACTACTTACGAGCAGATGCTCACTGCCCTCACGCCCATTGCCACCGAGCTGGTGCGCAGGGTTGAGAAGAGCCAGTTTCAGGGACGCTCGCTCGTTTTGAAGGTGAAGTACAGCGATTTTCGTCAGACCACGCATAGCTACACGGGCACGGCGGCTATCCACGACCTCGACGAGATCTTGCTACAGGCCAGCCGCTTGCTCTCCGACGTTGACCTCGCTACGCGTTCGGTGCGCCTATTGGGTCTGGCCGTGGCAAGCCCCATCGTGCCGAAGCCCACAAAACCCGTAGTGCCCGAGCTGCCTCAGTTGCCTTTTCAGTGGTGACGTTGTTGCAGCTATGCGCTGGCTGTTTCTTCGCTTTTCGCATCGTATATTGGTAAGAAAGCATTACCTTTGCAGTATGAAAAAGATAATATGGCTTTTCGCGCTCCTGCTGAGCTTGCCCTTGTCGGGCGCGGCACAAATCGTGGTGGACCTGAAGAAGGGTGGGGCAGAGATGCGCATGAAGACCGTCGACGACTATCGGCGCGAGCGAGCCGAGAAGGAACCGCCGCAGTTCGTGCCCGACACCGTGGCCTATCGCGACCACCTCGTGCGCGCCCTCAACGCCTTGCACGCCGACAGCCTTGAGGAGGCACGCAACCTCTTCAACGGCGCACTGAAGATATACCCGAAGGCACCGACCAACTTCGTCGTTCGCCACAACCTCTGTCGTATCAACATGGCGCAAGGCCGCATAAAAGAGGCCGTAGAAGGCCTGTCGGCCTTATTGTCCGATAAGCCCGATGCCCTCGACGCGCGCATGGACCGCGCCACGTGCTACTTGCAAATGGGCTACGCTAAAGGGTGCGTGCAGGACTGCGACGTGCTCCTGCGCAAGGCAACGTCCGACTCGTTGCAACATCGCATCCTGTTGCTGCGCGCCGCCGCCCAGATGCAGCAAAAGGCCTGGACCGCAGCCGACCACGACCTGCGCACCTTGCTCAGCCTCGACCCTTTGCAGGAGGATGCTTCGCTGTTGCTGGCCATGTGTTTGCGCGAAGAAGGTAAAAAGCAGGAAGCCGCCAATCGCCTCGACCTGATAATCAACCAAAATCCGCGCAACGCCGATGCCATGTTACTTCGTGCAGGGTGGTACGAAGAGGAAAAACAATGGGCTTTGGCGCGCTACGACTACGACCAAGCTCTGGCACTACGCCCCGACGACGCTCAGACCTACCTGCGCCGCGCCTATGTCCTCGCAAAATTAGGCAACGATACCTTGGCACGTCAAGACCTTGAGCAAGCCGCCAAACTCGGTGCACCCCGACTGACACTGAAAGACTTGAAATAGACCTTCCCCTGCCTCTTATGTACCGACTATTTACCTCGATACTGCTACTGCTCTTCGCCCTAAACGCCAACGCGCAAAACGTGGTGCAACCGCGCGAATACCGCGCCGTATGGCTGACGACGTTGCAAGGCCTCGACTGGCCTCGCACGAAAGCTACCGATGCCGCCTCCGTAGAGCGGCAGAAGGACGAACTGTGCACGATGCTCGACCAGCTGCAGGCGGCCGGCATCAACACCGTGTTGCTGCAAACGCGCATACGTGGCACCGTGGCCTATCCCAGCGTCATCGAGCCGTGGGACGTTGCCTTTACGGGCCGTGCAGGCCAAAACCCTGGTTACGACCCCCTGCGCTTTGCCATCGACGAGGCGCATCGTCGCGGCATGGAGCTTCACGCTTGGGTAGTGGCATTTCCCTTAGGCAAGCTCGCAGGAGAGAAAGCCTTGGGCCGACAAGCCCTGACAAAGCAACATCCCGAACTCTGCCTGCGCGCTGGCGAGGGGTGGATGATGGACCCTGGTGTGCCCGAAACAGCCGACTACATTGCGCGCCTCTGCACCGAAATCGTTAGCAACTACGACGTTGACGGCATACACCTCGACTACATTCGCTATCCTGAAACCCAAATCGCCTTCAACGACGACAAGACCTACCGCCGCTACGGAGGCGGCATCCCGAAGCGAGCGTGGCGTAGCAACAACGTGACTGGCGTCGTGCGCAAAATCCACGATGCCGTCAAGGCGCAAAAGCCGTGGGTGAAACTCAGCTGTTCGCCCGTAGGCAAATATGCCGACCTGCCGCGCCAAAGCAGTAAGGGCTGGAACGCGCGCGATGCCGTGTCGCAAGATGCCGTCAGCTGGTTGCGCGATGGACTGATGGACGTGCTCTTCCCCATGATGTACTTCGATGGCAACAACTTCTATCCCTTCGCCCTCGACTGGAAAGAGCGTTGCCCCGAAGGGCAGGTGGCACCAGGCCTTGGCATCTACCTCCTTGCACCCCAAGAGCGCAACTGGCCCTTGCAGGCCGTGCAGCGACAGCTGACGTTTATCGAGAATTTTGGTCTTGACGGCTTTGCCCTTTTCCGCGCGCGCTTCCTCACCGACGACGTGAAAGGGCTTTATGGCTGGCTGCAAAACGTGCGCTGCCGCCAGCAAGCCCGAACGCCCGCCTGCCCATCGCAGCAGCCCATGCCCCTTGCGCCCGAAGCGCAACTCACGCAAAGCGGCCATACGCTCCACTTCCGTTGGAAGCGCCAGGCGGGTACTATATATAATATTGTATATCGTTACGACGAGAACGGTGCGGCTGTGGAGCTGGCCCGCTTGAAGAATGCCACAGCCTTCGATTATACGCCTGCGCTCCCCGTCATGCGCAATGCGCGCTACGGCATAGTGACGGAGGATGTGTATGGTCGCGAAAGTCAGCCTGCTTATCTGCAACTTGGAGTGCTCAGAGTGGATGCGGACTCCACAGTGGTAGCAACGGTCGATACGCTGGAGGGTCTCCCGACAGCCTACTACGACCTGCAAGGCCGCCGCATCCTGCGTAACAACAACTCGCCGCATCGTCAGCGGTTCCGCCAATTGCGCCAGCTGAATCCGCGCGGCGAAGGTTTCACCCTTAGCATCGAACGCTATTGACGAAAGGAGACATAGCGACCATGGAACTACTACGACAATTCCCCTATTTCGCAGCCGAGAAGGTGCTCTACGTCCACGGCTTTGGCAGCAGTGGGCAGTCCAACACGCCCCGCTTGTTGCGCCAAATGTTGCCGCAAGCCGAAATCATAGCCCCCGACCTGCCCATGCATCCCGCCGAGGCTCTGCAGCTGTTGCAGCGCATTTGCGCCGAAGAGCAACCCGCCGTCATCATCGGCACCTCCATGGGCGGCATGTATGCCGAGAAACTTTATGGCTTCGATCGCATACTTGTTAATCCCGCATTCAACATCCACGAAACCCTGCGCACCAACGTCGGGCTGGGTCGCGTCACGTACTTCTCTAAACGACAAGATGGCGTGCAGGAGTTTATGCTGACAAAGGCACTGCTCGAAGAGTTTCGCGACGTCACAACGCTGAATTTTCAGCACGCAAACGAGGAAGGGGAACAAACGCGCGTATATGGCCTGTTCGCTACGCACGACACCATGGTGCATACCGAACCCATGTTTGCCGAGCATTATCTGCAAACCGTGCATTTTGAAGGCGAACACCGCCTCAACGATGCCGCCCTGCTGCATAGCGTCATGCCCCTATTGCGCCGCATCGATGCTAAGCAGAAGTCGCGCGAATATCCCGTCCTCTTCGTTCATAGCTCAGCGCTGCAATCGTCAACGGGTCAACGCCTGACCGAAGCGCGACCCGCCTTCGAAAAACTCGCGCAGCGCTACGACACTTATCTCGTCACCCCCGCAGCCTCTGCCGACGACCTGCAAACGGAATTTGGCGTAGCTGCCTGGCAACGCGTTGTCCGCACCGACAAACTCTCGCTTCTTCTCGGCGACTACCTCATTGCCGCGCCGTTCGTGGCGAGCGATGCCCCCAGCTTCATCGGCACCTACCTGCCATACGGCTCAGAGAAGTTCAAGACGTGGGCCGCCTTTTTAGACTATTTCGACCTCTTAGGCGGACAATAGGCCAAAAGAGCTGCCTATAAGCCTCTTCCTCCTATCTTTTGAAAACGAGAGAGATAGATAAGGCTGCGAACTTCGAGCTAAAAGTTTTTTAAGATTTCAATCAAAAAAAACGCTGAAAAGTTTTGTAGGTTGTAAAGAACGTCCTATCTTTGCACCGCATTTCAGCGCAAATGCTTCCTGTCGCAAGGAAAACAGGCGGAAATAGCTCAGTTGGTAGAGCACAACCTTGCCAAGGTTGGGGTCGCGGGTCCGAGTCCCGTTTTCCGCTCCACATCGTTGAACAGATGTCTCTGCCGATGCCCAGGTGGCGGAATGGTAGACGCGCTAGTTTCAGGTACTAGTGTCTTCGCGGACGTGCAGGTTCGAGTCCTGTTCTGGGCACTACCTAAAGAGACATCAGCAAGAAAATGGAGAGGTGGCGGAATTGGTAGACGCGCTACTTTGAGGGGGTAGTGTCAATTACGACGTGGGAGTTCGAGTCTCCTCCTCTTCACGAAACTTGCAACGCCTTTTTTTAGGCACACAAGCGGAAATAGCTCAGTTGGTAGAGCACAACCTTGCCAAGGTTGGGGTCGCGGGTCCGAGTCCCGTTTTCCGCTCAATTCGCAAAGTCTGCTATAATCCCTCTGACATAATAGTCAGACCGATTATAGCAGATTTCTTTTTTGGATGATACTCTTTATAACTACATCAAAGTGAATATCTACGCACGCTTCTTCGCACACGACACGCTTGTTCATTCTATCGAAGAACTCATCGCCTTCCTCGATAGCATACCCGATATTGAAGTAACGCAGCAAATCGTTGACGACGTTACGGAGTATATCAACAGCGATATGCCCTATCCGAAACGCTACAAAATCCGACCACGCGTGTACTTCATCCTCATCAAGACTACGGCGCAGACAATGGAAGAGTTCAAGGCAAATAGAAAGAACAAAGAACTCGACCAAGAACTCAGCGAAGAAGGCATGCCGCTCACGCCTAAGGAAATCAAGGCTGCAGAGCTGGCAGTGCAAAGAACGGGCTGGTATCGCGGGTACATCAACTTTAAGCGCGTTGTCCTTATGCCCGATACGGGTAAGTTCCGATATGAAGACACACCCTTCGAAGCTTTCGTCTGGGCCGACAGCGGCAACGATTGCTACAATCGTATCATCACCCACCTCAAATATCGTCCCGACCTCGATATGAGAAGCCAGTTCCCCGCCGCACGCGGAAGCAATTTCGAGTTCGAATACATCGGAGAAGAACTTCCGAGCGAGGAAGAAATTAATGCTAAGGACAACCGCCAAGCAACCGACGAAGCACCCTTTGCACCCGAAGATGCCGATGCCGACGCACCTGGCAGCGAGGAATATTCACCAAGCACTCCCTTCGACAACGAAGAACTTGCTTCAGTAGAATATCCTTCAAACGAAGCCCCCACTTCCGAAGCCCCTCTCCTCTTTCAGGAATAAATCAATTAAACCCCTTAAGGTTCCGTAGCTCAGCTGGATAGAGCAACAGCCTTCTAAGCTGTGGGTCTTGGGTTCGAATCCCAACGGAATCACGAAAACACTTCAAAGCAAAACAAGAACAAAGCATTATCTTGTTTTGCTTTTCCTTTATAAGGTTGTTCAAAAGTTTATGGAAACAAATAAACTATCTCGGCGCATGCTTCTGCTTTGTGCTTGTGCGGCATGGGAAGCACGCGGAAACTTACAGCGGTTAGAGCCAGCTATACACGCGGCACTGGATGAAGGGGTACGCCATGGGACTATACCTTCTGCCCGCAGGCAGACTATTATATGAAGGTGCATCTCTTTGGCGATATCTACGCTTGTAATCAGTTTACTCCTGCTGAGCGTGAACTCTTAACGGTTGCAGCCCTTAGTGCAATGGATGGCGTTGAACCGCAGTTTGAAGGACACAAGGAATGCGCTGTCTTTATGGGCAATACAAAGGAGCAGGTAGATTATCTCTGCCGTTGGCTAAAGGAAGAGGTGCTTACAAAGTAAGCCATGTTGCAATGATAGAAACAAAAACACACACAGTGAAAAGTCCTCATCCGAGTTCAAACCTTTGGGCCATTTCCCTTCTTTTCCTTTTTGCACTACCGATATTGGCTTCGTGTAGCAAGGATGATGCGGATGAGGAAAAGCTTGTCGCTCCTGTGGAGCGTTATACTGGCGATTGTTATGGAGAGCTGAAAAGTCCTTTGGTAAAGAATGAAACGTCGGAAGACCATGAGACCGTTTGGTCGTGCCTCTACTTTGGTAGTTATCCAACCAACGAGGTGGTGAGCACAACGTTTGATGCCGTCAGCCCTGATGTGTTGTCTGAAGGTGATGTCATAACGGATGCCGCGCTCTACGGCCAGTTGGAGCAAGCCGACTGGGACGAGGAGGGCAATGCCATGGTGAACGGACAACGCTATCATCGCATCCGTGGCTGTGAGGTGGTGTCTGCTTCTGCGAACCAGCCTCAGCACTACCGATGGGGCGATATGCAAGCCTGGCACTATTTCGTCTATACTCCCATAAAATGGCGTGTACTGAATATCAATGGTTCAAAGGCTCTTCTGTTGGTGGACCGTATGCCCGATTCTCATCCCTTCCACAACAAGCAAGAGGATGTGAGTTGGAGTAATTGTCAGCTTAGAGAATGGCTCAACAGCTATTTCCTTGAAACGGCCTTCACCGCTGCCGAACGCGAGGCTATTATGGAAACGGCCGTAGAGAACAAGCGCAATTATTACTTTGGTACGCAGTGTGGGCCCGACACCCGCGATTACGTGTTCCTTCTTTCCGAGGCCGAGGTGTTTGCCTCGTCTGTGGCTGTTGACTATGGTTTCTTTCCCGGCGATGGCCCCAACGATCCTGCCCGCCGTTTCCGCTCTACGCTCTTCGCTAAGTGTCGTGGTGCTTGGTGGTCGCCAGAGCCTTCGTCGCTTGGCAATTCGTTCTGGTTCTTACGCACAAGTGGCTATACGATGTCCAATGCCGTCTATGTGGGCGATGCAGGCGACATCTACAACCGTGGCATCTTGAACACGTGTAACGATACGGGCCTGTTGCCAGCAATTACGATTGACCTCAGCAGAGCTTCTTACGTTGTAGCTCCAGCTGTATCTTCATTGGCAAACATCAATTAGCATCCTTCCTATGAAACAAGTTCGCTGGTTATATACAATATTAATATTAGCCTCATTACTGCTCAGTGTCTCATGTACGAACGACGATGACGAAGGTGAGGTTCTAAGCCCGACGGAGCGTTATACGGGCGATAGTTATGGTGAGCTATATAGTCCGTGGGTGCTGAACGAGCAGAGTAGAAACCACGTCACTCGATGGTCGTGCCTATACTTTGGCAGTTATCCTACCAACGAGGTGGTGAGTGGTTCGTTCGAGGCTGTTGATAGCTATGCTTTAGCCGAGGGCGATGTCATCTCCGACGCAGCACTCTACGCCCAGCTTGAACAAGCCGAATGGGATGCGGCTGACGACACGGAGGTGAACGGGCAGCGTTACCATAGGTTGAAAGGCAGTGGTGCTGTGACGGCTTCCGTAGGGCGCGAACAACATTATAAGTGGGCAGATACAGATGTCTATCACTACTTTGCCTACGCCCCTATCAAATGGCGTGTGTTAAAAATTGAAGGCACCAAGGCTCTTTTGTTGGCCGACCGCATGCCCGACACCTTTCCTTTCAACACGATTGATGCGGCCACAGACTGGAGCCGATGTTCCCTGCGCCAATGGTTGAATGTGGAATTCTTATCCAACGCTTTTAGCTCTGCGGAGCGCGAGGCAATCTTAGAGACAGAAGTAAAGAATACTCCCAACGAATATTATGGCACCGAAAGCGGCCCCGACACTTACGACCGCGTATTTATCCTTTCGGGCAAAGAGGTGTTTGCTTTGCCGTTAGCCGCCGATTATGGGTTCTATCCCTTCAATGGCCTTGACGACCCCGCTCGGCGGTTTCGTTCCACACTATATGCCAAATGCCGCGGTGCGTGGTGGTCGCCTGTTGAGGGCTATCAGGGCAACTCTTTTTGGATGATGCGCACCAGCGGCTATACCAATGCCACCGTTACCTACATTTGCGACTTTGGTTATATCTACAATCGCGGCACCTCTGTCACCTGCGATGATGCTGCTGTGCTGCCAGCAATGGCAATAGACCTTAGTAGGGGTCATTGGACTGTAGCGTCTTCTGTTGTATCAACAGATATTGTGCAGTAGAAGCAGATGTTAGTGTCTGCTAAATTCCTTTTGCGCGTAGTTCCCAAAAGGCGACAGCCGATGCGGCGGCGACATTTAACGAGTCAACGCCATGTTGCATAGGAATACGCACAACGTAGTCGGCATTGGCGATGGCTTCAGCGGGTAAGCCATCGCCTTCGGTGCCGAGGACAAGAGCCAAGCGTGACTCGGCGCGCAGGATGGGGTCGTCAAGGCGACAACTTCTGTCCGTCAGGGCCATGGCGGCCGTCTTAAAGCCAAAAGAATGTAGAAGGGAAGGGTAGGGCGTGGTTTTGCAATAGGCCCAAGGAACGAGAAATACGCTTCCCATTGAAACGCGCACTGCGCGGCGGCATAGTGGGTCGCACGTGTCAGGCGTGAGCAGGATGCCATCAATGCCCAATGCCGCGGCAGAGCGGAATATAGCACCTATATTGGTAGCTTCGACTACGCCGTGCAACACAGCAACTCTCTTCGCTTGACGAATGATGTCGGCGGGCGCAATGGGTGCAGGGCGGCGCATAGCACACAGAACGCCCCGCGTCAGCGCATAGCCCGTTAAGGTTTCGAGTACCTCGCGACTGCCTGTATAAACGGGTACGTTGTCGGGCAAGCGCGCGACAATGTCGGCTGCATCGCCTTCAATATGTCGATGCTCGCAGAGTAGCGACAATGGTTCGCAGCCTGCGTCAAGTGCTACGCGGATAACCTTCGGACTTTCGCAGATGAAGAGGCCTTTTTCGGGTTCCAGCTTGTTGCGCAGTTGGGCCTCCGTTAGACGTGCATAGACATCAAGGCCTTGCTCGTGGATGCTTATTATTTCGTGGAATGTTGGCAAGAGAAGGGGGGAAGTTTTGAGTGACAAGTGACGAACGACGAGTTTGGCTGCGCCGTGGTTGAGTATGTTGCGTTGACAACGCAACATACTCAACGAGCGAGGCTGCAACTTGTCACTTGTCACTCGCCACTCGTCACTAAAAGTGTCACTCGTTATTTATAGTCTATCCAATACGAGCTCAATGAGCGTTTCGATAGAGTTTTTGTAGTTGGGGTTGGCGCGTCCTGCTACGCGGTTGGCGATGACCATGCAGCACGTCATGGCTTTGTGGCCCATGAGTCGCGACAGACCAGCCACGGCACTACCTTCCATTTCGAAGTTTGTTATGCGCATGCCGTTATGTTCGAAGGCCATAATCTTTTCATTTTGCTTCGGGTCGGCCAAGGGGATGCGCAGTTCGCGGCCTTGTGGTCCGAAGAAGCCGCCGCAGGCGATGGTCACGCCGCGCACCATGTCGTCGCCAGCCACGCGGTTGATGAGCTCGGCATCAGCGTCGATGACGTAGGGATGAGCGATACACGTGTTGCCCGTCCAGCCCATGTGGCGGATGAAGGCGGCTTCGAAATCGAGGTCGCAAACTTCGTTGCGGCCGGCATAGAAGTTGAGCAAACCGTCGAAACCAACGCTTTTCACGCTGGCGATGAACGTTCCTTCGGGGGTGTAGGGTTGCAAGCCGCCGCACGTGCCGATGCGCACGATGTTGAGGCTACGCTTCACGTCTTTCTCTTCGCGCGTCTTGAAGTCGATGTTGGCACATGCGTCCAGTTCGTTCAGCACGATGTCGATGTTGTCGCAACCGATGCCAGTGCTAACAACCGTGATGCGTTTGCCTTTGTACGTACCTGTAATGGTGCGAAATTCGCGGCTTTCAACTTCAAACTCTTTGCTGTCGAAGAATTTGGCAACAGTGGGAACACGACCAGGGTCGCCCACAAGGATTACGTTATCTGCAAGATGCTCGGGCAGCAAGTGCAGGTGAAACACGCTACCATCGGTGTTGATGATAAGTTCGGACTCTTCAAATCTCTTTTTCATGGGTAATGTTTATTTGTGTTAGGTATAAGTTTAACTCAACTTTCGGAAGCTTTCGCTTCCGAAGGAGTTAATGGAGTTAAAAGGAGTTATCGCATCCTTTGGCTGCTGAGGAGTAATCTTTCAATGACAAGTTACAAGTGACGAGTTACGAGTCAGGCTACGCCGACGACAAAGCACATCTGGCGGCTTGTCACTCGTCACTTGTCACTCGTTAACTTTGGTAATAGAGTATCGTCATTAACTTCCTTAACTCCTCAAGCCATTGGAAGCCTCTACTTGCCGAGTTCCGCTGCGCGCATATTCTTTTCCATAGTTTGCAGGGAGCGTTCGGTGTCGAGGGTTTGGCGTTCAAGCCGCAGGATTTCGTCTTTCAGCGTGGCTCGCTCAGCGGCATTGGCGGTTGCGTACTGCGCTCGCAGCTTGTCCAACGTGTCGCAGTCGGTTTGCAACTGCGTTTTGCTTTCGCTCCATTGCTGTGCAATGCGGCGCGCTGTTTCGTTGCGAAAAGCGGCGGGCGAGCCATAAACGAGGTCGTTGCTAACGACGATAAAGTCTGCTGCTTTAGCTGCGCGTCCTTTGTTGGAGCGCAAGGCGTCCAGGCGTTCGCGGGCGGCGGTCAGCGCAGGTTTGTCGGTTTGGAAGTCGGCCATGCGCAGTAGGCGGGCAGCGCGGCGCAGCGCGGCACTGTTGGTGTTTTCGCCGAAGACCTCGCGACTTTCGTTGGGAACGAAGCAATAGACGCACACTTTGCTGGCTGGTTGACGGCGGTCGGTGACGAACCAGCCCAGCCCCGAAGCGTCGTCAATGAGCATCAAGTAGTCGTTAGCAGGCGAATTGAAGGGCATCCCCACGTTTTCGGGACGGAGGTAGCTGCGCGTTTCGGTATCGTAGCGCGTGACGAAGATGTCGTAGCCTCCTAAGCTTTCGGTGCCTTGTGCTGCGAAATACAGCGTCCGTCCGTCGGCGCAGAGGTATGGATAGTCTTGCGTGGCATCCTCGCTGCTTGTTAGTGCAATAGGTTCGGGGGTAGTCCAAGTATTATTGGCAAGGCGGTTGCTGCTGAATAGTTTCTTCTTTCCCGCAGCATCTTTTCGTGCAAAGAAGAGCGTGTTTTGCAAGGCGTTCTGAAAGACGGTAGCTCCGTCAATGCTAAAGCCTAAGTCGGTGAAGGCTGTGGCTGGTGCCACGCGGCCACATTCTTCACTAAGGCGAAGGAGGCTGAAGAGGGCATCGCGCGAGCAGCTGATGCTGTCTACGATTGTCACGCGTTCCGTGGCGCGCAACATGCTTTCGCCGAGCGTGGCGGTTCGCAAGTCTTTCTCTAATCTCCCAGTAGGGCTGCCCGCTTCGCGCGCGGCGCGTATTTGCGAGCGCAGGGTGTTGGCCGCCTCGCCAAACCTGTAGCTTGAGATGAGCTCTGTGGCTGAAGGCGGTGGTGGCGTGGCGGGTGTGGTGTCTTGCGCATAGCTCCGAAGGGGTAGAAGGATGAGCGCAAGCGCGGTAATCGTTGTTTTTATCTGAGCTGTCATGTTCGTTTTCGTCTTCTATGCGTCAAAAATACATAGTTTTTTGGTAAAAGCGTAATAATTCCTAAAAAAATCTCTACATTTGTGGCTGAAAACGCATCAAACATCCTTTCAGCACTATGAAAAAGATGAAAACTATCCGCCTGATGCAGTGCTTCGCTTGCTGCCTCTTCTTTATGCTTACATCGTTGGCTGTTGCGCAGTCTGACATTCTTCAGCATACCGTGGCTGCCGGCGAAACGCTCTATGGCTTAAGCCGCGCTTACGGCGTGTCGATAGAGAATATTGTGGCCGCCAACCCTGGCCTTTCTGCCGAGACCTTGCATGCAGGCAGAGTCATTCGCATTCCCATGCGCGCCGGTGTCACGATAAGTGCTGTACAGCCAGCTTCCACTGCGGCTCATGCCGCTGTGCCGAAGGCCGACGTTGGCGTGGCTGTTGTGTTGCCCTTCACGGCTACGGGCGTTGAAGGCGAACGGAGCGTGGAGTTCTATCGCGGCTTCTTAGCGGCTACCGAACAGATTGGTAAGGAAGGCAAGCGCGTCAATCTCTTTCCCTACGACGAGAAGCAGACGGACTATTCGCTGCAAGAGACCTTGCAGAAGATAAAGGCTGCCGGCGTGCAGCTACTGGTTGGCCCCGTTTATCCTGCCCACTTTGCCGAGGTTGCTGTCTTCTGTCGCGTCAATCGCATTAGGATGATTGTGCCTTTCTATTCGAAGGCCGAACAGGTCAACACCAATCCGTGGGTGTACCTTGTCAATACGCCTCAGAAGTTCGAGTTTGAGCATGTGGCCGACTTGTTCCTTAAGACGTTTAAGGATTGCAACGTAGCCATTATGCACGTGGGCGACAGCAACAACGGCCCGTTTGTTAGCTACCTGCGCCGCCGCTTGATGGCTACGGATTGCGCCGTCACGGAGTTTTCCGAGCAAGCTCCGCTCGAGCAGATGCGCTCGGCTTGTAGTGCTACGAAGCCCACGGTCATCGTGCCCGATGCCGCCGACGTGGCTGCGCTGTCGAAGGTGCTGGCCAAGATGGAAGGTTTCCGCAAATACTATCCCAGCTATCCCTTGCGCTTGTTTGGCTATTCTAAGTGGCTCTCGCAGGCCGACGCACAGGCTGCGCGCCTTCAGCTGTGCAATACCTATATATATACCGACAGCTACCTGAACGGCTTCGACGCTAAAACGCGCGCGTTCCTTGCTGCCTACGAAAGCAACTATGGCGAGAAGCCGTTGCAGGTGTGGCCGCGTATGTGCTTGTTGGGCCACGATGTGGCGCAGCAGGTTGTGCGCGGCATGTTGCGCTATGGCGATGCCTTTGCCCAGCAAGCGGCCGATGCCCACCAGTTGCAAAGTGCCATCAGCTTCGAGCGAACGGAGCAGGACGGGGGCTTGGTGAACAAAAGTCTCTTCTTCATCAACTATAAACCCGACGGCAGCATCAATAAGTTGCAAGAAAACCGATAATACCTCTTTCTCCCGTTTATACCCGATATGTTGAAACACCTTTCCCCTTTGCGCCTAATCCTCTTGCTCCTGTTTTGTCCCGCCATCTCTTTTGCGCAGTTAGGGCAACCGCGCAGTGCCATTTCACTGGGCGTGAATGCGGGCTTTGCTATGAACAAGATGAGCTTCGACCCGTCTATTAAGCAAAACTGGCATTTCGGACCCACGCTGGGCGTTACGGCGCGTTTTACGAGCGAGATGTATTTCAAAACGCTGTGTGCGCTGCAAGTAGAGCTGAACTATATGCAGGCGGGGTGGCGCGAAAACGTGTTGAGCTCGGCGGGGCTGGAACTGCCCGATACGTATCGGCGCGACATGCACTATCTGCAACTGCCCATGCTGGCCCGCTTGGCGTGGGGAAACGAAACCACGGGGAAGGGCGGACGCCCAGGGCTGATGGGCTTCATCGTGGCTGGTCCGCAGGTGGGCTTCCTCATAGGCGAGAAAGAGCATTACGGCCAGACGTGGACCACGCTCGACGATGGTACGCCCGACCGCCCAGGCGGCATGTCCTCGCAATACGGCTTGAAGGCCGACCGCAAGTTTGAGTATGGCATTGCGGCAGGCGGCGGGCTGGAACTCCACACGCGTAGCGGCGACTTCTTGCTCGAGGGACGCTACTACTATGGGCTGTCCGATGTCTTCAAGAATGGCAAGACGGATGTCTTTGCGCGTTCTGCCAGCGGCACCATTGTGGTGAAGATGACCTATCTTTTTTCTTTGCGGTAATCGTTTCGCTCGCTATATTTGTTAGTCGATATCGCCTTTAACTCCCTTTAACTGCACGTCACAATCCCTCTTTGCGACACCATTTATTAGCCATTCATATTTTTAATGTGCGGTACGCTCTGCGCACCGACTTTATCCGCCAGTTACCTACCGCGCATTCCTCTTCGCTTCGCTCATTGGAATACGCGGTTAAGCAAGATGTGGTACGCTTCGCGCACCATTTGTCCCGTTCTCTCACAACTTCCTCCAACCCATCGGCGAACTTCCGCCCGCCTTTTGGAGCAATTTCTCCAACGGGTTGGAGAAAATCCTCCAACGGGTTGGAGAAAATCCTCCAACGGGTTGGAGAAAATCCTCCACCGAGATGGCGTTATACTTCTGACGGGG
>ONHN01000023.1:60993-87834 GCA_900317635.1 uncultured Prevotellaceae bacterium | reverse complement strand
GCTTAACCGCGTACCGCGAGGAGCGCAGCGACGAGTGGTGCGCGGATAGGGCGCAACGGATGAAGCGGTGCGCAGAGCGTACCGCACATTAAGAAGAATTGGTTGTGTCGCAAAGAGGACTTGTAACGTGCAGTACGCTCCGCGCACTGGCCACATCGCCTCACAGTTACCGCGCACCACTCGTCGCTACGCTCCTCGCGGTACGCGGTTAAGCATGGTGCGGTACGCTCTGCGCACCGACTCTATCTGCCCGTCACCTTCCGCGCATAGTGTGGTGCGCGCTACGCACCATCGCAGCATGAACTTCCGAAACTTAAATAGGAAACCTTCATCGGCGTAGCCCCCTGGGAGCGCGGGCGCCTCGCCCGCACCAAACCGCTGTGCCAGCAGCGAAGGCATGGTGCGCGGGCGCCTCGCCCGCAGAAATCCTAACCTGCACAAATCGGTGCAAAGCGCCTAAGCTTTACGGCAGAACTTCGCTGCTACGCAGCGATTTGGGCGGGCGAGGCGCCCGCGCTCCCAGGGGGACTTCGCCAATGCTTTCCGCAGGCGTCTCGTCTGCGTACCATGCGCCAGCAATCGCAGCGAGATGCGGCGGTAATCGCGGCGAGGTGCGCCCGTAATCGCGGCGAGGTGCGCCAGCAATCTATAATCAAGGACTTTGATTATATAAACAAAGGCTTTGATTATATAAACAAAGGCTTTGATTATATAATCTTAGGCCTTGATTATATAATCTTAGGCTTTGATTAGAGATTAAGTGCGCACCTCGGTGGTGTTTGTCGGCGCATCTCGCTGCGATTGCTGGCGCACCTCGCCGCGATTACCGGCGCACGTGCTTGGTCGCGATGGGAGTTTTTGCTGCCTCTTCGCGGGCCAACGCGAAACGGCAGTGGCGTGGAAGATGATGCAGTATGGCTAAGTTGATACAAGCAACGAAAGAGTTAGTGTCTATTACTGTTTTGAGGATTTTTATTAGTGAGGGGCTTTCTGTCGCCGTAGGCGACACATTATGCTTACCCCCCCGTCGCACGTAGTGCGTCGTGGGGGAGTTGGTGAGATAACTCTTTAAGGATGCTTACACAAAAAAACGGGGATGTGCCTATAATGAGACACATCCCCGTTTGTATCTTCGCCTACTGGCTTTGGACGCTTAGAACACGCTCCAAACAACCGTGAGGCCTGCCATGACGATGCTGACCATCGACATCAGCTTGATGAGGATGTTCAGCGAGGGACCGCTGGTGTCTTTGAAGGGATCGCCCACGGTGTCGCCCACGATGGTGGCTTTGTGGGCAAACGAACCTTTACCGCCAAAGTTGCCTTCTTCTACATTCTTCTTAGCATTGTCCCAAGCGCCGCCGGCGTTGGCCATGAATACGGCCAGCGTGAAGCCTGCGCAAAGGCCACCTACGAGCAGACCCAGTACGCCAGCTACGCCCAACACGAGGCCTACGGCAATGGGAATGACGATGGCCAGCACGGAGGGAACAATCATTTCGTGCTGAGCGGCCCGTGTGGAGATTTCTACGCAACGTCCGTAGTCGGGCGTGCCCGTTCCTTCGAGGATGCCAGCAATCTCGCGGAACTGGCGGCGCACTTCAACCACCATCTTCTGCGCTGCGCGACCCACGGCTTCCATCGTCAGACCGCAGAACAGGAAGGCGGCCATGGCGCCGATGAAGGCACCCACGAGGACGCGCGGGTTCATCAGGTTCACCTGGAAGTAGTCCATGAAGGAGGGGATGTCCTGTATCTGGGCAAGCATGGCTTGCATCTTGGCATCGCCTTCGGCGGCCATGCGGGCTACAGCCTCCTTGATTTCTTCGATGTAGGACGCCAGCAGGGCCAGGGCCGTCAGGGCAGCAGAGCCAATGGCAAAGCCTTTACCCGTGGCAGCCGTGGTATTGCCCAAGGCATCGAGGGCATCGGTGCGGTGGCGCACTTCTTCGCCCAGTTCGCTCATTTCGGCGTTACCGCCAGCGTTGTCGGCAATGGGGCCGTAAGCGTCCGTGGCCAGCGTGATGCCCAGTGTGGAGAGCATACCTACGGCAGCGATGCCGATGCCGTAAAGGCCGTGCTGTATGTTTTCAGGGCTCATGTCCATTTGGAAACCGTTGGCGCAAAGGTAGGAAAGCATAATGGCCACACCAATGGTCAGCACGGGGATGCACGTAGAGATCATGCCCGTACCAATACCCTTAATAATCACCGTGGCCGAGCCCGTCTGGCCTGCTGCGGAGATGTCCTGCGTAGGCTTGTAGCTGTGGGAGGTGTAGTATTCCGTAGCTTGACCGATAATCACGCCAGCGGCCAGACCGCTGATAACGCTGAACGAAAGGCCCAGCCAGTTGTCGAGGTTCAAGCCCCAAAGGATAAAGAACGTGCAAACAGCAATGAGCACGGCACTGACGTTCGTGCCGAGCGAGAGGCTGCCCAGCAGGTCTTTCATCGTAGCGCCCTCTTTGGTGCGAACGAGGAAGATGCCGATGAGGCTCAAGAAGATACCCACGGCGGCAATGGCCATAGGAGCGATGACGGCGTTCATCTGTAGGTCTGTTGCGGCGAAGGCCACAGCACCCAGGGCGGCCGTACTGAGGATGGAGCCGCAGTAGCTCTCGTAGAGGTCGGCACCCATACCGGCCACGTCGCCCACGTTGTCGCCCACGTTGTCGGCGATGGTGGCGGGGTTGCGGGGGTCGTCTTCGGGGATGTCGGCTTCAACCTTACCCACGATGTCGGCACCCACGTCGGCAGCCTTCGTGTAGATACCACCGCCCACGCGGGCAAACAATGCCTGCGTCGAAGCACCCATGCCGAAGGTCAGCATCGTCGTGGTAATGGCGATGAGGCTGTTGTCGGTCAGCTGGCTCAGCACGAGGAACCAAATGGCAATGTCCAACAGGCCCAAGCCTACCACCGTCAGACCCATCACGGCACCCGAGCGGAAGGCAATCTTCAAACCGCCGTCGAGGCTCTTACGGGCGGCGTTGGCCGTGCGCGCACTGGCATACGTGGCCGTCTTCATACCGAAGAAACCAGCCAGACCGCTGAAGAAACCGCCCGTCAGGAAAGCGAACGGCACCCACGGGTTCTGAACGTGCAGCACGTAGGCCATGAACGAGAACAAAGCGGCCAGCACGATGAACACGATAAGCACCACCTTGTACTGCTGTTTCAAGTAGGCCATGGCACCCTTGCGGACGTGCTCGGCAATTTCTTTCATGCGCGGCGTGCCTTCGTCGGCCTTCATCATGCTCTTGAAGAACACCCACGCCATCGTCAGCGCCACGATAGAAGCTATGGGCACCAACCAGAAAAGGGGATGAATTTGCATAATAGCGTTACGTTTTAAGGTTTGTTATGATTAGTCTAAACGCGAAGATAAGCATACCTTACCATAACGACAAACATTTTATGCAAATTTTACTTTATCTCCCGTATCACAACAGTAGAAACTTGAATTAGCTAACACTATCCGTGACGTTCACGTTTTTTCAGCGCAAAAACTTGCATTTGCCTCGAAAATGTTGTATCTTTGCACTATAAAGATGTTTAACCGCATGGCAATAGCATTTAACCCCATGAAGACGTTCCTCTACATCCCATTTTTGCTGCTTCTCTGCCTAACTACCGTGGCGCAGGCGCAAAGTAAGTACGACCTTAATGCCGACGGCAACGTGAACGTGGGCGACGTGACTTCGCTCGTCAATGCCATTCTTGGCAAAGGCGGCACAGGTCTTGACCTCAACGCCGATGGCAGCGTCAACGTGGGCGACGTGACGAAGCTCGTCAACGTCATCCTGGGTAAAACGCCCGACGACACGCCCACCGATGCCGCCGTCCGCGCCGGCCTCTGTCCCGATGCAAACCACCCCCACCAAATAGACCTTGGCGAGGCAGGCACGTGGGCTTGCTGCAACGTGGGGGCTGCGTCGCCCTTGGAATATGGCGGCTATTTTGCCTGGGGCGAGACGATGGAGAAGGAAGTCTATTCGTGGGACGAGTATAAGTATTATTTGGGCGACCTCAACGGCAACGGCTCGGGTGACGACGAAGAAGAAATATCGGACGACATAGGCACCGACATCTGCGCCAACCCGCTGCGCGATGCCGCCACTGCACAATGGGGCGAGGCTTGGCAAATGCCCAACGTTGAAAACACGAAGATGTTGGCTGAAACCTGCGCCCACGAATGGGTGACTATCAACGGCATTAATGGCCGAAAGTTTACAGCAACCAACGGGAACACCATCTTCCTGCCAGCAGCAGGCTATCGACGCGACGACTACGTCAATAAAGACAGCGAGCAAGGCTACTATTGGACAGGGACGGCCAGCGCAGACTCCAAGACGCTTGCCTATAACTTCACGCTCAATAGCGAACGGGCGCGCCATTCCTACGACTGGTACCTCATCTTAGGCCACACGATACGCCCCGTGGCGAAAGCACCCGATGCCGCCGTTAAGGCAGGCCTCTGTCCCAACAATAACCATCCGCACATGATTGACCTCGGCGAAGCTGGCACGTGGGCCTGCTGCAACGTGGGGGCCAAAAACCCGCTGGAAGTCGGCAGCTACTTCTCCTGGGGCGAGACGGAAGAAAAGGAAGTCTATGATTGGGCCAATTATAAATACTGGACCGACCTCAACGAAGACCA
Organism: uncultured Prevotellaceae bacterium; assembly: GCA_900317635.1. GTDB lineage: Bacteria > Bacteroidota > Bacteroidia > Bacteroidales > Bacteroidaceae > Alloprevotella. The sequence goes on along the minus strand of ONHN01000023.1, from coordinate 83,174 downwards.
CTTCGTGGCTGATGACGAAGTGGCTGATATAGGCACAGATATCAGCGGCAAGGCGCAGTACGATGCCGCCGTCGCACAGTGGGGCAGTCCGTGGCAGATGCCAACGTATGAACAATTTGGTAAGCTCGCTGAGAATAGCGAACGGAGTGTCGAGACCATTGGCGATGTCGTTGGGACAAAGTTCACCGCATCCAACGGACAAGCTATTTTCTTCCCTATTACGGGTTACCTTTTTGGTGAGAGGAACATAAGCAATGAGGGTAAAGTTTACTTCTGGTTGGCTACGCGATCTAACACGCTGAAATATGCTGACTATGCAGAGATTGACAAGACGACATGGCGTAGATATAATATATGCGACCGCAATCGAGGCCTACCCATTCGCGCTATCGCGGAAGAATAAGGCAGTAATGTCAACATCCCATAAAAGGATGCGCGCGGGTCTGACCGCGCCTCCATTCTTTTTTGCTCCCCAGCCCCTCTCTCGCCGCGAGGCCGCGAGGGGCCGGGGAGCAAAAATTAAGGGGAGCATGAAGAGTTAGTAGCGTGTCGTGCTTACTGTTTGGCGTCTTCGAAAAAGCCTTCCATGATGCTGGCGCAGGAAGCTGCGGGGTTTTCGCGCAGGGCGCGGTAGAAGTTGGAGCGCGAGCGCTTTTCGCGTTGGAACATTTCGCGCGTGCCTTCAGCGTCTTCGCAAAACTCCAAGTGGGCATCAATGCTCAGCGACTCGGCAGTGGCGGCTACGTCGTGGTTGCTTCCAATGTAGGTGAAGCCCCACCCGCGTTTCTTGAGGTCTTCAACGAGGCTCTTGATGGCGCGTCCGCTGTATTCGCAAGAGCTGTTTTCCATGCCGTCGGTGATGATGGTGACGAGCACCTTGTCCTCAGCCGCCACTTGCGCGCGCAGCCGCGTGAGCGCCGTGCCCATTGCGTCGTAGAGCGGGGTGCAGCCAGAGGGCTGGTACTGGCTCTCGGCGATGTCGGCAGCTTGTGTCGCGGCGATGCAGTCGAGCACATAGTTGGTGTTGGGGCTGCTGGTGGAGTTGAACGTAACGAGCGTGACGTACTGCTCCTGCTGGGGAAACTTAGCAGCCGTAGCGCGGATGGTCTGCAGCGTCTCGTTCATGCCAGTGAGTGCTTGGCGGTAGATGCAGTTCATGCTACCACTTTCGTCCACGATGATGAGGTTGAAGATGCGTGTTTTCATAAGGCCATTTGTTTTTTTGAATGGTTGACAATGTTTGTTTCTCACTGCAAAAGTAGGGCCTTACGTAGTGCCTGCAAAATCTCTGCAAGCCTTGCAGCGCGCGGCGGAGGCCGCCAGCAGTTCGCTGAGGCTTGTCAGGACGGCGTTTGAGGCTTTAGCAACTTTTTTTGCGGCTTGTCCGCTTCACTCCATGCGGGGATGGAATGCATTTCATGCGGGGGTGGAATTTGTTCCATCCCCGCATGGAGTGAAGCGGAGGCCGCAGCCAGCAAGTAGCGGCGGGTACGGAGGATTTACACGAGGCCTTTGCGCATCTTACACGAGGCCTTTGCCGTGGCAGTTTTTAAACTTTTTGCCGCTGCCGCAGGGGCAGGGGTCGTTGCGGCCTGGCATCTTGTCCTTCACGATGGGTTGACGGGGCTGCTGTGCACGCGTGTCGTGGGCGGCAGCTGCGGCCTGGTCGGGATTGGACAGCGGGTCGTCGGCACCGCCGCCTCGGTTGGTCTCGTATTGCTGCTGCGTGCGTTGCTCGGGCGCTGCTTCGCGCACTTCTTCGGGCGCTTGCATGGGAATTTGGCAGCGCATGAGCGTGGCAATGGTGGTGTTGTTGATGCGGTTCACCATGTCGTCGAAGAGCTTTACGCTCTCCAGCTTGAAGATGAGGAGCGGGTCTTTTTGCTCGTAGCTGGCGTTTTGCACGCTCTTCTTCAGCTCGTCGAGGCCGCGCAGGTTCTCTTTCCACGCATCGTCGATGTTGTGGAGGAGAATGGCTTTCTCGAAGTCGCGCACGACGGCCTGGCTTTGCGTTTCGTACGCCTCCTTGAGGTTGGTGCGAATGTTATAGACGAGGCGGCCGTCGGTGACGGGCACGAGGATGTTTTCGTACTGGTCGCCTTGTTGCTCGAACACTTGGTTGATGACGGGCGTAGCCACTTCGGCCAGACGTTCGGTGCGGCGCTTGAAGTTGGCCATAGCCGCTTGGAACGATTGCTCGTAGAGGTCTTCGCGGCGGTTGTTGTTGAAGTCCGTTTCGCTGAAGGGCACCTCCATGGCAAACACTTCGAGGAAGCGTTCGCGACAGCCGTTATAGTCTTCGTTGGAGATGATGTTGATGACGCGGTCCCATATCATGTTGGAGATGTCCATGCCGATGCGTTCGCCGATGAGGGCGTGGCGGCGTTTCTCGTAGATAACGGTGCGCTGCTTGTTCATCACGTCGTCGTATTCGAGCAGGCGCTTACGAATGCCGAAGTTGTTTTCTTCGACCTTCTTTTGGGCGCGTTCGATGGAGTTGTTAATCATCTTGGCCTCAATCATCTCGCCGTCCTTAAAGCCGAGCTTGTCCATGAACTTGGCGATGCGCTCGGTGGCGAAGAGTCGCATGAGCTTGTCTTCCAAGCTGACGAAGAAGACGCTGGAGCCTGGGTCGCCCTGACGTCCGGCGCGTCCGCGCAACTGGCGGTCGACGCGGCGGCTCTCGTGGCGCTCGGTGCCTATGATGGCGAGGCCGCCTGCGGCTTTCACCTCGTCGGAGAGCTTGATGTCGGTACCACGACCGGCCATGTTCGTGGCGATGGTGACGGCACCGAGCATGCGCTCTTCTTCGTGGGTTGTGCCGTCTGCGTCCTGGATGGTGACGCGCCCGAGGGTGCTACGACCGGCTTCGGCCACAACGAGGGCCTCTTGCAGGTGGAGCTTGGCGTTGAGGACGTTGTGGGGGATACGGCGCATGTTCAGCATGCGGCTGAGCAGCTCGGAGATCTCAACGCTCGTCGTACCTACGAGTACGGGGCGGCCAGCGAGGCGCATCTTCTCTATCTCGGCGATGACGGCGGCGTACTTCTCGCGTTGGGTGCGATAGACGCGGTCGTTCATGTCGTCTCGGATGACGGGGCGGTTGGTGGGTATCTCTACGACGTCGAGCTTATAGATGTTCCAGAACTCGCCAGCCTCGGTGACGGCGGTACCCGTCATGCCGGCGAGCTTGTGGTACATGCGGAAGTAGTTTTGCAGGGTGATGGTGGCAAAGGTTTGCGTGGCGGCTTCAACCTTGACGTGTTCCTTAGCCTCGACAGCCTGGTGGAGGCCGTCGCTCCAGCGGCGCCCTTCCATGATACGTCCCGTTTGCTCGTCAACGATTTTTACCTGCCCGTCGAGCACGACGTACTCTTCGTTGATGTTGAACATAGAGTAGGCCTTGAGCAGTTGCAGGAGGGTGTGGACGCGGTCGGACTGAATGGCGTAGTTGGACATGAGTTCGTCCTTCTTCTGCAGGCGCTCTTCATCGGAGAGCGACACGTCGGCTTCGAGGGCTGAGAGGTCGGAGGTGATGTCGGGGAGGATGAAGAGCTTATCGTTGCCCACTTCGCGTGCGAGCCATTCGTTACCCTTGTCGGTGAGGTCCACGGAGTTTTGCTTTTCGTCAACCACGAAGTAGAGGGGCTCTACGGCTTCGGGCATGCGCTTGTTGTTGTTCTCCATGTAGATTTCCTCGGTGCTGAGCATGCCGCTCTTGATGCCTGGCTCGGAGAGGAACTTGATGAGCGGTTTGTTCTTTGGCAGGGCTTTGTGGCTGCGGAAGAGGGCGAGGAACCCTTCCTCCTTCTTGCCTTCGGCAATGAGGCGCTTGGCCGTGGTGAGGTATTCCGTAGCGAGCTTGCGCTGCACGCCCACGAGCTTTTCAACGAGGGGTTGGTATTGTTCGTACATCTGGTCGTCGCCTTTGGGCACGGGACCCGAAATGATGAGCGGCGTGCGGGCGTCGTCGATCAGGACGGAGTCCACCTCGTCGACGATGGCGTAATTGTGGCCGCGCTGCACGAGGTCGGCGGGCGACATGGCCATATTGTCGCGTAGGTAGTCGAAGCCAAACTCGTTGTTTGTTCCGAAGGTGATGTCGGCCAGGTAGGCGCGGCGGCGGGCATCGCTGTTGGGCTCGTGCTTGTCGATGCAATCGACGCTGAAGCCGTGGAACATATAGAGCGGCCCGTTCCACTCGGCATCGCGCTTGGCCAGGTAGTCGTTGACGGTGACGACGTGGACGCCGTTGCCCGTCAAGGCGTTGAGGAAGACGGGGAGGGTGGCGACGAGCGTTTTACCTTCACCCGTTGCCATTTCGGCAATCTTGCCTTGGTGTAGTACGACACCGCCGAAGAGCTGCACGTCGTAGTGTATCATGTTCCACGTCACTTCGTTTCCGCCCGCCATCCAGTGGTTTTGATAGATGGCCTTGTCGTCCTCGATGCGCACGAAGTCGTGCGTGGCGGCCAGGTCGCGGTCGAAGTCGGTGGCACTGACGCTGATTTCTTCGTTCTCGGTGAAGCGGCGGGCTGTTTCCTTGACGATGCTGAAGGCCACGGGCATCACCTCGTCGAGAGCCACTTCGTAGCGGTCGAGCACTTCTTTCTCGAGTTTATCAATTTGGGTGAAGATACTTTCGCGCTCTTCGATGGGCGTTTGTTCGATTTTAGCCTTGAGCTGAGCAATCTTCTCTTTGAGGTCGTTGGCCGAGCTTTGCACTTGTTGGCGCAGTTCCTCTGTCTTCTGACGGAGCTGGTCGTTGCTGAGGGCTTCAACCTCGGGTGCTGCTGCTTTGATTTTCTCTACGATCGGCTGAATGAGCTTCATGTCGCGCGTGGATTTGTTGCCAAAGAGCTTTTGCAGGAATTTCGTGATTTCCATGTGTGTATGTTGTGTGTTGTTGTTTTCTTTTATGATGAGTGGAAAAGGGGGGGAGCCCGCTACAAATTGAGCGGCGGCTGGTTGCAGGCGCTGGGGGCGCGGATGCGCATTTGTCCCGCGAGTGTGGGCGCAATGCGATCGACGCTGACGGGTGTTTCAATGCTACGCTTCGTGAGGCCGTAGCCAAAGAAGATGATGGGGAAGGGAACGTAGGAGGCGCGCACGAGGGTGTTTTCGTGCGTTTCGTTGTTGACGAAGCGCCACCCTGGCGAAACTTGCAGGCGTATGTCGCCACAGCGCAGCGGGTTGAAGCCGGCGCGGATGCGACTGATGCCTGGGGTCCACGCGCCTTGCAGCAGGCGGCGGGAGGTATAGACGTCTTTAACGCCCTCCACTTGTAAGAGGAAGTCCTCGGCTCGGCTCAACACGTCGGAGAGGCTGAGCTGGCGGTCTTCGATGAGCTTATTGTTGAGGTATATCCACGTGCCAAAGCTACCGTCAACGTAGCGACCTTGCCCGTAGAGGGCGGCCAGGTACATGTTCAGCAATGAGGCCGTGCGCTGCACGTCGAGCGTACCACTGGGCAGGCGGTAGCGGCGCAGGTCGTCGGTCTCTTCGTCGGTAGAACCCGTTGAGGTGACGCAGAAGAGCACGCGGTCGAGGCCGATGTGGTGTTCGAGGGCTTCGATGAGGTTGGCCACGGCGCGGTCAAGGCGCACGTAGGTGTCTTGCAGCTCCATCGGCGCACTGTTGGCGGGCAGGTGGTTGAAGTTGCCAGCATAGAAGGAGACGGCAAGGTAGTCCGTCAGTTCGTCGCGCCCGATTTGTGTGCTTTCGATGCAAGCCGAAGCCAGAGCGGCCACTTCGGTGTTGACCAGTCCGCTGGAAAGGAATTGGCTGAGTGCTTGCGCCCCTTGGAACGTATGAGAGAAGGGCTCTTTGCGCCCGCCCGAAAGGAAGTAGCTGAAGGTGCCCACGAGTTCGTCGGTGGGTTGCCACGTAGCGTTTTGGGCTATCGCCATCGGTGCGCGCCGACTGTTTTGCAGGGCTGCCCACGTGGGCAACGCTCCGTAGTAATCGCTGCTGCGCCAAAGGCCCGTTTCGCTGTCAATCCATAGGGCGGCATCGGCGGCATGGCCTGCTGTCAGCAAGGCCGCATCCGTCCATGGGGCTATGCTATAGACAAGGGCCTTGCCTTCGGTGGCCACTTTCAGCTCGTCGCCAATGGTGGAGACGGTGAGGTAGCGCGGCGTGAAGCCGCCCTGGGCATCGGTGCAGGCAATGATGCCCTGCGTTTGGCGATCGAACCAGCGCTGGCCCGTGATGCCGTGGTCGGCGGGCGTCGTGCCACAGGCTATGCTGGCGGCAGTGGCGGCGCGGTCGGCACCGTCGCTGGCCGTTTCGGCTTGGCGGAACACGACACCGCCGTCTATCAAGCGCTTAAAACCATGCGTGCCATAGAGTGGCATGAAGGCTTCGAGGTAGTCGCCGCGAAGTTGGTCGATGAGGATGTTGACAACCACCCTCGGCACGGGGGCTGCATCCACGCTGCTCAGCGCTGTCAGCGCAAGCAGCAAGGGCAAAAAGAAATGCGAGTGGCGGTTGTGCATAGTGCGTAGAGGTTATATTGCTTTATAAACGATGGCGGCGAAGGCGCAGGCTGTCCATAGTGCTATGCTGGCCTTGTCGTGCCATGAGGTGAGGCCGAAACGCTGGCGGCGCTCGACAATACTTCTTAATAGCAAGGATAGTGCCAAAACGTACACGGGCCACTGAATTTCTTGCATCGGACTGACAGCGAAGAAGCCCAGAGCGACAATCCAAGGCTGTACGCAGGCTATGTAGCGGTCGGTCTGGCCGCGCCGTTCAACAAGGATTTTGCGGGGCAACCAAAGCAGGGGCAACGGCGAAAGCAGGCCGATGAGCCAGTTGCTGCCCACGGCAGGCAGTTCGCTGAACCAAAACAAGAGCCATACCAAACAACCCGCACAGCCCGTGAGGAGCATCAGTGCACCGTCAAAGAGACGCGTGCCCGCCGCACGTCCGCGCCACTGGCGGAAGCTGAGCCAAACGCTCAACAGCAAGAGCAGGAGGCTGATGCTTAGCGGCTGGAGCAAGAGCGGGGTGGGAGAGACTTGTGGTCCATCGGTCGTGGCCTTGATGAGGTTGTTGGCCTTGACCAGTGGACGGCGCGAGCCATCGGCGCGCTTGATACTTGCCTTTTGCAGCAGGGCGTAGGCATCTTCGGGGAAGGCTTGCAGTCCTTGCGCATCAAGCAGAGTGTCGACATCGGCACCCAGCAGGAGGTTTTCGCCAAAGTCCGACCACGGCATGGGCTGGGCAGTGTGCTCCGCAACAACATCGCGCAAGGTGCGGCGATGCTGAGCGGCGACTTGCTGGTCAAGTTGCAACGTGCCGTCGAGTGCCTCGCTGATGGCGAGGAGGGCGCGCGTGGTGCAGTTGTCGCGGAAGAAGTTGTAGCGATAGGTCCAACCTGGTGTTTGCGCTTCGTTTTCCACGCGCCGGATGAGGCGTTCGGCTTCGGCGGGGGTGAGGTCGAGCACCTGTTCGCGAATGCTACGCCCACGGCTGAGGTACTCGGGCCGGAGGTAGAACGTAGGTTCGCGCAGCAGCATATAGTCAGTCTGTCCCATCAGGAAGCGCCAGATGAAGTGCGGCTCATCCATAGTAAATGCGCCGTAGTTGTAGACGGCATCGTAGCGACCGTCGGCGGTGCGCACGCGCAGGGCTGTGTGGCCGTAGAGTTCGTAGCTCTCCGTGCCTGGCTCACACGTCAAGAGGCTGACGATGAGGCTATCAGCAGTCACGGCTCGACCCGCAAACGGCAGGACGAAAAGCACGAGGGCCAGCACGAGGCGGCAGGGTAGGGCAACTATGTTGAGACGTTTGGACATAAAGCGTGGCAAAGTTACGATTTTATACACGAATTAAGCATATTTTCGGCAATAAATGCGTAACTTCGCAGGGCGAAAAAAACAAACATTACGCTTTATGTTTGCTATCTTTATCAATTTTCTCTCTGTTTTAGCAGGGAGTGCGGTTGGGGCACTAACCAAGCGTGGCATCAACCATAAATACCTGACGGCTCTTACAACGGCCATGGGTATTGCGGTGCTCGTGTTGGGTATTAACGTGGCCATGCAGAATATGGCGAAGAGTAAGGTGCCCGTGTTGTTTATTTTCTGTTTAGCCGTTGGCGGCTTGTTAGGCACGTTCCTGCGCCTTGACGAGCGCATGGATGCTGCGGCGCGGCGCGTAGAGCGTGTGCAGAAACCGAAGAAAGGTACACCGCCCCTGGCAGAGGGTATTGTGGCGGCCATTTTGATGTGTTGCGTGGGAACGCTGGCTATGATGGGCCCCATCCTCTCGGCTATCTACGGCGATGATACCTACCTCATGACGGCTGCAACGCTGAACTTCGTCACGCTCATTATTGTGGCTTCCACCTATGGCTTTGGCGTTGTGGTAAGTGCGGTGCCTATTGCGCTGTGGATGCTGATGTTTTATGGTATTGGTGCGCTTTCGAAAGACGTTATCAGTACCGACCCCGACACCCTTTCGGGTAGCATCATTACGGAGACAAACATCGTGGGCGGCGTGCTGATTGCCGCCAGCGGTTTGGGCGTGTTGCACATCAAGGATTGCAAAACGGTCAACCTGCTGCCCGCCTTGCTGCTGCCAGGGGTTTACTACCTTGTAAGGAGCTTGTTGTAAGGGATACGCCGATGAAAACAGTAACCACAAAACACACAAAAAGAAATCATAAAACACGCCCAAAAGAGCTTTTTGCCCTTTGTGGACTTTTGTGCTTTTTGTGGTTAAACTTTTGTGGTTAATACTGAGTTACTATAGTAGTAGCGATAGCGCTACCAGCAGCCCGAACATAAGGATGTTTCGGGCTGTTTTTCCAAGTATGCGGTTGAGGGCTCGACCATGATTGATGTGCACCATGTCGCGCCACGTCTTCATGTGCATACCTATATATATAATAGGCAGCAAGGCGCACCACGGACTGCCATAGCCTGCGAGCGCGGCGGCGCAGAGGTAGCCAGCTATACCCTGCACGAGGTAGAAGCCGCTGCCAAAGCGTGCGCCTAATAGTGCCACAAGTGTGCGCTTACCGCTACGGCGATCGGTGTCGCGGTCGCGATAGTTGTTGAGCACGAGCAAGGTGTCGGTCACGAGGCCAACGGCGGCTCCCAGCAACCATGCTTCAGGCGTTAGCGTGGCCGTTTGCACGTAGTAGGTGCCCAATACGGGAACGAAACCGAAGAAGAGCCAAACGAGCAGGTCGCCCAGTCCGCAATAGCTCAGGAGCGTGGTATAGAGAAAGGCGAAGACAATGCAAGCCAGTCCAACGGCAAATAGCGCGATAACGCGCTCCCAATGCACCATGAACGAGCATTCCGCGTCCACTTCCACCCACACGTTGCTCGCATAGAGCATGGCCATGCCAGCCGCAGCAGCAAGAAGCAGGCATAGGACGATGCCGCGCCGCATAGCAGCGGGCGATATCCACCCCTGCGCGCAGGCACGTTCGGGACCTAAGCGCTCTTCGCCGTCCGTGCCGCGCTGGAAGTCGATGAGGTCGTTGATGAAGTTGGCCGCAATTTGCATGAGGGCTGCAAACAAAGCGCACCACACTGCCACCGACCAGCGTACTGTCCCATCGCGCCAGCACAAGGCCGTTGCCACCACAACGGGTGCAACCGCCGCGCTCAGCGTTTTAGGGCGCGCTGCAAGGAACCAGTACTTGAGGGATTGCATGGGTGTTTGTTGGGGTTTAATCGCGAGTGACGAGTCGGGCTACGCCGACGAATAGCGCATTTGCAACTTGTCACTTGTCACTCAAGAAAAGTTATTCTGGCAAATAAATGAGTAGTGTGGAGAGGTTTTGTGGGTCTTTCCAACTCCAGAATTTGTCGTTCATAAGGCGGTTGAAGGCTTGCTTCATGTCGCGGCGCACGAATTTTTTGAACTTACTTTGGTTGGCGGGAATGATTTCGCCCCCCCTTATTTGGAAGTAGTATTTGTCTTGCAGGGGCCATCCCTCGTCTTGCGTCCACACTTCGCGCTCGAGGTCGATGCAGGGGCCGTCGTCAATTTGGAAATAGGGCAGTTTCTCGCCGCCCGTTGTCTCGGCCTCGAGTTTGCGGTGATCTACTTCTGTGACGCAAATAAGGGCGTTGTAGCCTTTTTTAGCCACAACGCGTCCCATCTGCGTGCCCACTTTTTTATACTCATCGTCGCCAATCACGAGGCCGTAGATGCCGTCGAGGTTCGCTTTGAAAATGGTGTCGCCGCGATGGAAGCAGAGCGAGGCATCGCCGTAGTAGATATTGACACTGTCCGTCACGCTGCGGCCAAAGGCCTGGATAACGCGCCCAGGGCAGAAGTCGGGATAGACAAAAATGCTTTTTGTGCGTTGCAGCTCGGTGACTTGCTGCGCAAAAGCGCTGAAGGTGCAGAGGGCACCTAAGAGGAAGCTTATCAGGAATTTCTTGTTCATAGTTATGATAACTTTGCGGGGGCAAAGATAGTGCAAACCGAGTGCAAAGAAAAAGAGCTTGCTCATTTTCTTTGCCGAGGTGCCGCCTATCTTGGCGAAGCAAAGTTGTGCAAACCGAGTGCAAAGAAAAAGAGCTTGCTCATTTTCTTTGCCGAGGTGTCGCCTATCTTGGCGAAGCAAAGTTGTGCAAACCGAGTGCAAAGGAAAGTGGGGCTTTGCTTGTCTTTTCTTTGCCGAGGTGCCGCCTATCTTGGCTCTTTACAATGGCCACGCGCCACGTTTTTTTGTGTAAATTTGTGTAATTATTTTGATAAAGTTTTTTGCTTTGTTGATTTTTTTGTACTTTTGGGCATTCTTAGACGGCGAGTGCGCTGTCTGCTGAAACAACAAACCTTAACTATACACCAATAAAAACCTATGTCTTATCTACGTTTTGACAAGATGCAGATGACCAACCTGCAGGACTCCCTCTACAAGGAGTTCCTCATTACGAGCCGTTCGGGGGCTTATTGCTCCTCTACGCTTGTAGGTTGCAACATCCGCAAGTATCACGGCCTGCTCGTCGTACCCATACCCGAGCTTGACGATGAGAACCACGTGTTGCTTTCGTCGCTCGACGAGACGGTGGTGCAACACGGCGCCGAGTTTAACCTTGCCCTGCATAAGTATCGGGGCGACAACTTCGCGCCCAAGGGTCATAAATACATCGCCAGCTTTGAATGGGAGAAAGTGCCAACGTGGACGTATCGCATTGGCGGTGTGATGCTGAAGAAGGAGATTAGCTACGGCGTGCACGACTCGCGCCTTTACGTGCGCTACACCCTGCTTGATGCCCACAGTCGCACCACGTTGCGCCTACGCCCCTTCTTGGCCTATCGCAGTGTGCGCGAGTGGACGCACGAGAACCAAAACATCGACCGCAGCTATCGCGAGTGTGAAGGCGGCGTTAGTATGTGCCTCTACAAGGGCTATCCCGAACTCTTTATGCAGCTTAACAAGGCGGCCAACTTTGCGTATCAGCCCGACTGGTATCGCGGCATGGAATATGCCAAAGAGAGCGAACGAGGCCACTACGAGCTGGAAGACCTCTTTACTCCAGGATACTTCGAGTTTGATATTAAGAAAGGCGAAAGCGTTGTGTTCTCCGCAGCCTTGAAACCCGAAGAGATAAAGAAGCTCAACAAGATGATGGAGGCCGAGATAGCTCCGCGCCTGCCGTTAGACAGCTTCTATCACTGCCTGATGCACGCCGCCCACCAGTTTAAGTACGAACATGGCGGCGAAAACTACCTGCTGGCAGGCTACCACTGGTTTAAACCTCGCGCCCGCGACACGTTTATCGCCATGCCAGGCCTGACACTCTGCATCGGCGAACCCGAAGAGTATGAACTCTACATGGCCACAGCCGAAAAGGCCATTCGCGACCTTATTGAAGGACGGCCCATCAGCGTAGGTATCTACGAGATGGAACAACCCGACGTCCTGCTTTGGGCCGTGCTGTGCTTGCAGATGTATGGCAAGTTTATGGGCCGGAAGAAGTGCTTCGTAAAGTACGGACAGCTCTTGCTCGACATCGTTGACTACATTTGGAACAGCAAGCATCCCAACCTTTTCCGCCACGACAATGGTCTGCTCTACAGTAACGGGCGCGACAAGGCCGTCACATGGATGAACTCCGAAGCTGGCGGTCGGCCCATCGTGCCGCGTTCGGGCTACATCGTAGAGTTCAACGCCCTGTGGTACGACACCCTGCGCTTCTGCGAGCAAATCCTTGTGGAACACGGCGGCGATAAGTATGCCGACCAAGCCGAACGCTTCCGCGCTGAGGCCGAGAAGGTGCAAAAGAGTTTCAAGGACGTCTTCCTCAACGAGCACGGCTACCTGCTCGACTACGTTGACGGACAGATGATAGACTGGAGCGTTCGCCCCAACCAGCTCCTGGCCATTGCCCTCGACTTCTCTCCCCTCGACCTGAAAGAGCGTAAGCGCATCTTGGACATCTGTACGCGCGAACTCGTCACGCCGAAGGGCGTGCGCAGCCTCTCGCCCAAGAGTGGCGGCTACAACCCGCGCTACGTTGGCACGCAGGTGCAGCGCGACTACGCCTACCACCAAGGCACAGCCTGGCCGTGGCTCACAGGCTTCTACCTCGCTGCCTATCAGCGCGTCTATAAAACCAGTGGTTTGAACTACATCGAACGCCAGCTCATCGGCTTCGAAGAGGAGCTCTTCTACCACTGCATCGGAACCATACCCGAACTCTTCGACGGCAACCCGAAGTTCAGTGGCCGTGGCGCCATCAGTTTCGCCATGAACGTTTGCGGCATCCTCAACAGCATCTACCTGCTTGAGCAATATAAGAAGAACGAAGAGTAAGGCATAAAAATAACAATCAAGAAAACCATGAAAGTACTAATGTTCGGTTGGGAGTTTCCCCCTCACATCCTTGGCGGTCTTGGCACGGCCAGCTATGGCATCACGAAGGGGCTCTCTCTCCAGAGCGATATGCAAATTACGTTCTGTCTTCCGCGCCCCTGGGGTGATGAAGACCGGAGCTTTATGAACATCATCGGTATGTCCGAAACGCCTATCGTGTGGCGCGACGTCAGCCGTGAATACGTAGAAGAGCGCATAGGCAATAAAATGTCGCCCGACCTTTACTATGCTCTGCGCGACAATATCTATGCCGACTTCTCCTATCGTATGACCAACGACCTCGGTTGCATCGAGTTCTCAGGCAAATATCCGCAGAACCTGCAAGACGAGATTAACAACTACAGCATCGTGGCTGGCGTCATAGCCCGACAGCAGGAGTTTGACATCATCCACGCCCACGACTGGCTAACCTATCCCGCAGGCATTCATGCCAAGAACGTCAGCGGGCGCCCCCTCGTCATCCACGTCCATGCTACCGACTTCGACCGCAGCCGTGGTAACGTCAACCCCACGGTCTATAGCATAGAGAAAGATGGTATGGACAATGCCGACTGCATCATGTGCGTGAGCGAGCTGACGCGCCAAACCGTCATCAACCACTACCATCAAGACCCCGCCAAGTGCGTCACGATGCACAATGCCGTCTATCCCCTTCCCGACGACATCAAGGAAATCGTGCGTCAGCGCCGTCCGTTCCACGAACGCGGTGAGAAAGTTGTCACCTTCCTCGGGCGCATCACGATGCAGAAAGGCCCCGAATACTTCGTTGAGGCCGCCGCACTTGTCCTGCAACGCACGCGCAACATACGCTTCTGTATGGCAGGTTCGGGCGACATGATGAATGAAATGATAGAACTCGCCGCCGTCCGCGGCATTGCCGACCGCTTCCACTTCCCAGGCTTCATGAAGGGCAAACAAGTCTATGAAGCTTTCCGCGACAGCGATGTCTACGTGATGCCTTCCGTCAGCGAACCCTTTGGCATTTCGCCCCTCGAAGCTATGCAGTGCGGCGTACCCTCCATCATCAGTAAGCAAAGCGGATGTGCCGAAATCCTCGACAAGTGCATCAAGATCGACTATTGGGACATCAACGCCATGGCCGATGCTATGTACGCCCTCTGCACCAACGATGCCTACCACGAATACCTCGCTAAGGAAGGCATCGAAGAGGTCGACCAAATCACGTGGGAGAAAGTAGGCCAGCGCATCCGCCGCTGCTACGATGACGTACTAAACAAACGTTAAACATTGAAGATATGAAACCACTACACACACACTACAATTCTCACTACACACACAGCACATTCCCCACGCCCGAGGCGAAAGAGAAAAGCAGTGCATGTAGTGAAAAAATGTAGTGCCTGTAGTGGTTTCAAAAAAAACATTAAAATTAATCCCCATTATGAAAACCGTTTGCCTGTATTTCGAAATACACCAGAATATCCACCTCAAGCGCTATCGTTTCTTCGACATTGGTACCGACCACTACTACTATGACGACTACGAAAACGAGCGCTCCATCACCGAAACCGCCGAGAAGAGCTACGTGCCCGCCCTCGAAGCCCTCATCGATATGGCCAAGGCCAACCCTGGCTATTTCAAATGTGCCATCTCCCTCTCGGGCTGTGCCATCGAACAGCTCGAAAACCACGCCCCGCAGTGCATCGAACTCTTGCAAGAGCTTGCCGAAACGGGCTGCGTAGAGTTCTTGGCCGAGCCCTACAGCCACGGCTTCTCCAGCCTGAAAGACCCCGAAGGGTTCCGCGACGAGGTACAACGCCTCTGCCAGAAGGTGAAGGCCCTCTTCGGCCAAAAGCCCAAGGTGTTCCGCAACTCCTGCCTCATCTACGACGACGAGATAGGAGCCATGGTGGCCGACATGGGCTTCAAGGGCATGCTGGCCGAAGGTGCCAAACACGTGCTGGGCTGGAAATCGCCCCACTACGTCTATAGCTGCTGCAGGGCCCCCAAGCTCAAGCTACTCCTGCGCGACCATCGCCTCTCCGAGGACATCAGCTTCCGCTTCAACGACAGCTCCTGGAGCGAATACCCCCTCTTTGCCGAAACCTACGCAGGTTGGATTGCCGATCTGCCCGAAGAGGAGCAAGTCGTCAACATCTTCATGGAACTCTGCGCCCTCGGCATCTTCCAACCCCTTTCCAGCAACATCCTCGAGTTTATGAAAGCCCTGCCCGCACAGTTCAAGCAGCGCGGCATCACCTTCGCCACGCCCACCGAACTCTGCACCAAGGTGAAGTCTGCTGGCGAACTCGTCGTGGAATATCCCACCTCGTGGGTCGACGAAGAGCGCGACCTCTCGCCCTGGCTCGGCAATGCCATGCAGCAAGAAGCCTGCGACAAACTCTATGCCGTAGCACAGCGCGTCCGCGCCATCAAGGACAAGCGCCTGCAGCAGGACTTCGACTATCTGCAAGCCTCCAACAACCTCCGCTTCATGTCCACCAAGGCCAACAGCTACGGCGGCTATCGCGGCATCTACGACTCGCCCTACGATGCTTTCACCAACTACATGAACATCCTCGGCGACTTCACCGCACGCGTCAAGAGCTTCTATCCCGACCTCGAAACCGAAGAAGTCAATGCCCTCACCACCACCCTCACCAACCTTGAAAAGGAATTGGCCGTGAAGGACAAAGAGATAGAGAAGCTCCAAGCAAAGCTCGACAAGCTTCAAAGCGCCAAACCCGCCGCTGCCAAGAAGCCTGCTGCTGCGAAAAAGCCCGCCGCAGCCAAGAAGCCCGCCGCAGCCAAGAAGCCCGCTGCTGCGAAAAAGCCCGCTGCAAAGAAATAAGCCTCACAAGCCGCAGGGAGGCATAAACCCGAATAGCGGGGAGTTGGGAAACCACGAATGTTCAAGGTTTCCCGGCTCCCTGCTTTTTTTGTCAAGGTGCACGTGCACGGCCCTTACTCCACTATGCTTTTGTCGCCCCTCGTCTTCCCTATCATACGCCAGATGGTGCTCGTCACGCGTCCATCGATGTTGGCAATTTGTTGCGCATTGAGGCCGAAGGCGTGCATGTAGGCCACGCGGCGGTTGCGTTCGCTTTGGCGCGAAAACATCTTGTCCGCCTTGCCAGCGTAAGTGGGGTCTTCGCTATCTACGATGCGGTATATAGCGTTCCAGTCGGAGGTGGTGAGCGTGTAGCGCCCCTCTGCCGCCAGTTCCAAGATGGCTTTGGCCTGCTTACCATTGCGAATGGTGGCATCGCGGGCGAGACCGCTGGTGAGGGTTTCGTATTTCGTCTGTAAGTCCTGCAAGGCATAGGTCAAGGCATCGTTCTCTTGCTGCAAGGTAGCAATGCTCGCTTTGTCTTTTAGTGCTTTGTTGTGCATGGCATCTGTCTGTTCCACAATCTTCCCCAGCTGCGCACGCAAACCTTTGTGACGTCGCAAGCCGAAGTGCAGAACCCCCAGTAGCGCAAGCAAGAGTACGCTGAGAGCAGCAACCACCCATTTCAAGGTAGAGATTTGCGTGCGCATTTCGTGCACCTCGCGCTTGAAACGCTCGTACTGAATGGCCAATTCCTCTTGTGCCGCCCCCTCTGAGGCGCGGCGGGCATCAATAGAGTCGGAGGCTTGCTTCATCAGCATGGCGTATTTGGCAGCCTGCTCCCACTGCTTTCGCTCGCCGTAAATGGCAACCAGCGTGTAGGCTGCGTTATACTTGTCGGCGAAGTCGTCGGTTAGGCGGCAGGCCTCGCTCAAATGCACGATGAGCGAGTCCTCCGTGCCATATCGCTGGCAATACATCGACATTGCCAGATGGTGTCGCCCCGTTCCCAAGAAGTTTACATAGTCCGTTTGCAACAGCTTTTGGGCTTCTACGGCGAGGTCTTGACGATGAAGCAGGGTGGCATAGTAAATGATGTCGCTGAGCCATACGGGGTCGTGGCGCACCGCCTTCTTGTTGTTTTTGAAATCGTCAAGTGCTTGCGTCATGCACAACACAGCGCGCTCCTCTTCATGAGCTCCGTAGGCTGCATGAAGGCCGCCAATGAAGTATCCCGCCTCAATAAATCCTCCTTGCCGCGCTATGCTGATGGCCTCGTCGGCGTATTTTAGGGCAGTTCGTGCTTTGCCCTGAAAACTGTAGAGGGCACAAAGCTGTGTGCAGGTGTTGGCAAAGAGGGTAGAGTCGGCCTCGGTCGGAGCTTCTTTAGCCGTATCGTAGGATTGCAGGAAGCCCTCTATCGCTGCAGGCGTATCTTTCAAGTCGCGCCGCGTGCTGGCATAGTAATAAAGCGCCTCTTGCTTCTGCCGAGGACTGCCGTGGCGAATGAAATAGTCTTTCACTTCTTCCGCCTCACGTGCTGACGATGGCACTATTTCAGCCTTATCGCGCAAGCGCAGTCGTAACAGCCGTACGCGCATGCTATCGCTGCGCGTCAGCTGTTTGCCCGCGAGGAGGGCTGAGTCTAATCGCTGTAGTGCTGCAACGGGATGGGTGTTGCCATAGGCTTTGATGTCTTCCCAAAGGTCGCCCTGTGCATCGTGGCGCGAACAGCTCGTGGAAAGTGTGCCAGCACTTATGGCTATGAAAACGATGAAAAGAAAACTAAGGTGTAAGTGTCGTGACATGTAGCTCCTCCTTTCTGTTGCCT
This sequence comes from uncultured Prevotellaceae bacterium, assembly GCA_900317635.1. GTDB lineage: Bacteria > Bacteroidota > Bacteroidia > Bacteroidales > Bacteroidaceae > Alloprevotella. The sequence goes on along the minus strand of ONHN01000023.1, from coordinate 65,699 downwards.
GCAAAATTACGTCTTCCGCACAATATCATAGGAAAAAAGCCGATTTTTCTGTTTGCATTTTTTGCATTTTGGCCGTTTTGCAAAAAATGCAAAACATTTTTCGCGCCTTTTCTTGCACTTCACAGGTGGTAGGCGTAATTTTGCAAAGGAAACAACAACGATATCAGCCATGTTACACTCCATCTCTTCTTTTGTGCGTAGTATGTTGTTGGCGGTCTTGCTATCTGCCCCCAGTTTCATATTCTCCCAAACCATCCCCATCCTGCTCACCGACACCACGCGCACACCCTACAAACCAGATCCCTCAAGGATGCCAACCTATAAGCCCTTTAGAGCCATCCCCGCTGTGGATAGTGAGAAACTAATGGTGTTCCATGACGTGGAGAAGTGCACGCTTACTTTTGAAGTTGCTCCTAATGAAAAAGTAGATGTAGAGCTTCGTACAGAGAATGGTGCTGCATGTGTTGCGAAATTTGGAGGAATACGTGCCGACAATGATGGTTACGTTATCTGCACCATTCGTGAGGCAGAACCAGGAGAATGTTACCTTATATACATTAGTGTGGGCGACCATATATATAAAGGATATTTACAATCTCCCAAGCATAAAGCCGATGAAAAGAGCGAAATCAACGAGGATGTCCCGCAGAAAGATAGTGGAGTGTCGTTCGAGCTACCAAGACCCCGTGAACAAGTAGTTTATTTAGCTCTATATGATACTTATCACAATAAGCTCTTTGTGATAACTAAACCCCAAAAGGGCCTAACTCTCATTATTTTCAACAAAGAGTATAAAGAGAATCCAGTCTTTATGAAAAAGTATGAAGATTGTACAGCTAAGGTAGATGGAGTTATCTCGGTGGATGTAAGTGATTTGCCTGAAGGCCACGTATATCTTTTGTATATTCTTGATGATGAAAATGATATGTATAGTGTTGGTTACTTCAAGCGTAAAGCTCTTTTGCAGCAAAAAGATAGCCCCGCCAGTGATGAAGATTTTAAGGAGATAGAGCTAACTCATTATTTTAAAGAATTTCAACAGCATTCATTACCAATCCCTTAGTGGGAAGTATTAATCAAATAATTATGTCTTATGGAAAAAAGCAAACTGAACTGCCTAAGCTTACAACAGATAAGCAAGGGAAACTGCAAGGTGGATTTGTTATGCGAACAGCTAAATGTATAGGTGTTCGTAGTACGAACACGAATTGTGACAACACGCCTGGAAGCAATGACACAAACAGTAATTGTAAATGTACCAATTGCGGGTTAATAGTCTTAAATTGTTCTGGTCAACTGCAAACGTGTACTGTCAATTTGAATTGTTCCTGCTAAGTAGTAAAAGTGATGCGAACTAATGTTTACACCTCTACCATAGTTCACGATGGGCGTAGGTTCATCGTGAACTACCTTGATGGTAAGGTAGCAGAATTACAGGAAGAACTATATGTGCTGTATGAGGCTAAAACACCCGATGAAATGGCAGATTTGCATCCACAGTTTTATGCGGCAATGGTGCGTGACGGGTTCTACGTGGACGACGACTTTGACGAAGTGAAGATTGCAGAGGAAGGCATACGACAAGCTTTGGCCTCGAAAGAGACATTGCGCGTTATTGTCAACCCAACGATGGATTGCAATTTGCGCTGCTGGTACTGCTACGAATCGCATACGCAAGGCGGTATTGCAACGCCAGAGGTTGTGGGGGCTATACAGACGTAAATCGTAGAAGCGTTCTTGCGTATACCTTCATAAGTCCTTCAAACAACTTAATATGAGAGAGGGGTATATGCCTTGTCACTCGTTTAAGATATATACGTGGTTTAAAACTTTTAGAAAGATGAAAAATAGCAGAACAATCCCATTTATCCTTCTATTGACAGGCTGTCTGTTTGTCGCGCTCCCCGCAGCGGCACAGTTGTCGGGTTTCGTAAAGGAAACAGAAGCGGGGAAGGGCGTACCCTATGCCATGGTGCGTGTTATGGCCGAGGGTGACAGCGTGCTGCTCGTAGAGGCATTATGCGACAGCACGGGCCGATTCCACGTCGAAAACCAAACCGACCCTGGCCGCGCTCTACGCCTTGAAGCTCGCGCCATGGGCTATGCGCCAGGTAGTCTGCGCGTCGCATCACCCGCAGAGGACATCGTCATCATGCTTGCGCCCGACACGGCCTCGACTCTTGACGAGGCCGTAGTGACTGCCTCGCGTGTGCAATTCAGCGCGGAGGGCTTTTCCTACCGCCTTGCAGGCGACAAGCGGATGGAGGCGAAGAGCGTAGTTGACGGCTTGGCCCTCCTGCCTGGTATCGTTAAACAGCAGGGCGCACTGAAGGTTAACGGGCAGGACGTGGCGGAGTACTACATCAATGGGCGCAAAGTGTCGGACACGAAGGAGGTGGAGGCATTGCTTGCTACGAACGTAGAGGAGGTGAAGGTGCAGTACAATCCTTCCGACAATCGGGAAGCCAGCCTGACGGGAGCCATCATCTACCTCACGCTGAAGAAGCCCCAACGCGGCTACTATGGGCAGGCAGGTGTCGATCTCATCATCGACGGGCTCTTCCGTGATGGCAACGGGGGCGTGAGCGGGATGATTTTTTATGGTGTAGGCAAGTGGAGCATCTACGATTATCTTTCCGCAGCAACGGTCTTTGGTAAACCTCGCGCTTTTTCAGCCACCTATGCCACCGATGGCAGTTATGGCGAAGAGCGTTACACCACCATCCACGACAACCGAGCTGCCTATCTCTCCAATGCATTCTCCGCCAGCTACGAGCTGACGGAAAGGAGCAGACTCATGTTCTACGACAACCTTTCCCTTAGCGGGCAGTGGGCGCGGGCAGAGATGCTGCTGGTATATCCTCATCGGCGGGCGAGGGAGACGATGTTTCCAAGCCCCATTCAGGCATTGAGCAACGACATGGCGGCACAGTTCAACCATAGCGGCTATGGTGAGTTGGAGCTGAGGGCGGAGTGGCTGACCAACCGTGGTAATAACCATTGGAGCGAGGAGTATCGTCGCCTCAGCGACGATGCCCCCGATGCGCTTACGGCCTGTCAGAAGGTGCACGTGAGGAATGGATATGACCTTGTCCGCTTGCGCGCTGAGTATGCTTTTGCACCCTTGAAGGAATATCTTAAGATAAAGGTGGGCGGTAGCATGAACTGGATATTACGTCGGCGGCGTTTCATCGACTATCTTCAGGGCGGAAGCGCGGACTTGCCCAATATCTTGCAGCCCGACTACCACGCACGTAGTACGCAGCCCTACGCTTTCCTCACCTTGTCTGGGCGCGCTGGGCGCTTCTCCTATAGCGGCGGTGTGAACGTGCAGCAAAATCGCAACACCTACACCGAGGACGGCAGTCCGAAATACACCAACAAGGACACGGGTGTGAACCCGCGCCTGTCGTTCCATTGGAAGATTGACGAGCAGGGCAGGCACAGCCTGAACTTCAGCTACCAACGGCGCATGGGCGACGTGCCTTATTCGGCCATCAGTTTGGGCAAGAGCTGGCAAGACGCAACCCACTACACCACGGGCAACCTTGACCTTAAGGCCGCGCGTAGCGACAATTTCTCGCTGACGGCCTCGCTTTGGAACGGGAAACTATCGTTGCGCACGGGCTTTTTCCACTCCTCCAACGACATCTTTTGGGAAACTTCGCGCGATGCCGACGGTAACTTCTGCACGCGCCCCGTGAACGGCAAAGGTGGCAACGCGCTGTCGTTTAACGAAACCTTGCAACTCCAGCCCGTGAAAGACCGCTGGCAGATGACGCTCTACACCAACCAGCAGTTCCTTTTCGAGGATGCTATCATAGGCGGTTACCATTATAACAGCCACCGCTTCCGCCACTACTACAGTATCAGCAACTACTTGTTCCTACAACATAACTGGCAGTTGCGCTTCGGCGGACATTTCGAGCCTTCGTTCACGATGACGAACGTGGAATACCGCCGCGTGTTCCAGGTTTATGCTGGCGTAACGAAGTCGTGGAAGGGCGGGAAGTATCAGTGGCGCTTCGATATCTACGGCCATCGCCGCCGCTCTACCTACACGCGTAACCCCGACTACGTGCAAGTCTATCGCAACCGCGATGCCGTTTGCTTCGTCCAAACGAGCTTCACCTGGACCTTCAGCGGCGGCAAGTCCGTCAATATCAAACGGGGCGAAGGCGAACTGTATTATCAGAATACTGGCCCGAGGATGTAGAGACATTAAACGTTAAACATGAAACAATAAACATTAACAGCCACGCACACCGCGCGAGAGTACCCGCGCTCCCATGTATAGGCAGACATGAGGGCTTGCTTCAGTCTCGCATATTTTCAGTTTCACAGAATTCTTGTTGCATGAGGCTTCCCTTGCCTTGAGCAAAACGATAAGTTTGCGGTTTAAACTCTCAAAAGTTGCTCTTATAACCTCCAAAATCCTTTTGCATTTTTTGCATTTTGCGCGTTTTGCAAAAAACGCAAAACATTTTTTCGGCATTTTCTTGCACTGACCTACACATCGCTGTAACTTTGCCATAGAAACCAATGCCACACCAATCTTTAACTCCCTTAGCTCCTCACACATTTGAAACTTTATGAATAAGCAGTTTTTTAAGTTTCGGAAGTTGTGAGAGAATGGGACAAATGGTGCGCGAAGCGTACCACATCTTGCTTAACCGCGTACCGCGAGGAGCGTAGCGACGAGTGGT